>JARBTJ010000093.1 GCA_029240245.1 Herbinix sp.
CCTTTGTATGGTATTTCCTCTCCTGATTCGTCAGACAATATTTCAGGTAAACTCATATTGGTAATTTCTTTAATTTTGCCTAATATAAACCCATTCGATGATTCAAATCTGCAGTTACTTCTTTTATAAGATAGCTTGATTCTTCAGCGACGCGCAAGTTCTGGTTTCTGCTCTCTTCCATTGAATTGTATTCCAAAGCGCCTTTTGCCTCATAAGAGTTTCCAAATTCAGAATTCTTGAATACCGTAATATCCCTAGCTTCGGCAGCATTCTTTGTATCCATCAGTTCAAGATAAGAAATAACCTTATGAGTTTCACCAGGTATAGAAAACACTCCTTGCAGCCGTTCCCTCAGCAATGTATTTCGCTTTGTTACAGTAACATTACTCACGGCATAGGCTAGTGCCTTCCTAGTTCCCACCATGACCAATATCTTTTTCGCTCTTGTGATACCCGTATAGATCAGATTTCTCTGAAGCATCACATAATGATTCATGAGAATTGGCATTACAACGATCGGATATTCTGATCCTTGGGCCTTATGGATGGTAGTGGCATAGGCATGAACGATTTCATCTAATTCTGTTATGTCGTACGAAAGCTGTCTGCCGTCAAAATCAATTGCTAAAGTGCGGTCCTCCAGATCAATCGCTGTAACGCTTCCAATATCTCCATTAAAAACCTCTTTATCATAATTATTCCTGATCTGCATAACCTTATCCCCGGTACGGAAGACAGAACCACTACGGCGAAGACCTTCTCCCGCAGGGTTAAGAGCCTCCTGTAATGCCAGGTTCAGATTGGTTGCACCTACAACTCCTCTTTGCATTGGTGTTAGGACTTGAATCATTGAGGATGACATCTTATAGTACTTCGGAAGCTTATTCTTCACAAGCTTTACAATTTCAGAAACCACCTTCTCTGCTTCTTCCATCGGAACAAAGAAGAAATCGGTATCCTTTCCATTGGAGATATCCGGCACTTTACCCTGATTTATTCTATGTGCATTCATAATGATGCGGCTGGTCTGTGCCTGTCTGAAGATCCTAGTAAGACGAATTACCGGGAAGCGACCTGATTCGATGATATCCCTTAATACATTGCCAGCTCCAACAGAGGGAAGCTGGTCAATATCTCCCACCAAAATAAGTCTCATGCTCTGCGGTATCGCCTTTAACAGAGAATTCATCAGGATGATATCAATCATGGAGCATTCATCCACAATCAGCACATCACCTTCCAAAGGATTCTCTTCATCCTTCTGATAACCCTCCGGTGGTTTACATTCCAGCAAGCGGTGAATGGTCTTTGCTTCCAATCCGGTTGCTTCCGTCATTCGCTTCGCAGCCCTTCCCGTAGGAGCTGATAATAAAATATTCAGACCATAAGCGCGGTAAGCTGATATGATTCCCTGTGTGGTAGTCGTCTTACCCGTTCCGGGACCACCAGTCAGTACCATTACCTTCGCCATGGCTGCTTGTCGGATTGCATCCCCTTGCACCTCTTCATATTTCATATTTACAGTGGCTTCAATTTTCTCTACATCCACGGATAATGCATCGTTTCCGGTTTCTATGCGTGCTTTTAAAAGGCGCGACCACAGCTTGTCTCCTGCCGGCTGAGCTGCCAGCCTTAACAGCTTATTTGCCACTCCTGTTTCCGCATAATAGAAAGGTGGTAGGTAGATCGCATCCCCCTCTTGAATCAGATCTTTTTCCTTAAGCATCAGATCGATCGATGTTACGATACATTCCTGTTCGGCCTCCAGCAGTGCAATCGCCTTTTCAATTAATTGCTCCCTGATGGAATAGGTATGCCCTTCGTCTGCCAATTCACTAAGCGTATACATAATACCGCTGCGCAAACGCACGTAGGTTTCCTTTCCAAAACCAAGCTTCTGGGCAATGCTATCTGCAGTCTTAAAGCCGATTCCCCAGATGTCGTCTGCAAGGCGAAACGGATTTTCCTTTACTTTTTCTATGCTTTCATTACCATATGCCTTATAGATCTTAGCTGCAAAGGAGGTGCTTACGCCATGCTCCTGTAGAAAAAGCATGATATTCTTTACTTCCTTTTGCCGCTCCCAGCTCTCCTTAATCATACCGACTCTCTTATTTCCAATCCCCTCAACTTGAATCAGCGCATCCGGATTGTCTTCAATGACTGTGAGGGTGTCCGTACCAAATTTTAGAACGATTCTTTTTGCAAACTTTGGACCTACTCCTTTAATCAAACCGCTTCCAAGATATTTCTCTATTCCATAGATGCTTGCCGGCATGGTTTCTTCCCATTTTTGCGCTATAAACTGCCTGCCATATTTGGTATCAATCTTCCAGTCTCCGTCAATCAGAAGCACAGAACCAACATTGGCATCCAGAAGGCTTCCGACAACGGTGACCAGATCGTCATATCCTTTTACATTTACCTTAAGAATCGTATAACCATTTTCCGGATTCTGATATGTAATTCGTTCTACTATGCATCGTATTTTGATCACCCGGACCACCACCTTTTTACTATGTTATCTAAATAACGTGCCTTCGATTACTGCCTTCTTTCTCCCGAACAAAATCGACTTCAAAGACTCCTGAGGTATTATTTAAATAGTATTATCTTCTACTATTTTACCAAGGTCCTTATGTTATCAAAACTTTATTATCAAATTTTAATTATGATAATATCAAAACTTTTTATACAAATCAATGTTTTGCTAAAAAAGTTTTGTATTTATCACACTGTTTCTGCTAAAACGTTTCTGGCAACGAAATTTAACAAATTTAAGCATATAATCAAAACATCCAGCGAAGTCCTCTCATCGGTATTCTCCGAATCCAAGTCCCTGTCTGGATGCTGACAATTTGTTGATGCAGGTGAGTATCCAACCATTCGCTCAACTTTCCTTAGCGTAATTATTTCTTTATCCTTCACACACTCTTTAATAACAATAGATTTTCATAATTTATCTTTGAATGAACTTCACTCAATCTCCGCTCAATCTTTTGATTGGAGTTTATTAAAACACCATACCAATATGATTAAATTATTACACCAAGTTTATTTTTCGCTTATTATAGGTTATAAAAAGCCTGTTTTATTATCTTTTTAAACTTTTATATGATAAATCGTATAATAACGGCTATCTATGGTGTCCAGCCTGATTTAGTTCCATGTCGAGATTATTTGCTAACCTCCTTAATTTCTTACACGATTTTGTAAATACTCGCCTTTTAAAGCGTCAATCATTTCAAAAGGAAATGTTTCAGCGCATCCGTCTGGAATCTCTTCCAACAACGTAATAATCTCTTTCACAAGTGCAATCGCTTCATTGCTATGTTTTCCTTCGGGTGGCGTATGTCTCACAAACCATATCTGATCATAAATTTCAACCTGCGAGATAATAGCTTCGACGTCCATATGAAAATCGGATTCATTTTTTTCGTTTGCCTCACCATAACGCGTGATCGTCATCTGTAATCTCCTATGAACCGCTTTTCTGTTAATGTCCAGCGGAATATAGACCCGAACATTATCTTCTTGCGGTTCTGGTTCCCTGGTATCTGGTTTAACATCCATAATTGAATCATCAATCAGCCATGGCTCATTAACATATATTGGGGTCTTGTCTTTTGGGATCGGATAAGGATCCAGTCTATGATATTCCATCTTTGTTATCTCCCTGTTCTAATTGTTTTTTAGCAGAACTCCTTTTCATCGAGCATATCAACTTTCACTACTGTAGTGAAACTAATTATATCAGCAAAATTAAATATTGCCAAATGAATCCAACATGAAAAGCCTGAATAGCTTGATATATTAATACTTGAAACGAAAAAAGACGTATGAAACAGTTATATCTCATACGCCTTTACGCTTTGTGGTTTTATTTTGTTGTCATTTACATTTCTGTGAGATTCATAAGCTGATTGTCAACATCCATTCCTGCATACATAACACGAATTACGGTTACAATAACTTCTTTCTGATTTGGAATATAAAATACTAGATAGTTATCAACAGGCATTCTTCTTAACCCTCTGCTATGCCATGGTTCTTTCTCATAAAGCTTGAATTTTTCAGGAAATTCCTCCAACCCTATGATACGTTCTTCTAACCGGTTAAGCTGCCCTGTCGCATTATCCGGAGAAAGCAGTTCAAATGCGATATACTCATAAATGCCTCTCAAATCTGCATCTGCCTGATCGGTGGTAATTACTTCATAAATCATATACCATAATCTTTGCGAATATCAGCAAATACCTGCTTTGCAGGTTTGGTTCTTCCTGCCACCATATCCGCATATCCTTTCTCCAGTTCTGCATTTAACTGGGCTTCAGAAAGCTCTGCCACACTTACGGGTCTTGTATTTGGAATTTTTACCGCAAAAGGTAGTCCCCTATTTAAAATAATCTGTTTATAAAACATGTTAATTGCATTGGATGCCGGGATACCAAGAGTATTCAAAATATTTTCTGCCTGTTCCTTTACATCCGGCTCTATTCTAGCATATAAGTTAGCTGATTTTGCTGCCATAATATTCACTCCTTTTCAAAACATAGTATTTCCATTTCTCAGCTTTATTATACCATTTTGTGCTTACAATAGCAATACATATTATTTTTTCCATTCGAGTCGGTTATCTTCGAGTTATAATTTTATTAATGCTCGCAGAGTTTGTTAATTTAATTTTACAAACCATTATATATTTAAATGTTTATAAACTGTATTTTGATAATCTCGCTACTGTTTCTATACCCATTCATCAATCGAAAGTCAGTAAATTGAACATTGGATTATTAAACAATGATATACCGAATAATAATACTAAACCGCGACTTTCAGTAGTCTTCATTTCCTTATTTATTGCATATTCTGTTAGTATTACCAATTCATTTTTCTCAACAACTCTTTATAAATGGTAGTAAATCTGTCGTAAGATTGTCGTAAATAATAATCCATCGTGGTATCCTATGTTGTGTCGCATTCTTCTATAGTTCCAGACTATTATCTTGCAACAAGAAATCATATACACTCATCATTGTAATTCCATCCTCGTCCCTTTTTACATTTATAACATCCTTCACAATGATAATTTTCTTAAAGGAATCATGTACA
>JARBTJ010000094.1 GCA_029240245.1 Herbinix sp.
CATTTGATCAAAGCAGAGGATGCTTCACCGTTTCCGGCTTTGTCACAGTTCGAGTTATACGGAAGTGATGAGATAGAGTATTAATGATAGTAAATGATGGAGTGTGAAGAAAGTGTTTATAAATAACTTTTCTTTACACTCCATTTTATGTGAATAGGTTTTACTTGATAAATCTTTTCTGTGTTGCTGCGAAAAATCAAGAGACATTAAATTTTGCTATTTCAAGCGACAATACAATAAGTTCCAGCGAAGTTATTGCTTCATGTGACAGTCAGCTCTATTCCGGTGGAGTCTGCCAGTATTAAGATCCTGTAGATTTCATGCTCCCAAGCCAGCATAAGACGGGGATCTGTAACCGGTATCTTTTCTATATCAAGAAGAATACCTCCCTTTACTCCCAAGGTTCCCAATGTGCCGATTGCCAATCGGGGATCGTGCTCGGGATGCTGCAATCGTGGATCACGCTCGCAATACTGCAATACAGGTTTCTCATAAGTCATCAGACTTAAGACAACCTGCACGGTATTTCCATTAGTATCCGTAGGTTCTCTGAAGGTGAAACTATCTTTAATAACAATCTCTTTATCTTTATGCAGTAGGGCATGGCGATGATAAGCCAGAAGATTACATTCCTTCGGATAGGCTTCTGCAATATCCAGCTTTATTTCACACAGGGAATCACCGAGCTGGTAAGAGACATGTTTCGCCCTGTATGCCTCTCCATCCTTTTGCATAAAACCATTAATCGTAGGAAGGTTATGATATGCGGACTGCATTGTCCAGATTTCATACCGGTCGGGAGAAAAGGTCTTTTTCGTATAGCTTTCGACTCCGACATCAATGAACATGGGCTTTCCGTCTTTGTATATGGTAAAGCTTCCGGTATCGTTATGGTTGTGGCTGTCTGCATTATCTCCTGCCTTTACGGCCAGATATAGATGGGAATCCCGAACAGCAAACAAGCCCACGCTTGGATAGTAGATGTCGGAATGGCAAACAGGCGGGGAGGTGTCATATGCCCTTATTTCTTTCACGGTAAATGCATTCTGTAATCGGTAATACAAATTGTTTTCCGAGGGCAGGAGCAGGGATGTCGGCAAGCCTGCTTTAAAATCTGATGCGGCAAAGCACATCATGGCTTTGTTTTGAATCCGTTTGGCAAATAAAAATTCCCTGACCCCGGCTCTTCCCGCAATGGGAGAACAGTCGGCAAAGTTGACATAATATTTATCCTGAATATGTGCATTTAAGATGTAGGATGCTATATTTCTTATCTTGGTATTTTGATAGAGGGAGGCAAAGGCATCTGAGGTTACCGTGTTGCATAGCTCCAGGACATTGAACAGGCAAAGTCCGGCATGGCGGTAATATTGGGCACCCTCATCACAACAGCCATCCTCACCATACTCTGCTAGAAAATAGTCGATACTCCGGCAGGCCTTCTGGAAGACTGCCTCTTTTATATATTCCTCCCCATTGGTCAAGAAAACAGATAGAAGCACATTCTGGGTGCACCAGATAGTCCAGTTGTTCAGGGGTTCCTGCCCGTTGCCCATCCACCAGAAGTGATGATTCAAGTAAGGGTAGAGAATTCGGTGCTGAATCTCGTTATGGATCCGCTTCGTAATAAAAGGGCTGATTTGATCCAATTCCTGATTTAAAAGATAATATGCTGTGGCTAGGAGTGCTCCGGTTTCGCAGGCGAATAAATCAAGCACAGGAGCAGTAACATCCGGCAGCGGCAGCTGTGGGGTATCCCGTACATAGGAATTATGAGGGGGAAGCTGCCAGGCAGGTTCGTCGCAAATAGAGAAGATACCATTGATGATATCATCGATAAACCGACCATTATTTTCCGTACATTCCGCCAGGATGAGGGCATTCAGCGCATGCCGCTTAGCAAAGAATTTGTTTTCATAACGAACCCGGTTACCGGTTTTTGTAAAGTCCATGAAGTCAGTAGCTGTCAGGTAAGGATACTGATATCTGAGGTAGGTTTCTCCCAGTTTTACGGCTTCTTCTTTCCATTCAGAATCCAGGGAGTCCCAGGAGGAACGCTCGGTGCTGGTAGAAAAGGGTTGAAAATCTTTTAAGGGTGCAGAATACTTCAAAGCAATTTCATAGAACATTTGTCGTCCTCCGTGAATAGTGTGAATTATTTAAAAACATAATTCACTTCCGACATGGAGTGACCTCGCGGTCACATGATCGTTAAGGTTGAACAAGATGAATCAGCAAGCTGATTCACTTGTCATGAATAACAAATCGCAGCGTTGCGATTAAGTCAGCAGACGATTATGTTATTATTTTAGAAAAATAAAACCAGAAAAGCATCGAAACTATTTTTCTAGTTTTATTATAAATTTTCTGTTCTAAATTTAAATGAATTATTTTACGATTATCATCACTATTTTTTTGAATTTATTCTGAAACCTGATTTAAATAATCCCTGGGTGATACACCGGTGACTTTTTTGAAGACGCGGCTAAAATAAAAAGCACTCTCGAAACCAAAAATATCGGAAATCTCATAAATCTTATAATCTCCGTCGGACAGCATTTTTTTCGCGGCATCAATCTTACATTGATTAATATAGTCCGTAAAACCAACATCATTATATTTTGAGAAGAGGACACTAAGGTAATTCGGACTGATGTTAAACACTTCGGCTACCTTATTCAAAGTAAGCTTTTCAGCCACATGCTCACGGATATATTTTTTGACGTTGATGACAATATGATTTTTATAGTCCTTATGGTGTTTGGAGAAGCTTTCACAGAGACCGTTCCGGAACAGAGTGAGCCACTCTATAATCTGCTCTACACTGGTCAATTCATAAAGGGAGCGGTAACCGTTATTTTTGTGTTTAAATATTTCAGATACGATCTGTTCTCCGTTGTTTAGAAGAGAAAGTGACAGGTAGAGGATATTACAGGCAGCATCCAGAGCCTGCACATAATGAGCCGGATGATGTTCAAACAGTTCCATAATGGAGGTGAAAATGTCATAAAGAGCCTTTTCATCAAATTCCGCATAGGCTTTTCGGATATCCTCCTTGAATAAGGACATATTAAATACAGTTTTCGGCGCATGCTGATAGGAGATATCCTCTGCAAAAAGAACTGGATTTTGGGAACTAATCTGAGTAAAAGCCTGCTTAGCGTCCTGGAAGGAGGAAGCAATCTGTATTGGAGCAGTTACAAGGGAACCAATACTGGCATATATTGAAACAGTATAATAATTAAATAGCATGGTTTTTACCTGTTCTATTGCATTTTTGATAAGATTTTTATATCCATCCACAATTCCCTGATTAAAAAAGAAAATGATTGCAAAGTGCTTTGTATCAAGGGACAGAACATGGCAAGGAATATATTTGGCAGTCAGCTCGCTGACGATCTGCAGGCTGCTGGTATAGAGATTGAAGCGCTGTTCCGCAGACATATCATTCGATTTTTCGCTATGTATTTCCACATAACTGGCGGCAAAGGCCGGATAGGTAAAATTCATATTTAAGTTATCAGACTGAGTTTTAAATTGCTGTTCAGATTCAAAGAGATTCAGGATTAGCCTTGTATAAAATTGTTCTTTTAGCAGGTAAATGCTATTGATGGAAGTATCCGGCTTATCCTTGGGTTTTTGCAGACTTGATACTTTACTTATGGCACGTCTGATAGAGTCACCGAGAACCTCCGGTGTTAATTCCAGCTTAACCAGATAATCCACCACCTGATAAGTAATAGCTTCCTTTACGAACTGGAATTCTTCATAGCTGGTCAGGATGATAAATACAGGCAGGGATATCTGATCCTCGTAGCATTTTTTTGCAAGCTCAAGTCCGGACATTACGGGCATTTTAATATCCGTAATAACAATTTCGGGAGTATGTTCTTTAATCATATCATAGGCGACAGCACCGTTCATGGCAGTTCCGATTATATTAATGTTGTAATCTTCCCAATTAAGCATGGATTTGATGCCGGCTTGAACTAAAGGTTCATCATCGGCAATTAATAATTTTAACATTTCATACCTCCTGGTTTAATGCATCCGGATCCAGGTAATCTTTCTGGAACGGCAGCAGTATGGATATTGTTGTGAATTGATCAGGCATACTGGTTACGGACAGACCATAGTTATTTCCAAATTCGTATTGTAATCGTTTATGGACATTACGGATTCCGATCTCTTTGAAAAAAGAGGATTCCGTTGGAGCTTCGCTATCAAGCAGCCTTACAGCAACACTGGGATCCATTCCCACACCGTCGTCGGTGACATCGATATGAATATCCGTATTTTGATCCTGATAGATATGGATTTCAATATTTCCCGCATTCCCTTTTGGTTCAATTCCATGAAAAATTGCATTTTCCACAAGGGGCTGCAGGGTGAAATTCAATATCTGACAGGAAGTTAAGAATTCATCTTCGACATCATAATGCAGCTTTATTGTACCGCCATACCGGTATTGCTGGATCGTAAAGTAATCATTCAGCAGGGATAATTCTTGTTTTATAGAAACCAGGTTAGTAGTGCCCTTGGAAATGTTCTTTAGCAAGCGTGACAAGGCTGTGGTCATTTCAGCAATGCCAGGGGCATTTTGAATGGTAGCCATCCATTTAATGGAATTTAGTGTATTGTATAGAAAATGAGGATTGATCTGACTTTGCAGCATTTTATACTCATAATCCTTCTTTTGCCGCTCATCCTTAATTCTCTGGTTCATCAAAGAAAGTACGTTTTCAGACAAATCATTGATATGCTTTCCGATATCCCCAAGTTCGTGGTTCCATTCCGTGGAGGGATCTCTCGAAAAGTCACCGTTTTCAATTCGCTTCATACGTTCCTGAAGCTTCTCAACAGGAACATTCACTGTTTTGGATAGAAACCAGGAGAGAAGAATTCCGATCATGCTGGAAGCCATCAGGATAATAAAAACAATCAGGAAAAATGTCCGGTATATATTATTGGATAACACGTCCTCATCCAGACATTCGGTTGCATACCAGCCTTCCGTATCAAGTGGA
>JARBTJ010000095.1 GCA_029240245.1 Herbinix sp.
TGTTAATCCAAGCAATCTATATGGATCCGAGGCTCATGACGTGGCTGTTAGCGCAGATCATATCGTTCTGTCGCTGAACAGTTCTTTACATGTGCTGTTCTTGCTCCTAATTGCGATTACAGTAATAGCTTTAATTTTGGCAATGCTGATGCCTGCCGGGAAAGAAAAGGCAGAGGTACTCAGCCGGAGCATCGAGAACTAGAGGTCGTAATTAACATCCATTGTTTCTCGGTACGGGAAAGTCAATGCCTCTGCTTTATAAGAGTATGGGCAGAAAATAGAACTGCGTGTACTTTTCTAACGTCTGTTACGCAGCTTGTCTGCTATCTCCAGCATCTGGGGCAGACAGGCTTCAAAGAACATTTCATATGATTTGCAAAAATATTGATGATAAGTAAGTGTCGTCATAAGAGAAATGGAAGAGCACTATAAAACCAAATTGTTTGAACGCTTAAATCGTCGGTTATATATAATTTTATTGAATTAACACAGGAGCATCTTCAGAGGATATAGTATGGTTGCTCTTATAATTCGTGGGATTATGCAAGGGGATATCTCCAATGATGGTATAAGTTTTAGTATATATAAGATAGTATGTAATACGCAGCTGAGTATATTTGATCATTTATGTTGGCTGATGGTGCATCTGTATTCCGGGAAAGTTATAATTCAAGGGAAGAATGGTAATTTTTGATAAAAAGTGATTGACAGGATAAAATTGTGATAATATACTAAAACTACAATGCGTTAACGTTAACGCATTGTATGAATATGCAAGTGTTTTTGAAATATCTTTATCAAATTGGTATATAATCCTAAAGTTACAGATGGTATATCTAATAATATATAACATATATACAAAAAATATTAGTAATCAATCTCCCATAAAGCGCGTATGCGTAAACGCAAATCATGTATTTACTACGAAATGAATAGCTTACTAGATTCCGGTCAGGGCTATGTAACTTATACTGGCGGTATTATTAACTTAATTGTTAAGGTGTCGTCAGGTTAAAATAAGGAGGTGAGTAATAGAAGTAAAATATACTGGTTATAAGCAACACGGTATCTCGTATATCCTCATTCATACAAATTAAAGTCTTCCTATAGACATTGTGATGAGGTAGAAGCTGAGGGGGCAGCATACGGGAAGAAAGACAGAGAGACTACGTCTTGAGAAGAATGATAGATTTCAGCAAAAACCTATTGCTGAAACCATATGGTGAAGTAGTTGAGAAGTTTTTCATATTAAGTAATTCAAAATAATAACATAAGTTTTTCGGTCAGGCTGCCAGCTGAAAACTTAGTGCAAAAGGGAGAGGTGTTTATGTTACAGATTAAAAAGAAATCTTTGAGATTTGGTTTTGCAATTGCTATTTTATGTATAGTATTATTATCAGTATTTCAGTTAGCGGGCGGAGCAACAGTTGCAGAAGCTGAAGCTAGCAGCAAAGCTAATGTGTATAAGGTGAAAAAGGATGGTACCGGGGATTTTACATCAATCCAGGCTGCGGCTAATATCGTGCAGCCCGGAGACACAATCGAAATATTTGGAGGAACCTATCGTGAAGAGGTAGTATTGCCTCGCGGAGGAACAGATGAACAAAACCGAGTAACGATAAAGGTGGCAGAAGGAGAAAAGGTTATTATAACCGGATCTGAGGTAGTCAGTGCCTCTGAATGGAAAAAAACCACGGATGAGGGAGTATATGTTATTACCAAGGAAAAAGACTACTTTGGTTCCTTTAATCCGTTTAATGAGTGGTGGATGTCGAAAGGGTCTAAATATTCTAACTACTTTTCCTGCGGCAGTGTATATATGAAGGATATTATTTTTCAGCAGGTTTGGTCTATGGAGGAATTAAAGAAAACAGATTACTCCTGGTATGCTGAGGTTGAAAGCTCAACGGGCAGGACGACTATTTATGCTAATTTTGCGAAAGCTGATCCTACTGATGCGGTTAATGTTACAGAGATTAACAAAAGAAAGCAATGCATAACCGCAGCCTGGAACCAGGGCTATATAACGATTGACGGAATTACTGCAATGCACGGCTGTGGTCCTAAAACAATTGACTTCTGGCAGACAAAGGCAAAGACCATGGCTGGAGCAATATCAACGAATGGAGGCTTTTATTGGATTATTCAAAACTGCGAAGTCACTGAATCCAGAGGGGTTGCAATTGATTACGGAAATGGCTCAAGAATGCAGGAGGATCTAAACGGTGGTGAACCTGAGCTTTATGGGCATCATATTATCCGGTACTGCAAGGTTTATAATAATGGAACCAACGGTATGATGGCATATCGGGGAGCATATACAGAGATTTATGGATGTACCCTTAGTAATAACAATACGCTAAATACGGGACTGCTCTCCGAAGCATATATTAAGGATGTCAGCGGAGGCTGGGGTATTTATATTCATGACAATTACTTTTATAGTGATCAGACCTGGGCTGTATATCCGATTTGGCTGGATTCCGAATGTGATGGAACACGCGTATCCAATAACGTTTTCTACTGTAAAGGAGACGGACAGGGCTTTACCTATATTGATTATGAGGTGAATGCCGGGTACTCCCTGTGTGATAATAATGTATTTGTGGGGGTAGGCTGGCATATTATGTCCGCAAGCAATACGTATTTTGTGAATAATCTTTTTTTGAATACGCCGGAGGATAGTGCAAAACGTTCCTGGCCAGGACTTGGTAAATGGGGATTTATCGGTTCGGAGGGCTGGGATGGATATCAACGTGCCATGCGTATCGTTAAACCAGGAACCCTGGATATTATTTCGACGGTTGGAAATTCTACCAGCAGATTTGAAACCTATAATAGATATAACAAGATGTTAAATAATATTTTCTTTGAAAATGGACCAAGCGGTACAACGAATGAAAGTGAGGTATCAGAAAAAGATTATAATGGTAGCTATACTGAAGTTGTTCTTTCGAAGGAAGCAGGTGTAAATCCGGATTACAGCGGTGGAAGTTGGTCACATCCGGAGGTTGGGAAGCTTCCGATTGCATGGAAAGAAGCATATCAGAAAACAGTCGGATCTGGCACCTTAATGTATGGCAATGAATGTGATTATAATGTATATTATGGCGGTGCTAAGAAAATTGATCATCAGTATGCACAAGCGAGGGGATACCTTGCAGATGCAAACAGTGTGGAAAGCAGCGGAGGTAGCTATACGGTTGATGCAACTGAGGATAGCTTTAAATTAACACTCACTGTTGATGATAGCTGCACCAGTATTAATGCACCAGCCATCACGGGTGAATATTTAGGGAACACGGGAATCTATGAATTTTTAAGGCAGGAATTCTATGCTCCGGATGTTGATGCTGATATTCTGGGAAATAGCAGAAGCAGGGAAGATACAATTGTTGGCCCCTTTGCCGATCTGAAGACCGGTAAGAATAGTTATACACTTTGGCCTCGGACAATTAGTGATAATTCACAAGGCTCCATTGATATAGAGACATCAATCAGTAACACGAAGGAATCTCCGTCTGTCACAGCTGTTGATAATAAAATTACAGTATCACCGGCTAGAGGCATAAATGAAACCTCAGCTTCTGCGACGGAGAACAAAGCGGATACAACAGAAGATCTGCCTAAAACAGGTGATCACTCCACAGGATTCTTATCTGCTTTGGGAGTAATAGTATCCTTGATCTTACTCAGCGTTTTATATCATAATAAACGAAATATCAATACAGGAAAGTAAGTAGCAGGCCATAGTAAGGAAAAGGGGATGTCGCAAAATTGTAGTATGCGGCATCCCCTTTTTCAATCTGCAGGAACTGTTGGGAAGAGATTACTTTGTTATTTGATTTAATCGACACATTCTTTCACAACAATTCTGCTAGGGATTAATATTTGCTTTTCCGGGATTTTATTTGAGGTAAAAAAATTAAATAAAGTCATAATGGATTGATAGCCTTGAATCTCCGGATCCTGTAATATGGCAGCTGCAATGCGCCCGTCAATGAGAGCCTCCTGTGTTGGAAGCGCGAAATCATAAAACACAGATATAATCTTTCTGCCGCAATCCTTAATAGCCTGTAAGCCGGCTTTGGCACTTCCGCAATATAGTACATATTTTACAGAAGGACTACCCTTTAGCTTTTCTAAAACCGTACAATAATCCGTAAGATTATCATTTGTTAATTCAATAATTTCTTTTAGCTGGATACCTTGTTCTGATTGGTTCAGATAATCACGTAGGCCTTCCATACGCTTTTGATTCCCCAGCATAGAAAAGGAAGGGAGAAAAGCTAACATTTGACCTTTATTGCCGGATAGCAGATTCATTAATCTCCCGGCAATTCTTCCAGAGCGGTAATAATCACAGCTGATCGAAGAAAAAGATGGAATCTCATGAAGTAAATTGGCTAGAAATATAACCGGGAAACTTAGCTCATTCAATTCTTTTAAACGATTTGTAATTAATTGATCGTTAATAGGAGCAATAACGATAGCATGTGCACCGTCTGATATGGCATGATTAATTAATTTAAGCTGCTCCACCGCATTAAAATCCGGGCAGCCAAAGATATCAATCGATATGCCAAAGTCCTGGATTTCTTCCTCAGCCTGCTTGATGCCCTTTATGACCTCATCATAAAAGTCATTATGCTGGATATGTAGAACAACGGCAATTTTCAGGTTTTTATTACGGATTGCAAGGGATTTTGCAACTGTGTTTGTACGATAATTTAATTCGGCTGCTATTTTTTTTATATTTTCAGCGACTTCCGGCTTTATTCTTCCGCGGTTATTTAAAGCCCGGTCCACGGTACCCACTGAGACACCCGCAACCTTGGCAATGTCTTTAATTGTTGTTGGCATAGCAATCTCCTTTGCATCAGCTTTGTTATTAACTATATAATTAAATTTAAGGTATGTCAATAAAGCCTTACCTATTTATTGTACAAAATCATCAGTTTGCTTTATGACAAATTGTATAGTTTTACAATGAAATAAAAAA
>JARBTJ010000096.1 GCA_029240245.1 Herbinix sp.
ACTATTCCTCCGCTTAAGCGTTTCCTTCGGGCTTAACTTCCGCTCCGGAGTAGTATATGTTGTGTGCGCAATTAATACAGAATATAAGTTTCGCAAACATCTAATTATGGAAGAGAGCAAGGAACATAGGATGAGGAGTAGAAGTGGAGATATTATAGAAATAAAGAGAAAGAGCTGCCAGGTAATAACTTAGGCAGCTCTTTCTTCATTTAGGAGAAAATCTATAATAGAATGTAAGCGTTATTGGTTTGGAACTTCCGGTAATTCATCAAAGCCCTTCTGTAAATCTTCATCTGTAGGAATGTAGTCCGACATGCTGCCGTTTAAAAAAGCATTATACGCTGTCATATCAAAATATCCGGTACCCGTCAAACCGAACAGGATAGTTTTTGCTTCGCCGGTTTCCTTACATTTTAAAGCTTCATCGATGGCAGCTCGGATGGCATGGGCGGACTCGGGAGCAGGGAGGATGGTTTCTTGTTTTGCAAAGAATACAGCAGCTTCAAATACCTTGGTCTGCTCAACCGCAACTGCTTCCATGTAGCCATCATGATAAAGCTTTGATAATATCGGAGACATACCATGATATCTTAAGCCTCCCGCATGGTTGGCTGAAGGCATGAAGCTACTGCCTAAGGTATACATTTTTGCCAGCGGTGTAACTCTGCCTGTGTCGCAGAAATCATAGGCATATTTTCCGCGTGTAAAGGAAGGACAGGAGGCGGGTTCTACCGCTAAGATTCGGGGTGATGCCTTACCTGTTAATTTATCCTGCATAAAAGGTGCAATTAACCCTCCAAGGTTAGAGCCGCCTCCGGCACAGCCAATGACGATATCCGGATATTCATCCAGCATTTCCATTGCGGCTTTCGATTCTAACCCGATGATGGACTGGTGTAATAAAACCTGGTTTAATACGGAGCCTAATACATAGCGGTAACCGGGAGTGGATACAGCCTTTTCGATCGCTTCGGAAATTGCACAGCCAAGGCTTCCACCGGTGTTCGGATCCTTAGATAAAATCATCTGGCCTATTTTTGTTGTATTACTCGGACTAGCAATGATTTCTGCATCAAAGGTCTGCATAACGGATTTGCGAAAGGGTTTCTGTTCATAAGAGACTTTAACCATAAATACGGTAAGTGGAAGGTTATAATATGCACATGCCTCAGAAAGTGCAGTACCCCATTGTCCGGCACCGGTTTCAGTAGTAAGACCGGTAAGCCCCTGCTCCTTAGCATAGTAAGCCTGAGCAATTGCGGAATTTAACTTATGGCTTCCGGAGGTATTGTTGCCCTCAAATTTGTAATATATTTTTGCTGGTGTCCCAAGCGCCTTTTCAAGGTTGTAAGCTCTGATTAACGGGGAGGGACGATACATCTTGTAAAAGTCCTGGATTTCTTCTGGGATATCAATGTATCTGGTAGTATTATCCATTTCCTGTTCAGCCAGCTTTTCACAAAATACAGGATAAAGTTCTTCGAGCTTAGCCGGCTGTAAGGTACCCGGGTTTAATAAGGGGGCAGGAAGCTCCTTCATGTCAGCGCGCAGGTTATACCACTGCTTAGGCATCTGCTCCTCGGTAAGATAAAGTCTGTGTGGAATTTTTTTAGACATTGTAATTCTCCTTTCATTATTCTGGTAACAAACGTTAGAGTGCGGTATTGCTGGTGAATTGCATTAAAGGACAGGTTTTGGGTATAAAAAAAGCCCTTGTCACAGTAAATCACTGGGACAAAAGCTGTATAAACTTCTGCGGTACCACCCGGTTTGGTGCTAAGCACCCACTTAATCCATATACCAATATATATGCTCCCTTCATAACGGATGGAGATTCCGTCAGGCATTACTCAGCAGTAACTGCTTTTCTTCCCACCCTCGTAAGTCCATTCATTACGGCCGTTATTACTGCAATCACACCACCTGCAGTTCTCTGGAAATAAATAACCATAGCTACTATTCTTACTCATCGGTTTTATAAAATATTAAATTATGAATGTAACAACAGTATATACGTTCTGTAATATAATGTCAACTATTTTTTTGCATTTTAATGCAAATAAATTCTATTAATATACATAACATCCATGAAATGCGTAAAAGCTTAAAAAGAATGATATTGATCCAAGGTCTTCATAAGATCCTGCTTAATACGTTCCTTTAAATGGGGCGGATTGAGCACCCTTGCACCGGAACCGTATTTTAAAATCCATCGGACCAATTCCTCAGTTATGGCAGTATTTCTTATAAAGGTAATCCCGTGTTCGGTATCAACAATTTCATCAGCTAGATCTGCTTCATATTCTTTAATATATTTTGCATTCTGAGGGTCAAAGGCTATTATAATCTGCTCACTCACATTTCCGGATAAATGAATGAATTTTTTGCGATCCTTATTGATGTGATAATCCTGTGGTATAAGGAAGGTTTCCTCCAGCAGAGTAATTGCCTTAATGCGGGATACCCTAAAATCCCGGATATCACTTCGAAGCTCACAGTAACCTACGACATTTAAAGCCCCATCGTTAATCATCAGCTCATAGGGATGAATGATACGGATGGTATCCTCATCACCGGCAAAACTGTGGTAAATAATTCGAACCTTCAGCTTGTTTCGTATGGCAGCCTGCAGGCGATCTTCAATTTCAGGATTAATCTCATCGTTAATATAATCATTTGTATTAATGGTAACAAGGCCGGTAAAATGTTTAATATATTCGCGGTTTAGGTTAGTTGTGTTATCTAGCAGTTTATGTATTAATTCCTGAGAAGTCTTACCCATGGTCATATACTGGTAAGGTTTTAAAAGCTCCAAAAGAAATGCCAGTGAAATCAACTCAGGTGAAGTAAAGGTAATATCTCTCAGGCGAAATTTATCGGAGGTATAATAGGTACGCCCGCTTTTTTCTTCCTCCGAGATAAAACAAATACCGGACAGACTGTCTATGTCCCTCATTATCGTCTTTTTATCGACAATAACATTCCATTTTTCCAAAGAATTATGAATATCATTGATGGTATAGCCACGTTTGTTTTCGGATAACAGCAAAAGGATAAAAATTTGCCGCTCTGTTTGAGCCATGTCCTTCATGGGCGTTCCTCCTAGGTTATAGTAATATATGCATATTAATAGTTGAAACAATTAAAATCTAAAACTATTCAAATAATATAATATAAATTAAAATAAACCATGCTTATTATCAGAAAATAAAAAAGATTTGTTATTCATATATCCTATATTACTATACCGGTTTTCAATTATCAAGTCATTCCATTTTATCTATAGTGGTAGATGAGGATGGCTTTACCGACTGAAGCTTTGTTGGTGAAGCTTTGTTTGGTGAAGCTTTGTTTTGCATAAAAGTCCTTGACATTTGGTAATATACAAAGTATAATCACATAGCGTGTAAATTTTTGCATGCAATGTATTTTTAATGCGCTTTTTGTGGATGCTTATATTGGGTCCGAAAGTGCTTCAAAAAACCACAGAATTTTTTGATTGTTAATAATTTTCAGGAGGTGAAAAATTAATGCCAACATTTAACCAGCTAGTAAGAAAAGGAAGACAGACAATGGAGAAGAAATCAACTGCTCCTGCATTACAGAAAGGCTTTAACTCCTTAAATAAGAGAGCTACTGACGTATCTTCTCCCCAAAAGAGAGGTGTATGTACAGCAGTTAGAACAGCTACTCCCAAGAAACCTAACTCAGCGCTTCGTAAGATTGCCAGAGTTCGTCTGTCCAACGGTATCGAAGTAACAAGCTATATCCCTGGTGAAGGTCATAACCTTCAGGAGCATAGCGTTGTTCTGATCAGAGGTGGTAGGGTTAAGGATTTACCCGGTACCAGATACCACATTGTCAGAGGTACACTTGATACAGCAGGCGTTGCCAAGAGAAGACAGGCACGTTCTAAGTACGGTGCTAAGAGACCGAAAGACGCTAAGAAATAATATCACAATTACTAATTGAATCAGTTAAGTGCCGGATTAATTTTTTATTTCCGTTTGATTTGTATTTCTGTGGGTTACAAGTTGAAACGAATTACCAGCAGATGAATTAGAAATCTATCTCATTTGTCATGAATTCACTTATGGAAAATGAAGTTAAACTGAGCGCGAACACAAGCAATCGAAAGAACACAACAATGTTCTTCATTTGTGAGTACCGTTGATTTAATTGACTGACGGATTGATGGTTATCAATCGTTAAGAATCGTTAAGGAGGGAAGAAACGTGCCAAGAAAAGGACATATACAGAAAAGAGATGTATTGGCAGATCCGTTATACAACAATAAAGTTGTAACGAAGCTCATCAATAACATTATGTTAGACGGTAAGAAGGGTACATCCCAGAAAATCGTTTACGGAGCTTTTGACAGGATAGCTACGAAGACCGGTAAAGATGCCACTGAGGTATTTGAAGAAGCTATGAACAACATCATGCCGGTTCTCGAAGTAAAGGCTAGACGTATCGGTGGTGCAACTTACCAGGTACCGATCGAAGTTAGACCGGAAAGAAGACAAGCGCTCGCACTGCGTTGGCTTACTCTTTTCTCTCGTAAAAGAGGAGAAAAGACAATGGAGGAGAGACTTGCAAATGAACTTATGGATGCAGCAAATAATACCGGTGCAGCCGTAAAAAGAAAAGAAGATATGCATAAAATGGCAGAAGCTAATAAGGCATTTGCTCATTATAGATGGTAAAATCAATTTTCACAATTATTAAGGCCACCGCTATTAGCGGAGGTCTTAAATGTGAATGAACCAGTATGTACTTCTTTTGTTACGCTTAAATTATAGAATTGATTATTATCATTCTTTGTTTAACACAAGATGAAATTATCATGCAGGGAAATAATTCATTATTGATCTGTCATGTATTCACTTGTCTAAGAAATTAAGGAGGAATTATCCTTGGCAGGAAGAGAATATCCGTTAGAGAGGACTAGAAATATCGGTATTATGGCTCATATCGATGCGGGTAAGACAACACT
>JARBTJ010000097.1 GCA_029240245.1 Herbinix sp.
ATCCGGGAAATGTCGTTACAACTTTTGGTAAGTTCGTTGGCGGTGGTGATATGGTCATTGGTATCATCATATTTATCATTTTAATTATTGTTCAGTTCATGGTAATCAATAAAGGCTCGGAGCGTGTGGCTGAGGTTACAGCAAGATTTACACTGGATGCGATGCCCGGTAAACAGATGGCAATTGATGCTGACTTAAATACCGGTGCAATTACTGATGCAGAAGCGAAACAACGCCGGGAGAAGATACAAGATGAAGCGGCCTTCTTCGGTTCCATGGATGGTGCTACCAAATACGTTAAAGGAGATGCAGTCGCTGGTCTCATCATAACTATTATCAATTTTGTGGGTGGTACGGTCATTGGTATGACAACCCTTGGAATGCCTGCAATGGAAGCATTTCAACATTTTGCGATTTTAACAATCGGCGACGGCTTGGTAAGCCAAATACCGTCTCTTATGATATCCCTTGCCACCGGTATTCTGGTAACCAAGGTGTCTAAGGAAGCAGATTTTGGAGATATGCTGATCAAACAGCTGTTCTCCATTCCCAAGGTACTCTATATGGTGGGTGGAAGTATGATAGCACTTGGTCTTGTGACACCGCTTAGTGACCTTTTATTCTTAGCGTATGGTCTAATTTTTATAATATCGGGACGGGCTATTGCTACGAAACTGGAGATTACCTCAATTGAAAGTGAAGTATCAGAGGAAGAAGCTTCTGCTAACGAAATCAGAAGACCCGAAAATGTTGTTTCACTCCTTCAGGTGGATCCGATCGAACTCGAATTCGGTTATGGAATTATACCTTTAGCAGATACTAACCAGGGTGGAGATTTACTCGACCGAGTCGTATTAATCCGTAGACAGATAGCGTTAGAACTAGGATGCGTTGTTCCCATGATCCGTTTAAGAGACAATATCCAATTAAATCCCAATATCCCTACCTTCGAGCCTTCATTCCATTTGCCTGCAATCTGGATCACCGAAGGACAACGAGAGAGAGCAGAAACTCTTGGCTATACGGTAGTTGATCCTCCTTCCATCATAGCAACCCATTTGACGGAAATTATCAGAGGCCATATTTATGAGCTGCTTACCAGACAGGATGTTCAGAATTTGGTTAATAACGTACAGGAATCACATCAGACACTTATTTCAGAATTGGTACCGAAGTTGCTTAATATCGGTGAAATACAGAAGGTACTCCAAAATCTGCTACGTGAGGGTATTTCTATCAGGGATTTGGTTACCATATTTGAGACGTTAGCTGATTATGCTCCTACCTCCAGAGATTCTGATGTATTAACTGAATATGCAAGGCAAAGCCTAAAGCGGGCAATTTCTAAAAAATATTTCCCCTCCAATGAGATGACTAGCGTGGTTACACTGGATCCAAAGGTTGAGCAGGAGATTATGGGAAGTGTAAAACAGACGGAACAAGGCTCATATATAGCGCTTGACCCAGGTGTTACAAGAGAAATTATCGAATCTGTTCAAACAGAGGTACATAAACTGGAAGAATTGGGCAAGAACCCAATCATCATAACCTCTCCAATTGTCCGGATGTATTTTAAACGACTGACACAGGATTATTTTAAGGATTTAATCGTAGTATCATATAATGAGATAGATTCTAATGTTGAATTACAGTCAGTAGGGATGGTGACAGTATAGTGATTATCAAAAAATTTCAAGCGAATACGGAGACAGAAGCGATCATGCTTGCTAAGGAGGAACTTGGTAAGGATGCTATTGTCATGAATATAAAAACGATATCCCCCAGGGGAATTTATAAGTTATTTCGTAAGCCGATCGTAGAGATTACTGCTGCTGTTGATGAGAACATTACTTATAAGAATGAAAAACCAAAGGCGGTAACTCCTCCCACTCCGCAACGGAAAACCATTCTTCCTGATATCATTTATGATGAAGAGCCAAAGGACAGAC
Organism: Herbinix sp.; assembly: GCA_029240245.1. Taxonomy (GTDB): domain Bacteria; phylum Bacillota; class Clostridia; order Lachnospirales; family Lachnospiraceae; genus Mobilitalea. Next base: position 1,950 of record JARBTJ010000097.1, read on the forward strand.
CTTTTTATAATTTTGGTAATGAATCAGTCGCAGCACCATCTGCGATTGAGTTGAAATTAAACAACCTTCAAAGCTTACTAGAAAAGCAAATGAATGATAAAGAGAAGGACACTCAGGAAAAACCCGAAGCAAAGCCAATGGAAACAAATAAAAATCTTGCCTGTATCCAGTTAATTTATAATCAATTGATTTCTAATGAGGTTGATGAAAAATATGCGAACCAGATTATTACTGAGATAGAGGGAACCTTAAAAAAGGATGCCTCCATGGATAATATACTGGCAAGCATTTATCAGAAAATTATCCTTAAGTTAGGGCAGCCTAAAACGATTCAGGTAATTGGAAATACACCAAAATTTGTTTTCTTTATTGGGCCGACCGGAGTTGGTAAGACAACGACAATAGCAAAAATTGCATCTAAGTTTAAGGTGAATGAAAAGGCTAAGGTTGCATTTGTAACAGCAGATACCTATCGTATCGCTGCTGTGGAACAACTAAGGACCTATGCGAATATTCTGGGTATTCCTTTAAAGGTAGTTTACTCTGGGGAAGAATTGAAACAAGCAAAAGAGGAGTTTTCTGACTTTGATATTGTTTTTGTGGATACGGCTGGCCGTTCCCACCGCAATAAAGAACAAAGGGATGATATTGAAGCTCTGATTAATACAATCTCGGAAGCCGAAAGAGAAATCTACCTAGTTTTAAGCGCAACAACAAAATATAGGGATTTAGTAAAAACCACTGAAGCATATTCCGAGATTATGGATTATAGTTTAATATTTACGAAACTGGATGAAACCAGCTCTATAGGAAACCTGTTTAATATTCGGATGTTAACAGAAGCACCCCTATCGTATGCTACTTTTGGGCAGAATGTACCAGATGATATCTCACGTGTTGATGCTCAAAGCATTGCTAAGCAACTACTAAGAGGTCAATAAATTGAATAAGAATTATTTAAAAACGTTAAAGGATAGTTCTTTAACTTTATATATTTGAGATACCGCAGAGCGGCATTATGGAGGCTATTATGGATCAGGCTGAAAAATTAAGAAGAATGGTTAAGGAACAAACCAACCCAAGAAGCGTGGCCAGAGTAATTACTGTGACAAGTGGAAAAGGTGGAGTTGGGAAATCAAGTATATCAGTGAACTTAGCAATTGCCCTCAGTAGGCTTGGACAAAGGGTAATTATTTTAGATGCTGATTTTGGCCTTGCCAATGTTGAAGTAATGCTTGGTATCAGACCTCAGTACAATTTAGCTGATCTTATGTTCCGTGGAAAGAGCTTATCGGATATAGTAACAGAAGGTCCGGAAAATATTGGTTTTATATCTGGTGGGTCAGGTATCCAGGAACTGACGAATCTGACCAGGGATCAGATTGTTTATTTGATACAAAAACTCGTGGAACTTGATGAAAAAGCAGATATCATTATCGTTGATACTGGTGCCGGAATCGCTGATTCAGTACTTGAGTTTGTGGCAGCCAGTTCAGAGGTTTTACTGATCGCTACTCCGGAGCCTACTTCGATAACTGATGCATATGCACTTCTTAAGACACTGAACCGTAGGACGGATGTTAGTTTGCAGGATACTGTCATTAAAATGGTGGCAAATCGAATTGATACGTATGAGGATGGGAAGGAGCTATATGATAAGCTCAGTCTTGTGGTTAGTAAATTTCTGAACCTCAAATTAGAATATCTTGGTGCTGTACCGCAGGACCCTAGTGTTTCGAAAGCTGTTATGAAGCAGAAGCCTGCTATTGCGCTTTTTCCCAATTCACTATTTTCTCATACAATTACATCCTTTGCCGACATTTTATGTAAGAATGAGAAAGAGGATATTCAGAGTAGAAAAGGAATAGCACAGCTATTCACCAATCTTCTTCGATCACGAATTAAGAAATAAAAACTCTATCATTTATCAAATAGTAAATATAGGAATTATTCCTGGGGGTAGGACGACATGCTTAGTGAAGTATTAACATTGGGAGATAAAATAGATATTAAGCCATTGGATCGATCCGGTAAGCCGGTTCACAATGCCAGGACATTTGTGAGCCAATTGATTGATTTTGTGGATTTTGATGTAATCAATATAGCAGCACCAATTGTACATAGTAAGGCGCTTATATTACCAGCAGGTGAGAATTTTAATTTGTGCTTTTATTCAGCAAAGGGTTTATATCAATGTAAATCCGTAGTTCTGAGCAATCACAAGGAGAATAATACAATTGTATCGATGGTTCGAATTACAACGAACTTGGAAAAGGTACAGAGAAGGCAGTATTTTCGCTTGGAATGTATCCATGATATTGAATATCGGGTTATTACGAAGGAAGAAGAGATACTAGAAAGAAAGCTCAAAACAGAAGATTTCAGAAACACGGATGAACGTGCAGAATGCAGAAAAAGGCTTAATCAATTTGATAAGGAATGGCTGAGAGCAGCAATTACTGATATCAGTGGTGGTGGAGCCAGATTTAATTCCGCCCTGCAGCATAGTCAAGGAGATAAGGTACGAATTAAATTCGTCTTTTTATCCGGTAATGAAACGAAAAGATTGTTATTAGGTGCTGATATCATATCTTCCAATAGGATTTTGAATAGAACTGATGCATATGAAAATAGAGTAGAATTTAAAGACATCATGCAGAAGGACCGGGAAGATTTAATAAAATATATCTTTGAACAGGAGCGGAAACGCAGAAAGAAAGAAAATAATTAGTTCGAGATATATTAGCAATGTCATTAGGGAAAGGTAAATCTGCTATATGAAAAAAAATATTTTAATAATAGATGACTCTGCACTTATGAGAAGGGTACTCTCTGATATAATTAATTCAGACGAGAGATTCCACGTTTCAGAGTTTGCAGTGAACGGTTTGGATGGTCTTAGCATTCTGCAAAGCAGAGGGAAAGATTTCGCGGCGGTTCTTTTGGATATTAATATGCCCAGAATGAACGGTATTGAGATGTTAGCCGAACTGAGAGAGCAGAAAATAAAAGCTACTATAATCATAGTTAGTACAATTGCGAAAAGAGATGCGAAAGAAACGATCCGGGCTCTGGAGCTGGGTGCGTTTGATTTCGTCAAGAAACCTGACAGCTATCTAGATGTGAAAGGTAACTTTTTCTCAGACCAACTTTTACAATGTATCGCCACGGCGACAAAGACTGAAACAAAAGCAGAAGCCTTCAGTTATCTAGTGAGTAATAAAGCGGAGATCACAAAGCCTGTTATCGGAAAGACTGAAATCGGAAAGACTGAACTCGGAAAGACTGAAAGCGGAAACACTGAAAGCGGAAAAACCGGTCTCAGTAAACCTGATATCGGTAATCAGGTTAAAGAAACATCTCGTCGAAAAGCACCGACACAGTTACCTACAAGTGCAAAAAAACTAGTAGCACTTGCATGCTCTACAGGTGGACCGAAGGCGCTTCATGCAGTAATACCAAATTTACCTAAGAATCTGGACGCCGGCGTACTTATCGTACAGCATATGCCCGGTGGCTTTACTAAATCCTTAGCGGACAGGCTTAACGAATTAAGTCAGATTACAGTTAAGGAAGCTGAGGACGGAGATATTCTTAGTAAAGGTACCGTTTATATAGCAAAAGGCGGTTATCAGATGAGGTTGATTAAGCACGAGGATGGAAATTATCGTCTGTCTATCTCCAAGGAACCCGCAAGACATGGACTTCTACCATGCGCGGATATTATGTATGAGTCCTTGGTGGACACGAATTTCGATCAGATTACCTGTGTTATTATGTATGAGTCCTTGGTGGACACGAATTTCGATCAGATTACCTGTGTTGTACTAACAGGAATGGGCGGGGACGGAACCGCCGGTATATCGCAGTTAACTAAAAAACAAAATATTTATGTGATAGCACAGAATGAAGAAACCAGTATTGTATATGGTATGCCAAAGGTAATCAGGGATGCCGGTCTGGTTGATGAAATTGTAGCGTTAAACGATGTATCTGATGCCATTACAAAGAATGTGGGGGTGCATTAAATGGATGTAAGTCAATATCTAGAAATTTTTATCGAAGAAGCAAAAGAACATTTACAAAGCTTGAATGAACATCTTTTAATTCTGGAACGTGAACCGGAGAATGAGAATACCATTAATGAG
>JARBTJ010000098.1 GCA_029240245.1 Herbinix sp.
AATGAAAAATATGAGATTTTTTTATTTTCACACAACGTTTTTGATTTCTGAATCGTATTCTTATTGAAGGAGGGATGGAGGATGGACAATAGTTCTTTATGGCGTACGACTGAAGAACTGTCACAAATTTATCATCGTCATGTGAAAACCGTATTCCGGGTTTGTTATATATATATGAAAAATCAATATGATACAGAGGATATGGTACAAAATACTTTCATAAAACTGATGAAGGATAAAACACAGTTTCAAAGTGAAGAACACGAAAAAGCGTGGCTGATTAAGACGGCTACAAACTTATGTAAAGATTATTTCCGCAGCTGGTGGTCAAAGAGAATAAGCTTAGAGGAAGCAGAGCTTACACAGGAGAATCACCCGGTTATCGATGAAACCTTAGAAAAGGTCCTGGGGCTCCCGCCAAAATATAAGATAGCGGTATATTTGCATTATTATGAAGGTTATTCTGCTGTTGAGATAGCAAAAATATTAAAGAAAAATGAATCCACAGTCAGAGGATACTTGCATACCGGAAGAAAACTCCTAAGAATTGAAATGGAAGGTGATTTTAAATGAAACAGGAGGATTTTAAAGAATCATTAAGTAAAATTGAACCGAATGATAGGACTACGCGACGCATGTTACAGAAGGTATTAACCTATAAGGAGCAACGAAAAGAGGAAAGTCGTATGAATAAAATAAATATTAGAATGGTTATACCAGCTTTAGCTATCGTAATTTTAATTGCAGCAGGTATAGGCACAAATAAATTTATGGATAAAACCGGAGATAGTGATAATTTTGTTGGGAATACCGAGGATTTGGTTAATGATAATTCGAGCGGTGAGGGTGACCTGGATGGTATATTCCCTGAAGATTGGGTTGCCATAATAGATAATCAATTTCAGATAGAGGATAAGCATTATTATCTATTATCCGAAGAATTAAGAGTTGAATTTCATTTTCCCGACAAGGTAAATGAATATGATATTGGTAATAAAATCACAGATATTACTACAACTGTAGATTCAGATTTGTTAGGCTGTGAAGTGTATGAATATCTTCCCTCAGGGGGCATGGCTGTCGTTGCCGTAAAAATCAATCAGGAATATAAACTGTTCCGGTTCTATTCCTTTGAAAGCTATAACAACAATAAGGATGAGGATACAGCTTCCTATCTAAAGTTATATGGAATAAATACAGCAGATGATATTGCTAAAATTCAATTTCTTGGGTATAGTGAAGCGGCAAAATTAGAGGGCAGAAGAGAATTACTCAGTGAGATATCAGATGCGGGTAATATATTTGAATTTTATAATTTCTACTCCATGATAAAGGATTCTAGCAGTGATTATTTTGATCAACTTTTTAATTACACATCCTCGGGGAATGAAGAGATCGATCCTGTACTACCTACAAATGACGAACCGAAAATAAATCCGGAGCTTACAGCCCCTGATTACGTACCGGAGAATATTGGCACCGATATGATAGGAACAGACGAAATCGGTTATGGAGTAGATGCGATATCGCCGGATGCCGGTGATCTTGATACCTCAGTTTCGGATTCCGATTACATCTTTGACTCGGGGGAGCAGGGTGTAAGTAACGGTAAAACCAGTTCTAGCGGCTCAGCGGGTTCTTCCGGAAATGCTTTAAGTAATTCTATTACAATCAGGATTTATAACCAACAGGGAGTTTATTATGATGCAGAGTATTATCCGAATCTGAGCTTTATTTCAAGACATAAGGTGACGGATGAATTTGCAAGTTTTTTAAACGATTATATCAAGTAAATTATTGATTTTGCTGGATAAGGAAACATAGAAGATTATAATAAAGAGAGATAAGCATAATAAAAATTGGAAAAAGATAGTTATACTACTATATAATCATAAGTAGGATAACTATCTTTTTTGCTTCATAAGAGTGTGTCTTGTAACAAAATAGTCTTATGACAAGTAAAGTCAGACCTTTCCTTTCCTGATAATAAAACAAATTATACATAGTCAAATCCTTTCAGGATTAAAAATTATATTGAGAGAAAGCCGGCTTTATTCGGGTAAACTTTGAATGGAATATGATATGCGAATATATGTAAAGTGAACTTTATTGAAATGCTTAAAAATATTTTTATTATTTAAGAAGATTCTTCTTGTTAAATCCCTACAATTTCTGTTATATTATTGGTAATAGTAATCTGACATTTTATGACTATTAATATAATAACTTCCATTAATTAAACATAATATTGAAAAAAGTGTCAAAGTACCTTCGGTACTTTTTAGCAATCATAGATTGCTATAGTAGATTGTATATCGGGATATTTGTGTAGTATCTTTTGACACTTAGTTTAATTGTTTGGTAAAAAATTTAATTAGGATAAGGAGAATCATATTGTGAAAAAAGAGGCATGTACATATAAGTACATAATATTTTTTGTGTTAATTTTTGTTTTTACAGCATTGGTACAGTCAGACAATGAAACAATAACTTATGCAGCTTCCTTCGATACAGAATTGCTTGTTAACGGAGGTGGTGAGAGCGGAGGTGGATGGACGGCAGTCGCAGATGGCAATGATTACACCTGGGGTTCTACAGGAGGCGGTAGAACAGGCAAGTATTGGGCAATTTGGGCCTTGGGGTATTTCGCTAGTGATGAAGAATGTTATCAGATCATTGATGTAAGTAATCTGGATTTTAGCAGTGGTAATGCAATATGTAATTTTAATGGTTATTATAAAAAAAGAAAATCATATGTTGGTACCTATGAAACCTATGAAAATTATATTAAAGTACGATTTGATCAGCTGGATATGGCTGGTAATACACTATCTTTTTCAACAAGTACCTGCTCGGTCAACGATGCTTGGCAAAGATTTTCATTTTCAGAAACTTTATTATCAAATACTAAGAAGCTGAAGGTGACACTTTCTGGTAAAATATGGGGAGAAGGTGGAGGGAATCAGTATGTAGGCTTTGATGACATGTCACTGAAAGTCAGTGAGCCTGATGATGAACCTCCGACAATCAGCTTAATCAATGATCAATCTATGGATTCCGGTGACACCTTAGGACCAATTAGTTTTACAGCCGAGGATCCGGAAGCAAAGCCTATGACGCTTACAGTAACGTCCTCCAATCCGGAAGTAATCAGCAATTCGAATATTGTTTCATCACTATCCGGTGGCATAGGTTCCATTCTTTTGACATCAACCAGTGGTATGACCGGAACCTCGGATATCGCGGTAACAGTATCAGATGGTGTCCGTTTTACCACTGAGAGATTTATGGTTACGGTATTTCCCAACTTACAAATAGGAAGTAATATGGTTAGGAATGGTGATGGATCATCGACGGAAGGTTGGATAAATCCTCAAAGTCGTTTTTTATATGGAAGTGTCTTTCAGGTAGCCACGCTTGGAGTGGGAGCCAGTTCCTATTTTATGTATCAGGATATTGATATTAGAAAGTTTAGCACCTTAATTGATACTGGGCTTGCTGAATTTACTTCCTCCTGTAATACGGGCAGTGGAGGTTCTTACTCCGTAGTCGGATTAGACGGAAGCGGTAATGTCTTGTGGACAAGCAAGAATGGTTCGATTACATCGGGCACAAGAATAATAAGAGTTACAGTTGGAGGGCCGCTAAATGCTACGATAGATAATGTAAATATCACTATTAAAAATATCAAAAAAATGTCCACTATACCCATCCAGAATTTAAAATCGGGAACTTCACTAAATGATTTACCATTTACGGTAATATATCAAGAGGAAGATATAACATTAACCGCTGCTTCCGATAATCAAGATATAATTCCGAACGGCTCAATTAGTTTTGGAGGAGTTGGCTATCAACGTACGATCAGCTTTACTACACTAGAAAATAAAAAAGGTTCGGCTAATATATCGGTGATGATTGATGGTAGTACAATGAAAACCTTTTTAGTTAATGTATATACCAATCCGGGAGCGCCGAGTGGTGTTGCGGTAACAGATGTTGCTGGCGGAATGTCGGTATCGTTTACTCCACCTTCCGATAATGGTGGAAGCAGTATTACCTCCTATGAGGTTACTTCAATACCAGGATCAATTACAGCAATTGGGTCAGGAAGTCCAATCCTAATTAAAGGGCTAACGATCGGTACCTCGTATACCTTTACCGTAAAAGCAATCAATAAAGCAGGAGCCGGTCCTTCCTCTTCACCAAGCGGTGCTTTACTTATGACAGGACCGCCGACTATGGGTAGCACAACAGTCTCAAACATTAAATCAAAAACAGCTGACGTTACAGCCGAGGTGTTATCGGACGGTAGTAGCCCGGTAACGGAAAGGGGAATTGAGTATAAAAAAAGTTCAGACTCATTCTATCATAAGAAAATAGCCGATACAAATGGGATTGGCAGTTTCCTAATAAGTTTAACAGAGCTTTCAATTAATACTCAATACGATGTACGCGCCTATGCTACGAATGGAAAAAGTACAACCTACGGATATAATATACAATTTACTACGCTTAATAATACGAATCCCATAATCAGTTCAATCACAAGTCCGGAAGCAATTGAGGAAGATGGTTCAACATCAGAGCTTAATTTTATTATTGGGGATGTAGAAACTCTACCGGAGAATTTGACTGTTACGGCCATCTCGGATAATACATCATTAGTACCAAACAGTGAAGCGAATCTGGTATTGAGCGGTTCCAATGAAAACAGAACCATAAAGATTATTCCCAATGCGAATCAATATGGGAGTGTTAATATTACGGTAACAGTAACGGATCAATATGAGGCTACAGCAGGAGCAACCTTCCAGGTTAACGTTAATGCGGTCAATGATGCCCCTGCCGCAATTGCGGGATCACTTGATGTCACAGAAGATACCCTACAGAATGGCACCCTGTCGGCAAGCGACATTGACGGGGACA
>JARBTJ010000099.1 GCA_029240245.1 Herbinix sp.
GTTTCTTATGACATCTGCAATTCCAATTCTATTTATCAGCTTTTTTTCTTACTATAATATATCAAATACATTAAAAAAGAACACAGAGGAATTAACAATCAGTAATCTGGAACAGACCAGTAAAAGTCTTACTATTTGGCTGGAATCCTATGAAGATACACTTTATCAGATTTATACAAGCGATGATGTGGTTAGCTTAGTGGATAATTTAAATAAGGGTAAGGATATCGCAGTATCAAAAAATCAATTAAGAAGGCTTCTGCAAGGTATTCTTTATTCGAAGGAGTATATCAGGTCCATCACAATAATTACATCCGGTGGTATGCTGATCTCATATGATCAGATGACTGCGGTATCAAATGTTCAATCTTGGTTTGAGAATTTTAGTTTTTCTCAGGAAGAACTATACAATGAAGTTTCCGGGGATAACACAACTCATATATTTCCAACCGAGTATGGTGCGAGTTTTGCGAATAAGGATAATTATCTCTTTCATATCGCTCATCGTATCATTGATTATAAAAAGTTAAATAAGAAAAATGGTATCGCTATTGTCAGTATCGATGAAAAGTTATTGAGAGAAGCATGCCTGTCGACTTCCAAAACTGATAACACCATGAATAGTTTTAATTTTATCGTTGATGAGAATGGCAGAGTAATTTCTTATATTGATCAGAAAAGACTTACATCTAAAGTTACAGAGGCTTCCTACTCCTTGGAAGAAAGAGAAAAGGCATATCTAAATTTTGTTACAGACGATATGAAGGTAAACAAGGACTATCTCTCCGTCTATGTTTATCATAATGAAGATTTAAACTGGGATATCATTAACATAACCAATCAACGGGATGCCATCAGTAAGCTTAGTTTACAACAGAAAATAGTTATTTTCGTTAGTGCGGCCTCCTTATTGATTGCAATTTTACTTACCATATTGCTATCAAGAAGGCTGGTTTCCTCCGTAAAAAAGGTTGTTACAACAATGCAGGTGGTTGGTACAGGTGATTTAGAATCCAGAGTTGAAATTGAAAAAAAGATGCCGATCGAGGTAGAGGATATAGCCTTACAATTTAATGAAATGCTTGGTATCCTTGATGAAGCAATGAAGAAAGAAAAGGAGGCTGGAGAACGTCAGCTTGAGGCAGAAATAAAAGCGTTGGAAGCACAGATAAATCCTCACTTTCTTTATAACACCTTGGATACTATAAACTGGATGGCAATAGACAAAGAGGATTATGACATAAGTAATGCAATCAGCTCACTCGCTCAAATACTACGATATGCAATTACGAACAGTAATGCTATGGTGGAAATCCGACAGGAACTGGAATGGCTGAAAAATTACGTTTATTTACAGCAAATAAGATTAAAGAATTCCTTCCGTTATGAAGTGGATGCAGATCCTGAAGTTCAGAATTACAGAATACATAAGCTTATTTTACAACCCTTTATCGAGAATGCAATTATCCATGGATTTGACGGGCTGACCAGGGAGCATAATTTATCAATCAAGCTGGAGTCTCATAGTGATGTAATCTGTATCTCAATCAGAGATAATGGGAAAGGCATGGAGCCTGCGTTGGTCGATGAGATTAACAATAAGGTGTTCCGTAGGATAGATAGAGGAAGTCACATTGGAATGGAAAATGTTATCTCCAGAATGCATATTTATTACGGAAATGAAGCAAATGTAAGGGTCAGAAGTTTTTTAGGGGAAGAAACCGAAGTTATTCTTTCTATTCCACGGAGGATGTAGGCATGCGAATTGTAGTTGTAGAAGACGAAATAAGAATTCGGGAAGGAATATGCAATTTATTGGCGAAAATGTTCCCGCAGCATGAAGTCGCAGGTAGTGCTGCAAATGGTAAAGAAGGCCTGGAATTGATACTTTCGTATAATCCGGATTTAGTGATTACGGATGTAAAGATGCCGATCATGGACGGACTAACAATGCTTTCTGCTCTCAATGAAAAAAAGATGAAATGCAAAGCCATTGTGTTAAGTGCTTATGCCGATTTTTCATATGCTCAGCAGGCCATACGCTGGGGAGTTAGTGAATATTTGGTGAAACCATTAGTGGTTAATGAATTTGTACAAGCGATCAAAAATACGGAAATACAGCTTGAGGAGATTCAGAAACAAAATCCGGAAACACTTGAAAGATTTGACAATATACTGCTTGGCGTTATATTTGGTGGAATAGATGTCGATGAAGGCCTGGAGCATTTTGTAAAAAACAAATATCGAATCGATCGTGACACAAAGTTCAGTGAAATACAAATATACTTAGGGAAACAATATGATACAAAGCTTGATGTAACAAAACGTGATTTGGAGGGTTTCTTCTCTAAAAGAAAGAATTTAAGCTATTACATTCTTGAAATCCCTAAGGATGAATTGTTGTTAGCTATTTTGTATGGTTATGAGGATCAGCAGGAAGTTGAGAGATGGTTTCAAATTGGCGTGATCTCTCAAATTCGTGGTATAGGGATAGCAAACAGTAATTATGGCTGGATCAATGCAGCAGGAATGACGGAGTTAAGGGCAAATTACTATAAATTATTACAATACATGGATTGGAATATTACCTTCGGAAATCAAGTGATGATCTCTTACCCAAAGATAATGAATGTTCAGACTACGCTTTGTATTTACCCGATCGATATAGAGAATCGTCTCAAAGCGTCACTATGTTCGTATAATCGGAGTAAGGTTTATAAATGTTTGGAACAATTTTCGGATTATTTTGAAGCCGGAAAGGTTTATGATCCTAAGAATATAAAAGAAAGTTATGTCAGATTTATATGGGCATTGATTAATGTAGCGAAAGAAATCAATATTTTAAATTATGATCAAATAGAACACAAAAAGATTCTTGAAAGAATTATGAGTTCCATGAATAAAGAAGAGCTGAAAGATGCTATGGAAGAGGTTTATTTGTGCATCAAAGAAGATCAGCATGGGGAAAGCACAGAACTCAGCCTGAATGTTAAGAGAGCTGAAAATATGATCCTTGAATATTACAAAACCGGAATTACATTGGAAGAGATAGCTGGGAAGCTAAATTTAACACCCGAGTATCTTGGCAATCAGTTCCATCTGGAGAAGGGTGTAAAGTTCAGCACATTTATAAAGGATTTTCGCATAATGAAGGCGAAAGAGTTGTTAATCGGCAGTAAGCTGAAGGTTTGCGAGGTCGCAGAAAAAGTAGGCTATTCGGATGCTAAATATTTCAGTAAAGTGTTTCGTGATAATACCGGACAGTTGCCGGCAGAGTATAGAAAAACAAATAAATGACTTTAGGATATTCCACCTTTTAAAGTTATATCGAGTTTTGCCGCCTAAGCGGATTTCGTATAATGAGCTTACCAAATAAATGGAGGAGGTAAGGTAACATATGAAAAAGGTTATATCAATACTCATCGCGTTAACGATGTTGACAGCGATTCTAGCAGGATGTAGTTCAAAGAAGGATGATACTCCAGCAGCAAGTACGAATGGAACCGATTCATCACCAACTACAGCAGTGCAGGATACCAAATCAACGGATACTTCGACTGAACAGGTAAGCGGAGCAACGGGCGAGGTAACAATCTGGTATTATTGGGAAACAGAGGGCCATCAGAAAGCTTTAAATCAGTTGGTTCAGAATTTCAATGATTCACAGAGCAATATTACGGTAGAAGCAAAATATGTCCCTTTTGCAGATTTTAAGAAGCAGTTGTCAATCGGTGCATCCGCAAATGAACTTCCTGACATTGTTATCCAGGACAACCCGGACACGGCTGCATATGCATCCATGGGAATATTTGCAGATATTTCCGGCAAGTTTGATGTAAGTACATATTATCCCGGACCTGTTAATTCCTGTACATTAGACGGAAAATTATATGGCGTCCCTTTTGGCAGTAACGACTTACTCCTATATTACAACAAGGATATGCTGGAGGCGGCTGGCTGCCAAGTACCTACAACCTGGGATGAATTACTGGATGCGGCTAAGAAATGTACAAAGGATAATGTATATGGGTTCGCACACAGTAGTGTCCAGAATGAAGAAGGAACCTTCAACTTCCTTACCTGGGTGTGGTCAACAGGAGCCACTGCTTATGAGATGAATTCGGAAGGTGGAATTAAAGCTTTAGCGATGGCAAAGAATTTGATTGATTCGGGTGCTATGCCAAAAGAAGCAATTAATTGGACGCAGGGCGATACAATGAACCAATTTATTTCCGGCAATCTTGCTATGATGATTAACGGAACCTGGCAGGTTCCGACCATGCGCGAACAGGTTCCTGATTTAAACTGGGGAGTAGCTCCAATCCCTATGGATAAGCAACAAGCATCCGGTCTCGGTGGCGAGAACTATTCAGTCATTGCCGGAGGAAATGAAGCTGCGGCAATTGAATTTTTAAAATTTGCTACTCAAAAAGAGCAGTGCTTATCTATGGTAAATGCTATGGGATATATTTCTTCCGATTCTACGATTGCAAAGGATCAATTTTCCGGAGATGAAGTATATGAAGCATTTGTTGAAGAAATGCAGTATGCAAATGCAAGAGGTCCTCTTGCTGAATGGCCTGAAATTTCCAATGCAATTTCGTTGGCCTTCAATGAGGTCATGGCAGGTGCAGGTACTCCGGAAGATGCAGCAGCAAAGGCACAGACAACGATTGACACAATTTTAAACAAGTAGTTTATAGCTGGTTTGGAAGGGGCAGGAAATACACGAAGAGTGAGGTACCTGCTCCTTTCATGACCAATAATGGAGGAATGACATGAAAGGTATTAAAAAATACTTCAAATATGATAATGTCGGTATTTTATTTGTGCT
>JARBTJ010000100.1 GCA_029240245.1 Herbinix sp.
CGATTGGAAACCGCTTTATGGTTTCTGAATCGGTATGCTTATCACAGCCCAAGCAACGCGAGCGAGTGAACAAAGTGAACGAGCTTCGCTTATCGCGTATCCTTTTTTTATGTACAAGCCCTACAGCACTTCGCTTATCGTAATTATACATCGCACTCAGGAGGAGTAAAATGGCCTTAGACCAAAGTAAAATAAGAAATTTTTGTATCATTGCACATATCGACCATGGAAAATCCACATTAGCTGACCGAATTATCGAAATGACAGGATTGTTAACCAGCCGTGAAATGCAATCACAGGTACTGGATAATATGGATCTGGAGCGGGAAAGAGGAATTACCATCAAAGCTCAAACCGTTCGTACCATTTATAAGGCTAAAAACGGTGAAGAGTATGTCTTTAACTTGATTGATACTCCCGGTCACGTCGACTTTAATTATGAAGTATCCAGAAGTCTGGCTGCCTGTGAAGGCGCTATCCTTGTTGTAGATGCTGCCCAGGGAATAGAAGCACAGACCTTGGCAAATGTATATTTGGCCTTAGATCACAACTTAGACATTGTACCGGTTATTAATAAAATTGATCTTCCCAGTGCTGATCCGCAACGTGTAATCGCTGAAATTGAAGATGTTATCGGACTTGAGGCTCAGGATGCTCCGTTGATCTCTGCAAAACAGGGTACCAATATTGATCAGGTTTTGGAGCAGATCATTACCAAAATACCCGCTCCCGCAGGAAATTCGGAATCTCCGTTACAGGCGCTGATCTTTGATTCCGTCTATGATCCCTATAAAGGTGTAATCATTTTTTGTCGAATAAAAGAAGGTAGAGTAAGAAGAGGGACCGAAATCCGTATGATGGCAACCGGAGCTACTGCTGAGGTTGTGGAACTTGGAATCTTTGGACCGGGACAATATATTCCGACCGAAGAACTGACCGCCGGAATGGTTGGATATATCACAGCATCCTTAAAAAATGTGAAGGACACTCATGTCGGTGATACCGTAACTGATCATAAGCGTCCCTGTGCGGAGCCGCTTCCCGGATATAAAAAAGTTAATCCCATGGTCTACTGTGGTCTGTATCCTGCTGATGGAGCGAAATATCCGGATTTACGTGATGCGTTAGAGAAGCTTCAGCTAAATGACGCCTCTTTGCAATTTGAGCCGGAAACTTCGGTTGCTCTAGGCTTTGGCTTCCGTTGCGGTTTTCTTGGATTGCTTCATCTGGAAATTATTCAGGAGCGATTAGAACGCGAATATAATCTTGATTTAGTAACCACTGCTCCCAGCGTTATATATAAGGTTCATAAGTTGAACGGAGAAGTAATCGATATTACGAATCCTACCAATCTTCCGAATCCGGCAGAAATTCAATATATGGAAGAGCCGATGGTTTCGGCAGAAATTATGGTAACGACGGAATTTGTAGGCTCCATTATGAGTTTATGTCAGGAGAGACGCGGTGTATATCTTGGAATGGAATATATGGAAACCACAAGAGCGTTGTTAAAGTATGATTTACCTTTAAATGAGATTATCTATGATTTCTTTGATGCCTTAAAATCCAGATCCAAGGGATATGCTTCCTTCGATTATGAGTTAAAAGGTTATGTTCAATCCGAATTAGTGAAGCTGGACATCTTAATTAATAAGGAAGAGGTTGATGCGCTTACCTTTATTGTTCATGCGGAAGGTGCCTATGAAAGAGGAAGGAAAATGTGTGAAAAGCTAAAGGATGAAATTCCCCGTCAGCTTTTTGAAATTCCGATACAAGCTGCAATCGGTAGCAAGGTAATAGCCAGGGAAACCGTCAAGGCGATGAGGAAGGATGTTCTTGCGAAATGCTACGGTGGCGATATTACCAGAAAGAAAAAGCTCTTAGAAAAGCAAAAAGAAGGCAAGAAGAGAATGCGTCAGGTTGGTAATGTAGAAATCCCTCAGAGGGCATTTATGAGCGTTCTAAAGCTGGATGATGAATAATCCCGGTGATATTCATAAATTATTTAAGAGAATATTTTAAATTATAATTAATAGAAAAGCTGATCTTAACTATCATAGAAAAAAGCTAAAACGTTACGTATACCATAAGAATCATGTTATTCTTGTGAGACACCTTCTTCTGTGAAATAAGAGCAGCTTTCTGTTATGAAGAAGAGGTTAGAATATGGTAGAGGCGAATAGGAATCTTACAGATCATATCAATCAACACATAGACCATGTACTTGGGATCTATATTCATATCCCGTTTTGTGTTAAGAAATGTAATTATTGCGATTTCTTATCGGCTCCTTCTGATGAAAACACGAAACGTAAATATGTAGAGGCACTTTTAAATCAAATAAGAAGCTATCAGGGGAAGATGAATGAGTATAGCATACCTTCTATTTTCATAGGAGGCGGAACTCCATCCAGTCTGGACGCCTCTGATATTAATTTAATTATGAAGGCTTTAAGAGAGACGTTTCACATGGATGATAACCTGGAGGCCACCATTGAGATAAATCCCGGTACAATAACGAAGGAAAAGCTATTAACTTATAAAGAGGCCGGGATCAACCGGTTAAGCTTTGGTCTGCAGTCTGCGGACGACCGTGAGTTAAAACTCCTGGGGCGAATCCATACCTTTGAGCAATTTCTCGAAAACTACCATTTGGCGAGGGAGACTGGGTTTTCTAATATTAATGTTGACCTTATGTCAGCCTTGCCGGGTCAAACAATAGAATCCTGGGAGAATACGCTAAAGCAGGTTGCATCATTAGAACCAGAGCATATATCAGCCTATAGCCTGATGATTGAAGAAGGAACTCCTTTTTATTCACGTTTTGGTGAAGGAATGCCTGAGGAAGGAAAGCTTCCGGAGGAAGATGCAGACCGGCAAATGTATCACAGAACGAAAGAACTCTTGAAGGAACAGGGTTATCACAGGTATGAAATATCCAATTATGCGAAGCAAGGATATGAATGCCGTCATAACAGTTCCTATTGGACGGGAATAGAATATCTCGGGTTGGGCCTTGGTGCGGCTTCCCTGCTTTCCTGCAATCATCTTAAGCAGGACAAATCGAACGGTAGCTATATCAGATTTCATATGGAAGAAAATTTGAACCGGTACATTGATTTATGTGGAAAATATCATAATAATCCGTGGAACGATCCTGATAAAGAGATGATGAAAAGCCTTTATCGGGACATGGAACACTTGTCGGAGAAACAGCGGATGGAGGAATTCATGTATCTGGGTCTTCGCCTATGTGAGGGAATCAAGAGAGAAGATTTCCTTTCAAGATTTCATGTTTCGATAGAATCGGTATATGGAGATGTACTTTTAAAACTGATTAAGGATGATTTGATCATTGCAGAAGGCGACTGCATACGATTATCTGAATACGGGATCGATGTGAGTAATATCGTATTATCGGAATTTTTAATCCGTGATTAAGGAATTGATCCATAAGTTTTGTAAACTATTTATGGTAAGGCATGGCTAAAGCTTATAAAATGATAATGAATCACAGATAGCTAAGTTTTTTGCTATCATCAATGGCAATCATATACTCCAAAATATAGTAAGCATTTAGGATAATTAATATGGAATAAAATCCGTTTGATATTATCTTAGATGCTTTTTATTTAATCAAATATTTTATAAATTATCCTTGACAAAAGAAATTGATAGTGTTATTTTATATTTAGATATTAGCACTCTACTAAGGTGAGTGCTAACAAGAAAAATCTTACTAATTGCAAGGAACCTTGTTTTTCAAGAATAGAGGTGGGTTATGCAGCAGCTCGATGAAAGAAAATTAAAGATATTACAGGCAATTATTCGTAACTATCTGGAATCCGGAGAACCGGTAGGCTCCAGAACAATTTCTAAATTTACTGACTTAAATTTAAGCTCAGCTACCATACGTAACGAGATGGCAGATCTTGAGGAACTGGGATTTATCATTCAGCCGCATACCTCCGCCGGTCGTATCCCTTCGGATAAAGGATATCGTCTTTATGTTGATATGCTGCTTCAGGATAAGGTTAAGGAAGTAGAAGATATGAAGATGTTGCTGCTACAGAAAGCAGACCGTCTGGAAAGTATTTTACAGCAGGTGGCACGGCTTCTTGCAATGAATACCAATTATACAACCATGGTCACCACACCCCAGTATAAGAAAAAAGTAAAATTTATTCAGTTGACCGAAGTTGAAGAAAATCATTTGCTTGCAGTAATCGTATTTGAAAGAAATATTGTTAAAAATAAGATGATAATGGTATCACAACCTTTAAGTAAAGAAACAATATTAAAGTTGAATATTGTTTTAAATACATTTTTACAGGGACTTGATCTAGCAGAGATAAACCTTCCCGTAATATCACAGATGAAGGAACAGGCCGGAGAATACAAGACATTGGTGAATGATATTCTGGATGCTGTTATGCAAGCGGTTACCGAAGAGGATGATATAGAGATATTTACCTCCGGAACCACTAATATTTTAAAATATCCCGAATTATGTGATAAGGATAAGGCTTCCGAACTCTTATATACCCTGGAAGAGAAAAAAATGCTTACAGAATTTATACAGGATAAGATAGAGGATGAAGATAGCAGAGGAATTCAGGTCTATATTGGAGATGAAACACCGGTAGAGTCCATGAAGGATTGTTCGGTAGTTACTGCTACCTATGAGATTGAAGAGGGAGTTTACGGAAAAGTCGGCATTATCGGACCGAAGAGAATGGATTATGAAAAGGTTGTCACAACACTGCAGACCTTAATGGCGCAGCTGGATGATATATTTAAAAAGAAGACATA
>JARBTJ010000049.1 GCA_029240245.1 Herbinix sp.
GATACAGGCGAATTTCCATATTGAAACCTCCATAGTACATACAACACCGCTGCATTTTCACGATTATTATGAATTTTTCATCATTACCTCAGGCAAATGCATCCATAAAGTGAATGGCCAGGATCAGATTTTAAGCAGCGGTTCCATGGTTTTCATACGTCCGGAGGATAAGCATTGCTATGATTTTTACAATGAGGAGGACTGTCAGTTCATTAATATTAATTTTAAAACGGAAATGGTGGAGCATGCCTTTGATTATATCGGCGACCGCATTTTTGTACAGAATTTGAAGGCCTTAGAACTTCCCCCCAGCCTTCTTCTATCGGCTATTGAAATGGAGACAGCTATCGCGAAAGGTGAACAAATCCATCAGTATTCCTCCTTTGATAAAATCAAAGCAAAAATACTTGCAAAAAGCTTTTTAATTGATTCATTGACTTATTTTTATTTAGACTATAAAAGCGACCAGAAGCCATCAATTCCGGTCTGGTTTGATTCATTACTTTTTCAAATGCAGAAAAAAGAGAATTTTTGTGGCGGCTTAGAAAAGCTTTATGCCATCTCCGGCAAAAGCAAAGGTCATTTAAACCGCATCTTTAAGCAATACCTCGCCACTACTCCAACCAGCTATATCAATCATTTAAAGCTTACGTATGCTAAAAATCTGTTGTTAACGACAAACCTTGATATTATGGAGGTGGCATTTGAAGCAGGTTTTGATAACCTGAGTCATTTTTATCATTTGTTCCGGGAATTTTTTGGAGTAACGCCCGGAAATATCAGATATAAATAAAATTTTATGGCATTATTCCGCTTCGTCAAACTCATAGCTCCAGTTTTCCATTTCACCCAGGCTGTACACATTGGGATATTGTAGTTTTCGGGCCAACTCACAGGCAGTTTGGCTCCGAATTCCTTTGGTGCAGTAAAAAACGATCGTCTTTGATTGATCCGGCACCACGGTTCTTATATTTTCTTCCAGTTGAGACAAGGGTAACGAAATGCTTCCTGCAATGTGTTTTTCTTCATAATCCTCTTTATCCCTTACATCGAGAATAACAGCCCCTTCCTGCTGATATCGGAAGGTAGTTTCGGCTGATATCTTATATTGACGGACCCCATCGGTATCCATAACCTTCACAACAAAATTATCCCCCACCATGGCAATCCTACCACCATGATATACAACATCCGTTAATTCCTCTGTTGTAACATTCATCAGCTTATTGCATTTGACGCAGTCTGGTAAAACAAGCATCTGACCATCATTACAAGCGGCAATTAGTTGTTGCCCATCCCAAGCCATTCCGTGGACCTTCAATTTCGAAATATCCTGCGGTTTACCCTCGATCATGTGAATAGCACGTTCGCTCCATACTCCTCCCAGCAGCGTCTTTAAAACAATCGGTGAACCATCCGCATGACTCCCACTTGCGTAAAATAATCCATCCGCATATACCAGATGACCGAGATTTACATTATCCTTGTAAAGCACATTATAATCCAGGTATGACCAGGTCTCACCATCTTTGGAATACATAACTTCTCCGGTATTGCTTACTCCGATGCAGAGGGAATCCGATGCGGCAAGTCCGGTGATTGCTCCATTCCTTATTACCCTCTGAGAAGTCATGTTATTATGTAATGAAACTGCCTCACCACGAAAGAGCTGTTGACCATTTTCCTCTGAAATCTTGTTATCCTGAGAGGCCGCACATGCTTTTATATCATCTATGGCAAGCCGGTAGATCATTCCCTCCGTTCCCCCAATCAAAAGGCTTTCCCCAAAACTTACCAGAGTCCAAAAATTTACCGTGGAATCCAATAAATAAGTCGTAAAGCCCACTTCCTTATGATAAGAGAGTAAGATACCGGCATCCCCCACCATCCAAACCGTATCCTTAACCACAATTACATCATGAAGATTCACGGTCACCGGGGACTTTAATATAGTCTCTTGTTCTTCGGAGGAAATAAGAGCTACTGTCCCATCGGTTCCGACAGCAAAAAAATCCATATCAAAAGCCGCAATTGCCCGATATCCTTTTTCACAGACCGTAGGACTTGCAACGCTTCCTATACTAATTAACGTTTTTGATTTCGATGTTAGTTTTTCTTCCTTCATCATATAGGCATTACAAAATGCTATGTATACCATAATAACTCCCACTAATAGTATTATCCCTTTTTTATTAATCCCAGATATCATGTTCTTCTCTACCTCACACTTAGTATCTGAATAAAACTACGCAATTCTGACATTTTCTACTCTATTTTCTTGTAAAACACGTTCAAACATGTAATAATACTGATATTATGTGATTCTTACTATTCCTCCGCTCCAACGCTTCCTACGGGCTTAACTTCCGCTCCTGAGTAGTATATGTTGTGTGTGTAATTAATACAAAATATGAGTTTCGCAAACACCTAATTATGATTATAGTGTCAAAAGCACCTTCGGTGCTTTCATGCTACAATATATTGATATGCAAGCTTGTTTCCATATCAGTATATTGTAGTACGAAAAGTGCGTAGCACCTTTTGATACTTTAACCCTAATTATGCTTATATAATAGAAAGGAGGTACCGATGTAAGATGCCAACTACCACAAATCATTTGCTTCCTCCAATGGAAAAGGAATCATCCTTCCCCTACTTCACCTATAATTGTTTTAAATTTCCTGATTGTGGATGGATTGCTGTAGATCATGTCCCTGAAGCCGTAATCCGTAAAGAAGCCAGAGAAGTTACCGTTGAAGTTGAATACTTTTGGTTGAATCCCGGGCGGGATGGCTGGATTATCATTCGTTCCAATGGTCGCAATGGTGCTGAGCAAATTGACGGTAATGATATTAATACCAACAAAGAATTCTTCAAGTCATATGAATGGTCCATCTGGAAACTGGATTTAAAGGATGCTCACTTTGGTACCCGTTCTGATGGTACCGACCTGCTCATTTATTTTGGTGCTGATCCTAACGATATCGATATTTGTTATATCCGTAGTGTTAAAGTATATGAAACTGCTACGCCGGATAATTATGCCATCTTTGGAGCAGCGGACTTTCAGACGGGAACAAATCTGGAAATCAATATATGCAACCGGGAACAGGGCTGTATTCCCTTCGATGTTACATGTCCAACGGATGAAACCTCTCATGATCTTCCTCATTGGCAATCAGAAATGGAAGTGATCTATGGGCAGACCGATGGTTCCATCATCATCGATGGCAATCAAATACCTTATCATGCCAATGATATTATATTTATCAATCCGGACCAAATTCGTACCATCGATCCGGATGTGATTACTTCCTTTCATTATTTGGTATTTGACCTCGCTATGCTGGAAAATCATTATTATAATTCCATTATTACAGATATCCGTCTTAAGAAAACAAGGCTGATTAATATTGTTCAAAAGGATCATCCGGCCCATGATGCTTTACGGCATATTTGCAGAGAACTGATTCTTATGTATTCCACCACTTCTCCTTACGGAGAAATGAAAATCCAATCTCTGCTGTTAGATCTTTTTTATATCTGTTGCGAAGAGAAGCTGATTGATCATAATTACAAGAACTCAACCTCCAAAAAAACGGATTATATCCGTAATGCTATATCCTATATGAAAGCAAACCTGGCAAGTCCACTCACCATCCATGATATTGCTGATAGTATACATCTGTCAGAAGCTTATTTTTCCCGCTATTTTAAGACCTGTATCGGTTCCACACCACTGGAGCATTTGAATAATATGCGGATTGATAAAGCTACGGAATTACTGTTAAATGGACGTAATGTAACAGATGCTGCTTTTGATGTCGGCATTCCAAATGTGGGGCATTTCATTCGTTTATTTAAAAAGAGATATGGGAAAACTCCGTATCAATGGCAAAAATACAGAAACTTACAATAGAAGAATTAGAATCATGAACTGCATTTTAGCACTGATTCTAACTCTTCTAACTGCCATGAGGGTTATTTTCCTATGGCAATGATATCATTCCCGGACGTAGAAAAGGTTGCTACACCGTTTGTTACGTTTACCTGAGGAGTGGAAATTTCACCGGTAAGGATATTCATTGCATATACATTAGCGTTTTTATCATTCTCTGGAAGCGGAATGCTGATATTTAAGTCATGTGGCAGGTCCGTATCCTCATTGGCTTGAAGGACACAGAGGTCATAAACAATCAAGTCAGTGGATTTCGTCTTTTCCATCAACAATTCATAAAAATAATTTCCTTCTGTCAAATCAAACACTTTAAAGTAACCATTTCCCGGGAGCATACCGCGGATCGTCACATCCTTATCCGTCATTTCCTGTTCCAGGTAGCTACCGGAACCAGCGACTACCACACTATAGGAATCCATCATGGTTTTACCCAGATAAGTCACCGAGACTGTAATGGAACAAACACCTGGATTATTTGCAGTTACCACACCCTGATCATCTACAGAAGCAATGGCAGGTGCACTACTACTGTAGACTACCTCCGCATCAGAAGGATTTAAGAATGTATCATCCTTCAAAGCGATAGAAACTTCTGTATCCTCTATCGTTTCTTTAATATCACTGTCAATTACCATTTTTTTATAATCCAATGTGACTGCTTGTAATACCGGTTCCAATGTTCCGGTGAGCTCTATGGTATCAATACATCGGATATCTTTTGAGGAGGCGCCTACTTCAATCATATAGTTTCCAAGGTCATAAGTAAGCTTTCCGTTATCCTCTTCACAGAAGTATAACTGATATGCATCCACTTCCAATGTAACCGTTTTGGTTTCACCTGCTTCTAGCCAAACCTTATCAAAGCCCATCAAAGCCTTGTAGGGTCTGGTTACACCATCGGCCTTCGGCGAAGCCATATAAAGCTCAACAATTTCAGCTCCGTAAAGCTTTCCTGTATTGGTGACATCCACGGTAACGGTGAACGTATCATTTGGTGTCACGGAATCGGCATTCACAGATAAGTTGGAATATGCAAACTTAGTATAGCTTAAGCCGTAACCAAATTCATAACTGACATCACCGTTAAAGTACATATAGGTTCTTCCTTGACTGTCTTTACTGCTTCGTATACTGTAATCTGTGATCTTAGGAAGCTGATTTTCGTTGGCATACCAGGTAAAGGGCAGCTTCGCACAGGGATTTGCCATACCAAAGATGACTCTCGCCATCGCATTTCCTTGAGCCTGACCGTTGTAGGAACACCATAATATGGCTGCTGCATCATTTTTGAATTCTTCCACATCTACCATACTGACCGTCTGCAGGTATACCACCGTCTTCTTGTTCAAGGCAGCTACGGATTTTATCATCTCCGACTGACTGTTGGGTAGCTCCAATGTTTCCCGGTCATTACTCTCTGAGGAATCGCCGTTATGGGTTCCGGCACAGACAATAACCGTATCTGCCTTCTTAATTGCTACCTTTTCCTCCTCGGTAAATCCAGTACTTTTCACACCTGAGGTAAATACCACGTAGACATCTGCCACATTATAACCACCGTTTCCGCCGGTTTTACCTTCAAATTGCTGATAATCCGTCCATGAGGAAGTATAATCGGTATCAATTGCTGTAAGTAATAGACCATCCGGTGAATTCAAATGGATTTCTGCCGTTCCTTGAGAACAGTTGTTCACTGCCCCGGAGATTTCAACTGCGATACTAGCTACCTTACTCGTATCTACACCCGTAAATTTTACATAGGCTTCGTTATAGATAAATCCGATATTATTGTTGTTCTCAACCTGACAGTCAGAACACTCAGCCGCGGCTGCTGCCTTTAGAACCTGGAGGATATTACCGTCTGCGTCCTTCAAATACACATCCTTCATATTGCAGATAAAACCACTTGCGGTATTGGTAGGAATATATTTCACGCTTGTTCCAAGTATATTCTGGATTCCCTGTAAAGGAGTAGAACAGTTTATCTCAGACGGAGAACCGGAGTAGTCACCTAAGATTACCTCATTCGCAATACCACCTACAACGACAACATTCTTTTTAGTGGTCGATAACGGAAGAAGAGGGGTGCTCTCACCTTTTGCGGGCTCATTTTTTAATAGTACGATTGCCTGATCTGCCGAATCCTCTGCCAGCTGTTTATGAGCGGAATTCTCCACCTGATTTTCGTAGGAATATTCCGCTGATCGATAATCAACATACTCCGGATCATCAAACTCACCGGTTGCAAATCGTGAGGTATATATTCGAACCAGGGCAATATCTAAATCCGCTTCGTCGATCAGACCAAGATTTAACGCTTCCAACAGGTAATTATTATAGGCATCTCCGCAGTTTAAATCGGTTCCGGCAAGCAGAGCCAGTGCCGTGCCACCCGCCGTCGTCACACGGCCGTTCGCATCCACATAGCTGCCTGCGTTTTCCTCCTTCACACCGGTTGCCAGAATATCTTTCTTATCCGGCTGCCACTTATGATCAAAAATGACATTCATGATTGCCCCGCAGTCAGACACTACGAAGCCGTCAAAGCCCCAAGTATTACGCAGTAAAGTTTTTAATAGATATGCATTGGTGGACATTGGTACCCCATTCACACTGTTATAGGCACCCATAACCGAAGAAATCCTCGCATTAAGTGTTATGTACTTAAAAGCACGGGTGTAGTATTCCAACAGGGTGCGGGTATCCATGTCGGAGGTTCCGCTATGCCGATTAAATTCACTGTTATTCGCTGCAAAATGCTTTATGGTTGCATTCGTTTTTAAATAGGTGGCATCGTCCCCTTCCAGCCCGTCAACAAAGCTCTTGCCGATCAAAGAAGTCAGTAAGACATCTTCACTATAACACTCATTGGAGCGTCCCCAGCGCGGATCACGGTATAAATTGATGGTTGGGGAGAAATAGTTCAGCCCCCGGCCTGTTCCGTTAGCATAACCACGTGCTTCGTCTGAGGTAGCATCGGCTATTTTTAAGATTAGTTCCGTATCCCAGGTCGCTCCCATGCTAATGGAATATGGGAAGGAGGTGGCTGCGCCAAGGCGTGCTACACCATGAAGTGCCTCGGTCCAGTAATCATAGGCTGCCACACCGAGTCGTGGAATCGAAGTATTATTGCTGGAGAATTGGGATAATTTTTCTTCCACCGTCATACGTGATACTAAATCAGAAGCACGTTCTTCAAACGAAAGAGTTCTATCCTGATATGGTTGTAATTTTTCTTCCACATTCGAAGGAGATGACGCATCTACAATCACATGGGACAAGGCGGGTCCATAATACAGATACTTATCGGTATTACCCGTCTCATAAAGCTTTATGCTTCGAACATAGATCACATCCTGTTCATGATCCGAGGATTTACTAAAAAGATACAATTCTGCTCCATCACTTCTGGTCCCAAAATAAATATCCTTCAAGTCTATTTTCCAGGTAGTCCATGCGTCGGCAACAAAACCCTCACTGTTCGGAGTCAATTCAACCATGGTTCCACCGTTTCCATTTTCATTATTTCCCCGAATGGTAAATGTTCCCTCATCACCGGGATTGGTCCAATAGTACTCCACTTCCAGGGTAATTTCATGAAGCTCCCTGCGAATAATGCTCTCCTCGAGAGTATGAACGAATGCCATGGAACAGTCCGGAAATGTAATGCATTGAAAACCCTTATAATCTGTGAAGGCTTCCTCTTCGGAGTAGAAATCAAAGGATAGTGGCGATTTTACCGTACTGTCATACAATTGTACCGGCACAATATTATCATTTCCATCAGCCGAAACTGTATTATCCTCTAACTCATCCGTATTATTAACATCATCCGAAACGGCATCCTTATTCCCATCAACGGAGGTTGATTTGTTTTTCATTACAACTACTATCACTACTACCACCAAGCAGACGACAAGAACTGCTCCCATCGCAATGAACCATATCTTTGTCTTCATAACTGCACCTTCCTTTATTATATTTGGATAGTCCTATCCTGCAATTTCTAAATCTATCCATATATTATATTATCATAAGTATTTTACCGTTTCTTTCCCATTTTAATAGCACAAATTGCTCAATCCTGACATTTGTAAGGTGCAAAGGTTATTACATGGGTACTGTATCAGCCTAAACAGCTTATCGTAATTTATTAAGTATTATTAAATTCCATGATCTCATTGGTTGAAACGTGCCTGCCGGACACACGCGCACCATAAAAAAGAGACTGCATCAAGCAATCTCTGGCTAATCCCTACGAATTTTTATTCGTTATATACCTATATTTACAATATAAATTGCATTATATACTGCATTTCTCTTATCAAACTGCATTAATAATCCCCAGTCAATAAGATTTGGCTTATCATAAATTTTCGTAATCGTAATTGAAATCTAAATCATGATAATCCTGAATGATTATTCTTAATGATGTTCCAGAATATCCTGTTCCTTGAATAAGTCTGAAACTGCTTCTTCATAGTCAAGCAATCGTTCTGATTTCTTAATTCTCTTAGCATACTTTTCATTATCACTAAATATCGAAATCATATAAAACCATATTTCCTTCATTTTAAATAATACATTCTTATCACCGTAAAGCACTTTTGAGTAATCATATAAAATTTTATCGTGAAAGCTTCTTAAGGTAACCTTATCAAGCTTACTACCGGACATGATACCATTAATCAAACCCGGATTGGTGATTAACCCCCTGCCGATCATTACAGTATCCACACTGGGGAAATCTACCGTGATTTTCCCATAATCCTCTGTTGAGCAAATATCACCATTATAACAAACCTTGTTTTTACTCAAACTCATCGCATCTTTAAAAATTTTCAGATTTGGCTTGTTCTTATAAAAGTCCTTTTGGATTCTAGGATGTATAATAAGCTCTTCCATCGGATATTTGTTAAATATTTGAATCAATTCATAAAATTCATCCGGATCATCTTTCCCTATTCTTGTTTTAACGGATATTTTCGTTACTGCAGCAGAAAAAATCTCATCGAGAAATGCATCCAAAGCTTCCCGTTTGGACAAGAAACCGGAACCTCTGTTTTTCGATACCACTGTTCCGGAAGGACATCCCAGGTTTAAATTTATCTCATTATAACCTAAATGCTTCAGCTTCTTCGATGTATGTATAAAATCCTGCGCGTGATTGGAGAGTATCTGCGGAATCAAAACGAATCCTTGGTTATTTTCCGGTAAAATATCATTCAATTCCTTTGTTTTAAAGCTATCACTTAGATTTGCAGATATAAAAGGAGCAAAGTATTTATCAATATGTTTGAAATAAGTGTTATGGGCATTTCGATATATATATCCGGTAACCCCTTCCATTGGTGCGAAATAGTATTTCATTGCTTAATGCTCTCCTTTGTGCCGGTGATTTTATATTTTATCCGAACCTATTAGATATAACCCCCGAAAATTTAAATGATATTTTGTTGATCCTAGGCACTAACGAACGATCAATATAATATGAATGCCTTGAAGATTATCAAATAAAACATGTATATAGTAGTGATAATTTTTACTATACCAACAATTCATTCCGCAGTCAATCCATCAATACGGATTTGGAATATCATGCTTTATGTATTGTAATAACTTATAAATGGGGTTATTGGCTTCGTCAATTTACTTTCCATTTCGACATAATAATACACTTTTTTCATCATTTTGCATATGATAAATTGGAAGCAACTTTAAGATGTTTCCCAATAGTATGAAAGGAGAAAAAAATGGAAAATTATACTGGAAAAAATACGAATGATACAAATTGCAATACAAAAGTAAGTCACGATTGTAGTACAGAATGTGATGCTGCTGTCCTCAGTGCTGATACACTAACTGGTGCTGAAAATTATCCATGGTGGAAAGGTGATTTTAAGATCCCCAGAGTTCTTGCTGAATTTGTGGTTCAAATTGACTCGGAATCAAAAATACGACTTAATGAACCTGCTTACGAGATTAAAAGAATTGAAAAACAAATATTTTTAACACAATGCAGATATATTCCGCCAACGAACAAAGTTTTTCTGGAAGGCTATATTCGTAAAAATATAGAATATGCTGCTAAAAGTTGCGCAAGAGGCTACGGCATTGCCGGTACCATCAGAGATACTACCGTTCATGTTCCGTTTAAAGCTTATACAAAAGTTGATTTCCATGGGAATAAACCACAAATCATACCAAATCCGCCGGCTATGGTGGCTAGATACTTTGATGAGAAAAGAATGGGAAAGGATATCAGAGAAGCAGACAGATCAAATATAGAGATCTTCAATGAACCTGTCTTTTGTGAACTCGAATGGTCAGCTGTTTACGATGCTGATATTGATAACAAAGGCAAACACATTGATGGATTTTTGAATGAGGAAGAATTCCAGGAATTTACGGATAAATCAGTTGTATATCTTTGCATAAAATTACTTCAAAAACAACAGGTTTGCTGGCCGGATTATTATAAACCGCATACTACGGAGGAAGCAAAGAATATGCCTTATCCGTTAAATACTGAGTGGGCTATGCCACTAAATGAAGCACCTGAGAAAAAGTAACCACATCTTTATAAAATTATCAATGTCTCAAAAAGACAGATAATGAAACGAATCAGGTCTGTTTCCGAACCAGCTTCGGAAACAGACCCTCTCAATTTTACTGTCATATTTGATTTTTGGGGATTTCCATAAACATTCTGCAGTTCTAATTAAACTTAGCATTCAACACTTGATATAATAAACGATATAAATTACTTGCATCCTCTTTATTCAGATGAATGCAGGAACCTATTTTAGCCGGTATTGAGATAGCATCTTCCTTTAGTTTTTCTCCTTGGGGAGTAATGGTTACAATAACATTTCGTTCATCCTTTGCATCCCGGTTTCTTATCACCAGACCCTGCGCCTCCATTTTTTTAAGCAGAGGTGATAGCGTGCCAGAGTCTAAATACAATTGCTCTCCCAATGCTTTTACATTCACACTCTTTTGCTCCCAAAGCACCATCATCGCAATATACTGCGTATAAGTCAGTCCAAGCGGATCTAAAAATTGATTATATTTTTTAATCACTTCCCTTGAGCATGCATACAGCGGAAAACACAATTGATTTTTCAGCTTTAACACCTCATCATTCAACAAAATCACTCCCCTTTTCAAAAAATGCTATCTATAAAAAATAGAAATCATATGAATTCATCCATTATAACAGATTTGCGATATCCTTTTCAATATTTTCCGGTTTATCCGTAGGTGCATATCGGTCAATCACGTTACCACTTCTATCAATTAGGAACTTGGTAAAATTCCATTTTATATTGTCGCCTAAAATACCGCCCTTCTCGTTCTTAAGAAAGGTAAATAGAGGGGATTCATTTTTACCATTTACATCAATTTTAGCAAACCGTGGAAATGTTGTATTATAGTTGAGTGTACAAAAGCTATTAATCTCCACATCATTGCCCGGTGCCTGATTCCCAAATTGATTACATGGAAAGTCGAGAATTTCAAATCCCTGTTCCTGATATTTATTATAAAGCTCCTGCAAACCGGAATACTGTGGTGTAAATCCACACCCTGTTGCTGTATTAACGATTAGAAGGACCTTATCTTTATATCTTTCCAGAGAAACCTCTTCGTTTTGATTATTTTTTACTTTAATATCGTATATACTCATATTATTGTTCCTCACTTTCTATTTAACATAATTATATTGTTTACAATTTAATTATAATCAATCTTATGGATTTGTCAAGCAGAATTACGAAAGGCCAGGAACCCCTGGCCTATATACCGTTCATATTTCTATTCATTCATAAATACAGTACCTACTCTATAAATAATGTCTCTTATAAAAATATTCCGTATACGCCAGACCCACAACAATACAACACAGTATGATTGTAACCTTAAAGCCCATGTCATGAGCGAAATATCCAATCATTAATAAGAATGCACCATAAGCCATTAAGTATATTTTTGACATTGATTTATGATAATCATATAGTTCTATATACTTCGATTGCTTATTATTCCAAAGCCGTATCGGTTTTTTTCTGACAGAATTATATATACCGAAAGCAAAACAAACATAAGCACAAACCCAGATGGAAACACGCATATATAAACGGTATGCAGAATAAGTAGCATACTGTTTTTCTAAATCCATATAAGTATTATTTGCATTAAGTATACGGTAGTGGATGTCTTTCCATAGATTTAGCGTCTTATTAATATATCCATCCTTATAGTAGCTAAAGTTATATGAAACATCCTCCCAAAAAAAATATAAACCTATTTGATCTGCATCAATTGTTATATTGGATATATGATTCATTGTCAATTTCGAGTCTAATAATTGATTTTCAATTCCCATAAAAGTATCAATAAGTGTATTTAGATTACCCGATAACCTCTGTTCTTGTAGCTCCGTATAGGTATATTCCAGTTTTTGATCTGGTTGTATATTAAATTCATCTGTATAATCATTGATTGCATTTATAATCATCTCTACGGGTATTCGTTCCTCATCAAATATATAGGAATGATCCATCAGGATATTCTCGATCCTGTCAGGTATAAAGCGTGTATCATAATGAAGCCTAAAATAATATGAGACGGCGAACATTGGTAGTAGAATTATGATTACTAAAATAACCCAGTTTCGAATTTTAATATGCAAACGTCCCTTGGTCTGATTAAATTCTTTTATATTGACCTCTTCCTTTGTTATATATATCATGTACTGTTTTTTACTGACAGAGAGGATACCAAGAATTATAAAAATCAATGCACCACCAGAGCTATACAACACAAAACGAATACCTTGGGACATTGCCTCTTTATCTATTTCTAAAGACCTTACAATACGGTTACCATCATCAATGTTTCGAACCGAAAAAAACTTATTATATTTTTCCACTGTAGCAAATTTTATGATTTCTCCCTCCAGAGTGTAACGGTGAAGACATCGTATATTATCATTTAATGTATAGCTGATTTCTATGAAAGTATCATCGAATCTCATTGTCAGTTGATCGCCGGTAAGCTCCGTCTGAAACTGCTGACGAATGGTCTGTACTATCTCATTTTTAAATTCGACGGCTGAAATAGCATTTACGCCATTTTCATGAATGTTTCTAATTTTGTCCGGCGAATAGCGTTCTGCCTCTAACAGAACAACATTTTTTTCCAGCAATTCATACACCTTACTCACCTTAGAATCTTCGATGATTTGCTGCACAAATAATACAGATAAAAAACCCAATAATCCCAATAGAGCAAATAAAACTTTTCGCCTCATACTTCTCCCCTATCTTTCCCCATATTCATTTGAAGCTTATAGTACTATGAGATTTCACCTATTTTACCAGCCACAATTTACTCAATCAATGATTAGCCCCATATTATGTGAATTTATTGTATACTTAAATAAGCTAAGCACTTCCAATATTACCATATTATAACAATACAAGCAACTAAGAAAAGCAACGCAGCTATTTACCGTTCTATTTTGAACGTACAAATATGGATTACCGACATAACAAATAGCAACTATCTTCCATCCCTTTGTAAAAGATAACTGTCTTTTTTGTGTAGCTATAAAAATATCATGATTAACAATTCGACCCATCTACGAAATACATTTTAAACAGACATTCCCTTTTTATCATATTGACTCAAGCTTTTTAACATAGCTACAAATTCTACTCTTCATATATAATAATCGGAATACCGGCTTCAATATTTTCATAAATGGCTTTCGCCAAATGAAAGGGTGCATTTACACATCCATGGCTGCCGCGTCTTTTATAAATCTCCCCTCCAAAGGAACGTCTCCATATGGCGTCATGGATTCCCTGATTTCCGAAAAATGGCATCCAATAAGTCACTACTACTTCATAATCCTCTCCGATTAAAGGCGCATCCTTATGTTTATAATTAAGCATATAGGTTCCAAGCACGGTTGCATTTCCTCTGTTGGGATTTCCGGTTACTACTGAGCCTTGGGTGATTAATTCACCATCCTTATAAAACCATAAATGCTGTTTTGATATATTTATCTCGACATAAGTATTTCCTATTTCATCTTCATCTCTGAATAATGCTCTTTGCATATACATCGGTTCTCGTTCAATTACTCTTCCAAGGTTAATATGCTCCAACAGAGTCTTAATTTCTTCCTCCTGATTGATCTTCCACCCATAAAGCCCACCGGCAACATCGACTACGTTACCCGTTGACGTTTTAAATTCCCTTGTAACACCAACGGTATCGTATTTTTTACTCAGATTTTTTATATAATTATCAACTGCCGTGTTATTAAAAACCACTTCCAGATTATCATCCACCCTTAACCACTTATTAATGAATGTTCCATCTAATATTTCACGTTTATTACCAAACAAATATGTAATTTTTGCTGAGACATATTTATCTAAAATATACTTGGTTTTATATGTTTTATCAGAACTTAATGTATATTCCGGATCCTTGTAGCATTTCATTTGATTTAAGTCCAGTAATGTCTTCCCCATTAAAATATATAATTTTATGGTTTCCTCTAGCCGGTCTTTACGAATCCTATTACCATATACTTCCTTTACTAGTGTATAAGAACCATTGGAATACTTAAACTTTACATTTCTGGATTCCTTTGGTGTCCGGTTTAAACATTTTAATTGCATTATTTTATTTTTTAAAAGGCTTTCATCATATGTATACAAATTGTTTACATCATATCTATGTTCTTCAAAAAAGAAAGTAATCCATTTAAATTGATTTTGAACTTGAAATATTTCAAACATGCCGTTATTTTCATTGTACAGCAATCCGAGTTCCTGTCCTGATATAGTTTCTGTCGCGCCATTTCTTTCAATCAACTCTAACTTATAATCTTGAATAGAATTTTTTATAAGCTGTTGTGCATCCTCTTGTGATCTTAACGATACATTCACTCCATTTATTACAGTTCCAAAAAAGTAATGTTTCGCAAAGTAGATTGAAATAAGTAGATATAGGAAAACGATGGAGGCTAATATGATGATCGTTTTTTCTATTAAATCCCTTTTTATAAACTTCACTATATTAATTTTACTCATTCCCTATTTCACCTTTCTTACCATAAGACAAAGTAACCATTTTATCATATGTTTATAATATGCTTTTTAAGACATCATAATGAGGCAGAATCATTAACTCGGGACAATGTTAATAAGGGACGGTATGCAGTCGCCACCCTCCCTTGAATTTAGTATCCTATTTCAATTTGACTTACACCATAAAAAGTCGAATTGCAGCTATCGCTGTCATACCAATGATCAGATATCGAAAGTACTTCTCATTGATTTTCTTTAATATAAAATAACCCAGAATAGCACCTATGGTTATCACTGGTACCATTGATAAGGTCATCGTAAATGATTTTGGACCAATATTATGCCAGACAAAAATCTGTAGTGGTAATTTCGTAAAATTAATAATAAAGAAAAACCATGCATTGGTCCCCATAAAATTATTTTTCTTAAAACCTAAGGCTAATAAATAAATGCTAAAGATTGGCCCTGCCGCATTACCAATCATAGAAGCGAAGCCACTTAATATACCTACCAGAATATAAAACCATGCCTGATCAGGTACAGAAAAATTCTTTCCTTTATTTTCTGTATACACTAAAAGCCCTAAGCAAAATAGAACAATGATACCGATCAACATAACAAATGCTTTATCGCTAATATAATTACCTACCACTGCACCAAGTGCAAGGCCAATCACTGCCCATGGTAAGGGTGTAAAAACCTTTCTCCACTCCACGCTCCGGCGATAATACCATATCGCAAAGAGGTCACCCACTAAAAGCATTGGTAACATGATTCCGGTTGAATCCTTCCCGCCGAATGCGCCGGCGAGAATCGGTATCGCTAACATCGTTACTCCGCCGATTCCGGTTTTAGAGAATCCCACTAAAAATGCGACGATGATTACGGTTATCCATTGGGCTCCTTCTAAATTTAGCATTTGTATCATATCATTGATCACAATATATCCTCCTTTTATTGATGTATCAACCTTTTATTGATGTATCAGCCTATCTAAATGAACTCCGATTTTCCTAATTTTTTTATACTTGTTAATCTTCATAAAATCAATCGAATACAAAAATTTGTCGAATCTTAAGTTCGATATTCATTGAGAACAGTGTACCAACAAAAAGGTAGTAAATACAAGACATTTTCTGTCCAAACGCGAAGTTTTTGTGAAATTCGAATATACGCACAAAAATAACTGCCCCCGATTTGAAAGGCAGTTACTTCGTTGCTATTGCTTCATTTTAATATACTGTTACTTTAATCCTCTTAGTAATATTTCCTACTTTGATTACAACATAGTCCGTACCCTTAGAGGTGGCTGTAGCCACGCC
Source organism: Herbinix sp. (assembly GCA_029240245.1). Classification (GTDB taxonomy): domain Bacteria; phylum Bacillota; class Clostridia; order Lachnospirales; family Lachnospiraceae; genus Mobilitalea. The sequence continues at coordinate 16,389 of JARBTJ010000049.1, forward strand.
AGACTTCCTGTCAATGGAAAGTATGGATTTCTTTGAAGTACTCCAGAGGATATCCTCATTTTCAATACCATATACTTTCACTTTAAAGGTAAATTTATCTCCGACCTTCATTGATGAAACCGACTGTTCTAAAACAATATATGGCTTCATTACAGTAATCGAAGTTTTAATAACCCTTTTGGTTCCATCGAATAATGTAAACGTTGTGGAAATAACTGCTTTTCCCTTTCCTACTGCTATAACCTTTCCGTTTTTATCAACTTTTACAACCTTAGTATTACTGGAACTATGATGCACTGTAACCCCAGCAATCGCACTGTCCTCTGAACTGTCCTTAAAGGAATCCACTTTTTCAAGTGTTGATGGTAGAGTGATTCGCAGATTCGTTCCCGTACTTTTCATTCCATCCATGTATAAGGTTTGATTTTCAAGGGTTACCCCAATCTGGTCGAGCAGATTTGTAAGTACCTCATCTGATATCTCTTCGAAAAATACTACATAATCTGAGCAATGAACGATTTTTATTGTTACATATCCGTCTTCATCTACCGTATAGCTTGTGCTGTTCGGTAATATTTCCAGTTTACCTGTTTGCCTATTATAATAATAAAGATAAATTGAACTGCCAGGTTCCACACCTTCCTGATTTCCTACATAAATCCTTATTTGAGCCTGACATGGTAACTCTCCTGCATGTGAGAAGTTTAAAACAAGCCCTTTACTATTGTCATTCGGGATTGTTTCCTCTAGTTCAGTTTCATCGGTTACTGCACTAACATCAATTGTTAGATTAACATCATTTATCATCTTCTCAGATGTACTTAATTCATCCTTATCAAAGGTCCAGGTATAAAGCTCTCTCTTATCCTCGTCTTTGATTGTCACTGCCATTGACTTCTCATCTTCTTTGGCTGCTTCTAATATCTCCGACTTCAAAATAAGATCTTGCTTCTTCTCATGATTATCATTCTGCTCTGCATTAGGGACTTGTACAGATACGGAAACATTCTGTCCGCCCTCTTCCGATATTTTATTCATAATAATATCCGTCGGGATGACGTAGTTCCCATCTTCCTCCCTATCATCTTTGGATATAATAATTGTAACACCTGTAACAGTTATCACCACCGTAGCCGGTTCGGAAGCTGCTGCTTCATCATTTACCTTAAATGTAAAGCTGTCATTACCGGTATAATCGGCGTCCGGCTTGTAGGTGAAGCTGCCATCTGCCTTTACTTTTACAGTTCCATGCAATGCGTTTGCAACTATGCTAAAGGTAAGGTTATTACCCTCTATATCATAGCCGGATAATTTTCCGCTTCCTTCTTCATTTGCCGATAAGCTAACATTGATGCTTCTGGCAACCGGTATATCATTAACCGGTTCTATCCGGATTGCTATTGTTGCTATATTCGTGTTATAAGAACCATGCTTTGCTCGGAAGGTAAAACTGTCATTACCGGTGGCATTCAGTTTCGGCATAAAGGTATAACTACCATTGGGATTTATTGATATTGTTCCTTTCGATGGCTGTCCAACTACCTCGAAGGTTAAATCATCCCCATCTACGTCATATGCCAGCAGTGTTCCACTTTGCTTCGTGTCTTCCGTTACAACTAACACACCATCATATGCCATCGGTGAGTCATTTACCGGATTAATTGTTATGGTAACCTTTGCCGTATTTGAGGTAAGGTAAGCATCCTTTGCTTGGTAAGTAAATCCATCCGCTCCGATTGCATTATCATTTGGTTTATAAGTATAAGTGCCATTAGAGTTAATCGTTATGCTACCTTTGGTGGGTTTATTGATAAGCTCATAGGTCAAATCATCCCCATCAATGTCGGTTACTGTTAATAAACCGCTTTGCGGGTTGTCTTCCATAACACTTAGTTCACCATCACTTGCTTCCGGTTTATCATTTACCGGTGTAATATTTATTGTGATGGTAGCTGCATTTGAATAAAGCGAAGCATCCTTAGCATGGTAGGTGAAGCTGTCGCTTCCGGTGGCATTCGGATTCGGCAGATAAGTGTATGTGCCATTGGTATGTACGGTAACAATACCTTTCTTCGGCTGTGATATCGCTTCATAGAATACACTGTCTCCATCGATGTCGGTCGCTGACAGCATACCGTTCTGCCTGCTATCTTCTGTTACAACAAGTTCACCATCTTTAGCCTCCGGTTTGTCATTCACCGGAATAATATTGATTGTAATAGTAGCTGCTTCAGAGTAAAGCGACCCATCCTTTGTACGGAAACTGAAGCTGTCACTTCCGGTGGCATTGGCATTCGGCAGATAGGTATAACTTCCATTCGGATTCACTTTAACCACACCCTTCATGGGTTGTGTAATCGCTTCAAAAGTCAGGTTGTCTCCATCGATATCTGTTCCCGACAACATTCCCTTCTTTAAAACATCCTCTTCTACGTCCAGTATGCCGTCATGTGCATTCGGATTATCATTCACCAGAGTAATCGTTATCATGATGGTAGCGGCATCGGAGTAAAGGGCTCCATCCTTTACGCGGAAGGTGAAGCTGTCACTTCCGGTGACATCGGCATTCGGTGTGTAGGTATAGCTCCCGTTCGCATTTACCACAACCGTTCCTTTGGATGGTAGTGTTACCGCTTCAAAGGTTAAGCTGTCCCCGTCGATGTCGCTTGCTGACAGTGTTCCATTCTGTAGGGTATCTTCTGTAACGTCAAGCGTTCCCGCAGTTGCTACCGGTTTATCATTGACCGGAGTGATGTCTATAGTAACAGTTGCCGGTGTGGAATCTGTGGTTCCATCGTTTACCGTAAAGGTAAAGCTGTCACTGCCATCGTAATCAGCCTCCGGCAGATAGATAAAGCTTCCGTCTCCATTCACGGTTACCGTACCATGTGCTGCCTCCGTGGCCTTATGATAGGTCAGAGTATCACCTTCCGTATCGGAGCCGGATAGTGTTCCGCTCCCAGGAGTATCCTCTAAGAAGGTTGCACTTGATGCC
>JARBTJ010000101.1 GCA_029240245.1 Herbinix sp.
TTCATAATTATTGACACCATAACTCATTAACTCTTTGGTATCGGACCATTTCAGGCTCTTATTCGGGGGCCAGCCGCATCCTAGCACGACTGAGATAAGTGTCTTATCCGTCCTCTTTATCGCTCCAACAAAGCAATAACCCGCACCACCGGTGAACCCGGTTTTTACACCGATTGCTCCCTCCATCATATATAAAAACTTATTTTTATTCGATACGTTATAGCCTCTGCCCTTTTTGATTTCCTGAAAGGAGTGGGTGGAGGAATTGGTAATACCTATAAACTTATCATTCTTGATAGCATAGCTTGCAATTATTGCAAGATCTTTTGCGGTCGTATAATGACCCTGTGCATCCAAGCCGTTTGGAGTTACAAAGTTTGTGCTCTCGCAACCCAATTCTCTAGCTTTGTCATTCATCATGGTAGCAAAGCCTTCAACAGAGCCACCAACATGTTCCGCGATGGCTACTGCTACATCATTATGGCTTTCCAGCATCAGAGAATACAATAAATCATTTAAGTAAAACTGATCACCTTTTTTTATATTAAGCTGAACATCGGGCATACTGGAAGCATAGGAAGATACGGTCACAATATCCTGCAAATCAGCATTTTCCAAGGTGACGATACAAGTCATGATTTTAGTAGTACTTGCCATCGGCATTTTGTTATTTCCATTCTCTTCATAAAGGACGCGGTTGTTTGAGGCATCCATCAAAAGCGCAGAAAGCGCATGAAGGCTCAGATTTTCTGTTAAAACGGATGGTTTCTCCTGGGCCTCATCTTTCTGGACTTCTTCCTTCTCTGGCTCTTCTAAGGATTCAATCATCTTCTGATATTCTTGTTCATTCTCGATAGCACGTTCATTTTCCTGTTTTAATTCTTTTTCAAAATCCTCATATACCAATCCGGTGGAATTCAATATTTCATCATAATAACTTTTTACATTATGAAATCCTACCATGGTAAATACAATTAATAGCGCAAGGCATGGCAATGCTTTTATGTACTTGTTTTTCAATGCAATCATCCTACTTTTATCCTTACTTTAATTTATTGTAAAAGTATCAGAATATTCATATAAAGTGGACTAAATTAAAGTACGTTTTGATGGGTTATTACATCGCTTTTAAATTAACTTAATTACGATAAAAATTAAATAAATAAAAATAAATAGGTTTAATTCAGAGGGTTTTTTATATCTAAAATTTACTTTACTACCAGATTCTTTCGAGTTATAATTAATTAGTTTCGAATTAATACATAAAGGGGTAATTACATGTCTGAGGATAAATTTGCAGTTGATGACAATAAGGATAAAAACACGAACGAGACATCTGATGCACAATCATCAGAAACCGAACAACAAATACCGGAAAACAATGAACTTTTAATGGATAACAAAGAAACTAAAGCTGATGTAGTGAAACAAATTATGGTAGCAGAATCAGTTGTTAATGAAGTAGAACCAATTGCTGATAAAGGAGAATCTGTTTCTGATGAAGAAGAATCTGTTACTGATGAAGTAAAACCTATTATTGATGAAGTAGAACCTGTTACTGATGAAGTAGAACCTGTTACTGATGAAGTAGAACCTGTTACTGATGAAGTAGAATCTGTGCCTACAAAGAAAAAATCCAAGGTTAATATTTATAAAATCATTCGCATCTTTTGTATCATTGGTTTTTTTGTTTTTGCAGGCCTGTTTATTAATGAAGTTATTATACAACCTTATCGAATTAAGAAATCCATCGAATTAACCAGGGATTTATATAATAAACCAACGAAGGCGCCGGTTACTGTTATCCCAACAGAGATTCCTGATGTTACACCTTTACCCGAGAAGGAAGAACAGCCTGAAGTTATTGAAGCAACACCGACACCCGATCCTAATAGAGATGCAAAAGGCCGCCTTCTCCAATTCGCCGATTTACTCAGTATCAATGAGGATGTTAAAGGATGGATTACGATACCGGAAACAAATGTTGATTATGTGGTATTACAGTCAAGTAATGAGGATCCGGATTATTATCTTTATAAAGATATTAATGAGGAATACAGCAAAGCTGGTACTTTGTATCTGGATTATAAATCATCCGTTGAAACTGAAACCCCTAACCTGGTGATACATGGTCACAACATGGTCTCTACAGCCGAGAAAATGTTCCATTATTTATTAGATTATAAAAAGGTAAGCTATTATAAAGAGAGACCGGTAATCACTTTTGATAATATCTATAATACCGGGGAATGGAAGATTTTCGCTGTCTTTATTACGAACGGATCGGATGATAAGGAGCCCTTCTTTAACTATACGAAATCATCCTTTAAAAACTCTTCTGAATTCCTGAATTTTGTTTACCAGCTTCGTATCCGCTCTGTGTTAAATATTGACACCGTCGATATTAATGAAAATGACCAGTTACTAACGTTATCCACCTGTTCCTATGAGATTGATAATTATCGTACGGTAATTGTTGCCCGTAAAGTAAGGGAAGGTGAAGAAACTACGGTAGATGTAGATAGTGTTACGAAGAATACACAACCTCTGTATCCACAGACCTACTACAATCATTATGAAGGCGAAGCTCCAGAGCTTTATAAGACCTTTGAGGAAGCCTTAGAAAACGGTGCTATCAATTGGTATTCACCTGTAGAAACACAATAGTAATAATTTATCCTATGTACAAAATAAGTTGAAGCAGCAAGTTAATTCACTTGTCATAAAAAACAAGGGAGTATCATTATTATCCTTTTTTAATTCCTGATTATTATCGCATCAGCGCGTTCTAAATGAAACAAAACGCTGCTGACTGGTGCATATCTCGATCAGAAATGGTAAGAGGATAACAAATGATACTCCCTTATTATTTTATAATTTAACAGAATGATATTGCTTTCACATTACAAAAATTACTTAGAGGCGGCTTTTGAAGTCCTCATAGTGAAATTGTTTAATTAGCTTTAAGCCTTCCGCCTCAGTGTTTAAGAGAATGGTCGGCAGGTTGATGCCATTAAAGGTATTATTTTTCACCATGGAATAGATCGCCATGTCACAAAACACAAGCCTGTCTCCTACTTTTAATGGTTCCGGGAAGGAATAATCTCCTATTACATCACCGGCAAGGCAGGTCGGTCCACCCAGTCGGTAAGTATAAGGGTAATTCCCTGCGGTACCTGATCCAATGATGTTTGGACGATAGGGCATTTCTAGTACATCAGGCATATGGCAGGCAGCAGAGGTATCCATAATCGCTAGTTGCATACCGTTTTCATTCAGTTCAAGAACAGTACTTACCAGATAACCTGCATTTAAAGCTACTGCTTCTCCGGGTTCCAGATAAACCTTAACCTGATATTTGTCTTTGATCCGGTTGATACAACGTACCAGTGTTTCGATATCATAGCCTTCTCTTGTGATATGATGACCGCCACCGAAATTAATCCACTTCATCTGATGCATCAAATGTCCGAATTTCTCTTCCACTTTGTCCAAGGTACGTTCTAAAACGTCGGAATTCTGTTCACACATGGTATGAAAATGTAGTCCGTCAATTCCTGACAAGTCTGCCTCATTAAGCTTCTCAACCGTTATTCCAAACCTAGAACCAGTAAAACAAGGGTTATACATATCAGTTTCAATCTCAGAATACTCCGGATTAATTCGAAGCCCACAGGAAACCTGTCGAGGGAAATCTTGAACTCTTTCTTTGTATTTTACCCACTGAGTAAGGGAGTTAAATACGATATGATCTGTAATGTACAAAATCTCATCAAATTCATCCTCACGATAAGCAGGTGCAAAGATATGAACCTCTTTTCCCATCTCCTGATGACCCAGCTTTGCTTCGAATAATGAACTAGCAGTTGTCCCGCTTAAATAACTTCCAATCAAAGGGTAGGTGGAATACATGGAAAATGCCTTCTGAGCCAGTAATATCTCACAGCCGGTTCGTTCCATTACGGCCTTTAATATCTCACAATTTTTACGTAATAATTGTTCTTCCACCACATAGGAGGGAGTCGGAACACTATTCAAATTAAAATTCATCGAAATCTCCTAATTTCTATCCTGAGTATTATTCCACCATATCCGGTTGGAAGCTTTCCTTCCAAGGTAAACCGCATCTGTTCAACTCTTCCATAAAAGGATCCGGATTAAATTCTTCAACATTATATACGCCGGGTTTCTTCCACTGACCGGTTAATACCATCATAGCACCAATCATAGCAGGAACACCAGTGGTATAGGAGATGGCCTGTGAGCCAACCTCACGGTAACATTCCTCATGATCACAAACATTATATACATAATAGCTTACTTCCTTGCCATCCTTCACACCGGTATAAATGCAGCCAATGTTGGTCTTTCCCTTTGTTCTCGGACCTAAGGAAGCGGGGTCCGGAAGAACAGCCTTTAAAAACTGCAATGGTATAATTTTTTGGCCATCATAATCAATCGGTTCAATAGAAGTCATACCGACATTCTCAAGTACCCTCAAGTGGGTAATATAACGTTCGGAGAAAGTCATAAAGAAACGGATTTTCTTAATTCCAGGTAAGTTAATAGCCAGAGATTCCATTTCTTCATGGTGTAATAGATACATATCCTTCGGACCAATCTCAGGGAAGTTATATACTCTTTTAATTTCCAACGGTTCGGTCTCATGGAACTCACCATTCTCAAAGTAGCTGCC
>JARBTJ010000050.1 GCA_029240245.1 Herbinix sp.
GGAGATTAATTTAAAATTGCTTTTCTATATAAAAATTCACCGTAAATACAATATCAACCGGATAAACATATACATTAGATAGCTGAGCGAGCATATCCTTCATGAGTGCCGGAAATTTTGTATCCTTTAAAACATTTTTGAAGTTTAAGATATAAGGGGTTGTCATATTTGAATAACCCAGCTCACGAAGACGCTCCTGCGTCTGGTAATCAATACTTGCAAAAAGCTCCTTCTTCACCTTGATATCCTTGGTAATCACGTCCTCCATCGTTTTATTTGTATGCTTATTTTCACTTAAGGATAAAACGTCAACATAATGCTGGGAAAATTTTTTCTGGTCCTCATAATTCATAAGCGGAACCCGTAGCGGATCATCTAGGCTAACAATCCTTACATAATCTCCTTCGGTTCTGTCCACCGCTCTTGTTCCTAAACCAAACACCAGCCGGAGCATACCCGACTCCATATCTACACTCTTATCCCAGACATACAAATTCGAGGAATTCCCGACGCCCGCCATGTGGGGAAAGAAATTTTCATCATAATAATCCCCGGATACCCTTTGTACCAGGACAGCCATCTGCTCATCACTTTCAAATAAACCACGGTTCTTGCGGTAGGTCAGCGCATCTTCATTCATGGTGCTGGCATAGACGATACGAACCGCCTGTTCAAAGGCCTCATATCTTTCCTCCGGTGTACCCTGATTGACGCAAAAAACGCTTTCGTATTTACCGGCAAAGGCGTTACCGAAATTGTCTTCCAGCAACGAACTGGATCTTACAATAATCGGGGACTGCCCGAAGTACTCCAACATCTGTACAAACTGCTCCTGTATATTTTCCGGGAATTTTCCCTTCAGTAGCTTTTCTTTTAGCTCAGAGGCATATTTAAAATATCCTTCCTCCGTCTTTTGCAGGGTTCGTAGCTTCCACCAGTCGTTCTGAACGATATAGGTATAGAAAATATCCGATCCCAGGTAATAGGAATCGTGGGGTTCCAGGTAAGGTGTAAATTTATCCTTTGCTTCTATTTCAAGTATTTTGCGTGCCAGCAGCATGCCGACACTCTTACCTCCGATGAAGCCGGTGCCAATTTCTCTTAAGGCAATCTCAAGGATATCATATAAGTTGAAATATTTATCGCATAACGTAAACATTTTGGATTCACTGCCGATTAACAGGGTCATCAATAACCGTTTAACTTCATTTTGCTGCTGTTCAGACTTATAAAGTGCCTCCTTTGCGTTCTGAAAAACCACATCCCAGAAGTCCAGGCGTTCCCCTCCTCTGTGAATTCTTGAAAATAGTTCAGCTGCCTCCGTACTGGCTGTAATACAAGAAGCCTCCTGACCATTTATTAAATGGGGGAAAAACATGGTCGGCGAATATCTTTGCCACACCTTTAAGGGATGGATATAAATATTTTGGTTCACCTGATACAAGTCCAGTAAAAGCTGAGTCGTTTCACGGATGCCGGCTATTGTGCTGTAGGTATGGACATTACGGATAATAGCAAAATACGCTATCGTATCAAGCTCATAAAGGTATGGACAGGTAACCTTGAAGAAATTACCGATCATTAAATCGGAATACCAGTGTTCCAGTAAATCCGTCAGACAGTCAAACACATAAAAGGCTTTTCTTCCTTCCTGCTTCACAAGCTTATGGATTTCGGTTGCAAAACTTTCAAAGCCTTTTCTGGCATCAAACTGATAAATCTTAATATCAGCGTTATTCTCAAGTAATGGCTCATGGCTTCCAAAACGTACATAAATCAGATTACGTCCGTCTTCTTTTGCCTGTTTGATATAAGGCTCTACCATATGCTTATAACTATCTATGGAATCAACCTGCCATACCACATTATCACCTAACCGTAAATGATCAATGACAGTGTTAAATCCTTTTAAACCGGTACTTACCTTATCATGCCTTTCCATATGTTACCTCCATCCTTTGAGACATCTCATTTACATTACAAAGCGAATGAATTTAAACTTCAATTATAGTTATATCATTAATTCACGTGAAGTCAAACTTACATTTTTCTTAAGAAAACAAACTTACATTTTTGATACGTTAATAATCTTGTATTATTCGAAAGATAATAAAACCCATAAAATTATCAATTCTACTGTAAAAAATATTTTTCTGAGCTTAATCTACACCATTCACCATTTTTCTCTTTTCTGCATATTTTATATTAGAAAGGAGTTGATAATATGGGATGCATTAATGACTTTGGTGATTATGGCTGCAGAAGAAGAAGGTGCTGTGACGGTTATAATAATGATCTCCGTGGCCCTAGACGTGATCGGCCATATTGGGATAGAGGTCCTTATTGGAACGACGATTACAGACCAAATCGCAATTACAGATCCAGATTCCCCAGGCTTTATTGATATTAATATACTAGTACAGACATTTCCATCTTATAAATAACGCTTTACTTTAGTACTTTGTAGTGTTAAAATTATACTGTGTGAAACCCATACACAATAGGATGAAAGGATGGAGACTAACCGATGAGCAAGAATATCAGAACACCTGCTGTCGATTATTTATTCGAGGCAATTCTTAGCTTAAAGAATGCTGAAGAATGCTATATATTTTTTGAAGATATCTGTACTGTAAACGAGCTGCTTTCCCTCTCTCAGAGATTTGAAGTGGCTAAAATGCTTCGTAATCATAATACCTACCTTGAAATCGCAGAAAAAACCGGTGCGTCGACTGCTACCATCAGCCGTGTGAACCGTTCTTTAAATTACGGTAATGATGGTTATGATATGGTCTTTGCCAGAATTAATAATAATGAATAAATTTCATTAAAGCTTGCTTGATGAAACTTAAATGTATACTTGTTTAATTCATGAATACTTATTTGGATACTTGTTCCTTTCATGAATGCTTACTTGGGTATTTGACACTTAATGAATGCTTACTTGGATACTTGACACTTAATGAATGTTTATTTGGTAACTTGACACTTTATGTATGCTTATTTGGATGCTTGTTCAATTCATGAATACTTACTGAGTAATTCATGAATACTTACTTGAAGACTTGATCATATCTTGAATGATTGCTCATTTTTCTATTGAAGAATTATAAAAACGGGAATCTGCATCTTAATATGGCAGTATTCCCGTTCTTTTATGTTCCGATTTTAACTAGTTTTAACGTTCCGGTTTGCTCTGCTGCTTGACGACTGCTTTCCCCGCCGGCTTCTTGATATCAGCTTTACTCACGGTCTTTTTGCTCTCTGGTTTCGTATCAGCTTTCTTCGCTACCTCAGCCTTTGAGACTGTTTCCCTTAATTTATGGAAGCTGTCTCCCATGAGGGATTCATCAATCATTTTTTCAATCATATGCTTGCGCATGTATACATCAAAGCAAAGCATAGAAATAAAGGAAAACACCGTAAGGAAATCGTTATCCTCCTGGTTTGTAATCTCCGGAAAAGATTCCTTCGCTTTTGTCATCTTACGAATCATGTCCTTGGTCAGAGCATCGGTCTGCTCCTTCTCCAAACGGAAAATTTCCTCGTAGATATCCTCTAATTTCACCTTAGAGCCCTCACCATAATACCTCTGAGTCAATGGATTAAATATATTTTGAATATCATTGATGGATAATATGTTTTTAAAATAATAAATAAAAATCAAAAGGAACATATGCTCCTTTGTATATTTCTTTTTATTCGGAGGAGGCAGTAGTTCATTTTTCGTATAATTATTAATCATAGTTTTGGTTAGCAGCTTATCTTCGCTGTAACGCTTCGAGGATTTTAAATGCTTATCCATGAAGGTTGTAACCTGATCCATATATAAATCAATATTCGGAATATCATCCGGCATAATATATTTTACATCCTTAAGGCTGTCTATCAGGCTTTTTATATATTCTTCTTTCGTCATTTCCATGTAATCACCTCAAATTCATTATATAGTATTAATTACTAGATGTCAAAGCAAAAATAAATGGATAAAAGGTATTATTTTCTATATTCCGCATCCATTTTCCTGACCCCGCTTGTAAAACTTGAAACTCTATCTATGCCATGCTATAATAAACATACGTTTGCAGTCAGGTATGATTTATGATAGTCAAATCTTACGGATTGCATGTCAGATTACATAGGACAGGTGGTTATTGATATGAGTATATATGATACATTAAATCCCGAACAAAAAAGAGCGGTTCTTCATGACAAGGGACCTCTTTTAATTTTAGCTGGAGCAGGTTCCGGCAAAACCCGTGTGTTAACCCACAGGATAGCTTATCTGATTGAAGAACTTGAGGTTAATCCCTATAATATTCTGGCGATAACCTTTACGAACAAAGCAGCCAGTGAAATGCGGGAAAGAGTTGACCGAATCGTAGGCTACGGATCGGAAAATATCTGGGTTAGTACCTTCCATTCCACTTGTGTTCGAATCTTAAGACGGTTTATCGACACCATCGGTTATACCAGAAGCTTCACGATTTATGATACTGATGACCAGAAAACCCTGATGCGCGAGATCTGCAAATATCTTAATATAGATACCAAGAAAATGAATGAGCGGAGCATTCTCTCCGTGATATCAAAAGCTAAGGATGAACTTATTACACCGGAGGAATTTACGTTAAGAGCAGGCTCCGACTACAATCAGTCCAGATATGCACAAGCTTATACCGAATACCAAAAGCGTTTGAAAGCGAGCAATGCACTGGATTTTGATGATTTAATCTGCAAGACCGTGGAACTTTTTCAGTTAAATAAAGAAGCTCTCACCTATTATCAGAACCGTTTTAAGTATATCATGGTAGATGAGTATCAGGACACCAACACGGTACAGTTTCGCTTCATTCATCTATTATCCTCCGGACTTAACGAATATGGAGAACGTGAATATAATCTATGTGTAGTAGGTGATGATGACCAATCCATTTATAAATTCCGTGGGGCTAACATTTATAATATCCTAAATTTTGAAAAGGCTTTTCCGAATACCTGTGTAATTAAATTAGAACAGAATTATCGTTCTACCAAAAGTATTTTAAATTCTGCTAATGAGGTAATCTGCAATAATACCGGTCGTAAGGACAAAACACTATGGACGGATAATGAGGATGGCGAACCGGTCCATTTTACCCAGTTTGATACGGATTTTGAGGAAGCAGACAACATAACCTCCGAGATTAAGAGAACGATAGAAAGCGGTGAAGCGAAATATAATGAATTTGCCATCCTGTATCGGACCAATGCCCAGTCCCGTCTGTTCGAGGAAAAATTAATACAAAGAAATATTCCTTATAAAATAATCGGCAGCGTAAACTTTTATGCCCGTAAGGAAATAAAAGATATTCTTGCATATTTAAAAACGATTGATAACGGATTGGACAGTATTGCTGTAAAAAGGATCATCAATGTTCCGCGGCGGGGAATTGGCCTGACCACCATCGATAAAGTGAATGATTATGCCTTGAATTCAAATATCAGCTTTTATGAAGCCTTAACTCGGGCACAGTATATACCCGGATTGGAACGTACCGGTCCAAAGATCATACCCTTTGTCAGCCTAATTGAAGGATTAAAGTCCAAGATCAGCAACCCCAGTTATTCCATAAAAGAAATCATAGATGATATTCTGGATGCCACCGGTTATTTACGTGAGCTTGAGGAGGATAATTCAGAGGATGCAATGGACCGTATCGGAAATATCAATGAGCTTGTCACGAAACTGGTTACTTATACCGAGAATACAGAAGAACCTTCCTTAAGCGGATTTTTAGAGGAGGTTGCTCTTGTTTCTGATATCGATAATCTCGATGAAACCTCCGAAAATATTGTACTCATGACACTACACAGTGCAAAGGGTCTGGAATTCCCCTATGTTTATCTCTGCGGTATGGAGGAAGGTATTTTCCCCGGTTATATGTCCATTCATGCAGATAATCCAGCGGAGGAAATCGAAGAAGAACGCCGTCTCTGTTATGTCGGTATTACAAGAGCCATGAAACGGTTGTCTTTAAGCGCAGCGAAGCAACGAATGCTGCACGGTGAGACCCAATACAACAAACCTTCCCGCTTCATTCATGAAATTCCGAGATACTTACTCAAGATGAGTGCTCCACTTCCGAAAAGAAGCACCTCGACCTATAAAGACATTGAAGCAAGCTTTCAGGAGAGCCGTAATCTATCAAGTAAGGAATTTAATTTCGAAAAACCCGGTAAAAATACGAATGCATCCACAGATCGAACAAATTCCGGAGCTTACACTCAATCACAAACCTCTTATAAGCCTTATTCGGTACCTGAACCGAAACAGTTTGAGGGCAGCAAAATGGGCACTTTAAACTATGGTGTCGGCGATTCGGTGAAGCATATAAAATTCGGTACCGGCGTAGTTACGGATATAACCAAGGGCGGAAAAGATTATGAAGTCACGGTTGACTTCCCGAATTTCGGTATAAAAAAACTGTTATCATCCTTTGCAAATTTAACTCGTATAGATTAAATAAAGTATGAATAAAAATTGTATTGAATTGAAATATTATAGTAAAACAGCATGTTTTGTGATATACTGTATGTGATTAAAGCAATTCAAAGAAAGGAAGTGCTATTATGGGAAGTAAAATTGATGATCTTTTAAGTGCAATGAAGCTCGGAGACTTAATCCACAGAAAGGATCCGATGGAGAAAAAGAAACACATGGTCATATGCATCCTCGCTATTATTGGAGCTGTGGCTGCAGTCGCTGCAATTGCTTACGCTGTTTATAGGTATATGAATCCTGATTACCTTGAAGATTTTGAAGATGATTTTGATGATTATGAAGATGATTCAGACGATATTGATCTAACTGAGGATGATGCTCAGACTTCAGGAGCAGAAGCCTAACAAGCTACTTATCCGGAAGAATTTATGAATGACTGCTGCAGCTAACTGCAGCAGTCATTTTACATCTCTATGTTATTTTAATTAAGAAGGCGTATTATGTTATCTCTCATAAGCATATCATTCTGAGATTTTTATTTTCCGACTGCCTTATCTGCATATTTCGTTGTAACTATTTCTTCGTAAGGAACACGTTCGGACAACTCTCCTGCATCCTCTAGAATATCCTGAAGTAATGTTAAGCTGGCTTCTTCAAAAATGAGGTTATCCTTCCAGGTATCCTGCTCATAATATCTTGTGACGATTTTAACTAATTTTTCTTTTTCCGTCTCTTTAAATCGAGGTGCAATAACATCGGCGATTTCTTCGGGAGTATGGGACTGTACGTAATCCATACCCTTTTGGATGGCACTGGTAAATCCTTGAATCACTTCCGGATTTTTTTCAATATAGCTCTTTTTTGCTGCAAATGCGGTATAAGGAACCTTACCGCTCTCCACTCCGAGAGAAGCAACCACCTTTCCTGCTCCTTCCAGCTCAAGAGCAGAAGCTGCCGGTTCAAATTCTATCGTATAGTCTCCCTGTCCGGAAGCAAAGGCCTGTGAAGTTAAACCAAAGTCAATATTCTGAATAATTGTTAAGTCAGTCTTTGGATCCATTCCCTGTTTTTTAAGAATGTATTCAAATACCATCTGTGGCATTCCGCCGGGCTGACCGATCTGATATGTAATTTTTGATTTTATCTGCCAGGGCCTCCTTTGAAATCACAATGTTATACGGACGCTGCTTGATACCGGAGTATTGTAAAATTCCTTCCTTCCGGCAAATATTAAGATAGGATCGTATTGCTTCCTTTGTAAGGGATATCCCGATACTATGAAGTTTTGAGGTTAGATAGGCAAGCGAAGTAAAATCTCGCTCTTCAGAGTAAATAATGTTCATTATTGATAAAAATATAACCTCGTCACCCCGGTTAAGCAGTTCGTGTAATTCATTGTAATCAGAAGTTTCATTTGTTGAAGTACTTGGTAATCGATGAGCAAGGAAAATCTCCGGCATTCCGTTTTGATCAACAACAATTCTATTTATGAATAAAGAAAAATCATTTCTACGAAGGCATTTCTTATTGATCAATGCTTTGATAAAGTTAATACCCGTTATTTCTTCATCTTGTCTATGCAAATACTTAGAATCCGTCTGCTCCAGATCGGACAACTCCAACTTCCATTCATTCATATCGCTTAACAAAGCTCTTTGAATCTTTTGATAAGATGCTCCAATCAGCTCCGAACTATCCGGCTCCTCTGCCACCTCTTTTATTTTCAGCTTTAGCAGTGCCTCCAGCTGATGTTTTGCTGCTGTAATTTTACTCTTAAGTTCTTCCTTCCTTTGATTACACCGCTCTCCCTTCTGTAGCTCCACGGAAGTCTCGAGTTCAGTCATTCTGTCTCCAAACAACATAAAGCAGGCATTCAAATAATTGTATACATATTCTAACAACGCAGTTTCCTCTACCCTATGAGCATGAGCGCAATATCTTCTGCCTTTGTTATTATAGGTGCTACAGATGTAATATCTTTTTAAGGTATTTTGCTTTCGGGTGATCGGCGACAATCGCCCCCCGCAATCCTTGCAGAACAAAAGACCGGTAAAGATATGATTGCTCACCTTCTTTTCCTGGTACGCGGCCGGCATTCGTTTTCTCAGCATCTCTTGAACACGGTCGAAGCTTTCTTTATCAATGATCGGTGCATGATGCCCGATAAAAAGAAGCTGATTATCTACAGGGATGCGATGATCTATCCCATTGATGACACTCCTGGCCCGCTTATGGAGACGCAGATTCCCGATATAAAAATCATTTTTTAAAATAGCTGAAACCATGGCGTCATTCCACCGGTTTGAAATTTTACGCTGATACAGTCTTCCTTCTCTGATGTATCGTTTTTTTATAAGCATAGACGGTGTTGGTACATTACGATTGGATAGTAAGCAGGCTATTTTTCGGCAGCCGTTGCCCTGCAGGTATAAATCGAAAATATTGCGAATGTAAGCGGCTTCTGAAGGTATCATCTCAACCTGGGATTGTTCGGAGTCATTTCTGCATTTTTTATACCCGAAAGGTACATTGATAATTAACGTTCCTTCCTTTTGTCTGGTCCGGAAAACGGATTTTATTTTCTTGCTTGTGTCTTTAATGTATTTTTCATTTACCCAGGTCTTAATCCCCAGAATTTCATCCTCCTCCGCATTTTGTGTATCATATTGATCATCAATAATAATCAGCCGCTTCCCGCGTTCTCTAAACTCCTCAAGCATAATTAAAACCTTAGCATTATGTCTTCCGATCCGGGATAAGTCTTTGGCAATCACAGTGCCCACATCAATGTTTAAATCATCGATTAGTCTGGATAGGGCTGGTCGGTCAAATTTATAGCCAGAATAGCCATCATCCTCATACCATCGTTCGATTGTCAGGTCATGACCGGCTGCATAGCGCTCAATCATTAATTTTTGATTCTCTATGGATACGTAATTCTTCTTATCATCATCTCTGGACAGCCTGACATAGCCTACTGTCTTTTCCCAAACTTCCATAACCTGCTCCTTCTCCTAATTGGTCCCGCTCTGTTTAAATTTCACGAAATATTATCTGCTTACCGAAGCTTCGTATCTGTTAACCCAATTGCTGATATAAGCCTTCCGCTGATATCCTTCAGGTATCCTGCAGGTAGGTATGATTTTTTATCAGCTTCAGAAGTGCCGTGTTGCTATCACCCTCGCCCTCCCGGTAAATGACAACCCTGTAACCGAGTTTAATATATTGGTCCTTTTGCCTGTTAATCTCCTCATCGGACTGATCGCAGGTTCGATAGATATAACGGGTAGGTTTCATCACCAAAGCCCCCTTATCATGTCTTATCATATTCTATGATGCGGGATGTGATATTTTGCTTAAAGATAGTAAAAGGGCCTATATTCCATAAATCTATGGTATATAAGCCCAAGCTATTATATAGGAAGGAGTATTAAGCTGTTTTATTTTCAGGACAATAATGCTGTCCCGATGCTGTCCCGTGGAACGTTCAGTTCCAGAAGTTCCTGCTGCAGCCTTAAATATACGGTCATTTCCTCGTCCGTTCGGTTCATGATAACCACAGCCAGTGTTCCATCCGGCCGTTCAAACGCTGTAACATCTAATTTATCTGTAAATTTGCTCATACCTATCCGGATGCTTCCGGGAACAATATATTTGCTAAAATGTCCTATGTAGGTATAGCAAAGCTTTTTCTCCATTGTTTTACTTTCCAAATCATACATAATCGGTGCCTCGCAGAGATTATTCACATGATTGGGTCCGCCTTCACTGTTAAACAATATGGTCCATGCAATAAATGCCTGCGCACCGCCATTTAAGTCTCCGATGATATCGTGTCCGTACATTCTGGCGTTCGCTAATTGATTTCCGGAGGAGAATTTTGAGTATTCCACACAGCCTTCGGAAAAAATTAGTTTTTTGCCCGGAAAACGCTCACGAAGCATGGATAACGCTTCAAAATGGTCTCCGGAATACCAATGAAATGCAATTCCGCTAATCATATAGTCCGTATCTTGATCAATGATTGTGAGAGCCCGTTCAACGGCACGTTCTTTGTTATGATCCCAGATATAAATTTCTAAATCTGTAAGACTATGTTGCTGTAATGCCGGGTATAAATAATCCCTTAAAAATTCTTTTTCCTCCTGCGCACTGTAGATGCAGGAATCCCACCTCTGAACCGCTGCAGGTTCATTCTGGATACTGATTCGTTTTACATTGATACCGTGGTTACGATATTCCTTAATATAACGGCAGAAATATTCTGCCCACAATTCTTGATATTCCTTTTTCAACTTGCCACCATGATTTTTCTCGCCATTGGTTTTCATAAAGGGCGGCGGGCTCCAGGGTGACAGCATGACGGTAATGGGTTCCTTTATACCTTCATTAATTGCTGCCGCAAAGGGTAGCACATACTCTTCATCCCGTTTGATCGAGAAGCTGTTAAGCTTAGAATCCTTCTCGTCCTCCATGGCAGAATAATTACTTAAGCAGGCATCACAGCTGTCAAGTGACATACGAGCCTGTGTATAGTTAAGACCACTTTCGCTAAAGCAGGCCTCGATAAATTCTTCTTGAAGTGTTTTTGGCATCTGGTGCCAGGTAAATGCTGCAGCTTCGGTTAAGGACGCTCCAAAGCCTTCAAAAGTTTGATATTTATATTCCGGATGCAGATTGACAGCCTTATTCTCCTGCCCAAGGTCAGGGGTTGACTCAACAAGAATCGTTTTTGTATCGGTAGATAATCCATCATAGGTTGTATAAATCCACTCTGCTTTCATCGTTTATCCTGAACCTCCAATATTCCAAGCTTCATCCGGTATGCAGAAGGACTCTCTCCTGTAACCTTTTTAAAAACTTTAGAAAAATATTTTTCGTCGTTATAGCCTACCTTGTAGGCAATTTCATAAATTTTAAGCTTTCCGTCGTGCATATAATCACAGGCACAATCGATTCTCATCTTATTTAGATAATCAATAAATCCATAACCCATTTTTTGTGTAAATAAGGTGGATAGATAGGAAGGTGATACACCTACCTTTTCGGCAACTAAAGTTTGGTTCAGTTCCTTATCGATATGATCCCTCATATAGTCAATCGCAGCCTTAACAATCAGATTTCCTTCTTTGACTGGTGTTTCCTGCTTTTGAGCCACCTCAGGGCTTACAATATTCTCTAATGTTTGAAGCAATTCCGTAGATCTGCAGGGCTTTAATAAATAGTCAATCGCTCCTAGTCTTAACGCCTGCTGTGCATAGGAAAAGGTGTCATAACCGGATAGAATCACTGTTTTGGGACAAACACCGATTGCATTTGCCTCCTTCATGACATCAATTCCCGATTTCACGGGCATTTGAATATCAAGTAACATAATATCCGGATGGTACTTTATAATAATATCCAATGCTTCCTGACCGTTTTGAGCACAATATATCTTCGAAAAATATTTTGTATTCTTTTGAATATAGGCCTCCATTCCCTTGAGAATGTTCTCCTCGTCATCTGCTATTAATAAGCTAAATGATGATTGTGTCATCTGATTTCTCCTATTCTTATTAATCTAAGGGCATTGAAATTTTTACCAGTGTTCCTTGCTTTACCTCACTATGAATCTCTAATATAAATTTATCTCCGTAGCGAAGTGCCAGGCGTTCTTTGATATTTCGTATTGCATAATGTCCTACTCTGACATCTGAATACCTTTTCTCTTCCTGCGCCATTAAAATCCGATCAGCTTCCTCCTGATTCATACCAATTCCATTATCCTCAATGGTAAATACCAGATAATTGTCTTCTCTGCGTCCGGTTACTCTTACCAGACCACCTTCTCCGGATTTTTCCAGTCCGTGTACAATCGCGTTTTCAACAAAAGGCTGAATCATCAGTTTACTGATCTTTATATCCAGAATGTCCTCAGCAACATCAATTTCAAAGGAAAGACGTCTGGAAAAACGCATCTTCTGAATCTTTAAGTAACTTTCTATCAACTCAATTTCTTTCTTAACTTCAATATCATTGTTGCCCTGGTTCAATAAGAGGCGGAATAATTTTGACAGTGCCAGTACATCCTCACCAAGTTCATCATTTCCAGTTCCAATGATTCTCCAGTAAAAGGAATCCAAAACATTATATAGAAAATGCGGATTTATCTGTGCCTGAAGTGCATCTAATTCAATTTCCTTTTCCTTTAGAACCATGACATAATTCTTATTAATCAAAGAACGTATGTCAGCAACCATCTGATTAAAGGATAGGGCCAATTGTCCAATTTCATCCTGACTGGTGATTTTTACTGTCTGATTAAAGTCACCGTTCCGAAATTTTTCCATGGAATCACTGAGATTGGAAGTTTGACGGGTCAGTACCTTAGAAACTAAGGTCGATAACGGCCATGCACATAACAGTAAGGCAAGTGCCAGTAATACCGGAAGGTATAACCCCTTTCGTTCCTTCTCCTCCCAGTTAACCACCGGTGACAGATAACGAACAACCATGCCGGTCTGACTACTCTTAGATAAAAAGATATAATACTTTCCGCTCTGTAAATGCAATTGGGTAGCTTCCGTATTGGAATTAACAAACTCATTGTTACGAACGACTTCCATAACACTATCATTCACTTCACCTGCACGTGCAAATTCTTCCCCTTGATTGTTGATTATTACAATTCCTTCATTGGGCTGCTGCAGCATACTCTCACAGATGGAGGTATAACTTGAGGCTTCTGTTCCAACGGCTAAAAAACCGAGTCTCTTAACTTTTGATAAATCATACAATTCCTTGCAGGCAATTATTTTATCCGATGTATTTTTATAAAACAAGCCTTCTTCATCTTTATTCACTCGATGCCAGACAATATCACCCGGAGCTTGATTTACTTCTGTATAAATCGGAAGCTCCTGTATTATTGACAGATCCATATTGTGAACACTCATATCCCTACTTAGGTAATAAGGTCTTGCACCATTCTCAGGATATAAGATCAAGGTTTTGATCTGGTTCTTAATTGCTAAAATATCCTGAAGAAAAGAAAGCGGTGTCATTTTAGTCCAAAATAATGAATTATTTTGTAATTCTTCCTTGGTTTCTAACAAAACCTGATTAATATCTGCATTTACTGTAAAATAAGTAAAAATATCAACAACATCCTTCTGCAGGTAATCAATATCGTCACATACCGATTGGGTAAAACGCTTATATAGTTGTGTGTCCTCTTTCATAATGGTACGGTAATTTTGATAATAAAATAACACAGTACTTAGAATAAGAACAGGGAATAACACCAAATAGATTGAAATAATAATCTTATTTTTTAATTTTCCATACCAATGATAAGAAAATAAATTCCTTCCCTCTTCCATAGCCTTCTCCTGCAGTTATCATTTTCCTACAATATTACCCTTTTACCGCTCCCATGGCAACACCTTTTGTAATATGTTTGCTCAAAAGTATATAAATAATAACCATCGGTGCTGCAGTAAGTGCCATTACAGCAAATTGTACCGCATAATTGGATGAATACAAACCGGTAAACTTTAATACGGAAAACGGTAGGGTTCTCCATTTATCAGTATTCAAATAAGTACTAGCCATCATAAATTCGTTCCAGTTATTTAAAAATGTCATAATGGAAACTGTGACTAAGGAGGTTCTTAACATCGGTGTTATAATAACGATAATAATTCGATATATACCGCAGCCATCCATAATCGCCGCTTCTTCAATTTCCTTCGGAATACTTGCCATAAAACTGCTGGTCAGGAACAGACCCTGTGGAAGGGAAAATGCAATATATGGTATTAAAATAGCCCAAATTGTGTCTGTCATTTTTAATTTGTCATAGATCACATAGTTCGGTAACAGAGTTGCATGAATTGGTATCATCATACCAAGTAAAATGATGATTCTAACGGTACCGGATAGTTTCCAGTGCATTCTTGTCGTCGCAAATGCCGTCATAATGGAAATAATCAAAACTAAAACTACTGCTAAAACATTAATCAATAAACTGTTCTTTAAATATAGAAGGAAATTACCATCTACAAATGCTTTTACATAGTTATCAAAATGAATCACCTTAGGTATAATCAAGAGTCCGTTCGTAAACATTTCATTACTGCTTGCTACCGAGAAATCAAGAAGCCAAACCAGCGGGAAAATCTGTATTACGGCTACTGCTATGAGTAAAATCCATATAATTATTTTTCCAATCGGAAAGCTGCTTCTTTTCATAACTCTATCATTCATCTCTTATCTTTCCTCCCGTTCACGAAAAATAACATTCAAAACCTGTGTTGCTATAATACAAATTGCTACGAATACTACACTGATCGCATTACCATAACCGTAACGGAAGGAGCTGAAAGCCTGTTTATAAAGGTAATTCGCCATAAACTGCGTTTCATTACCAGGTCCGCCGTTGGTAAGTAAATATACGGTTTCCATCTGCTTTAAAGCTGCGATAATTGCTAAAGTCACATTTACCTGGATTACCGGCTTCATTAAGGGCAACGTGATTCTAAGAAACATTGATTTATTGTTGCAGCCGTCGATTGCTGCTGCTTCGTAAAGTACCGGATCAATATTCTTAATACCGGTATAATAGATTAACATACCCCAGCCAAAACCATGCCAGATAAGTACAATAAGCACGGACCAGATCGCATTACCGGTTCCTAACCAATTAATATTACCCTTGCCACCGAACATTTCAACGATATTATTCAGCAAGCCAAAATTAGCGTTAAATATAAATTTCCATAAATAAGCGATTATAACTACGGAAATAACGTTGGGAAGGAAGTATACGGCACGAAAAAAACCTTCCGCACGTTTGCCCTTACGGTCTAATAACGCAGCCATCATAATTGCAAGGGGATGTTGGATTACGATAAAACCTACTGCCAGTAATAATGAATTGGTCAATGCTGTCCAAAAGGTTTTATCCTTAAATAATTCTGTAAAATTATCAAATCCAATAAATGTAAAATCACCCAAGCCGCTAAAATCCGTGGTTGAATAATAACCACTTAAAATAATAGGCGCAAGAATGGCAAATATAAAGGTGATAATACCCGGTAATACCAGGCTAACAATTATCGCCTTGTTACTATATGTCTTCTCCATGTTGCCCTCCTTAAATTCATCTTCTTATAGGTATGGCCGTCACAGTAATACAATGTACACATGAGACGGCCACCCATATATTATAACATTATTTATTTACTAGCGCCTGCTAAACCTTGCAGATATTCGTCAGCAGTCTTAACACCAATAGAAACTTCCTGTGTAAGGTCGCTTGACTGAGTCTTGAATTCGGAAGTACCCATATCACCAAGAGGTGTTCCGGAGAGACTTGTTGCACTCTTTACTAACTCTGTGAATTGTTTCTGTACTTCTGTCTCATTACCTGTAGCAAACTGTGAGAAATCCTGTGCTGACATACATACGCCGTTTTCCCAAGCAAGCTTTGTCCAACCTTCCGGTTTGAACATGTAGTTTAATAATTTGATTGCTTCTTCCTTCTGAGCACCGCTTGCGGTAACGGAATATCCGCCGCCATTCCATGCTGAGATATCGGTTGCTTTACCCTGAGCACCATCAATCAAAGGCATTGTGAATACTCTGATATTGTCACGAATTTCTGGTGCGATATCCTGATTTGTTGCCATACTCATTTCCCAGCTTCCCATGTAGAACATAGCTGACTGGCCATTGGTAAATAAGTTCTTTGCTGTACCATAATCAGTTGTTTCAAAACCTGTCTGGAAAAGGCCCTTACTTGCTGCTTCTCTTAACAGTTCTGCTGCTTTTTTGAAGGAAGGATCGGAGAAATCTGCATTCGCAATTGCATCTGCTGTCTTCTGCATAACGCCTGTTCCGTCGATTTTCTGTAATAAGTCTGTCATGTAGATGTACAGAGGCCATTTGTCACCGCCATCCATTGCTACCGGAATAATTCCTTTTGCATTAATGGTATCTGCAAGTGCTAACAACTCAGTGTAGGTAGTCGGTACTGTCCAGCCGTTATCCTGGAACATTTTAGCGTTGTAATAGAAACCGATAACGTCTGTATTACGTGCTAAACCATATAATTTACCGTCTTTTGAAAATCCGTCAAGGGATCCTGGAATAAAACCGTAGTCAGCATAATCTGCTGCATTAAGTTCCTGTAAAAGACCCGCATCCATAACCTCGTCGATAAATCCGGGCTGACCCCAAACACTTACTAAATCAGGCATCGTTGTACCTGCTGCGTAAGCCTTGAATTTAGTCTTGTAAGCTTCATCATCTAAAGCTTCTACTTCGATTTTTACATTTTTGTTTTCTGCCATATAGCTGTCAAATAAAGTCTGTTCAACAAAACCCTGTCCTGTAGTACGATCCGGTAAGTTTGTGAATACCTTAATCGTTACTGCTTCCCCTGTTGCATCATCATCGGACGAATCATCCGGAGCAGTTGTCGGTGAAGTACCGTTATCATCTCCCGTTTTATCGTCGTCTTTGTTTCCACAAGCTGCTAATGATAAAATCATTGCTAAAACCAATACAAGTGAAAATAATTTTTTCATTTTTGTTCCTCCTTCTCTCTGAACGATATTTCGTTCTGAATGATAGTATATCAATAAACTATATCAGATTTAACCTACTATTTTTTGATATAGTGTATTTTTTTAGTGAATATACACAACCATCTTGGGTTAGTTATTTGATTTTACCGTCATTTTGACTTCCATATATAATCCATTGACTTAACGCAGGAAACGGAGACGGATCTTCCTCACACTTTTTAAGCTTCGTTAATTTTACCCATGTAACGGTTCTCGGAGCGTACGTAAACTCCTGAAATTCTTTCGTTTTTATCATAGGTAACACCTCTGTGCTGCCATCAGAAAAGATTAAAGTTGACTGTGTCCAAAAATTATCATGGGGAAAATCTGCACGTATTAATATCTTGATTTTATCAACCGTAACCTCACGACCAAATTCAATCATAATCTCAGCCTCAGGATTCTCATTATTACCCCAGCTCGTATAAGGAAAGTAACCGTGATCTGTATTTGCTAAGTTTCCGTCAATGGTATTTCTGGCTGCAAATACGGATTCACCACGGGTTTCTACGTTAGCTGTGCAATGAGGATAATAGGTGGAGGCACCTCTTCGGTCCAATGGATTTTCACTGATGATACGGTATTTCATCCATTCTTCCTCATTCATTTTTTCAACACTGACGGTATGCTCATCACCCATAAATGCGTCTTTAGGATATGCGTCATGTTCTAACCCAAGTGGAATGGGAAACTCCATTACCGGTTCTGCCAGCCACAGGCTTGCCGGAGCTATGGTTTTATCAACCGTTACTTTTAAGGCGATCGGTATTGCACTGCTTTCAATCAAAATGCGGTCACCCTCTTGAAAGCTTCTTGTAAAGTTTAGGCTTACCTTATCTTCCTTATACATAGTTGCTATGATATTATTTGCTGAATCTACAATTCTTATGGAAAGCATGATTCTTCTCCTTATCTTTACAGTGCTTTTTTGTAAATCGACACGATATCCTTTGCGGTAAGCTTTTTGATACTTCCGAGCGTCCAGTTACCAGCAGCTTTTTGTGCCATAACTTCAAAGCTCTTATCATCAATTCCGGCTTCATGCAGGGTAGTCGCAAGACCTAAGCCTTTAAAGAAAGCCTCCAGCTTTTCAATACCTTCATTTATTACTTCATCTTCCGTTTTACCCTGCGTATCTACATCAAATACACGCTGAGCAAATTGAACAAATCGCTCCGGATGTGCATCATTTACATATTTCATCCATGCCGGGAATATAATTGCAAGGCCTGCTCCATGAGCGATATCATAAATTGCGCTTAATTCATGCTCAATACCGTGACTTGCCCAATCCTCCTGCCTTCCTCTGCCAAGTAAGCCGTTGTGTGCCACACAACCGGTCCACATAACCTCAGCCCAGGCATCATAATCTTTATTATCCTTTAAGACCTTCGGTAAATTATATATCAATGCTTTCATTGCAGCTTCACTTAAGCGATCAGATAAGTCTGTATTCGAATTAGGTGCAAAGTAACGTTCCATAATATGTGCCAGAATATCTGCTCCGCCGGCACTGATGTGATTCACCGGAAGAGTATAGCATAATTCCGGATTTAAAATGGCAAATTTGGGATACATTAAATCGGTACAGCAGGACCTTTTATCAGGGCCCTCTTCATTGGTGATAACGCTTCCGTCGCTGCTTTCACTGCCTGCAGCCGGAATTGTCAGAACAACACCGATGGAGAGCATTTTTTCAGGCTGTTTTTCGGTAGAATAAAAATCCCATACATTACCTTCGTAAGGTACACCTGCAGCAATTGCCTTTGCAGAATCAATAACACTGCCACCGCCAACCGCCAGAATAAATTCGATACCTTCACGTCTGCAGATTTCAATTCCTTCCTGCACCAGTGAAAGTCTCGGATTAGGACGTACTCCGCCAAGTTCTACAAAATCAACTCCCTCATTTTTTAAGGAATTTACGACAGCATCGTAAGTACCGGTTGCCTTAAGACTTTTTCCACCGTAATGAAGCAGTACCTTTTTTGCGTATTTTTTGGTTTCGTTGCCCACCTCATTATGGGTGTTTTTACCAAATATTATTTTGGTTGGATTATACCATGTAAAATTAATCATATTGATTACCTTCCTCTCATTCACTCAGCCAAGCCGCACTGTTTTGCAATATACGGCTGAACTCTGTAT
>JARBTJ010000051.1 GCA_029240245.1 Herbinix sp.
TTCCAAAAGTTTTTGCTGCTTCATACCCATTTTCAATCATCAGTATGACATGGGATGGCGTGGTATGTTCCTCTTTCTTCCAGTTTAAAATGGTTTGAATCCCCTCCTGAAGGTTGATAGAGAGCGGAATACAATAGGTTTTGGTAAAATCCCCTGCCAAAACTCCGATGCCACCGAACAAATGTCCAAACATGTACTCCGGTTTGGATGAATTTTCAGACTCCTGGAATTGCTTTTTCACTCATGGCATCCGTTTTGCCTCTTTCGCTTGTTTAACACCATCACCAATCAGGATGGAATAATCGTCTTCTTTCCATAAAGGTGCAAGAGAATGAACCGACTGCATCCATTTTCGCCGGATATCCGGCAGTTTCCAGGAGGAAGCACGAAAGAAGTGGTTCATTGTTTCATAAAGCTTTGGATTTAAGGCAAGGTCGCGGATAACGGAGGTTGTTCCAAGTTTATCGGAACGGGTCATAAGACCAACAATAATAACGACAAACCACTTAAAAGCGGACTGTCTGGAAAAGCAGGATTTAAAGTGATTTAAAATTTCATCAATGTATTCAAGCATAGTGTATGGTCATACACCGAAAAATGTGGTAAACTTACTCCTAGATAACTCTTTCGGTGATTTTATCCTTTGTTTTGTGGTGATTCATAGGATACCATAAAATGGCTTGGAAGGGTTATTTTTTATTAAAAACTTTTGACTGTCTAGTAATTTAATAGAGCCATTAAATCCATCTTCATCTACGACAATATAGTTTCCAACAGGTGGTAATTCAAACGTTTCGAAATATTCACCTGCGCATTCAGTCAGTGATTGCAGGGCTTCTGACCCGGACATAACCCCTTTCTTTGCTGATATTGAAATTATCGGCTTTTTTGCCCTTGTCTGAGGAACACACCGGCTGTTTTTCGTTTTTTACGCTTGGAAGCTGTTTGTGGTGGATTTGTCAGCATCACAATTATGATTGTGAGCAAAAGCATGACAGCCAAGGATAACATGGACAAAGTGAGGTTTCCGGGTTCGGAAGTGTTCATAAATGTTTCCGTATCAAATCTCATAACCGTCAGTCCAGACAATATGGGATACAAACTGCGCATCGTAACATTCTTGATAAACATAGCGCTATATCCGAAGAGAAAGGATATGATAACGCCGCCCATGAAAATCCCCGGCTTCCTGCTTGTAACAGCGATGATGGGCAGAATTGCGATATATGTGAAAGCCGCTGTTCCTAACATCTGCAAAAACCCAGTAAATAGAATTGCAGAACTAAGCCCTGTAATACCGGACAGCAATCCGACAACCAGCGTTACTGCATAATTATATAACCCGAACAGTACACTCAAAATTCCCATTGTCAGCAATTTCCCGAATAGCAGGCGCTGAAAGCTTACCGGAACGGGTAAGATGTTTTTCAAGGTGTTATCGGTGTATTCACGATTGATTAAATAGCCGCCAATCAAGGTGAAAATCACAGGCATGAAAATCGTTGCGCTATTCCATATGGTACTGTTAAAAAGCGCGGGAAAGTTAAAATTTTGTGTTGTGGCTTCTGGAGTAGCAACCGCCTGTGTGAATACAGACAAAATTGCCGGAAGAGTCATACCGATGAAGCCAATGAGCAAAATATGAAATCGCTTTAATTTTAAAAATTCGGTTTTTATAATACGAAGCATAAAAAATACCCCCTTTCTTCAAATTTCTCTGCGTCGATAGATGCGTATAATCAAGCAAATGCAAATTGCAGCTTCCAGCAAAAGCACGCCAAAGCATACAGGTGCCGATACAAAGTATTGGCTGAAGCGATTGTAAAACTCTGTCTGGATTTCACCGGTAGGTGTGTAAAACTGGTACAGCCATCGAAAAATCATAGGAACAGGCATAAGCGTTCCGGCATTTACCCCAAGAGGCTGCATCATAATTGCATCGCTGAAATGCATCACATAATTCAGCAGAGTGTAAAAGAACACGATAATCACAGAGAGAATGTAGCTTTTATTGAACCATACAACCAATACAACACAGGGAAGTGCCGCCGCCCACATGAGTACACCGCTTGATACTGTGAGCAAAAATTGAAATGCAAAATCATCCATAGGAATGTTTTGTGAAACAGCAATCAGTGTGCTTACAGTAAATCCCATCAATTGAAATGCAACCGAGAAAATCAGCAAAACCAACAGCTTCACAATCACCAACTGATTTTTTGATACCGGTATGCAAAGCAGATTTTTCAATGTATCATTATCCTGTTCTACAAAAAACAGATTTGCCGCCAAGGTAATCAGCAAAGGCATCAAAAGTAAAAAGGCGTTATCCTCCCTAACTCCGGATTGAATACTTGCAAAATTGGAATCTGATAGCAATACGGCATTAAAAAGGGGGAAAATGATGGCCGCCGATATTCCGAACAGAAATATTTTCTTTCGTTTGAATTTCTTGAATTCGCTCAAAATCAGGTTATGCAATGCCCTCACCTCCGGTTATATGCTTGAAGTAATCCTCCAAGGTATCTTCACAGATGCGGGCTTCGGATACCTCCAATCCATTTTCGATAAAAGCACGGTTAAGTGCAGCCACAGTCAAATTGCTATCATATAAGCGCAGGCCACGATTATTTTCCACCGTAAAGTTTTTGGCTCCAAAGTTTCTCTCCATGATTCTTGCAGCCTGTGCTGTGTCGGAAACGATAAAGTGAATGTATTTCCCGTTCTTTTCTTCCAGCTCAGCAAGGCTTTCTTCCTCCAGCAATACACCGTGGTCGATGATTCCAATGTCATCCACCAATAAAGATATCTCCGAAAGAATATGGCTGGAAATCAAAATCGTTTTTCCTCTTGTGTCGCACAATTCCCGAATAAACGAGCGCACCTCTGCAATTCCGATGGGGTCTAGCCCATTGATTGGTTCATCCAAAATCAGCAGCTCAGGATCATGCATAATAGCAAGGGCAATGGCCAAGCGCTGCTTCATACCAAGCGAGTATTGAGAAAACAGCTTTTTATCGCCATATGGGAGCCCAACAACTTCCAATGCGTCCTTGACAGCGGTACGCTTAGAAACGCCTCTTAGCTGGGCAAAGATTTTTAGGTTTTCCGTACCTGTCAGGTTCGGATAAATCCGGGTGCTTCAATTAAGCTGCCGATGCGGGGCAGAATTTTCTTTTCGTTTCCTTGAATACTTTTTCCAAAAATTTGAACTTCTCCAGAAGTAGGCCGCGTAAGATTTAAGAGCATTTTCATAGCTGTGGTTTTCCCTGCGCCATTTCTGCCAAGTAAACCATAGATGCGCCCTTGTTTTACATGGATATTCAGGCTTGCAACACTTTTCTGTTCGCCATATTGTTTGGTTAGATTTTTTGTTTCAATGATAAAATCACTCAAATTAAGAACCTCCTTTTCTTACTGAAATCAGTCTATCATTTCAATCTTGCATTAACCTTGCCGCAACCTTGCATTAACCTTGCAATTTATAAAAATAAATCCCTGCCAATAGACAGGGACTCTCTTAATTCCTTGCGGGAAAACAAACGGTAAAAACCGTATACTGGTTTGGTTCACTTAGAACTGTAATTTTGCCATCCATTTTTTTCACCATCTGCCAAACAATGGACAACCCCAATCCGCTTCCCTTATTAGAACGGCCTTTATCACATTTATACAGTCTTTCAAAAATGTGCTGTATATCCGGTTTTTCAATGCCGATTCCATTATCCTCTATACGAACTTTAATTTCTGCTTCCTTTTTTGACATTATAATTTTAATCTGTGTGGCCTGACTATGACTCATGACATTTTGCACTAAATTGTTGATGATGCGGGTATAACCGTCTAAGTCTACTTTTGCATGAAACGGATTTTCCGGAATTTCTACTTCATAATCCAAATGCTTTTCTTCAAAAATGGGAATCCAGTCTTTCAGAATATTTCTCGTTAACTCCGCAAGCTCTGTATGCTCTATGGATAAAGAAAACTCACTGGAATTCAGTTTGAACCAGTCAAATAAAATATCAATATATTCTTTCAAATCATGTGCTTTTCGCCTTGCAATTTCAAGATAGTCCTCTTGGTCTTTTGGGGTAGCTACACCTCTGTAAATTGCATCTAAATACCCGATCAGGGTAGTAAGCGGTGTCCGCACATCATGAGAAAGGCTGGTCATAAGCTGACGATTGGTTTCGTCCGCTGCTCTAAGCTGAGAGAGCTGCTCTTCATAATCGTAGACAATTTCATTCATTTTGTAAGAAAGGTCTGCGGTCAATTCATTGCCTGCGGCAAGGATTTTTGGGTTACCGTTTCCAGACTGAATATCGCTCAGAGCATCTGTCATATCCTTAAGCTGCCGTTTTACACGAATCAGTTTTAGGAAGCAGGTAGCACCGAATAAAAGGGCAAGGCAAAATAATGTGCCTAAAATCACATCCAGAAGCATCTCTATACCTCCTTGTTAAAACGATAACCGATTCCTTTTACCGTCTGAATATAGAACGACGCACCTGAATTTGGCTCAATTTTTTTACGGAGGCGGCTGATGATTGCCATAATATTGCTGTCATCATAAACATAAGATTCACCCCAGACCTCCT
Organism: Herbinix sp.; assembly: GCA_029240245.1. Lineage (GTDB taxonomy): Bacteria > Bacillota > Clostridia > Lachnospirales > Lachnospiraceae > Mobilitalea. Next base: position 4,599 of record JARBTJ010000051.1, read on the forward strand.
CGTAAATCTGCTGCTTCGTTAAAATTCTGCCTTGGTTTTTAGCACAGAACAGAAGAAGATCAAATTCTTTCGGCGGCAATTCAAATGTGCCGTTCCCAGTAGTAACGCTTCGACTGTCAAAGTCTATGGCCATGCCTTTATAAGTGAGGGGCTGTGGATGATTGTCCACAAAATTAAAACGTGTGTATCTGCGTATTAAGGAAATAATTCGGGCAATCAGTTCCTCCATATCAAAAGGTTTGGTGAGATAATCATCCGCACCGGAACGAAGTCCATGTACTTTAGACATACTGTCATTTTTAGAAGTCAGCATCAGGATGGGAATGCTGTTTTGCTCACGTATTTTTTCCATTGTCTGAAAGCCGTCCATTCCCGGCATCATTACATCCAAAACGATAAGATGGTAGTCATTTTTTTCAAGCAATGCCAGCCCATCTGCACCGGAGTAGCAGTGCTCTGCACTTATACTTTCTTTTGCTACACTTTGCTTAATCAAGGCGCATAGTTCTTTATCATCGTCTATTACTAAAATATTGAAATCCAAATTTATCCTCCCCATGTTAATTATTATTTTGAAAGAGTAAAAGCAAATTTATTTTCTGTTTTCTTTCAGCCTGCCGTCTACAGGCTTTGATGTATTCTTTGGTATCGCCCAAGCATGACCGAAGCGAACCGCTCCGTCAATTCTATTTTCTTCACAGAGCTTTTGTATTCTGCGTTCTGAGATTTCCCATTTGATTGATGCCTGCTGTACGGATATATAATCAAGCATTTGCATTCCTCCATTTTGCATCTATAGCTTTTAGTGTATACGCCGAAACGAATAAAATCAAGATAATAAATCTTAACTTTATCAATCCGTCCATCCCCCTCACTTTTTCCTTAATAGAAGTGAGGGGCATTTTTATGCCTTCTCTCTCGTTGGAAAGGAGTGTTTGCCAAGATGAAACGAGGAAACTTTTTTGTCGTACAAAATCAGATATTCAATTACAAGCTGTCACCAATCGCATTTTACGTCTACTGTTACCTTTGTAAATGCAGAAATATAAAAAAGGGATGCTACCCCAGCAAGCAGACCATCGCATCAGCTTGTGGAATGGCAGTCAGCTCCGTCAGCAAAGCCATCAAGCAGCTTTCCGTTGCAGGGCTGATTGTGGTTACCAAAAACTTTCGCAGCGGCAGGCAGATCAATAATTCCTATGAAATTACTGATTTAGCTGTCTGTGAAACAGATAACCCCATAGGTCATGATGGCACATCCCCTGTCTTACAAACGGATAGGAGTAAACAAGAAGAATAGTAACCTACCAGAACAACAATGTTTATCAACAGAGAAAGAAGTATTTAAGGCTATACCGGAAAAAACAGCAGGGTTGAATATCGTGCAGGTTAAAGGAGTTATGCTGCTTTGGCAGCATAACTTCCTCAAACGCCCACCGGCAAAGCCGTTGGGGGATTTGGAAGTGACATAACTTTTTGACCTGTACCCCAAATTGTTATGTCAGGTTTTTAAGGAATGGCGCAGTTGAGGGATTTACCCCATAAATTTGTGCTTAACAGGCATAAAAGAACACCTTTTTCTTTCTCTGTAGATGATATCAACCAAATAATCGAAAGGATGGAATGGCTATGAAGAACACAAGCATAATGAGTTGGATTCATAATTTCATTTTCAAAATGAGAAAAGCTCTGGCCGATCAGTTAGGCGAACTTGACACCGGTGTGTATGAACAGGCAGTGAAAAACGCTGTGGGCTGTTCCGTGAAGCAGGCATGCCAATCCATAAAAATCGGCAGAACAAACTACACTGTGAATCTACATTTTCTCTCTGATGGCAGGAGCATAGAGGACTGTGTCGAGAGCATCATCATCTCCAAGGCGCAGGCTCAGACAACGTAAATTTAGTGATTTTCGGTATAGCTTTCGCAGGCGTGTTAGAGTATCCTTGTGTTGCAAAACGCAGACTCTAACACGCTGTTTCATTGAGATAAGGAGGATTTGAAGCAGATGAAACAGCAAAATTTACAGGTAGGAGCCTATACAAGGCTCAGCCGCGATGATGATAATCTCGGAGAGAGCGGCAGCATCGTCATGCAAAAGGAGATTATCCGGCAGTACTGTGAGCGAAGCGGTATGACCGTAAAAACCTATTACCAAGACGATGGGTTCACAGGTACCAACTACAACCGCCCCGATTTCCAACGGATGATTGCGGATATTGAAAGCGGAGAAATCAACTGCGTGATTACCAAAGACCTCTCCCGGCTGGGCAGAGATTACATCATGACCGGCTATTACACGGAGATTTATTTTCCCGAACATAACGTCCGCTACATAGCCCTCGGGGATAATTACGACACACAGGACAGGAACAACAGCAACAATGATTTTGCCCCGTTCAAATTTATCGTGAACGACCTCTATGCCAAGGACATCAGCAAAAAGATTCGAGCCTCCCAAAATGCAAAGTTTTTGAATGGAGAACAGCTGGTTTCTCATCCGCCTTATGGCTACAAAAAAGACCCGAATATGAAAAATCACTATGTCATAGACGAGGAAACCGCACCGGTAGTACGAAAAATTTTCGAGATGTATGCCAACGGCATGGGGCGAAACGCCATCGTCAAATACCTGCGTGACAACAAAATTTTAATGCCTGCGGCTGTGCTTCATATGAGGGGCATCCGGTATTTTGAGCAGATGGAGGTGGAAGAAAACCGATATCGCTGGAGTTCGGGTGGGCTGTCCAATCTATTTAAGAACCCTGCCTATATCGGTGATACAGCACATTATCAATATCAAAAAGCCAACAACAAAAGTAAGGTAAGGAAAAACAAGCCTGAGAATGTGCTGATTATCAAGGATACCCATGAACCGATTATTAACATGGACAAATGGAATATTGTGCAGGAGAGTTACAATCACACCCTGACCGTACCAAGGTACATGAGAATTTATTTGTAGGTATCGCCAAGTGTGCGGATTGCGGTAAGTCCATGAATCTCAACTGTGTGACGAACCAACGGAAGAAAGGGATTGTCCGAACCTACTCCCTTTACTGCGATACCTACAAAAAATACAGCAAGCTGGAGTGCAGCTGCCACTATACCAATTACCAAAACCTGTGCAGGCTTGTTCTGGAAAGCATCAACAGCCTGATTTCCAAAATGGAGCTGGATGAGGAAAAAATCATGAAGCGGCTCCGTAAGCTGAAAAATCAGGGAACGGCAGCAGACGATAACACCTCGAAAAAAGTAGCCAAAAAGGAAAAACGCTTATCAGAAATCGCCCGGATTTATGCGAAACTGTATGAGGACAGAGCTTTGGAAATTGTCAGTGAAGAAAATTTCCGAATGCTCAGCGACCGGCTTCAGGATGAACAGAAAAAGCTGAGGGATGAGCTTGCTGCCATCAAAAAACGGAGTGAAGCGTTTGAAAAGACAGAGGAAAACATCCAGAGCTTTGTTTCTCTGATTAAGAGTATGCAGCATGTGGATGAGCTGGACAGACCAATTGTGCAGGCACTGATTGAGCGGATTGAAATCGGGGAAAGCCGTACCGATGAAAATGGGGTGCGGCATCAGCAGATTGATATTTTTTACAAATTCATTGGCAAGATGGACTTTTGAGCTTTGAAAAATATGCTTCCCGAAAGTGGCAACAACATTATTAGAACCTACGCTGCTGATTTGCTCCCGATTATAACGGAGCGGTACGGTTTGGAGGGATATGAAATCACACTTATTAAAGCACATGTTGGAGGCAGAAATATCGCTTATAACTGTGAAAGAGAAGATTCAGAAGCAAAATATTAAAATTTAGATAAAAGAGGGTATAATAGTAGTAAAAGCAGCAAAAGGTGGAACTTGTTTATTCCACCTTTTGCTTACTACAAAGTCTATTTAGAAGCTATTTACTCTTAAAGATTTTCTAAAGCTTTATGAAATTTCCTAAATTATTATTTAGAATAAGGAATTGCCTACATTACTTTTTATAAGAATTATGTTATAGAAGTATCTGCTAATTATTATTCTATACCATTCATTAAAGCTTCTACGATTTCAGGATAATGGAAGCTATGTGTCCTTCTATTGAGCAATCCAAAGAGCTCACCGCTGCCGCTTACGGCACCGTTATCCCACCAGATACATGGGATACCCTTTTCCTTGGCTGACTTTACATAGAAATTAGCCCAGGCTGTACGTTGCTCCAGATTTTCCTTATTAACTGCTCCGAATTCACCGAGTATAACCGGATATCCTTTGGAAATAAAATATCGGTCTATGCTGTCCATTAAGTTGGTAATTGCATCGGTATCTGGTTTATTGTCAAGACTCCATTCCGAAGTTCCGGCAGTATTTAAAGCAAAATCATAAGGTGTATAAGCATGAACGGATACTATGATTTTATCATCCTTCGGCAAACTAAAGTTATCCCAGGCAGTAGTAGAAGAGGTGGCAGCATAAGGAGGAATCATTAAATGTCTTAAGGGATTGTTGCCGCCGGAATTACGGATGGTGTTAATAAAAGCTTCATTGAAATGATTCACTACTTCCTGGCCTTCTTTATCTCCGCCATTCCATTCATTGGCTGTTCCTTTTTGACGAGGTTCATTAAGTCCTTCAAAAATTAAATGTTCATCATAGTTCTGAAAATGGTCTGCAATCTGCTTCCATACTTTGGTTAAAATATCTGTGGCAGCAGCTTCATTGTCATAGGAGGGGAAGTGCCATTCCTCATGATGAAGATTCAGAATAACAAACATATCGTTATCTATACCATAATCCACTATTTCCTGAACTCTGTTAAGCCAGGCGGTCTCTATGGTATAATCCGGTGCTGCTCCAAGATGTTTTTCCCAGGTAGTAGGAATTCTAAGGGTATTAAAACCTCCTTGCTTAATCGTGTCTATCATGGCTTTATCTGTTTTAGGATTACCCCAGGAGGTCTCAGAAGAAAGTCCGGCTCCGCCGGTTGCATCCATTGTATTTCCCAGATTCCAGCCAATATGTATTTCTTTCACCAGTTCGATGGAAGGGATATCTCTTATTGGAGAAGGACTTCCGGTTGCTTGTGTTTCTACTTCATTCGTTAGTGTTGCCTCAGCTGTAATACTGGGTGTAGTTTCTGTTGTAGGTTCTGTTGCAGGCTCAGTAACTACATTGGTTACAGCAGAATTCTTAGAATTGCCATTGCCTGTAGAAATAACCTCTTCGTTTGTATTAGCATTATTTTTACCACATGCTGATAACACGAACAAGATTACCAGTATAATGCTAAGAAACTTTAATTTCCCTTTATTCATTTACAATATACCCTCCCATTTAATTCATAGTATTATAAACAGGATACCACGATAATAGTTAATTTACAATAATATCCACACTGAGAAATTTATGGTTTGAAATATTTTTTAATTTTTTACTTGCATACCTATAATTTACTCTATTAACTGGACAGATATATAACAAGATTCATTTAATTAGAAGGTTAGTTTAGTTTATCACCTTGTTGATCTTTCTACATATTACAGATAATGAACACCTTATATATTACTGTATGAGAACCAGTGGTATCGTTCTTCAAAACGTTGTGGTATAATAAAAGTAACTGGTATGTTAGTAAACGATAAAAGGAGGTATCACATGATAATATCAATTAGTTGTTGGATTCTTGGTTTAATGTTTATTATAATAGGTATTGTTGCTGAAAAGAGTAAGAAACCTGCAGGTATTTATTCGAATATTAAAGCCCCGGACAAAGAAGAGATAATTGATTTAAAAGCATACAATAGAGCTGTAGGTAGATTGATGATGGGGTATGGTATGCTCCAGGTTCTGGTCGGCGTATTACTAATTAAAACAGGAGAGAAAAGTGCTGGTCTCATCATGACTTTTTCTTTCTTTTTCGGTGCTATACTTATGATGATTATTTATGAGATAGCAATAGGTAATAAATACATTAAGAGAAAATCCGGGAGGCATAAATGAGAACAAGAGAAGAAGTGACCGATTATTGCAGATCATTGGAAGCGGTATATGAGGATTACCCTTTTCATGATTCTAACTGGACAGTGATGAGATGCCAAGAAAATAAAAAGATGTTTGCCTGTATATATGGCCGCGGTGAACACATTTGGGTAAATGTGAAAGTAACCCCAGAATGGATAGAATTTTGGCGTAATGCCTGGCCTTCAGTGGTTCCTGCCTATCATATGAATAAGAACCACTGGAATTCCCTGATACTGGATGGAGTAATTCCTGAGGAAGATATTAAACGTATGATTCTGGAAAGTTATGATCTGGTAAAACCAAAAAGTAAAAAAACTGCGAGACCAAAGAAAGTAGCAAAGCAATAAGAAAAGTAATAAGCAAAGAAATCAAAAAAATTGCAAATAAACAATGAAATAAACAAAGTTATAAAAAGTTGCAAAATAAAATGTATACAGGGCTAGTATATCAGAACTCGATAAGCCTACTGGTAAATTCATCAGGTTATTTTTGAGCAGGTTATTTTCTGCAAAAATTATATTGACAAATAGATACAGATTGCATATACTTAAGAAAATTAAACGAATAAACCGATGAACAAGAGAAGTAAGTAAAGGAATGCCTTACAGAGAGTTGCTTAATGGTGGAAGAGCAGCAGAGCATAGGTTACTGAATGGACTTGTGAGGGTGGCTCAAAAGCAGTGAATATATTGCAAGTAGACGTCAACGGGAACCTCAACCGTTATCAACGAGGTGTATATGATAGTATACAAACAGAGTGGATGCAACAGCATCAATTTGGGTGGTACCGCAGAGCGTAGTCTTTGTCCCTTTTAGAGTAGGGATGAGGGCTTTTTTTATTGCCTTTTTCTTGAAATCACACAGTTTGTATTTGCAATACTGATCCATCTGATTTAAATAATACCGAGCTTATCGGTATTAGCAACCTATTAACTATTAGGAACCTATTAGTAATCAGTAACCTATTAACTATCTGGAACTTATTAGTTACTAGGAAACCTATGAAGGAGGAGTTTATGAAAACTGTTTATGAAGAACTGGTGCAATATGAAAAGGATTACAGCATTATACCTGTTTGCAGAGAAACTCTGTCGGATATGATAACACCTATAATTCTTCTGCGAAAACTTGCTGAGGCAGGCGATAATTATTTTCTATTGGAAAGTGTAGAAGGCGGAGAGCATTTCGGAAGATATTCATTTCTAGGGCAAAATCCCTCTATACGTCTTTATTGTAAGAATAATACGGTGATAAGGAAAGTTGGCGGTATTACAGAACAATTAGAGGAGGCGCCCTTTGATGCACTTAGGAATCTGCTTGCGGAGTATAAAGCACCAAGAATAGAAGGGTTACCCACTTTTACCGGGGGATTGGTCGGATATTTCTCTTATGAGATGATAGGTTATGCAGAACCCAAACTTAACTTAAAGAAAAGTGAGTTTAATGATTATGATTTATCACTCTTTGATAGAGTAATCGTATTTGACCATTTAAAACAGAAGATACTAATGATTGCTAATTACCGTAGCACAGAAGGAAAAAAAGGCTATGAAAAAGCACTTGCAGATATTGAAGAAATGAAAGAAAAGGTATTTGCCCCGGTTAAGCTTTCGAGTCTAAGTCCGGCAAGCATTGGTGACTTCACCTGCAACACCTCAAAAGAAAGATATCTTGAAATGGTAGAAAGAACAAAGCAGTATATCAGAGAAGGAGATATCTTTCAGGGGGTTATATCAAGAAGGTTTGAAGCGGAATATAAGGGAAGTCTCTTAAATGCATACAGAGTACTCCGTACAACAAATCCATCACCATATATGTATTTTATTCAGAGTGAGGATTTACAGATTGCAGGAGTTTCACCGGAGACTATGATTAAATTAGAGAACGGAAAGCTTACAACTTTTCCGGTAGCCGGGACCAGGCCAAGAGGTAAAACAAAAGAAGAGGATGATTGTCTGGAAAAAGAATTATTGGCAGATGAAAAGGAACTATCCGAGCACAATATGTTAGTAGATCTGGCAAGAAATGATGTGGGGCGAATAGCTGAATACGGCAGCGTTAAGGTTGAGGATTATATGCAGATACACAGGTTCTCAAAGGTAATGCATATTGCCTCTGTCGTGACTGGAACCCTGAGACAGGAGAAAGACAGCTGTGATACCATCAGTGCTCTGTTACCGGCAGGAACTCTGTCCGGTGCACCTAAGTTCAGAGCCTGTGAGATTATAGATGAACTGGAGGCTGAAGCGAGAGGAGTATATGGCGGAGCCATTGGTTATCTTGATTTTTCAGGTAATCTGGATGTATGTATTGCTATCCGTACAGCCGTGAAAAAAGGCGATATGGTATATGTCCAGGCAGGAGCAGGAGTCGTTGCTGACAGTGTACCGGAACTGGAATATGAAGAATGTGCCAATAAGGCAGGTGCTGTAATAGAAGCCATTAAACAAGCAGAGGAGGTGCAGGATTTATGATACTGTTAATTGATAATTACGATAGTTTTTCTTATAATCTGGTTCAATTAATTGGAGATATATTGAAGGAAAGAGATACTCAATTAAACCAAATGAACACCGGAGGTAACAAAAAGGATCAAGAGGTAGAAGAAATTAAAGTAAAGCGTAATGATGAATTGACCATAGAGGATATTAAAAAACTGCATCCAAGTCACATCATATTATCCCCTGGTCCCGGAAGACCAATTGATGCGGGAATCTGTGAGGAGGCAGTAAAAGCATTGAAAGGATTATATCCGATTCTAGGTGTGTGTTTAGGTCATCAGGGAATCTGTGAAGCTTTTGGCGGAACCATAACTTATGCTGATACCTTGATGCATGGTAAACAGAGCAAGGTTAAGATTGATACAACAAGTGCCTTATTTCAAGGATTGGATGAGGAAGTGTTGGTGGGACGGTATCATTCTCTGGCAGCAGAGCAAGAGACTTTACCAGAAGAACTGCAAGTAATTGCCTGCGCAGCCGATGGTGACATTATGGCAGTAAAACACAGAGAGTACGAAATATACGGAGTACAGTTTCATCCGGAATCAGTTCTGACACCGAAGGGAAGAATAATGATGGAAAATTTTCTGAATATATGATGAACATCTACTATAGCAAATGCTAATGAAATATATGTTACTCGTAGATTTATCAGCAACAGGAACAGATGAATAAGGAGGAGATAGGATGATTAAGGAAGCAATCTATAAGTTAACTTCAAAGGAAGACCTGCCCTATGAAATCGCGGAGAGCGTCATGGATGAAATCATGAGCGGTGAAGCATCAGATATCCACATTGGTGCTTATCTCACAGCTCTTCGTATGAAGGGGGAAACCATTGAAGAGATTACAGCAAGTGCAGCCGGAATGAGAAAACACTGTGTCAGGCTCCTGCACAATATGGATGTACTTGAGATTGTAGGAACCGGAGGAGATGAAGCGTTTACCTTTAATATCTCCACCACTTCAGCTCTTGTAGTATCAGCAGCAGGTATACCCGTTGCCAAGCACGGTAACCGGAGTGTTTCCAGTAAATGCGGTGCAGCAGATGTCTTAGAAGCTCTTGGAGTCAACATTATGTTAAGCCCGGCAAAAAGCGCAGAAATTCTTTCTGATATCGGAATCTGCTTTATGTTTGCACAGACCTATCATACTGCTATGAAATATGTGGCACCTGTCAGAAGAGAACTGGGAATACGTACAATCTTTAATATCCTTGGACCACTCTCCAATCCTGCCGGAGCGAATATACAGCTCCTTGGCGTATTTGATGAAAAGCTGGTGGAACCTCTGGCGCAGGTATTGAATAAACTTGGATTGAAACGAGCGATGGTAGTCCATGGAAGAGACGGAATTGATGAGATTTCCTTAAGTGCACCAACCTATTGCTGCGAGATCAGAGATGGTAAGCTTACCACTTATGTACTGGAACCGGAACAGTTCGGGCTTAACAAATGCAGGAAAGAAGACCTGGTAGGCGGAGGTCCGGCTGAGAATGCAGAAATTGCAAAGGCAATTCTATCAGGTGAAAAGGGACCAAAACGAGATGCAGTAATCTTAAATACTGCCGCCTGTATCTATATTGTAAAGGATAATATCAGCTTTAAAGAAGCTGTAAAGATAGCGGAAGATACCATTGACAGCGGCAAAGCAATACAGCAGCTGGAGGAATTTATTAGACTCTCAAACAATTAGATAGAGGAGACAGATATATGATTCTGGACAACATTGTAGCAGCAACTAAGATAAGGATAGAAAAGGATAAAGAAAGAGTCTCTTTTGAGGAGATGAAAAAAAGAGCACGCAAGCAGCCTGTAGTCACAGGTTTTCCATTTGAGGCAGCACTTAGAACAGAGGGTATTAGCTTTATTTGTGAGGTGAAAAAAGCATCACCTTCTAAGGGTCTCATAGCAGAAGATTTTCCCTATGTAACCATTGCGAAAGAATATGAAAAAGCAGGTGCCAGCTGTGTATCGGTATTAACGGAACCGGATTTCTTCCTGGGCAGTGATGCTTACCTATCTGAAATAAGACAAGAAGTAACCATACCCCTTTTAAGAAAAGACTTTATTGTTGATGCCTACCAGATATATCAGGCGAAAACTCTTGGTGCAGATGCAATATTATTAATTTGTGCCATACTAAGCCAGAAAGAACTGGAAGAGTATCTGAACTTAAGCCGTGAACTGGGACTTTCTGCACTGGTAGAAGTTCATGATGAAGAAGAGGTCTTTATGGCGGTAAAGGCTAGAGCTGGAATTATCGGCGTTAACAACAGAGACTTAAAGACCTTTGAAGTAGATATTAAAACCAGTGAAAGACTAAGAAAACTAGTACCTGAGAATATCCTTTTTGTTGCAGAAAGCGGAATTAAGACCGCTGATGATATCAGAGTATTAAAGGAAGCTGGTGTAAATGGCGTTCTTATTGGTGAGACTTTTATGAAAAGCAGCGATAAAAAAGCTGCTCTGACTGAGCTTAGAGGGAATGTATAATGACAAAGGTTAAGATATGCGGATTGCGAAGAGAGGAAGACATACGGATAGTAAATAAATATCTGCCGGATTACATCGGATTTGTTTTCGCAGACAGTAAACGGAAAGTCACAAGGGAAGAAGCACACAGGTTGAAAAGTCAACTGGATGAGAGAATTCTTTCTGTTGGAGTCTTTGTCAATGCTCCTATTGAGGAAATTGCAGCTTTGGTTAAAGCTAAGATAATCAATTTCATTCAACTCCATGGAGATGAGGAGGAGAATTACATGAATGCTCTGCGATGTATGATAAAGGAGGCTGTACCAATTATAAAAGCACTGAGAGCGGTTGATACAGCGAATATTGAAATAGGCCGAAAGTTACCGGCAGATTATTTCCTTCTTGATACTTATTCTGCTGAACATTATGGCGGCATTGGAAAGACCTTTGATTGGAATATTGTACCAGGAGATTTTGGGAAATTTTATCTGGCTGGCGGGTTAAATAGCGGGAATGTAGCCACAGCTATTGAAATGCTGCATCCCTATTGTGTGGATATTAGCAGTGGAGTGGAAACAGAAGGTTATAAAGATGAGAAAAAGGTAATGGAATTTATTGCAGCAGTTCGGGCAGCAGGCAGAACAGAATAACAAATATATACAACATAGCAGGTTGACAGAGTAATATCAATCGATATGATAATCAATCAACTGGAACATATTTTCGTGCATTAATCTTGAAATAAAATTAGATAACAATATATAATAAGGTAATTATAGAAAGCCAAGATAGGTAAAGGATTTTTGCGTAAAGTAACAACACGTAATATAACTTATTTGCAAAGTTGAAAGAAAATATAAGAGAAAGGATACCGCAATTTTAGCTTTCAGCTTTAAAAAGCGGCAGATACGTCTTTAGAATTATCAAAGGAGCAGTTATAGGCGTATCAGGGAAGAACAATGAAAAAAGGCAGATTTGGTGAGTACGGAGGTCAATATGTTCCGGAAACTCTTATGAATGCAGTTGCAGAGGTGGAAAAGGCCTATGAATATTATAAAAACGATCCGGATTATGTGTCAGAACTGGAGACGTTATACCGTGAATATGCAGGAAGACCATCAAGGTTATATTATGCAGATAAGATGACAAAGGATCTGGGTGGAGCAAAGATATATCTTAAAAGAGAGGATCTGAACCACACCGGTTCACATAAGATTAATAATGTATTAGGACAGGTGCTTCTTGCCAAGAAAATGGGTAAGACCAGAGTTATAGCAGAAACCGGAGCCGGACAGCATGGTGTGGCAACAGCAACAGCAGCAGCGCTTATGGGATTGGAATGTGATATCTTTATGGGCAAGGAAGATACGGACAGGCAGGTACTTAATGTGTATCGAATGGAACTCTTAGGAGCCAGAGTACACCCAGTGACCAGCGGTACCCAGACCTTAAAGGATGCGGTAAATGAGACCATGAGAGAATGGACCAGAAGGGTAGAGGATACTCTGTATGTTCTGGGTTCAGTAATGGGTCCCCATCCTTTTCCTACCATTGTTAGAGATTTTCAAAAAATCATAGGCAGGGAGATTAAGAGCCAGCTTAAGGAAAAGGAAGGCAGGCTTCCGGATGCGGTAATCGCCTGTGTTGGCGGCGGCAGTAATGCTATGGGTGCCTTCTATGAATTTATAGAAGATACAGGAGTTCAACTGATTGGATGTGAGGCTGCCGGTCTTGGTGTTGATAACCCTAAGAATGCAGCTACGATTGCAAACGGTACGGAAGGAATTTTTCATGGCATGAAATCGATTTTCTGTCAGGATGAAGATGGACAGATAGCACCGGTTTACTCCATATCCGCAGGTCTTGATTATCCCGGAATCGGACCGGAACATGCCATGCTTTATAAGACAGGAAGAGCCTCTTATGTTCCTATTACCGATGAAGAGGCGGTTAAAGCTTTTGAATATCTGTCACGGACAGAAGGAATTATTCCTGCAATAGAAAGTGCACATGCTGTAGCCTATGCAAGAAAATTAGCACCGGAAATGGGCAAGGATAAAATTATAGTGATTAATATATCCGGACGTGGTGATAAGGATGTAGCTGCAATCGCAAGATACAGGGGGGTAAATATACATGAGTAGAATTCAGAATGCATTTAAGCAGGGAAAAGCATTTATCAGTTTTGTTACAGGAGGAGACCCGGACCTGGAAACTACCGAAAAATTGATTGTTGCAATGGAAGAAGCTGGAGCAGATCTTATAGAAATCGGAATTCCTTTCTCTGATCCTATTGCAGAAGGTGCAGTTATTCAGGAAGCAAACGAAAGAGCATTATCTGCAGGCTGTACCACGGATAAGCTCTTTGATATGGTAAAAGGAGTAAGGGAAAAGGTAAGTGTACCGCTTGTTTACCTCACTTATATCAATCCAATTTATACCTATGGAAAGGACAAATTCTTTAAAAGGTGTGTGGAATGTGGGATCGATGGGGTAATTGTTCCGGATTTACCTTTTGAAGAGAAGGAAGAACTGGAAGTGGATTGTTTAAAATACGGGGTGGATTTGATATCGCTGATTGCTCCTACCTCAAATGATCGAGTTCGTATGATAGCAGAACAGGCAACAGGGTTCATTTACTGTGTTTCTTCTATGGGGGTAACAGGTGTTAGGTCGGAAATAAAGACCGATATCAACGCTATGATCTCTATGGTACGCGAGGTAACGAAGGCGCCCTGTGCAGTAGGCTTTGGAATCTCAACGCCTGAGCAGGCAAGGGAATTTGCGTCTGTCTCAGATGGAGCAATTGTTGGTAGTGCAATAGTGAAAATCATTTCACAATATGGTAAGGATAGTATCAAACCTGTAGCTGATTATGTAAGAGAGATGAAAAAAGCAGTGATGGAAGCTTAAAGCACCGGGGATTGTTATTACGGGAAGTTGTGATCTTAGAACATACAACTATTGATTGGTTAAACATATATTTAAAATTTTATAATGCTAAGATATTAAACTAAATGGAGGGATAATCAATCCCTCCTATTTTTATGCTATCACTTATATATAGGACTGGTTTACTTTTTTAGATGTTATATTAATTGATAATATATATGTTATTCAATTCTAGATTAAGTGAATTGGTTTATAAAGGGTTCAGGTAATAAAACCAAAGAAATTCTATTTGTGATTACAAATATATGTCAATTAATATAAAAAAACAGTGTGAAAAATAAAGAAAAGCAACGTTATGAACATATTATTTCGTTGTCCAAATAGATTCTTTTACTTTTTTATTGAAGAATGCCTAAAAGTGTTATATGGTAATAAAGGAGACAGGAATAAGAAATATCACAACGGGGAAAGATTTTGGAGGTTTACTATGTTTGAAGTATTACTGGTGGATGACGAAGCTTTGGTTCGTGACGCCATAAGCGCCA
>JARBTJ010000102.1 GCA_029240245.1 Herbinix sp.
TCTTAGTAGCAAGAGTAGCACCCATAACAGAAGCTAAGGAAGCACCCTTTAACTTAATAACCGGAGGCAATGTAGGATCCTTCATGATCCAGAACATTGAGTCTACAGGCTCAGGGATCTTATCTACACGGTTCGGTGACCACAACTTAGATTTGATTGCGCGACCGTTACCATTACGAATATCTTCAGTAACAAGAACAACCTTTCCATCCTCATCAATGGTAGCGGAGCAGTTCTGTGCAGTTAATAGGAATTTATTATCTTCACAGTTTGTAGGATAATCCTGAGTCTTATCGAAATAGGTAGGCTCCATAGCGATGGAAGAACCAGTCTCGGTGTTGATGATAAATGCATCATCGTGAAGAACAGTTACATCGTATTTACCACCATGTTTTGCGTGTGTTATTGTTGATTTGCCGGATCCGGAAAGACCGAATACAGCTGCAACGTAGGACTTTCCACCAGCAAGGTTGTATCTCTTCTCACCACCATGGCAGGAAGCATAACCGTTACGGTTAGCAACAGCCCAAGCGATAGTAAGAGTACCCTTCTTATGCTCACCAAAGTATCTCATACCAAGAAGAGCAGCACAGTTGGTTGTTGTATTGAAATAGGTTAACCCCATAGGATGATCCGCGTGTTTCCACTGAGGATTGGAGAATATGTAAATATCGCATTCATTACCGATCGGTCTAGATGCCTTATACATTCTTACATACTCATCGGACATATATTGGAAGTTAAGCATCCAGGAGTAAAGGATGTTCTCTTCGCCTTCTGGAATCAACAAATGTGCTTTAACCATGAATTCAGGATCTAATCCAATAAACACCTCTGCATGATACATAGTGGAATATCTTGTATCATAGATTGCATCCATAACTTTACTATCAAGATTGTCGGTATCTACACCAGGCTCTCCTGTAATTTTTCTGGCAGAGGCTGCACGACCTGTTACAAAGCCGTCATTAAATAATAATACTTTTGCGTCCATTTCAAGACCAAAATCTTCTCCGCGGTATACTGGCATATCTGTAATTACCGTACCGGGTGAATTTTTTGCGAGTTCATAAGCTTCTCTTAAAGTATTAACCTTAACAACATTATTGCCATAGAAAGCTGCCTCAATAATAGAACGGGTCTTTGAAAAGCCAGGTTTATTAGCACCGATTTCGTCACGTTTAAAGTACGCTTTTGTTGACATAAAATAACCTCCTATTTTTTATAATTGTTTGCCTATTTTGTAATAAACATAAAACAAACTAAAATATATACGGAATATCAATCAATTGTCCGCCACAATAAGTATAAATCTCCCTGATGTAAATGTCAATGTTAAAAATAGATAATTTTGGAATATGGACAAATTATTTTAACCTTTTTTCGACCCATGTCTCCATGTAATTTTCTATAATACCGAATTGAGAAGGACCAATATCCAGTAAAAATTGATGGAAGTCTTTGACGATGAATTTATCTCCCAACTCCTCCATGGCTTTATCCCGTAGTTCAATTATTTCTAGGTAACCAACGGCATAGGGAAGGTAGATAGCAGGCTCCTCCAGAAGAGTGGCGTAAATTAATTTGGCGATATTTTCATCATTAATAAAATTTTTAACATAGTTGACTACCTTTTCCTCGGTCCAGCCCTCATAATGGATTCCGATATCGGCTCGTGCGTACATACAGAGGATGATTTTATTATTAGCCTCTAAAAAAGTAGCAAGATTTTCATCTATACCAGCCAAGTGATAGGAATAATACTCAACGTAAGTAGCCCAGCCCTCATCATATCCCATAAAGTTCATAATATTTCTGATCGGTGCGGGATCCAGATTACGAAAATACACACATTGGTATAAATGACCGGGGTAACCCTCATGGGCAACTGTTGTATAAATCATGGATAAGGTTTTAGAATCATTTCCGTTAATATAGATATTATTATTTAAATAGTTGTCTATTGGTGGAACCAGATACATCGCCGGACTGAGGAAATCGGATAAGGATGGCGGAACATACTTGATTTCGCAGTTTACAGTAACAGCCGCGGGAAAATCCTTTGTGATATCCTCCTTTAAATCCGATATAATCTCTTGAGGATCAGTAATTGGGAAGGAGGAAAAAGCAAGATATTTATCAAGGATGGAGGGATCGGATATCGTGAGTGCAGTAAGATCAACAATGCCATCTCCGATAGCTTCTTCAAGCATCTTAATTATTTCTTCCATGTTCTTAGCAGAGCCGGCTTTATATTTAGCCAAACTTTCATAATAAGCCTGACCGTCGGGATAATAATATAACCCGGCGTCATTAGAACCTGTGCCAATTAGCTCGTATAATGCTTCAACCAGCATTTTATATGCAGGTATGATATCATTTAGGACAGCCTCCTTATTCATTGCCTTATAATAAGTTTTTTCTACATCAGTCAATCCTTTATATCCGGAAATTTTATCATTAAAATAACCAATCAGAAAATTCTCCTCAGGGGTATCGATGAAGGCTTCGCATTGTCTGATGATACGCAGGGCGACAGCATCACTCATAAATAATCCACGTTCTGACTTTTCCCGCTCAAACTGCACGATATCTTCAAAATAATGATAGACACAGGGTAATAGCCTTAGATACTCTTCTATATCCTCCTTATCATAAAAGCTATATTCTGCAAGTAGGATCGGAAGCTGTGCTTGTATTCCGGTTGTTGGTCCAAGACATTCTGTGTAATACATATAATCACCAAGATTAATGTCTGTTTCAAGATAGCTTTTTATAATATCATAGGTAAGCTGCTGCTCGTTAGTTAACTGCTCATAATCAAAGGATTTCAAACGCTTAAGATAATTTTCAGAAGCGGACATCTCCTCGTACATATGACTTATGCTATATTCGCCAAGAGTGGTTTCTTTGACTGTAATGCCATAGTTTTCAGGAGCAGCCAGGGAGTAATTCAAAGACAGGGTATCAGACTGAACCTCCAGGACAAATAAATCATTCAGAAAGATGTCAAAATTGCTCTGCATCTTCTCTTCTTTTGTCAGTTCGCTACAGGAGATACCAACGACAGCGAAACATAGGACTACTAATATTATAATAAGAAAACGAAATAATCTTTTTTGCATAAAAACCTCCTGAAAGTTGAAATGATAGTCGACTGCTAAACGAAGTTGAATGGTTATTACGGTAATTCGGTCAGTTTAAATTACTTTATCATTTCATGTTTATTCGAAGGTGTACAATGTAAGAAGTTGTATCAATAATTTTTGATACTTGCTTGTAATACATTTCCACCCAGGAACATCTTCAAAAGGTTAAGTTTTCTCCTAAAATAGCCGAAATAGTATCAGTAAGTGTCTTTCATAGATATGTATCAAAACTTGACGATATAAAAATGTATGATTTAACAGAAAAGCAGATTGTATTCACAAAGGCGGGAACAGAATGGATTATAATGTTTTGCTTGAGACTGGTACCGGAAACAGTTCTGAAAAGCTGTCATTCAACCGGATGAAAATAGAGGGTGATAATAAACAAAAGGGTTTGGCTTCCTTGAAAAAGGGACAGTTGATAACCGGTACGGTTGTCTCTGTGGATGAGCAGATAATCCTTAATTTTAATGGGCAGAAGGTAACTACACAGAAAAGTGTATTAAATAATGCGATTCCCGGCGAGAGGAAAACCTTTGAGGTGATGAAAGTTTCCGAAAATGAGATAGAGCTTCGGCCAATGAATGAGTCATCCGGAAACAATAAGCGATCCTTTAAAGCTGCTATGGTGAAAGAGGGGGACTGGGAGATGCTTCAGTCCCAAAAAGAGCAAGCCGCAAGGAAGACAGAACAAGAAACGGAATATAAAGATATATTAGTCAAGCTGGAGGAGATCAGTACGAAATTGACTGAGCTTGATTATAGGCTACTGGAGGAGGAAGGCTTTGGATTAGAAAACTTTTCTGTAAACGGCCTATATGAAGCTTTAAACAGAATAAAAGCATGCACTTCAGGGGATGAACAAAAGAAAGTCGGTAAGATGCAAGCCTTTGAGGAAGAAGCCCTGATGAACAAGTTGAAAGAAGAAAACCTACCGGCAACCTCAGAGAATATCGCGAAGTTAACGAAAGCCTTAGAGCTGAGCAATACCATAGCAAAGATGGATGATAAGGCAATGAAGTATCTGATTTCCAGAGATGCTATGCCTACGATAGAGAATATTTATAAAGCCTATTATAGCCAAACCGTAAGGGTTCAGGAAAATCAGCAAACTCTGACGGGTAAAGAATGGAGCGAGTTAGAAAGTCAGGTAAAGGATGTAATTAAGTCTGCCGGACATGAAGTAAACCAAGAAAACCTTGATTCTGCAAAATGGCTGATTGAAAATAAGCTTTTGTTAACGCCGGAGACATTCACTTACAAGAAGAACCTGGAGGATATAAAAGTAGATGCAGATAAAGATCAAATTTTAAATAAAGTGCTTGAGGGTATGAAAAATGGAGTAAATCCCAAGGATGTATCACTACGGCCACAGAACGAAATCTCCTCCTCTCAGCTAATTACAAATATCCATTCCATTCGTAAGGAAACAATAACAAAGGCAGTGAAGGATGGGACGGAGCTTA
>JARBTJ010000103.1 GCA_029240245.1 Herbinix sp.
AATATCATTTTTCTACCAAGAAGTTGTATTAGCAGATTATAAAGATACTCGGTTCCAGCACCAATAATAACCTGTTCAGTCTCTACACTCATCCCTCTAAATTGATACAGATGATCTGCAATAGCTCGTCTCAGTTCCGGAATTCCACCGATCGGAGCAGCTGCAAGTATTTGTTCGCTGCTTTCAGATGCTAGTACTTCCCGCAGCAGCTTTGACCAGATAGAAAAGGGGAAATTATCGCGGCTTATACTGTTGGATACAAAATCCATAAAGTACTTCTGCTTCTCCCCTGGATTGATGCCGTGCAATTTGCTGTTCCGATTAATCATTTCCAGATTCTCTGTAACGTCAGAAACAAAATAGCCTTTCTTTTCAACAGAAAAGATATATCCTTCTACCTGAAGCTGCGTATATGCATTTTCAATTGTGATTACACTTACCTGTAAATTCTTGGCAAAGCTCCGTTTTGAAGGCAGCTTTTCCCCTGCTTTCAGCTTCTTTTGTAAAATATCTTTTTTAATACACTGATATAGATATTCATACATACTTTCTGATCCTATATCATCCATTGTATATGTCAGCATCACCAAAACCTCATTTCAATCTGGTTATATTATTTATTCTCGATTTGGTTATTTTAATATGGTCAGATTATATTATAATTGAATTTATAGAATTTGTAAATAAAAGAAGACAGAGTGAAAGAAAAATCACTTTCACTCGGAAAGAACTCCAAAATGATAATCCAAAAGTGTTAAAAAGAACATTTAACACTTGGAATTTCATTTTGAACTTCTTTCAGGTATTATTTGTGCCGCCGTTGGCGGCGGAATGGAGTTAATTATGAACGAAACAAGATATACCTTAAACAGAGAATTGGCACAGATGTTAAAAGGCGGAGTCATCATGGATGTCACAACCCCCGAGCAGGCGAAAATTGCAGAAGCAGCCGGAGCCTGCGCTGTTATGGCCCTTGAGAGAATCCCAGCGGATATCCGTGCGGCAGGCGGCGTGTCCAGAATGAGTGATCCCTCTATGATTAGAGGGATTCAGGCAGCGGTAAGCATTCCGGTTATGGCCAAGTGCAGAATAGGACATTTTGCTGAGGCACAAATTCTTGAAGCGATTGAGATTGATTACATTGATGAAAGTGAAGTTCTTTCCCCAGCGGATGATGTATATCACATCAATAAAAGACAATTCAATGTCCCCTTTGTCTGTGGAGCCAAAGACTTAGGTGAAGCCTTAAGAAGAATTAATGAAGGTGCGGCTATGATTCGTACCAAAGGTGAACCAGGCACCGGAGATGTTGTTCAGGCCGTCCGCCACATACGTATGATGAACCGTGAAATCGCAAAAGTCGTATCCCTACGGGATGACGAGCTCTACCAGGAGGCGAAACTTCTTCAGGTTCCTTACGATTTAGTTTCATATGTGCATAAAAGCGGAAAGCTTCCTGTTGTAAACTTTGCTGCCGGTGGTATTGCCACTCCTGCAGATGCGGCTCTGATGATGCAATTAGGTGCAGAAGGTGTATTCGTAGGTTCAGGTATTTTTAAATCGGGCAACCCAGAAAAACGGGCACAGGCAATTGTTAAAGCAGTTACTAATTATACGGATGCTACAATGCTAGCGCAAATTTCATCCGATTTAGGCGAGGCAATGGTTGGCATAAATGAACAAGAAATTGCGCTGCTTATGGCTGAAAGGGGCAAATAATCATGACCATAGCCGTTTTAGCCATACAGGGGGCCTTCGCAGAACACGAAGCGGTACTTACCCGGTTAGGCGTGGACTTTATAGAGTTACGGCAGAGAAGAGATTTGGAACAGCATTATGATGGTTTGATCCTGCCTGGCGGAGAAAGCACGGTTCAAGGTAAATTACTTCGTGAGCTTAATCTGTTCGACAAGTTGAAAGACCAAATTGTGAAAGGGCTCCCTACCCTCGCCACTTGCGCTGGGCTTATCCTATTAGCAAAACAGCTTTCCAATGACACTTTAACTCACTTTGGCACACTCCCCGTAACTGTAAAACGGAATGCTTACGGACGCCAACTCGGAAGTTTTTATACAGAAGAGGATTTCGGTGATTTAGGCAGATTGCCAATGACTTTTATCCGTGCACCATATATTGAAGCAGCGAGTCCGAAAGTCAGGGTTCTAGCGAAGGTGAACGGAAATATTGTTGGGGTAAAATATATAAATCAAATAGGCATCTCCTTTCACCCGGAATTAAATGATGATACGAGCATTCATCAGATGTTTCTGGAGATGGTGTATAATCAATAACTGAAACACCCGCAGGTAAAAAATCTGCGGGTGTTTGAATTATCGATATTTTAAAAATATTTTACTCTAACTTACATGATGCCGCTATGCGGCATCTCTATAACCCGGAAAAACAAGGTGTGAGTGCCCTAGCAGGAACAGCGTAGGCTTCCCCGTATGAAGATGTTCTCTCATCACTCTGATTTCTTTCTGAATATTATAATATTTCATGATCAGATTTCTTATTTAAATACTGCTTTCCTACACTAAACCCTCTACCTCTTACTTCACTGACACGACTAATCATGACAAAAGCATCAACATCTATTTCATGCACTAATTTTTCCACTTTACTAAGCTCCCTGTTTGAAACAACACTTAATAGAATATCTGTCTCTTTCTCCAGGTATCCTGTCCTACCATGGAACAGCGTAACACCTCTGTCTATCTTTGAATTGATTGCTTCTTTTATATCTGTCGATTTATCACTTACCACTTTTACTTGCATTTTATTTGAACCAAGCAATAGGAACTTATCTAAAATAATAGAATATGCCAATACCAAAACTATGCCATAAAGGATTTTCTCCCTGTCATTAAAAACTGCCTGTAATGCAAGAATCGCGCAATCAGCCGCATATAAGCCGACAGATACCGGTGTACGGAAATATTTATTAAGAATTAATGGGGGTATGTCCATACCGCCCGTACTTGCTCCTGCTCTGATAACTATCGCAATTGATGCCCCAATGAAAATACCTCCAAAGAGTGTACACAAAATTATATCATCTGTCACCACATAGTCACCAACTGCTTTATGCAACAATTCAAAAGCAATTGGATAACAAAAGGTACTTATCAATGTGGTAAGCGCAAATTTCCTTCCCAGAATTAATAAACCCATAATGAACATAACAGTATTAAAGCCAAATATTAAATATGATACAGGCAGACCGGTATATTGATTGACACCTATTGCAAGTCCTGTTGTCCCTCCCGTAATCAGCCCAGACGGCATAATAAAGAACACTACCCCCGTTGCATATAGAAAGTTTCCAAATATGATCATTAGTATTTCATATAGCATTCTTCTCTTTTTCATATACACCCCTATAAAAAACACGTCTGCTAATATTTTCCCTAACAGACGTGGATCAAGGCAATTGCCTAATACTTTTAATTTTATTAATTTAATTTATTTATACCACAACCTGTTTTAAAACACAATCCCCATCTTTATTTGCTATACTTCTAAAAGATAAACCTTGTATCTAATGCCACTATTAGTCTCTGGATTTACTTTTATGTGTTCACGTGATATCTACCCTTCGGTACGATAAAAGGCGAACCGGAAACCGGATCCAGAATCACTGTACAGTCAAGGTCAAAAACCTGCTTCATCAAATCTTCTGTAATAATCTGTGAGGGTGCCCCCTGGGAAATCAAATTTCCTTTTTGAACAGCAAATATATAATCTGCATACCGGGCGGACAGATTGATGTCATGAAGTACCATGACGATAGTTGTCCCTCTCTTCCGGTTTAAATCTGTCAGCAAATCCAGAATTTCGATCTGATACGTAATATCCAAAAACGTGGTTGGTTCATCCAGAAGCAGGATGTCAGTCTGTTGGGCGAGCGCCATGGCTATCCAGACCCTCTGGCGCTGACCTCCTGACAGCTCATCCACATTGCAATTTGCCAGTTCCGAAATTCCCATAATCTCCAAGGCTTCTTCCACCGCTTCATAATCCTTTTTTCCCATACCTTTTAAAAATGTCTGGTATGGAAACCGCCCTCTGGAAACCAAGTCTGAAACAGTGATTCCTTCCGGGACCACCGGTGATTGGGGGAGTAATCCCAACACCCGAGCTAACTGCTTTGGCGGAATAGAGCTGATCTGCTTGCCATCGAGAACAACCTCACCAGAAACCGGTTTGATTAGTCTTGCCAGTGTTTTTAATAAAGTCGATTTGCCACAAGCATTGGCTCCGATGATTACACTGATTTTATTACTTGGAATCACTACATCAATATTATCTAAAATGATTTTTTTATCATATCCGGCAACTATATTACTGGCTGTAAATAAAGGTGTTTGCTTCATGCTGTTCCTCCTGCTCGATTCATTCGTATCAGTAAATAGAGAAGATATGGTGCACCAAGTATCCCTGTAATAATACCCACTGGGAAACGGATGTCAAAAGCATACTGCCCTATGATATCTGCCAAAAGCACCAGCACTGCTCCTGTCAGACCGGCAGGTATCACATTAGGAGAACCTGCACCTGCTAATCTGCCTGCTATGGGCCCTGCCAGAAAAGCGACAAAGGCAATTGGTCCA
>JARBTJ010000104.1 GCA_029240245.1 Herbinix sp.
ATTGATAAATGTTGGATCTCATAACTATGTCTAATTTCAAATCTAATTTTTCACATATATTAGCTAATGCTTCAATTGTAAAATTATAATCTTCACTTTCCCATTTTGACACCATTCCTTGAGTAACACCCAGAAATTCCGCAAATTCTTTTTGAGTCAAATTCAAATCTATCCTTTTTTTTACTATGGTTGATGATATTTTAGCTAGTAATCTAGCAGCTATTAAATCCGCAGGTGTTAAATAATCTGCAAATCCTCCTAATAATTCGCCCATTGGTACAGGTTTAATGCTCATAACTATTCCTCCATTTCATTTCTTCTACTTATTGCAATAGGAACATGCGTACTATATTCAGTTACAGACTTTCCTTCTTTCTCATAAAAACAATGCAATAATATCTCTCCATTATCAAAATATGAATATAGAATACGTATATTAAAATTTTTACTTTCAATATGCATAGAATATAAATCTTTTGCGTCTTTTAATTTTTCAAGTTGTTTTAATTAGTTGCTTTATAACCCATAGCTTTTAAAATGCTTAATTGTTTTGTTAAAAGTTTAATAAATTCTTTTTCATGACCTGAACCTAAAATATGTTGGTAAATTTCTGCTCCAACTTGAGGATGAGCCATAAATTCATTTAGAAGTATTGCTAACTCTTCTAAAACTTTTTTTCTATTCATAAAAAAGTTCTTCCTTTCATGGCATTCAAGTTTAGTATATTAAAATTTGTTTCTCATGTGTATATTATATTACTCATAAGTAATATTTGCAAGCTATTTTTTATATATTATCTCCATTATGCCTCATATTATTCATTATATGTAATATATTAAATAGTGATCACTTTATTTTTATAATTATATATGAATACCAATATGATATTGTTTAGGCCTTTATAATATTTAATATCATCCAATATGCCTTTCAATATTGGATGAAGTATTACGATTAAAAAGCAAAATCATCACTTCGGATTTTAGGCCCTAGGACAAATCCTACACTTTAATGCTCCTATTAACATGCACGACTTGATTACACTTATGATTCCACTTGCCATTTTATCACAAAAAAAGCCCTGAAACCATTGATTTCTAAGGCTTTCTCTTTACAGTGGCAGTAGGATTTGAGCCATCTTCCCTATCCTCAAACGCTGATAGAAATGACTATACAGCATGCCCTTCCGAAACGCTTTTCCTTTTAGCAACTTCATTTAACCATAAGGATAACATTTTACAGATTCGCTGCACCGATTATTCCTGCATGGTTTCCCATCTGAGCACATACCGCTTGAACCGGAGCGTAGGTATAACCATATACTCCTTTTTGTAATTCCATATTAATCTTTGGTAGAATAAGGTCGCCGGAGCCGGACACCCCACCGCCGATTACTATGATACGAGGTCGCAAAATATTGGCAATATTCACAATGCCCACACTCAGATATTCTAGGAACTCATCTACCAGTTTCTGTGCCTGTATATCCTTATTTCGTGCAGCCTCGAAAATTTCACGAGCACTCGCAATATTGAGTATTTTTTTACCGTTTCTCTCAATTGCACCCGCTGAAGCATAAGCCTCCAAACAACCGAGTCTTTCACAGTTACATTCTTCACCTTTATACGAGATAACAGAATGTCCAAAAATATACGCAATGGAACCATAACTGTCAGTTTCCAGTTTTCCGTCCTTCACAAACCCCCCGCCGACGCCTGTGCCTATGGTGAACATTGCCATACGGTTCGTATTGCGTCCTGCTCCATATAATGCTTCACCCAGTGCGGCGCATTGCGCATCGTTTGCAATACGGACTTTTCTCTGCAGTACTTGTTCGATGTCATGGCAGATCGGCACATCTCTCCACCCAAAATTATTCGAATAGCGTACGATGCCCTCCGTAATATCGATAATACCGGGTGATCCCAGTCCTATATTACCGATATCCGGATAAATCTGTAACAATTCTGTTGATTGGGCAGTAATCTGTTCAATGACAGCCTTATATCCAGCTTTCACACAGGTATCGATTGAACATTCGTGCAAAATCTCACCGGACTCTACCACACCGAATTTAATTTGTGTACCCCCCAGATCAATTCCTAATGCTTTCATTCTGCTTACTCCAATACTATTTATTTCCCTCTTCAAAAAGATAAAATTGCAGTACTCCTTCATTCATGGCTTCCGCAGTCGTGAATGCCGAATTGATATCCGAAGCCTCCATCACTGCTAACTCGTAATGGAATTGATAGAAACCACCGAGATCTGCTTTGAAATTAGTCTCCCAGAAATTATTCATTACCCAGGAGTATACCTCATCCTTATTCGGTACATCCTCACCCATAAGACGGATGGAATGGGCCTCAAGCGGCCCCATAGAAATCAGCGGGGTATCCGGACAGGTAATAATCGTATGCGATTGCTCATCTGTAAACACTACTCCGTTTTGGATCGCATAAAAATCTACACAGGTCCCTGGAAGTTGGTCCACGCGAGGTCGCAGAACGGCACCTGTTTTATCAATAAAGATTTCTTTCCCTAAGAACGGCAGTGAAAGGTAAACATTTTCCGGTTCCCAAACACTTTCTTTATGAAGACGGAACTCTACATCAATCTTCGGCATCAGCTTATATGCTGTAAGAATCAGTGCACATTCCTTCACGCCGTCCATTTTGTACAGTAGCTTTGCTCTGGAATAAAGCGGTCCATTTTCAAGCACTTTCACATCATACAGTTCGCCAATGCTTCGATGGGTTCTGAAAGCCTTTCTGTTTCTTCCAAGATTGCGCCGAACATCAAGATAACTCTCTCCCAGATCAAGCTGTGTCACTTCATATATAGGCGTAAAAGCCGTGTAAGGCTGATCCGGTGCTAGCAGTTCGCGGCTATGCTGTTTATCATAGATTGAACCGATTCCCTTCCGTGGCACAAAATCAATTTTAAAAAATTTATTTTCAATTCCTTGCTCGGTAACACAGCCACCCTGCTCCAGATCCTGTCGAACCCGCCAATATAAATCGTTGACGCCTTCGATTCCGGTCCCTGCGCACAATCCTGCAGAGGGCAACTTACGTTGTTCGAGCTCCCGGAGGATATATGTTTTTGTTTCATGGGGCTCAAGTTTTAACCAGATACACATTTCAGGCCCTCTGGAATAACGACTGATCTGAAATGGAACCGTTTCCTCCGTCCCTTCCTCCAGAACTGTAAAATGTTCATATCCATAGAAGCCCTCTAAATCGATCACCAACATATCCTGCACAGGGATATCATGAGGATTTACGGCACGGAATTTCAACTGCTTATGCATAGATATAGCGGTTTCTCCATAATACTCCTGAATTTGCTCCCGTATCATTGTCGCAGCCTCGCAAGCCTTTAGAGCATACAGACGTTTCCACTGATCTAAGTTATTTACCTGGGGATGATATGGTTCCGTTATAGAAGAGGAATAACCCCAGGTATGTTCTCCATAAAACATCAAATTATATAATGCTGCTTGGTATAATTCTTCTGATGCCAGAGAATGTGTTGCATCCAGTTTCTCTGCTATATGATAGCTTCGGGCTGCCTGTCTATATTGAATGAGGTCCGACGGCGTAGAACTGATTCCATCCGCCCACCAGTCCGTCCAATCCCCCCGATATGTGGGAATCTCACGTCCTGCTTCCACCAATGCAGTAAAAAACTCATCCAAGGTACTCATCTTTAGTTCTATCTGATTATCTTCCGCATTGAAACGATCAACAAACTCTAAAATCTTCGTGGAGGGAGGCGAATTATCTGTCATGAAGCCGCTCAGACTGATCGGAACAAATGGAAATTCGTAGCCCTGTTCACAAATCGTATCGACGTAAGCCTGGATACGCATAACAGCCTTCTCGTATTCAGATAGATTAACATGAGTCAACCCATCCCTAATGGTATATTCAAAACTAGGTGTCTGTGCAATTCCAAGCTCATTACCAAGGTTATAATGCTCACCGTTCCATACCAGAACTTTGTTACCCTTCGGAGACTCCCACCAAAACGGTGTCTGTTTCCGTAATAAAGGATGATAACCATGATGGGTATGGATGCAGGACATCAGATATTTTACTCCCTGTTCAGCTAGAATATCAGCATATCCCCAGCTATATCCGTTGATATCAGCTGTCATAGCGCATTCAACCTTCAATTGAAGTGCTTCCTGTTCCATGCGACGGGCATCCATAATACCCTTATGAACATATTCAGGGACGAGGTCAGTAAGGTTCAGATAGCTCGCAGAAAGCCCGATATTCCCCTGATGAACGGCATCAACAAAAGCTTTCCGTTCCTCGTCCGATGCCACAGTCAGAAATTGCTGTGCACACCAATAATTTTCGCAGTTATATTTAAAACGCGGTTCCCTTTTGACAATATCCAGAACTTCCCTGATAAAAGCGATATGATGCCGTTTCATTTTTTCCTGGGTATCCGTATACCCAATATCTGTATGGGAAGAATGAATTAAATAAAGTGTAAATTTTTTCTTCAAGTTTACCCTCCTCTTTATGACTGCCTGATTTGATTGGCAGATATAT
>JARBTJ010000105.1 GCA_029240245.1 Herbinix sp.
AAATTCACACGGGAAGAACTGCGATGTTCGTGCAGTGGCACTCACACCTTGTTCTTCCGGGTTTTGAGCAGCTGCAAAGCAGCTGACTGGAGGTAGTGTATGAATCAAGAAAGAAAAGCCCTCTCTTCAAAAAAGATGGTGACAGCAGTCTGGATGCTTGGGATTATCGTCCTCTGGGAACTGGGAGCATTCGTCATTGAGCAGACGAAACGTTCTCCCGAAAATGTTCTTCCGCATCTGTACCAGATTATACAGTCTGTATTTAGCAGTGATCTTGTAAGCAGCAGTCAGACTGCCTTACAGATCGTATTAAGCAATGCAGGAATTACACTGTTAAGGGCTGGTGTCGGTTTTATGATCGGTACTGCGATAGGTTTTCTGTTGGCTCTTCTGATGAATATGTTCTTAACGGTGGAAAAGACAGTATTTCCATATCTGATGATGATTCAGATGATACCGATCTTGGGTATGGCCCCGATCATTCTGGCAATTACAAAAGATATCGATAAAAGCCGAATTGTGATAGCAGCGATATTAACCTTTTATCCGGTTGCTACTAATACACTTGCTGGTTTTAAGGCAGTGGAGAAGGAAAAACATGAACTCATGTATTCCATCGCGGCAACCAAATATCAGATCTATTCAAAATTATTAATCCCGTCCTGTATGCCGTATTTCTTCACAGGACTGAAGATATCGGCACCTATGGCGATTACAGCATCCATCCTGGTAGATACCTTACAGGGCGGAGGTGGCTTAGGGTGTATGTTATCCCAATCCTTAAAGCACGCAATGTCGATCTATGTATTCTGGCAGATTGTATTCATCAGCGCAATCATAGGCATGTTAAGCTACTATTTCATGACGGTAGTAGAGAAGATGTTGTCACCATATAAACGAGTGAAAAGAGTAAAGAGGTGAAGCTTATGCATAAAAAATTCAGCAGGTTCGATAAACAATCACTAACGACTTTATTATACCCGATTTTATTTGGAATACTTTTGGTTGTTCTTTGGCAAACTCAGCTCCTGCACAAAATGATCGGTGCAGATACCTTTACTCTACCTTTACCGGGGAGAATTTTCGGAATTATCCAGGATAATCTGCCCTCCATTCTGAAAAATGTGAAAGCTACCGTTATTGTTGCCATTGGCGGACTAATACTAGGCTCTTTATTTGGATATCTGTTAGCGATTATTGCTACTACATTTCCAAAATGGGGGGTAGGGGGAATCAACATTGCATCTGCCTTAAATGCAGTTCCGATTATAGCGATTGCTCCTATTTTAAACAATCTGACCAAGGATTTCAGCAAGGATCCAAATACCAGGAGTATGTTGGCTAAGATGCTGGTGGTTATGATAACCTGTACGGTATCTATGAGTATCAATGCTTTTCGGGGATTTACCGAATTAAAGCCCTACTCGGAGGATTTAATGAAGTCCTATGCGGCAAGCAGGGTTACAGTGTTTTTTAAACTGAGAATTCCAAACAGCGTACCTTATGTATTTACCGCCTTAAGAGTAAGTGTTCCAGCCTGCGTAATCAGCGCACTTGTCAGCGAATATTTTGCAGAATTCATCGTCGGAGTAGGACGGCAGATTCGTGAAAACATTGTACTCGCGCAATATGCTACAGCCTGGGCCTATATCACCGTTGCTTGTGTGATCGGAATCACTTTGTATGTAATTTTACTGATAACAGAGGGTATTCTGTTGAAGGGACGCCGATAGAGGTGCAGTTCAACTTTATATATAACTATTCATTCATGAAAAAGGGAGGATTTATTATGAAAAAATTATCAGAAAGAAAGTTTTCAAAATTAATATCACTATTATTAATCTGTACTATGGTAGTCGTAATGATGTCAGGCTGTAGTGCGAAGGAGGAAGAAACCACAGGGGATGTGGAGGCTACTTCAGAAGAAAGTGCTGAGGATACTGTGGAAGAAACTACAGAAACAGCAGAAGAAACGACGGAAATGGTGGAAGAAGCTCCGGTAGTGGATGCAGGTCCTTATTATGCTGCTGAGGCGACAGTGGAAAGCATCGTGCTCGATGCTGCCGGTAAAGGGCAGGTTGGTAACTGGGGACTTGGTAACGAATATGAAATTCAAGCTCTTTTAACAAAGTATGGTCAGCCTACCACCTACCTCAGTCAGGCTTTTGATATGGACGGCTTTGATGATGATTCCATCCTATTGGCTTCTGCCATGACTTATAACGAACTTGGTCTAGTGAAGAATGATTATGACGGCGGTTATGGATATGGAGATGCCGTGAAATACATCGATATGAATGAGGAAGGAGTAGCGATGCTTGAGGATAATATCTTCTGTACCGAGGAATTTGCCAGTGCAAATCCTAACACAGTGAAAGCATTTATCTATGCCTCCATGAAGGGCTGGGAATATGCCTGTGCTAATCCCGAAGAAGCTGCTGAGATCGTTTACAAATACGGTTCTTCCGTATCTGCGGATCATCAGGCCTATATGGCCTCCGAGGTTAAGAAGCTGGTAGAAACAGATATGACCGGCACTTCAGTAAATCAATATGGCTACATGAGTGAAACCGCATTACAGCAGACACTTGATCTTGCAAAGCAGTATATAAAACTTGAGGATTCAACAGCTGCAGATCAATTACAGACTCTAACCCTGGATGACATCAGAAATACCTCTTACTGGGAGGAAGCTATGGCTTCCGACGGTACCTTTGGTGCACCGGAGAAGGCAGAAGTATCCATCCAGCTAAAATGGCTGCCTCAGGCACAGTTTATGGGTTATTATGTAGCTCTGGATAAAGGATTTTATGAGGAAGTCGGCTTAACAGTTAACATCGTTTCCGGCGGTGGTGACATCGGTGAAACGACTGCAGTGTATACAGGCCAGGTTGATTTCGGTGTTACCTGGGTTTCCAACCTGATAGCAGCGAATGCAGGTGGAATGGACTTACTTGAGATTTCACAGGTATACCAAAGATCCGGACTTGTATTAGTTTATAAGATAAATGAGTAATTGCTACTAACTACGTTTTTTCCAATGGGGCTGCTGTAGATCCTTCGTGCCACTTTTCATAGTATTTTACTACACTCCAGACAATAACTTTCCTCTTCGATTTTTGAAGGATTGCACAGCCCCATATTTGATAACCCAAGATTAGACTTACAAGTAACTCTTTTATTCTTAATGATATCATAGATAGTCCATAGAATTGGAGGCAGGGAATATGGATTTACTAATTAAAAATGGAACCTTAATAACAGCAAATGAAAGCTTTGTAGCTGATATCGCAGTAAAGGACGGGAAAATCGTATGTATCGGAACGGACCTTACCATGGCAGCGGAGAAAGAAATTGATGCTACCGGTAAATTAGTATTGCCGGGTGCCATCGATGCACATACGCATCTGGCGATGCCCTTTGGCGGTACAATCTCCGCGGACAGCTATTTATCAGGAACCAGGGCTGCTGCCTGCGGTGGGGTTACCACTGTGTTTGATTATCCGATGCAGAGGAAGGGCAAAGGAATCATTGAGACGGTTCAAGCCAGGAGGGAAATGTGTGCTCCCGAAGCATGTGTAGACTTTGCATTTCACTGTTGTATTACTGATTTAAATCAGGGAACCTTATTGGATGAATTCGAAGCAGCCGTAGAATATGGCGTTACGAGCTTCAAATGCTTCATGGTATACAAAAAAGAGGGCATGATGGTAGATGATGCAACTCTGATTAAAGTTCTAAAAAAGGCGAAGGAAGCAGGTGCAATCACTAACATCCATGCAGAAAATCCGGATGTGATTGACTTAAATATAGAACAGTTTTTAAAGGAAGGTAAAACCTCTGCTTGGTATCATTACCTAAGCAGACCCGAATATGTCGAAGCAGAAGCAGATAAAAGAGCAATCCACTGGGCGAAAGCAGTTGAAGCTCCTTTGTATATCGTTCATATGGCAGATAAGGAGGGACTGGAGGAGGCGGTATCAGCAAAGCGTTCAGGACATCAGATTTATATCGAAACCTGCCCACAGTATCTGGAATTCACCAGTGATGTTTACAAAAGAGAAGATGGAAGAAATTTTGTATGCTCGCCGCCGATGAAGGGCAAGGAAAGCCAGGAGGCTCTTTGGGAAGCAATTAAAATAGGAGCCATCGATACGGTAGCAACGGATCATTGTCCCTTCCAAAGTTATGAAAAGGACTGGGGAAAGGATAACTTTACGAAGATCCCGAATGGCTGTGCAGGAATAGAAAATTTATATCCTTACATGCTTTCAGCAGCAAATGAAGGAAAAATCTCCTTTAACCGTGCCGTAGAATTATGTTCAACAAATCCTGCAAAGATTTTTGGATGCGCTGAGAAGGGTTCACTTACGGTAGGTAAGGATGCGGATATCGTAATCTATGATCAGGGGAAGGATTTTACAATATCCGTAACCAACATGCATTCTGATTACGACCATACAATCTGGGAAGGTAAAAAGCTTCATGGGTACCCGGTTCAGACCTATGTCAGAGGAAGATTAGTCTACGACAACGGTAATTTTATCGGAGAACCAGGGTATGG
>JARBTJ010000106.1 GCA_029240245.1 Herbinix sp.
GGAAAAACGCCCTAGGCGTGCAGAATTAGCATGGCATGTGATTGAGACGAATGAAGTGGGTATTGGTGAATTTCAGGAATGGGCGAAACGTGCGAATACTGAAATTATGCAAGCTGTCAATTTAGGAACCAGAGGACCCGAGGAAGCTCGTAATCTTTTGGAGTACTGTAACTTCCAGGGAGGAACCCATTATAGCGATATGCGTCGCACCCATGGATATGAAGAGCCGTTCAATATTAAGGTTTGGTGTCTTGGAAATGAAATGGATGGCTCATGGCAGATTGGATCAAAAACGGCGGAAGAATATGGTAGAATTGCATGTGAAACCGCAAAAATCATGAAGGAGCTAGATCCAAGTATTGAACTAGTTGCTTGTGGCAGTTCTAGTCTATTCATGCCTACTTTCGGCAAGTGGGAATCAACGGTATTGGAACACACCTATGATTATGTAGATTATATTTCGCTCCATAACTACTATGGAAACCCGGATAATAATACAAAAGCTTACCTTGCATGTTCCATTGATATGGACAATTTTATTAAATCAGTCATCGCAATCTGTGATTATGTGAAAGCGGTCAAGCATTCTGATAAAACAATTAATTTATCCTTTGATGAATGGAATGTATGGTTCCATAGTAATGAAGCAGATAAGAAGCTGGATCGTTGGCAGATTGCACCTCACCAATTAGAAGATTTATATAATTTTGAAGATGCCTTAGTTGTTGGTTGCCTTCTTATTACTCTGTTAAAGAATTGTGACCGTGTTAAAATGGCTTGTCTTGCACAGCTTGTCAATGTAATTGCACCCATTATGACGGAAAATGGAGGAAATACCTGGGCACAGACGATTTTCTATCCTTTCATGCATGCTTCTAATTATGGTAGAGGTGTAGTGTTTATTCCTGTTGTAACCAGTGATAAATATGATACAGAGCGTTTGAAGAATGTGCCATACGTTGAGACAATAGGTGTGTTGAATGAGGAGAAAAATGAGCTAACTGTGTTTGCAGTAAACCGCTCCTTGGAAGAAAGTATTGACTTGGAAATAGATCTGCGCGATTTTGAAAATGCTAAATTAATTGAACATAATGTTCTGGAACATGATGATATGAAAGCGGTCAACACGTTGGAAAATCCTAATAATGTAGTACCTCATAAAAATGGGGTAACAAAGGTAAGCAATACTATGGCAACCGCAACATTAAATAAACATTCTTGGAATGTAATACGTTTCCAGGTATAAATAGACGATAGAAAGTCCGCTTTGCGAACGATCTATTGTCATGAACAGAATAGCCACTCAATTTGGTTGAGTGGCTATTTTGTATACTAAATTAGGATTCGAGGGTCAAAAGCCTGGAAAGAGATGTGCAAATTGACGAATACAGGTTATTCGAATGACTTTTGACACTCCAATCCTATTAATAAATTATAAGGAGTGATAGGTTATGAATAAGGCTAAATTAAAGCTGGATAAGGATTTTGTGATAGGGAAGGTGGATAAGCGAGTATTTAGTACATTTATTGAGCCGATTGGAGATATCGTATATGGTAACATCTATAATCCGGAGCATCTTTGTGCAGATGAACAGGGGTTTCGTAAAGATGTAATGGAACTGATGCAGGGTCTGGGATCGACTGCAGTCAGGTATCCAGGCGGAAATTTTGTGTCGGGATACAACTGGAGGGATGGAATTGGACCGGTGGATAAACGCCCGGTACGTTACGATAAGGCTTGGAAAAGAATTGAGACCAATCAAATGGGGATTGATGAATACACCGACTGGGTAAATAAAGTGGGCGCTGAGCCCATACTGGCGGTTAACCTTGGAACCGGAACACCGGAAGAGGCTTCCTTTGAGATAGAGTATACCAATATGGAAGGTGGCACCTACTTTAGTGACCTACGTAAAGTGAATGGTCATGATAATCCATATAATATCAAGATGTGGTGCTTAGGTAATGAAATGGACGGAACATGGCAAATGGGAGAAAAAACAGCGAAGGAATATGGCAGAATTGCTTATGAGGCGGCTAAGCAAATGCGTGCCGTGGATCCTGATATTGAGCTGGTGGCATGTGGCAGCTGTGCCAATGATAAATCACATCCCTCCTATCCTGAATGGGACAGAGTAGTACTGGAAGAATGCTATGAAAATGTAGATTATTTATCGCTGCACCGTTACTATAGCTATGATCCTGAAGCGATAAAGGGAACGATGTTTCCAGCGCAATTTACCGTAGAAGACCTACCCTGTATAGCAAAGGATATGTCACAATTTATCGATACGGTATGCGCTGCTGCAGACTATGTAAAGGGATTAAAATACTCCGATAAGACGATTAATATTTGTTTTGACGAATGGGGTGTTATTTCCAGTCAGACCGCGAAGGCAGAGGGTCTGGATTGGACCGAAAGGAAATTACCTGAGATGGGGAAACGGATCGAAGGGATGAATGTAATTGATGCTGTTTTGTTTGGCAGTATATTGATCACTTTTATCAATAAGTGCGACCGTGTTAAAATTGCCTGTCAGTCTATAGTGATACCGAGTGTGATTGGAGCAAAGCCGGATGGCGGAGCCTTTAAACAAACAACCTATTATCCATTTTCACAGGTGGCGCAATATGCAGAAGGAGTAGCTCTTAGGTCCGGTCTTCAAAGCCCGACTAAGCTAACAGATGGTTATGGTGAACAGCCATATATCCAAACTGCCGCTGTATATAATGAAGAAAGTGGGATTGTTACAGTATTTGCAACGAATCTAAGTCTTCGTGATGGAGTAGTGCTAGAAGAAGTGTTACAATTTGATCATGTGGAGTTGTTTGAGCATATTCAGCTTCATGACGAACAGCCACTTGCTATGAATTCGCTGGAGAATTCAGAGAGAGTAGTACCTAAGATAATAGAAATCACAGATAAAGTTGTATTGCCACCGCTTAGTTGGAATGTACTACGATATAAGGTATCTAAGAATTAGCGTGCTGAATTCTCGGCTGCATCTGGAATGTAGTTTGTCAAAAGCCTTACAAGTAACTTGTATGCACAATCACTTAGTACTTTTAGCGTGACGCAGAATGTAATTCGATGAGCAACTGTATGAGTCCCATCACTACGTGACTCATCCGAGTGAGAGTGATACAGGCTTTTGGTACTCCAATCCTATATATTGTTTGAGTGAAAGGAACGATGGTAATGAGTAAGTTATGGTATGATAAGCCGGCGAAGAGTTGGGAAGAGGCTCTGCCTATCGGTAATGGACGTATGGGTGCCATGATATTTGGCACCGTAGAAACAGAGCATATACAATTGAACGAAGATAGTGTTTGGTATGGGGGCCCTGTTGATCGTAATAATCCAGAGGCTTTAAAGTATCTTCCGCAAATAAGAAATTTGATTTTAAATGGACAGATTCCAGAGGCTCAGGAGCTGATGATATATGCTTTATCTGGTATTCCTCAGAGTCAAAAACCTTATCAGTCCCTTGGAGATTTGGCAATAAACTTCAAAGGGATGGAAGGCAATGGAAATAATTATGTACGATGTTTATCACTAGACGATGCAATTCATACCATGCAGGTAGAAGTAGGAGACAATGTTTATAAAAGAGAAACATTTTTATCTGCAGTGGATGATGTAATGGTTATGCGTATTACAACGGGGGGACATAACAAGATATCCCTTTCTGCTTTACTCACTCGGGGACGATTTTATGAAAGTGTGGTAGGAGTATCGCAGGATACCATTATGCTTAATGGCAATCTTGGCAAGGACGGACTAGATTTTGCCATGATGTTGAAGGCCGTAGTGGAGGGAGGAACCTGTGAAGTAATTGGGGAGCATCTGATCGTGAGTAATGCAGATGCCGTAACTTTATTGTTTACTGCGGGAACTACGTTCCGTTTTGAGGCTCTTAAACGGCAATTAAACGAGATTTTATGTAATGCCACCAATAAATCCTATGAAGCCTTGAAAGCTCGTCATATTGCCGATTATAAGAACCTATACGATAGAGTAACCTTTGAGCTGGATGGAACTGATGCTTACGAGGAACTTACGACTGCGCAACGTCTGGAAAAATCGAAAAACGAAGAAGTTGATAAAGGAATGGCAAAATTATATTTTAATTTTGGGCGCTACCTATTAATTGCATGCAGTAGAGAGGGATCACTTCCGGCTAACTTACAAGGGATATGGAATAAAGATATGAGTCCTGCCTGGGATTCTAAATATACGATTAACATAAATGCTCAGATGAATTATTGGCCGGCAGAGGTATGTAATCTGGCAGAATGTCATAAGCCATTATTTGATTTAATAAAAAGAATGGTTCCAAACGGTCAAAAAACTGCAAAGGTCATGTACAATTGCCGAGGCTTCGTAGCACATCATAATACTGATATGTGGGGAGATACCGCGGTTCAGGATCATTGGATTCCAGCATCTTACTGGGTTCTGGGTGCAGCCTGGCTATGTACCCATCAATGGATGCATTATGAATTTACACAGGATAAGGAGTTTTTAAAGGATGCATTTCCGATTATGAGAGAGGCAGCC
>JARBTJ010000052.1 GCA_029240245.1 Herbinix sp.
TCGACTTGCATGTGTTAGGCACGCCGCCAGCGTTCATCCTGAGCCAGGATCAAACTCTCATGTTTAAGTTTTTGATCCAGTCAGATAAACGTTAGCTAATTTGCATTTGCTAATCCATCATCTTTACTGTTTTTGTGGTTGTATCAATACTTTCGTATCAATACGAGTTCGTTGACATAACTTAATATGTCATAATGAAAAATCTGTTTTCGTATCTGTTAGGATACATTTGAAGCCCATATGGGACTTCAAGTTTTTTAGAATTTTCAGGGTTGTTTCACTGTTCAATTATCAAGGTTCGTTTGCTTGTAACACCTATTATCTAAGGGGTTTCAA
This sequence comes from Herbinix sp., assembly GCA_029240245.1. Lineage (GTDB taxonomy): Bacteria > Bacillota > Clostridia > Lachnospirales > Lachnospiraceae > Mobilitalea. The sequence continues at coordinate 337 of JARBTJ010000052.1, forward strand.
GCATGTAATCATTTGCTTCCTGCACCACTGTGGCGCGTCAGCAAAAATGATTATATCACCGTGGGTATATTATGTCAACAACTATTTTATACTTTTTTGTAACCATTTTTTGGTAACCGTAGATCCACTGAAACTAATATTAAAATAACCGATTTTGCGGCTTTTATACCGCTAAATCGGTTATTTAATAAATTGTTCAATTTAAGTGGGTAATATGCCTACCCCTATGCGGTTGTAAGCCTCTCTCTTATCAGAATATAATCTTGATTGCACTCGTAATAAAACGAATTAAAAGATTATTGTTATAAAGAAAGCTTAATATCTCATCTTCCCCAATCATCTTTAGGGTATCCTGACCAAACCCCGTACCTCCAAAAACCGTCAGAAGAATAAAGAAAATCCATACAATGATAAGTCCATGTAATAAACCAGCCAATAATCCTGCTGTCTTATTAACAGAATTTAAAATCGGTAGTTTACTTACCAGATTTAATGCAAAGCATAACACCCATAATAAAATCAATATCACTACAAAGGTTAGAATAAACGACAATGCATTGATTATTAAATTAACCAGATATTCTACAATGTAGTTTGTTAATTGATCGGTTGAGACCACCTTATCAATTACTGAGTCTCCATTCTTTAATATTCCGTCCTTAATTGATTTTGGTAGCGGCAAAGTTTCGATTATTTTTTCTTTTGTCTCCTCTTTGTTTTCCTCTACCTCCGGTTGAACAATTTCTTCAACTTTGCTGGTTATGTAATGATTAAATTTTTCGTTACCCTTCAAAAAGTCTTCTACCGACGGACTGAGCCAGACGGTTAAAGTTATTGCAATAATCATGGATACCAGGGAAAATACAGTTTTAATAAAGCCCACCTTAAGTCCCACCAGTGCATTTCCAATTAGGATGGCTAATACAACCACCAATAACCAATTCATAAATAATCCTCCCCTATTTCTGTAATCGCATCTATTTATTATATTATTAAAAATTCATACCCTTACATCAAATAACACAGTCAAAAGGCCGGTTTAAAGCAAGTTGCGAATTATAACCTGAATAATCCTTCTACAGCCTACTTACTCCTTCAGTATAATTGTTGATATTTCAGAGCCATTGATTAAATAATATTTATCCATACCATTGATTGGATAAAATGCGGATATATTACCGTCAAATGTGTAACGGAACTTTTCTTTTCCGCTTGTCTTCATTACCAGGCAGGTAAGATTATCATGTATTATAATCTCCTCACCGGCAAGATATATCTTATCATAATCCATCGAGAGTTTTTTGTCTAATACCTTATTCCCCTTTAAATCATAGAGCATAAGTTTTCCGGTAGTGTCTCCGTCTTCTTCAATAACAACACCGGAATATTTATCATTAGAAAGGATACTCTTTATTTTTTGATCAAAATTTACTTCCTTAATTTGATTTGGAATCTCCCGAACAGAATACCAGTCTATCCCATTTTCTCGATATATGCATACCGTGTCATTATTTAAAAATTCTACTTTGGGCACAATTATATCCTCATAGCTTTGACCGCCCGTAAAATTATCCGTTTTATTTTGACCGACTTCATCAAAATTGTAGAAGCCGACTGCACTGACAAGTTTACCGGAGGTTACTGAAAGAAAGCTTACAACCATTTTTTTGCCGTCATTGGATAGGGAAAAATCCAACGGATAGCCCACTTCATCTGTCCCTTTGACCATTTCGGCTAATGTGCTGGTATCCTCACTACTGGTTACTTCACTACCATCCACTTTAAAGAACTTGATATAATTTGTATCTTCCTCCTCCATTAGTGCAGCTACAACACCCTGTTTTGCAATCTCAACTTTAACAATATTATGTAGGGTTGTAATGTTTCCCACTTCGCCGTCCTTATTAAAGGTATGTATCACTTTATTACCTCTGTCCGCAATTACAACATATTCTTCGCAGGACTCAGCAATCGGGTCCGCCATCTCAAAGGAGGCGTTCCATAGAACATCACCCTCTTTATTCAGTGCTATGGCTCCATCCTTGTTATATTTCACTACTGAGCTTCCGTAACTTAAATAACCACCCTTATATTCACCCGTATTTTGTGTTGTATTTACCACCTCATAATTATGGTAGGTCATATTAGTAAGACGAATCCAGTAGATTATTCCGGCGGCTGCAATACCCAAAACCACCATGCCGAAAATAAATCTTCTGACTCTCCGATATCTTTTTTTTCGCTTTCCGTAATCTCTTAAGGTTTGTCCCTCTGTTTCGTTAGCCATAGCATACTCCTACTGCCGAATCATACTTTATAATGATTATAACTCATTTCTTATCGTATGGCACTATTTTTTTGTGCAAAAATGGTTTGGGTACCATAAGTTTTACTTAACAGTAATTCCTATAACGCAAAATAGTTCTTAAAAGCGATTGCTTAAAATCGGATAGTACTCCTATCGTTTTCAAGTCAAAGGTTCTTAAGAACTATATTTAAATTTGTCCGATTAAATGCCTACAAGTACAACTTTTAAAAGCAAATGTACGACGCTTTCACGGTACGATCAGTTTTTGTCCGATCATTATGACATCCTCATCCTCAATATTATTTAATTCCATGATTTCATCCAGATAACTTCCCGTATGATATAGCTTAAAGCTGATTCCGATTAAGGAATCTCCTTCCTTGACCGTATAATATTTTACTTCCTTAACCTCATCATTTTCATCCTCATCACCGGTATTTGCTTCCTGCGAATCCTGGTTGTTATCGTTATCAGCTTCATTCTGAGAATTATCCGGTGTATCATTTTGTGAATTGTTCTGGGAATTATTTTGTGAGGCATCCTGTTCATCTTCTAATGCATCATCCTTCGGCTGGTTCGTGTCATCTGATGGAGAATCCTCATCGTCCTCTGCCAATTCTTCATTTGGTTGTAGATGCTGCTCATCGTCATCCTCTATCGGTGATACGTTACCCGGTAAAACTTCCACACTCAGATTACCATCCTCAGTAGATGCATCATCCTCAGTGGATGCATCATCCGCATCCTTCTGCTGTGTATCATTTTCAGACGAATCCGGATCATCCTGAGCAATTATATAGTCAACCTCCTGCAAGTTTTGAGACAGCGCATCCAAAGCATCCTGCATGTTCTTCATCTGATCATAATTCGTCAACATGGCAGCCCCTACTACAAGAACAATTACAGCAAGCAAGGTACCCGCAGCATACATTAATCTGGAAATGTTCTTACCTTCCTCCGGTGCCGGCTTTTTATTCTGGATAACCGTTCTGATTTCTCGGGAAACCCGGTCATCATAGGTTGCCTCCTCACTCTGCGGCTCCTTTTGTTCGATCATATAGGTCTGCATCTCTTCATTTTTTTCATAATATATGTAAAAACCATCTTGTTTGTTTAAACGATTGTTCTCAAATACATAAAAGGCTTCTTCCTTCTCAATATTGTCATAGGTAAGAAGTGTTTTGTCCTGACCGGCGAAATTATCAACATGTGCTTTGGTGATCTTGTCCACATCTTCAAGAAGATAACCCGGTCCGCCAAAGAACCAGCCAACAATTTCAGCTTCTACAAAATACTTTTTAACCTTTTCATAAATTTCTGTCCAAGTATCGTTGGAAAATGTGATCTCACTTACTGGGTCCATTTCATTTACTTCAATAGCTCCATAAATAAAAATATTTCTGCAGCTATCAATTTTTACATATTGTCCAACCAGTACTGCTATTTTGCATCTGGAATAGTCTTCACCGGAAAGCTGCTTGATGTAGGTCATTACATAATCTTCCACATATATTTTCTTAGTCGAACTGCTTTTCCCCACCTGACGGATATTCTTTGGCATTTTAAAGGTGGGCTGCACTCTGCTTGCCCGGTTATCCTCTCCATTTTCATTACTGTATATGTTCTCTATCATGCGCCTCGCTCCTATCCCTAAATGATTCTACTTGGAGCCTTTTCCTTTTCAAAAAGGCAGTTTATTATTACAGGTTTCGACCCACTAATAATAATTTATCATATCATATGGTGGACAGGCTTTTTGTCAGTTTTAGTTTCCCTATTCCTATAAATTATCATCAGATTTCTACCAAAAATATGGATTCTCGTTCTCTTCAACAAGATATTTACCATTTATTACCTTGTCTAATGCGAATAAAGCACTATTTTGCAGGCACTTACGTTTATTTCTTAGGATTTCAATGTCTATTTTAAAAGTTTCTGGTAATACTTAACCTAAGATTTATAACATCTATTTATTCGGAGGTAATATGGGAATATTTTTAAAGAATAAAAGTACTATTACGTATTTCAATTCCATGGAGAAGGGCACAGCCTTTGAGCTGGGCAGGAATTTAACAGAATTGATTCGGGAACATGTTCTTATGAACAAAACGATTGTGTTTTTATGCATTGGTTCGGACCGTGCGACAGGAGACTGCCTTGGCCCCATTATCGGATATAAACTATCAAAACATCGGAAATCACAGAATTATTACGTTTACGGAACTCTGGAGGAACCGGTTCACGCCAAAAATTTAAAAGACACCATTGAAATGATTGATCAGACACATGAAGATGCCTTTATCATTGCAATTGATGCCTCCTTGGGTAAATCAAATCATATCGGTTATATTACACTTGGTGAGGGTCCTTTAAAACCCGGTGCAGGCGTTGACAAGGACCTACCTGAGGTGGGAGATATCTTTATCACCGGTATTGTCAACTTCTCTGGCCTGCTGGACCATATGCTGCTGCAAACTACACGGCTTAATGTTGTTATGTCCATGGCGGATCAAATCTGTCTTGCAATCAATTACTGCACTTATCAGTTAAAGAGCTTCATGGTGCAGGCCCTTTAATTATTTTTGAATTGCTGTGTTGATTTCCTGTTTATACACTGCCAACGCTTCCGACAAGGTATTTGCAGAACCAGCACGGATAATATTAATTAAGGCCTCCAGACGGTCGAGGGTCATTAAATCCTTACCTAGGAAAGGTTCATAGTCACTGGCTATTTTGATGGATAATAGCTTTACTTTATCCTCTGCTTTTAATACTTCAGAACTGACTTTTTCATATTCATTTTTAAACGCAGTCAACTTCTCTTCATAGAGTCCCCTTATTTCGGAGGCTATGACTTGGCTTGTAGAGTTATCAAATACCCCGAGAGCGTCTTTTTTCTGCTCTGTAAAATCCGAGATCTCCCTCTCCAGTTTTGCCAGCTCTTCATCAAAATTCTCCAAGCCATAGGAGCTTTCGTCACGGTCCTTTCGGATGCTCCTTCTTATGACTGCTGCCTTTTTCTGATTAATTTTGATAAGGCCCTTAAGCTTCTTCACCTGCTTAAGCACCTCCATATGCTGATCCTTGGTATTATTACCGGTGACAATATATACTCCTCCGAAGACCAATACGGTAATCACATAAGTAATAATTAAGTATAAGGTTTTTTCTACCGGAAGAAATACGTAATAGATTCCGCAGGGAATCACGAAAAGAGTCATTACTAAAGCACAAAGGATAACTAAAATATCCACTATTCCAGACGGGAAATAAAGCGAATAATAAAGGTTCGTATAACAAAAAGGCGGTACCTGCCTTTGTTGAAACAAATCCTTTGCTTCATTTTTAAGCAGATTATTATCCTCCTTTAATGAAGCCGTCTCAGCCTCCATTCTCTCGGACATTTTCATGTTTTTATGCTTATCACGTTTCTCCTTTGTCTTACGAATACGTGCTTTCGTCTTATCCATCTGCTTATCGAAGGTATCATCAATCTCCTGCCTGCGCTTTTTTGTTATCGAAGCGATCTCTTCGGCTATGTCCTTTTCCAGGGCTTTTATGCTTTTATCAAGATTCTCTTCATCTAGAATTAAGGTATCATGTTTTGACTGATAGCCATGCAGCTCCAAAATATGCTCTTTTATTTCATTTAATGTATCTACTCCTCCTGATAACAAGTTACCGCCTTCCATTTTTATACCTCCCTGTAAATATTATGTTCGTTTTACCTTTCGTGAATATAATGTATCCGTGCACCTTTGCTGTTAATAAATAAAAACACGTCACAAGAAGTCAATTTATATTAAAATTTTACTCTTATTTTCCATTTTGGTCAAGAATAACAATACCATGAATAGTCTTTTCCTTCCTGTAACATACTATACAAGATAATTATGATGAAACTGTTTAATTTTCCCATTAGTTTTTAGATTATATTTTCGATGATGATATTGATTTAAGTGTCTCTACGAACATTTCCAGTTGTAATATACTGACATGAAAGCAAGCTCGCAATAGCAATATATTGTAGCCAGAAAGCATCGAAGGTGCTTTTGACACTTTTAGTCAATATTTAATGATAAAAAATTCCGGAATTGTGGGGTGAACAAACAATGTTTACTGACAGAAGATTGACTGAAGCCTATAAGAACGCCAAGGTGGTAGGCTTCGATAAGAAGTCAAAATATATTTTTTTTAGCGACAGTCACCGCGGTGATGACAGTGTTTCCGATGAGTTTACCAGAAATCAGAATCTCTTTTTACATGCTATGAATTATTATTATAACCGTGGTTATCATTACGTAGAAGCGGGAGATGGCGACGAGCTTTGGGAATATCCCAGATTTAAATATATCCGAATTGCCCATACAGATGTTTTTTTAGGAATGAAGCAATTCTTTGACGCCAAAAGATTAACTATGCTTTACGGCAATCATAATATCTATCTGAAATCAAAAGATTACGTCCGGACACATTACTACAAGTATTATGATGAATACACACAGGAAATGCAGGACCTGTTTCAAGGGATTAACCCTATTGAATCCCTTGTTCTAAAGCATAAAGAAACCGGTCAGGAAATCCTTGTCATTCATGGCCATCAGGGTGACTATATGAATGACCAGCTCTGGAAATTATCCATGTTCATGCTGCGATATTTCTGGAAGTTCATGCATGTCGTGGGCTTTGAGAATCCGGCAAGTCCGGCGAGAAGTCTGTACAAAAGGCATAAGGTGGAAAAAGCTTATAAGAAATGGATCTGCAAACACAAAATGATGCTGATCTGTGGTCATACCCACCGTCAGAAGTTCCCTAGAAAAGACGATCTTCCCTACTTCAATACCGGTTGCTGTACACGGACCAAAGGTATTACGGGAATTGAAATTATTGAGGATCATATTCTTCTGGTTGAATGGAGGGTCCGCGCAGACCAAAACGGTGTCTTGGGGATCTATCGAAATGTAGTACGCGGCCCCGAACCGATTGCCAACTACGATTTTAAGTATCATAAATTTAATGATGATTCCGAATATCAAGACTGTGAAATATCCGAATAACCTACTTCTATCATTTTAAAATTCCATTATAATTTTCATAATTTTTTCAGAATTTCTTCAAGAAATGTACACAATTTAGCATTATGATAATCTCAAACATCAAGGAACCCTCCTTGTTAATATATACGCTTCATTCCGAACAAAGCCAATAGATTCCCCCTCTATTGGCTTTAATTTTATTAGGCGTTTGCGAAACGATATAGTTTTTGATATTGCACACACAACACATACTATTCCTCCGCTCCAACGCTTCCTACGGGCTTAACTTCCGCTCCGGGAATATGAGTTTCACAAACGCCTGGCTTTAATTTTATAAGACTTGATGATAATGTTTGAGATAGCTTTCATATCTTTCCTGATAAATTAATCCTTTATCCAAATCCGGCGTTAGAATCCGGCTTGCCATTCCCTGATATTCCTCTAGATTAAAACTTTTATCAAGAAGTGCCATTCCAAGCAATGCCCCTCCCATTAAAGAGCTTTGCTTTGTCTCATCCACTTCCATCTCCATACGAAAAATATCAGCACACATCTGTGTCCAGTAAGCAGAATTTAAAATTCCCCCGGACAGTCTGATTTTCTTTGGCAGCCCGTTAAGCTTAACCAGCTCCTGGTATGATTGATACAGGTTATATAAGGTTCCCTCCAAAACACTCTGATAAATATCGATTGCCGTGTGTTCCGGTCTTAACTCGTGGAAGGAAGCCCTTCGTTCATCATTCCAGCCAGGGCAGCGTTCCCCATATAAAAAGGGCAAAAATACCGGGGGCTTCAACGTAGTCTTTTCAAGATTTTTCTCTATATCCGAATAAGAATATTGCTCCGGGAACAGTCTGCTCTTATACCAGTCCACGCAGTTGCAGCAACCGGAGGTTGCCACCCCGCTCAACCAGGAAGAGGGAGAACGATAGCACCAGGTGCTTAAGTTTTCCGAGATTACCGGCCTGCTTGCAGTTAAACGCAGAGCTCCGCTTGTACCCACAGAAAAGGTCATTACCCCTTTTGCTAAGGCCCCTGCTCCTATTTGATTTAGACCACCGTCCGGACCTGCCGGTACGACCGGTATACCTTCCGTCAGCCCTAATAGCCTTGCTCCCTCTTTATTTAAAGGACGAGCAGCCTTATAGGATATGATATCAGGTAATTGATGCTCTTCAATTCCTACTTCCTTTAACAAATCGGAATCATATTTAAGTTCATGTATATGGAACAATCCCGAGCCAGAGGCCATACTGTCCATGACCTCAAGTTTTCCGGTTAATTTATAATAATGATAGGTTCCCTGCCCAAGAATATGATAGTTTGCCAGGTCATATCCCTGTTCCTTTAGGTACATCAATTTATAGACAGGATAAATCGCATTTACCATGCATCCCGTCTTCTGATAGAAATTTCTCGTGTACTCGGAATCCTTTCGTAAGTTTTTACATAGCTCCTGCGCTCCGGTATAAGCCCAGGTAAATACAGGCGTAACCGGACTCATCCCTTTATCGCACAGCATCACGCTATGCCAGGTTCCGGATAGCACAATGATATCAACTTCCTGATTTTCGCAAATTTGTTTGCCCAGATCAACCAGCTGCCCAAAAACAAAATCCGCGTCATGAATTGTCGTATCCTGATATTTTGTGTCATATGCCCTGTCCAGAATTCTAACAATACCATGTTTGCTTGAATATAGCATTGCTTTTGCCGATGTGGTGCTGGCTTCAAGAACTAATATATTCATTCATTTCCCCTATCTATTCTCATATGGTATGGTATATGCCTTGGCTACATCGGGAAAATACTCCTGCACTTTCCTCCTTGGACATTCCTAGACCATGATTCATTAAATAATAAGTTTCGGCAATCCGTTGGTACCTACTGTATTCGATACCGTTATGCATCATTTTCAAATAATGGCCGGAATCCTCCTGTTATAATTCCGTCAATTTTAAAATTTCTATCATATGCCCTATATTACCTTCTCCCGCAAAGACCTTCATATCAAAGAAATTATACGAAAAATCCAACCAATAAAGCGGGTGCTTTTCCTGCTTTAGAACAACTTCCTTATTCAAAGATCCTAAGTATACCTCCATGCGAATATTATGCAGATGCCATACATAATCCATAAAAGGTATCAGCTTTGTGTCCTCCCCGGTGATGCCTGTTTCCTCTTCCAGTTCCCGGTAAGCAGCCTCCAGCGGGAGCTCTCCCTCCTCTATTTTCCCCCCGACAAAGTTAAATAATCCTTGGTATGGGTCATTTGCTCTTTGACAAAATAGTAGCCTGTCCTTATTATGGTTTAAAATAATAATGCAGTTATAGGCTTTCATCTACCGCCTTCTTTCCCTGTGGTTATGTACACAACAATGCAGGCTCGTATTCGTGATTACCTCGCACTCATATTCTGTCGGGTTTATATACAAATCCCTTCATCTGCCCATAAGCAGTAATCAATCCTTTGTAATATTCATTATACTCCATCGTTGGTGTTCCGACCATTTCTCCTGTTACAATACCCTCCGCAGCGGTCTTCAAATCCTTAAAATATTGCAATCCAAGTTCACTTTCACTTTGTTGGCTGTGGCCTACACAAAGTTTCAGATTCGTCATATCTTTAATTTCATTTTCCAGTTTGTTAAGTTCCTGAAGGTAATCCTTTATGGAGGTACAATTGGGAAGCTGCATCCATATCAGACCTGAGCCCAGACTGTCGCCGGAGAACAAAAGCTGTCTTTCCCTGTCTAAAAGTGCCACCGACCCTAATGTGTGCCCGGGAAGCGTTATGACCTCCAATTGATGGTCCCCAAGATCTATTATTTCTCCACCTTTTAAATCAGAAATTTGGGTGGGTTCTATCGTAAGACCCAGCATCCAATTCATTATATCAATATCCGTATGGGACATGTATACCTTTTCAAACTGTTGAATGCAGGCAGCATGATCCCCATGGCCATGAGTTATTAACAGTTCAATTGGTTTATCCGTAAGCTTCCCCAGAAAGCCGCATAAATCCTGTACACTGTTGCCCCCATCTACAAGAAGGGCCTTATCCTTCCCGTCGATTAAATACATATCGACATCCGTATAGACACCGTTCGATGGTTGTGTTATTTGCCATACACCGGGCACCAAAAGCTTTTCTTTCAAATGTTCACACATTTTGCACCATCCTCATTTAATATAATCTAACAACATACTATTTTTCCTTCGCTTAAGCGTTTCCTCTGATTCAAAGCGAAACAGTTCATCTTAATTAATAACCACGCCTCTAGTAAGTAACCTCCATACGGATCACCAGCAAATTATTTCCCATAAATGCTTTATCACTGCTAAAGCCAATATAATTCTCACCAAACATTTCATACAAATTACCTGAAATGCTGCATTCGGGCAGTCTCCCAAGAATATGATCTCCATCCGTGAGATAGGAATTCTGGACCGGAGATACAAAATCACCGCTGCTTGTATAATCACCGCCACTTATGAACACCGCCAAAATTCCAAGCTCTCCGTTTAACAGTTCTTTAAGGGTCTTATTTCCGGTTGCTATGGAAAGCTCCGGACTGCTTAAGGTAGGAACTTCATCATAATTGCCTCCGGCTGCACCGGTCAACGGCAGAGAGTAGGTTGCTGCGCTTTTCTTATCGGTATAGGTATGTTGAATTACACCTTCACAGATTAAAGGATAGCGGTCATTTTCCTGTGTGGTTCCTTCCAGATCAAAAAACGGAACATGGTAATGCTCCTCACTCCTGTCCTGATATAAATGGAAGTTCTCGTGAAATACCTTACTGCTCATACGTTCCTTAAACATGGAGGAACCAAGTGCCATTGCCTCCCCATGTAAGGACTCCTGGAATTTACCTAACATTTCGCTTTGCTGAAGGATCACAGGTATTTTCTTCAACTTAGGAAATGTTACTTCTTTTTCATATCCAGCCAGAATCTTTCTAGCCTCTGCATACAGTTTATTTAGATCATAATTTCTACTGATGTGTATGATGGCTGAATCAATAATATTTACAGAATCCACATGCTTCACCAATAGCATTAACATGATCGTCTTATCAAAGTAGATCAGGTTCAGCCCCGCATCATTTGCCAAGGAAAACTCTGATTCTGTAATCTGAATTTTATTACTTAAAATATACTGTGGAAATTCCATCTTCATATCCGCAAGTAATGTTTCTATATCTACAATAAATTGCTCATCACTGATTTCGAAGCTTCGTAAATCCACGGTTCTTGTTTTGCTTTGTTCCGGAGCGTACGGATATGGAATTTGATTCGTTAAATTAGCTTCTGCTTTCGCCCAAGTATCGTCCGTTGCTTCCCCATAACAACCGGCCACACCAATAAAACCATCCTTATAAACACGGCAACCGCTTTTTATGATGGATTTTTTCCTTACTGCATCAATTCGGGTTTCTGATATATTAAGCGCTGTTTCGCGTAGTACTTCTTTATATAATTCTTTGATCATATTTACCTCCCTTGGCATGTAGCACATGCACACATTTACAAGTTGTATTGGTTATTGCGAATTTACTATTGAACATTTATCCCATTCACACGTATGTAAGGGCCGCCAAAACCTACCGGAAGTGGATGTTGTTCCATTTTTCCACAACCACCTAAGGCAAAAGAGAACAGCTCCACTTCATTGGAAACACCATCAATCTCATCGAGCGTTTTCATTACATTACCCGTGATCACGGATATTCTCACCGGTTCCGCCAGTTTACCGTCACGAATCATATAAGCTCTCTGAGGCGCTATGGTGAAGGTGGTCATACCGGAGCCATGAAATAAAGACTCAATGTACACTCCCTCTGAAATCTGGCCGATCAATTCCTCTTTGGACTGATTTCCGGCATCTATGTAGGTTGTGGTCATACGAACAATCGGTTCGAATTCAAAATTCATAGCTCTTGCATTGGCCGTAGGCTCCTCTTCGAGGTTAGCCGCTGTGGCTGCACTGTGAAGCCTGCCTGTAAGTATGCCGTCTTTAATAATATAATTCTTTTTCGCTCTGCAACCCTCATCATCAAAGGGCACATAACCGGAGCCCTTAACAAGACCCGTATCAATGATATTCAGTAGCTGTTTTCCAACTCTTTTGCCAATTGCCCATTCCCTTTTCATGGTTTCATCCCCAACCATAAAATCGGATTCACTTTTGTGCCCGAAGCTTTCATGTGCAAACACGCCGGTTACCTCAGGGGATAGAACACAGGTATAGCTACCGGGTGTAACCGGAATTGCATCCTTGTAATAATTATAGTCCTTCTCGATGGATAATCGTAATTGCTCTTGTTTACCGATAATATCTTCAAACTTCATATGATAGATGTTTTCGGAACCTCTACAGGGATTTCCATCGATCTGGAAGATATATCTGGCTGCAATACAACAGCTCTGAATATCAAATAATACATCCGTGCCTTTGCTTGAAATAATATGTTTTACCGTATGATTATCCAGATAATAAAGCCTTGAGATTTTGATTTCACTATTATTTTTCATGACAGGAATATAGGTTTGTAATACCTCATACTTTTCTTTTGGGTCAATCTTTGATACATCCGTATCCTGATAGGTAAGCATGACTCCTTGATTTACTTCTAGCTTTTTAATTACCGGATGATTGTATACCTCCGAATCCGGCGTAGCCATTTTTGCAAGCTGGTCGATTTCCTCCTGTAAATGGTCGATATTTGTCGTCGCGCTGTAATACCAGCGGTTACCATCAAAGATTCTAATCATCGCACCGGTGTCTGTTGAAGATTTGTTTTGTCTTACCTCGTAATTCTCAAGCGTAATGTTTGTCTTTGCTACCGTCTCAATTCTTATATCGGTATACAAATCCTTGGGAAATTGATACATGGTGTTACCTCCTTTATGTTTATCTCTTCTACATAGATTTATAGTTATTCGTTATTATAGATACCGTATTTATTCTTATGGTTACAAAGGAATAATATTTGTATTATTTCATGATATTATTACATGTTACTATTTTTTTCCATGTTGGTCAATATCACGATCAAATCTTAAAGTATTTTTAATTAATTGTTAATTAAAAGCGTTACCAAGTATGATGCCTGGGATATAGGTAATTCATAAAACAGACATGGGTAAAAAGCTTTCACCTGCTCCTACCCATGTCTGTTCTTCTTTTATTTATAATTGAAATCTCTTTACCACATCATCCAATTTGTTTGCTATTTCTTTCTCATGATCAACGATCTTAGTAATATTTACAACCAATTCGGATACCGTATCCATATTTGTAATAATTGTTCCCGTACCGGAAGCAGTATTTTGTGTGCCTTCGGAAATACTTTGAATTGCCTCCCCAACTTCATTAATAATTCTCTCAATGTTCTGAGTCATATTTGCAATCTCGGTTACGGTTTCTTCAATAACTGCCGCATCCTGTCCGTATTGATTGGCAACAGCCACGAAAGTTTTATAATCCGGTGTAACATTATCCTTAATATACAGAAGCATTTGCTTTGAATTCTGCGTCAAATTATCGATTGCCTCCTGTACCTTTGTAACTGTATTCTGAATGTTCGTCACGGTGGTTGAAGTCTGGTATGCCAAACGTCCGATTTCATTGGCAACTACCAAAAAGCCTTTACCATGCTCCCCTGCCCTAGCCGCTTCGATCGAGGCATTTAAGGATAACAAATTAACCTGTTTCGCAATCTGTTGAATTCCCTGCGTCATGAGTACAATGGAATCAACAATCTTCGCTTCCTCAAGGCTCTTATTTAATTTCATTTCATTTTCTATTGCCAGCTTCGAAGCCTGAGCATAAGAAGCTTCACTTTTATCTTCGATCGCGGACGCTCTTTCTTTAATGGCCGATGCTATTTCATGGCTCTTATTGGTCTCTTGCGCCAGGTACATAACTGCCGCATTGACCTCTTGAACGGAGGCATTCACTTCCTCGGCCGCCGCGCTGGAGCTCATGATATTTTCATTAATTTCTTTGATTGCTGCCTCCATGATGCCATAATTATTCACCAAACTGTCCGTAGTTTCATCCAGAACATCGCTGACATTACCGATTTCAGCCGAGTCAGAGGCAATCGCCTGAATTATGGATTTATTAGACAAAAGCATTTTATTTAATGAATTTCCCATCTGTCCAATTTCATCCGCAGATTTTATATCCAGTTCTGATATCGTATAATTACCCTCCGACAAGCTTAGTGCAAATCGATTAACCTTTTTTATATTCCTTGTTAAGTAGCTTAACTGGGAAACGATCGCCACTGCTACAAAAATGATTGCTATCACACCGATAATAATTAACTTATTTAATAAATCCACTAATGGCTGGTCCACTTCCGCTTTCGGAATTTGAATCAGAATTTTCCAGCCCATTCCATCGACCGTTCGGTAATAGCCATCATATTTTACGTCGTCTATGGTAAATACTTTGTTTCCACTTTCCTTTTCAAGTATTTCCTTACCCAAAGCAGCCAGAGAGGGATTATCACTGTCAGTGACTTTTTCTTTCATTACCATGGCAGGATCATCATTAGTAATATATAATCCCGTCTCCGTAAATAACATTGCGCTTCCCTCTTCACCCACCTTAAGCTTGCTAATCAGCTCTTGAATCGCAGTTATCTCGATGTCCACAGTAACAACACCAATAAACTTTCCGCCATTGTCATACATAGGTGCGGAACAGGAAGCCATTGTAGTTTTTGAGGTTTCATCATAATAAAGACTGGAGAAAACCGGCTCCTTCGTGCCTGACATAGCATTTTTATACCAGTCATATTCAAAATAGTTATATTCCTCATTGCTGTAGTCATAGGTAGTTACAGGCTTGTCGCCCTCTTTGTAGATGTAAGGTCCAACATATTTTTGATTCTTGTCATATACAAATGCCTCAAACCAAATACCACTTCCAAGTGCAATATCACTTTCAAAAATTAATTTACCCAATACCTCCTCATATGCCCCTAAGGGTGTTCCGGTATAGGTTGACTCTACATATCGGGCAATCTGAGATGCCATCGCAGAAACCCTCTGTGTTTTTAGTTGAATTATATTCACTTGCGCCTTTAATTCAGCATCCATATTACGGTTAATCTGATTTTGAATAATTTCTTTACTGCTTAAATAGCTTACCATTGACATTGAAACCATAAATAATAAAGTAACCGGAAGTATTATAGTAAGCATTTTCGTACCGAGTTTTTTGAATTTCATCCTTCGTCCTCCTTAAATTAGTAATCAGAAACCCTTGTATTTTAATTAAATCATTCAATAGCAGTATATTTATTTGATTGTAATATATAAAACAATATTTTTCAACAAAATAGTATACATTATACCATTTATTTACATTCTCTTTGCAATAATTAAATGGTAATAAGGCGTTTGCGAAGCAATATAGTTTTTGCTATTGCCTTAATAAAAATTATGTGAAAAAACATGGCTGAAAGGAAATTCTCCTTTCGCCATGTTTTATGTTAAACCTTTTCTCTTATTTTACAGCGATTGCATAGTCTGCCGCTTTTAATTTTAGCGCCGCACTTTTGACATTCAAACCAGGCATCCTGAGAATCCTCAGAAAATTCCAATCTATCCTCTCGTATCCATTCCAGAAGTTTTGTTGGAGCGATATCATTTACCTCTGAAATCTGGATGATGGTAGCCCTTGGATGCGTCATGATATAATCACGGACCTGATTAAATTTGTCTTCCTCCTCTGCAACAACGGGCTTAAGCGAGACGGTTGGCTTCTTATTAACCCCTTCTTTTTGATCGTTTGCAGTTAACTTAGTACATTCCGGACATAATTCCGGACCATAAATATATTTAAATAATCTTCTACAATTTTTACATACTTTAACTTCCATTAGATATCCTCCGAAATTCATAGGCAGATATATTGATTCGATATCCTGTGTCTTTATATCGAAACAACCGACACGATTACTCGATGCTATCCGTTCTCTTTATCCATATCCTCTAAATTCTATTCATAATTCAATTAATAGCTATAATGCTTTTATTATTTTAAGTTTCCTCTCACTCTATATTACCTTGTTTTCACCGAAATAGCAATTACCAACATGCCAAGAGGATAAAGTATTATACTCGAATCATATAGAAAGCATAGTAAGCTTCTCCCTGTGGCCAGAGCGCATATACTTGAACAATAATTCCTTTATCCTTTGGTAAGGCAATAGCATCTCTCACAGTCTTCAGATAATTCTTATAATTGAACTGCGCCTCCTGATTACCTGCATAATAATCCGGCCAATACCGTACGGTATACGAAGTTGGGTTTTCAGAGAATTGGATACTTACTTTATTCACGCCCTCCGGCAGTTCCACTTTTAACAGTAAGTCCGCCATCGCTAGCGGATGAAAAAAGGAATCACCGATGATACGGGCGTCCGTATCATTTTCATTATTATATTCCCATAAATATTGATCCGATTGTATATCGATTGACTTCGTTGTCTCCTTTGCGATAAAAGAAATATATAATACCGGAATTTCCTTTAATGGTCGGTTCAATTTTACATCCTCATTCATATAAACCCTCCTTAGGCATCTTGAAAAATAACCGGTAATAAGGTTTATACATTATATTCCTGTCTGTTTTAAAAATATTGCTAAATTTTAAAGATGCTGAAGTTCATACAAAGGTGAAATAAATTGTAATGTGGCCTATCATAATTTAAGCCGGGAGGAAGTTAGTTCAACCCTGCCCGGCTTAAATTATACCCATTGCCATATTTTATTATCAAAATACTTTCCGATTTTAACTATCTCGCCCATAACCAACTTTATACTTTCTTCCTTCATATACCAATTATCTTTGGATATTCCTCTCCTGTCTATTACAGGTGCTACATAAAAATTAATATCCTTAGGAAAAAACGATTGATAGGTCAGCAACGCTCTTCTGGAATGATACGCCTTGCATACCAGAATTATATTTTTCACCTCAATATTTAAGCTTCGTAATAGATCGTAGGAAAATTGAGCATTTTCAAACGTATTCTGTGCCTTGTCCTCTTTTAATATTGCCTCCTCTGGAACACCAAGTTTTATACCTATAGATATTAAATATGCCCCCTCTGTTTCAAAATCTGATAATTTGGAATTTGGTCCACCACTTGGTAGAATATAAGGCGCTAACCCACTTAGGTAAAGTTCAGCCGCTCTTTCCATCAACTGTGGCTGACTGGCTCCCGGAATTAAAATTACATCCGACTTTTTTAACTTAGTTTCAACAAATATAAAGTCGCTGATACAATCAAAGGGATTTCCCATCGCTTGTCCCTCCTTCATTACGCCTCAGATAGAATTTATTAGTTTCTACATAATATCTAGTATTAATTAATCATTTTACATAGCTTCTCCCACTTCATCAACCACTCGAACTGGTCATCAACGAAGGCTTCATCAATACAGGCTAGTCCTAAATTCTCAACTATTGTCGCCTGTACCTCGTAGTGCCGAATTGCAATGAAATCATATACTGATTGAATTTCCTCTTCACTTACTCTGTTCTGCTCACCATAACCCGTTAAGAAACGCCTAAGCATTCCGTCTGTATCTGCATAGCCTTGCTCTGTAAACTCAAAATAATTCGTCATGTCACATATTACTGCGATATCATATACCGAAAATGCTATTGCTGCAGCATCAAAATCAAATAATACATTCTGACCTTTGGCGTTCAAAAGCATATTTCCGGTATGATAATCTCCGTGACAAAATCCATTCGAAAGACCCTCCACCCGTTTCCAAAGCATGTCTCCATGCTCCTTGAACCGATCTACTCTGGGATAACACATCTTTGTTAAAAGATTGATATACCTGTCTATAAAAAACACCTTCCCATGATGATCCAAATCAGTAGGATATCCTTTCATGATATGATGCAGCTTACCGGTATGCCTTCCTATGTTTTCAATTTCTTTATTCTTGTCCGGTTCAATCCCCTCTACAAACTCATATAAGACACCGATTCGGCTTTCCTCCTGCTCATGAAAGAAAAAATAAGGCATTCCATCTGCTGTAGTAATAATATTGGGCGTAGGATAATCTGATTCTAATAGATATTTCATAATCTCTATCGATTGAATTGCCTGGTTTGTTTGATTACTCCGGAATAATTTCAGGATGTATCTATCATTTCCGGAATAAACCACGCATACATATCCGATCATATCCCTATGAAGCTTAATATCCTCAAAGGGCTTTGCGTATTTTATATTCAATGTATTGAGTAATTCCTGTAGCATTCTTTTATCCTCCGGTGTTATAAGTGTTAGTACTAGATAAATCTTTTATTTCTCTTCTTCGGTACATCCAATTAAATTTTTTTCCGAATCTTTTTTAGTAAATCTACCGTACACATAATAGCATTTATTTTGCTTCCATATTAGATCCTTTCCATATGTCTATTCGGCCACCATCTTTTGATAGTGTAATTCTTAGGTAACCATAATCTACTTCATAAAGAAAATCATGATAATGAGGATGTCCTGTTCCCTTTGGTCTATGACTAATTAATCTTTCTTCCATATGTTATCAGTAGACCCTGCACTTGTAAAAATGACTTTTTTCCCTTCTTCTTAAAATAATCCGCTATCTGAGCCTTCATTTTAATATACTCTTCTGCCTGTGCTCTATCGACGCCCCGATTCATAAAGAATTCAATTGTATTTTCACAATTGGATATGTTAAATGATTTGTCTAGATCATGAATATCAATAAAATCTTGTACTGTATCCTCATAATCCTTTCTGTCAGGATTCACCAGCAAAACTTTGTCATTCATGCGAATATCAATATCATGTAAACCTAACTGCCGCATATAAAAGGGCAATCTCATTCCAATTGCGTAATCCCTGCCTTCACATTCCAATTCCTTCTTCCAGGTTTTATGGAAATCAAATGCGGTACAAAGGTAATCATAATCCATATCATCTATATACAATCCATCGTTTTCAAATTCCCTGTTCACATCTACACAAATGACAAGGCCACCCTTTTTAACAGAAGCTATCATCTTCTTCAATACTTCGATCGGTCTGTTCATATGCCGTAATCCAACTTGAATAATAGCAATATCATATTTTTTATCTGCTGCAAATGAGTAAATATCTGATATTAAGAAGTTTGTAATATATTTGGTATTAATAAACTTAAGTTTGGCTTTGTCCGTAAAATACTCGTTATCAATACCCGTATAGGAACTCCCCTTTGGTAAAATCTCAAGCAACTGCTGTCCTAAGTAACCCTCACAACATCTGAAATCAATTACATCAACTTGTGATTCAACTTTCCAGACGTTTCTTACAAGAAACTCCAGGTAATCGTCATTCCAGAAATATTTTCTGTTTTTATAAAATTATTTTCCTTACCATTGGAAGTATCATGGTTGTCAGTATTTCTTGGTTTGTATTCCCGTTGATGAAGTGGTTTTAGTCCCAATAGTTCATCTACCGACACTTTGAAATATTCAGCAATATCCGGCAACAATGTAATATCGGGCATGGTAGCACCCGTTTCCCATTTACTGACGGATTGAAACGACACTCCTAAAACATCTGCTAAATCCTGTTGTCCAATTCCCTTTTCTTTTCTTAATTCTGCAATTTTAAGTTTAACGGTTGCCATAGAATAAAACCCTCCTGGAAAATATTTTATGACTTTATGTTATCAAAAACATGCAGTCAAACCCATAACGCAACCTGCGAATTCATTCGCTTATTAGTTGAATATTATCCTATCATCTCATAAACCGCCTACTCCCAAAAATTTTTCTGGTATATCCGGCACGACATTTTCCGGCTTTTTCTCTGCACAATTATCTTTTGTTATATTTCATGTAAGCCAGTAAAATATCAATTACAACCCGAATTCCACTTTCAGACTTTCAAATCTATCCTTTTCATGTAAGTTCACATCAAAAAGTAAGTTATAAAGGCAATGTTGCATAACATCAGCATCAATTAACACTTCGGTAAATGATGAATGTCTGGAACCTTTATCACTATGGTTATGGATAGCAGAACAAATCATTTCAATTTCATCCTCACTGAAACTCCCTAAAGAATTAAGGTTATCCCTTGCCATGGTTGCCCCCTTATGCGCATGGTCTTTCGTGTCCATCGTTGAATAGGAATAGATATCATGAAGCATCCCGGCAATCGTTGCCAATTCAACATTTTCATTTCTCTTCAGTGCAATCAGTGCACACGCTTGTGACACTCCATATAAATGCAAATAACCGCATCTTCTTTCTACGGCATCGGACATATTTAATAATACTGAATCAACGTATTCCCTTACTTTTTCTATCCTGTTCATAGCAGTTCTCCTATCTCGTTTTTCAAACATTCTATATGTTAAGATACCATATCAATTGAACTTCATCCCTGCACTCTTCCTCATGATAATAAGCGTATTCATCAAGCTTTGATAGAACAGCACCTTGTTTTTGATAAAAGTTACATGCAGCGGTACCATCTAAAAATCACATTAACAAATAAGTATTATGTACCAATTCTTACCATCTCTGTAAGTGTCTTATTCCGGTATACTAAATCTTCTCGTTTCGTAAATCCTCTTCTTTCCCAAAAAGCATTTTCTTTATCATTTCGATCAAATACCACTAAAGCAACTTTGTTGATACCTTCATCCCTTAGCGCCTGTAATGCAGTACCAACCAATTTTGCTCCTATTCCTTGCTTTTGATATTCCGAATTGACTGCTGTATGATATATGTAACCTCTGCGACCATCATTTCCAACAATAATGACCCCAATTAGGTTATTCTCGTCTATTGCAACAAAGCAGGTATCTGGAACTTCTCTCGAAGATATTTACTCCATCGACTAGAATCGTTTGAGATAATAGCCATCTTGTAGTGTTTGCTTACAGACGATGCAAAATCAAGAAAATCATCATTTAATTCTATCGTATCTAAATAATCTTTTTCAATTTTCTCTAAATCGCCTTTAAAGCCAAGACTTTCCCACACCTCTAACGATGTTAATTCGCCCACATCAGCTTTGAACCAGGGTGTATATATTTCTTCTGGCTTTAAATTAGGAAATGTCTGTTGAACATGTGGAACAAAATCATCCCCCGTTTGCTTTACTATTACACCATACATATCTAGTACTATAGCTTTCAAAATTAAATATCCTTTCCTTATAAATTCTGATTTTTCTGCCTTCTCAATGATAATTGGATATGTAGTGCTTCGAATTATTCTCATAACCAAGTTAAAAGTAACGGCTCAATACTTTTTATTTAGATATTTATTTCCATTTTACACCATATTCTTAATGAGTTCTACTATTAATTGCAGTCGTTTATAAAAAACCCTGTCATGAAACATTATATCCTTAACATGGCAGCCTAACTAGTACATAAACTCTATTCAAATCGGTTGCTACATTACTTATTTGGTTCCTGTCTTCTTGAACTTAATGGAGTATATAATCCTTCCAGCCTTCTTCACTCTTCTTTCCCTTCATTCTTTCAGTTCCTTTTCCTTTCTTTTTAAACAAGCGATAAGGGCTAGAATGCTTGATTTTAGAGGTGTCTTGAATGATTTTCAGGGATATCATCTTTACTTTTACTTGGATTTTCCTAGCATTAACTTATAGAAGCGTTGCGTAGTCTAGTCTGAAATGAGTAAAAAATTAGACCTAAGATGGGGCGGTTAAGTGAACTGATATTCGGTTCACTGCCCTAATCTAGGTCTGAATTATATATTGTTCTGTGGTGTTATCGCATAATTTTCTATATGTCTACGAGGATAAACCGGTGTGCCCATGCGATAAGATGGGGTGCCCCGTGACACAGGCATTTCCATCCCCTACAACTCCACTCTGCCCTCAAAGGCCCGCAGAAGTGTCACTTCATCGATATACTCCAAATCTCCGCCGACCGGAATACCACTGGCAATCCTGCTTACCTTAATGCCTGCCGGCTTTATCAGCTTGCTTAAATACATCGCCGTTGCTTCCCCTTCGAGACTTGAATTTGTCGCAATGATTACCTCATCCACATCACCCTGAAGACGGAGCATCAGTTCTTTCAATTTAATATCTGCCGGTCCGATACCAAGCATAGGTGAGATTGCGCCATGAAGTACATGATAGACGCCATCATATTTACCGGTTTTTTCGTAAGCTGCAAGGTCCCTCGGATTTTCCACTACCATGATTTGTTTCTTGTTTCTTCCGGGGGAAGAGCAAATCGGACATAGCTCTTTGTCCGTTAGGGTGAAACAATCCTTACAATACCTGATATTTTTTTTGGCCTCAACAATAGAGCCGGAAAGAGCAGCAACCTGCTCCTCCGGCATATTAATAATGTGAAACGCCAACCTCTGGGCTGTCTTTGCTCCAATTCCCGGCAGTCTGGATAATTCCTCTATTAACTTACTGATTTGACTGCTGTAATAGTCCATTAGAATGGAAATCCTCCAAGTCCATTAAGGCCGCCTGTTACATCGCCCATAACGGATGCTGACTCATCCTCCATCTTGCGAAGAGCTTCATTGGCAGCTGCTACAATTAAATCCTCTAACATTTCTATATCATCGGGATCTACAACTTCCTTGGTAAGCTTTACGGACACAATTTCTTTTTTACCCGATACCTTTACAGTAACAGCACCGCCGCCCGCTGTAGCTTCCCATTCCTTATCTTCCAGCTCCTTGGTTTTTTCCTCCATTTGTTTTTGCATGCGCTGCGCCTGCTTCATTAAGTTGTTCATATTTCCCGGGAGTCCGCCGCCCGGAAATCCACCTCGTTTTGCCATTCTATTAATCTCCTTTCAATAGTCCCATTCAAATTTTAGGTAAAATATTTATAAAATCAAGCAGCTCCCAAACAAATAATTTTCATTTCATGCAATCATGATGAACGCTTAAGATTTCTGCCTTATTCCTATTACATTTGTAAACGCTTCTAATCCTCATATTGGATCGGAACTTTAATCAGTTTTGTCAGATCAGGTACCTCTTCCATTCGCTCTAAATCTTTATTCAGATATTTGGTATTTATCTGGACCTGCTTACGAAGAACATGGGAAATGGTATCCTTAATAATCTGCATATGACCTTCCCTATCGATCAGCTCTTTATCAATATTATTGGTTACGACCAATAGCAAGCTCTGTCCACCATCAACACTTAAGGTTGCACCCTGTAATACAGAGCCTAAAGCCGGAGCTTTTCTGGTAATCTGCTGCATAATGACTTTCCAGTTCTTCGCCGCTTCCTTTACATCCTCCGGAAGTGCTTCGGGAAATATCTCCTGTTTCTTTTCCTCCGGTACAGCTCTAATCTCCGGTGATGCCTTTTCAACAGTAGTTATGGTAACACCTTTTTCTATCTTTTCCTCTAATATCTTCAGCCGGTCAATCAACGAGTCATAATTTTGCTCCATTTCGGGCTTACAAAGCTTAATCAGTGCAATCTCAATCAGGACCCTTTTCCTTGCTGCATACCGGATCTGGTTCGACAATTCCGAAAAGATACGGATATAACGGATTAAAGCCTGTTCCTCCATCTTAGCAGCTTCTTTTTTCAGTATCTGCAGATTTTCGGTTGATATCTCAAAAATGATATCTGTTGCATCCTCCGAGGTCCTAAGTAGGAGTAAATTTCTTAAATACCATATAAAATCAATGGTAAACTGGCCTAATTCTCGGCCGCCGCTCTCGATTTCCTCCAACAGCTTGATACATTCGGTTACGTTCTGCTCCCGGATGTAGGAAAGAAGTCTGGCAAATACCAGCGTATCCACAGCTCCTAATACCTCCAGAACATTATCATAGGTCAGCTTCTTACCAAGATAAAAGGAAATGCACTGGTCAAGCAAGCTTAAGGCATCTCTTAAGGAACCGTCTCCGACTCTTGCCACATAGCGAAGCGCCTTCTCCTCCACCTCGATTTTTTCTTCCTGCATCAGATCCGAAAGCCGTTCCGTGATCGTATCTATATTAATCCGTTTAAAATCATATCGTTGGCAGCGTGATAAAATGGTTACCGGTATTTTATGAGCCTCGGTAGTTGCCAGAATAAAGATTACATAGGAAGGTGGTTCCTCAATGGTTTTTAGAAGAGCATTAAAGGCTCCCGCCGACAACATATGAACCTCATCGATGATGTAAACCTTGTAGCGGCCTTCCGTTGGTGAATACCGCACCTCCTCCACAATTTCACGGACATTATCCACGCCGTTATTGGAGGCGGCATCAATTTCTATCACATTCATCGAGGACTGAGCCGCAATACCCTTGCACATCCTGCATTCGTTACAGGGATTCCCATCCACCGGATTCTCGCAGTTGACCACTTTGGCAAGAAGCTTAGCAAGCGTTGTCTTTCCGGTTCCACGAGTACCGCAAAACAGATAGGCATGCCCGATTCTTCCGGCCTTTATCTGATTTTTTAAAGTTGTTACAATATGATCCTGCCCCTTCACATCATCAAAATGATCCGGGCGGTATTTTCTGTAAAGAGCCATGTATGACATAGGATCTCCCTTTCTAACTACTCTGTGTTTTTCTGTTTTGAGAGAAGTGCTTTCTCAAAACGTTTATTTGCCTTAACAAATAGATCAACCAAACGCGGATCAAAAAGACTCCCTTTTCCCTCCAATATGATCTCCACTGCTTCTTTATGTGAATAGGCCTCTTTATACGTTCGCCTCGAGGTAAGTGCATCATAAACATCCGCAATTGTTAAAATTCTGGCATACAAAGGAATTTCAACACCCTTTAGGCCACAGGGATATCCTGTTCCGTCCCAGCGCTCGTGGTGGCAATAAGCCATATCCTTAGCAAGATTAAGCCAGTTGCTCCCGCCGGTTTCTTCAATAATTTTTTCGAATGCCTGCTTGCCCAGTGTGGTATGTGTTTTCATATATTCAAATTCATGATAATCCAGTGAAGATGCTTTCCTGAGTATATCATCGTTAATTCCGATTTTCCCAATATCATGAAGCGGTGCGGACCGTAACAGATCCTTTACATCCTTCTCAGGAATGGAATTCTTGTACTCTTCTATTTTAAGCATTTCTTCCATTAGTATCCGAAAGTACTGTGTTGTATTCTTAATATGTCCTCCGGTGGTTTCATCCCGGAATTCAACAAGCTCTGCAAAGCTTACCGAAATAGCATCCTGAAACTTCTCTGCTTCCGTACTTCCCTTTCGGTAATCCTGTACTTCAAGCCAAAGCTCCACCCGTCTACGCAGAGTTTCTTCCCCAAAGGGTTTTGCGATAAAATCATCGGCACCAAGTTCATAAACTAACTGCTGCATTTTAAGCGAATCGCTTTCAAGAATCACTATAACAGAAAAACCTTTTGACTTCGCCAATTGCGTAAGCCTATGCAAACTGTGTAAATCCTCCTGCTCCACTAATTCAGTTTCAAGAAGCAAAAGATCCGGTAGATTATGCTGTATGTGTTTTTTGATATTTTCTCTCAAAATGGTTGATATTCTATAGTTATCCCTTCGTATTTGTTCCTCCATTTTAAGAATAGCCGGCTCGTTTCCCGCTATCATGACATGTTTCATACAGCCACTCCTAATCCATAGGTTTCGCTTAATATTCGTTATTATCATTTGACATTATAACATTAAGATAACCCAAAATCAATGTTTCCTGACAAGGTGTTTGTGTCAAGTACTTATTGGCAAAGCCCCATTCAGTTTTTCTTCTAGGATTTTTAGTTGAAATCCCGTACGGATAAGTGTGCCCATTTTCATAGGAA
>JARBTJ010000009.1 GCA_029240245.1 Herbinix sp.
GAAAAAATTAAAAGTCCACAGTGTTACTATTGATTATAACAAAGTTGAAATAGAAAGGAGAGTATTGATGTATTTGGTACTAAATACATCATACAAGTAATTATGCAAGAAATTAATGCCATGTATCCTGATGACAAACAAGAACTATATCAATTACTTCATTCCCAGTTAAAGTCCCTGCTGGAAAATGAATCTTATATGCTACCCAATCTAAGCAACTGCTCTGCCCTGCTAAATATGGCACTAAAGGATATAAACTGGGTAGGTTTTTACCTGATGAACGGCGGTGAATTATTATTAGGTCCGTTTCAAGGAAAGCCGGCCTGTATTCATATCCCAATTGGAAAAGGAGTTTGTGGTACGGCAGCAAAGGAAGGAATAACCCAACTGGTACCGGATGTACATGAATTTCCTGGACATATCGCCTGTGACAGTGCTTCCCGCTCTGAAATTGTTGTTCCAATCCGCTTGGAGGGTCAAATCATTGGTGTTCTCGATATTGACAGCCCATATATCGGGCGTTTTGATCAGGATGACCGGGAAGGGCTCGAGGAAGTAGTACGTATCTTGGAGAAGGGTTGCGTGTGGATTGTCAATAATTAAATGAATGATCGGGTGTCATAAGCCTTATTATGGATTTCAAAAGGAATATATACCATATTCCAACCAATATAACCTATAGGCAGTAAGCATCCTAACATAACTAAACAGAAATAAAAGAAGTGGTAAACAGTAACCGGTCTGGGTCATGTGACTCCCTGAATCGCCGATTAATGTTTACCACTTTTATGTACCTGTAAGCTTTAAAATCAAATCGAAAAATTAATCTTATTTTTTACGTTTTGAAACTACGGCACCAACAGCGGATACTGCTGCGCCAACGCCAAATACTAAACCGAAGGATACAACGCCGGTATCAGGAACTTCTGTTGTAGCTTCATCTGCAACTGTCTCAACAGCTTCATCAGCTGTTTCTGCTGCTGCATCATCAGCTGATGTGTCAGCTGCTACTTCTTTGTCACTGAATACTAAGGTTTCGAAAATATCACTGTTTTGCCATGCATTAGCTAAATCTTCGTTGGTATGAAGTGTACAATTTCTCTTTCCATCGCTACATGCGTTAACCTGTAATGAGAATTTAACAGAACCATCCGCTGTAGTATAAGGAATCTTATACTCAACATTGTAACCAATATCAGTCTTTAAAACTTTAACTTCAGCACCATAATTCTGATCAAAGGTTTCTGATACAGCATATGCCTGAACGTTCTGTCCATTGTTTACGAAACGTAACTCAATACTGTCTTTTTCGTATGCATTTGCATTGGTATCATTAAGCTGGCTGTCTTCAACCTGAACAAAGATGTAGAATGCATCTGCATCGTAGGTTGCCCAAGCAGAAGCCTTAGTTCCGTCAGCCTCGCCATCGGATACAGCTTCCATTTTCATTTCCTGTGCTGCTGTGTAGACGTCATCCATCTGACCATCAATAACAGCGGTTCCCTTGGCTGCATCCCAAGATGCATCAGCCTTTGCACTTGCTGTAGCAGTAGTAGCAAATACCATAATAACTGCTAACGCTAAAACTAAATACTTTCTCAATTTCATTCTTAAATTCCCCTTTTCATAAATTTTTAATACTTGCTAATTTTACCATATATTACATACAAATACAAGTTCATTTAATAAACAAATTACAAATAAAAAGCAATTAACTCGCAAAAAATGCTCTTTTTGTTAATTTATTATTGCATTATTATAGCTTTTTCGTTATTTTTCACATCATGACACAAAAAACGGGGCATATCCTATGGGTAAAATGCCATTAAGCACGATATGTCCCGTTTTACATCGAATTTAACTATATATTACTTACATGCAATGCCCGGAAGGAATTAATGATTGCAAGAACAGTGACACCGACATCGGCAAATACTGCTGCCCACATGCTGGCAAGCCCTATGGCACTTAAGATTAACACAATAATTTTGATACCGATTGCAAAAACTATATTTTGAAGCGCTATGTTCAACGTTTTTTTCGAAATCCGTATTGCGGTTGCTATTTTAGAGGGTTCGTCAGTCATGATAACGATATCGGCAGCCTCAATAGCTGCGTCGGAACCCAGCCCCCCCATGGCTATTCCGATATCCGCACGGGCTAGGACCGGAGCATCATTGATTCCGTCTCCTGCATAAGCAAGCATACCCCGATTGGACTTTTCCTTTAATAAATCCTCCATAATTTGAACCTTATCGGCAGGCAATAGCTCGGTATAAACTTTATCTATTCCTAAAGCATTTCCTACCTTTTCACCAATGCTTTTTGAATCACCGGTTAACATAACTGTTTTTAGAATGCCTGCCTCTTTTAAGCTTTCCACTGCAGCGACAGCATCCTCTTTTATCTCATCGGCAATCACAATATAACCTGCATACTGCCGATCGATTGCCACATGTACCACGGTGCCGGTTAGCTCACTCTTCGAATAGGAAATATCCATCTTATCCATGAGCTTATAATTTCCGGCCAAAACAAGTCTGTTGTCTATAACGGCACTTACTCCATGGCCTGCAATCTCATCAACACTTAAAATGCGTTTTTGGTCGATATCCTTCCCATAGGCACTCTGTAAGGAAAGTGAAATCGGATGATTGGAGTAGCTTTCTGCATATGCGGTCAGCTCTAGGAATTCCTCCTTTGGTAAACTCACTGAATGTATCTCCTGTACTTTAAATACTCCTTTTGTTAAGGTTCCGGTTTTATCAAATACAACAATCTCCGCCTTTGCCAGAGCCTCCATATAGTTACCGCCCTTCACAAGAATTCCTTTTCTGGAAGCACCACCGATACCACCGAAGAAGCTTAACGGAACTGAGATTACAAGTGCACAGGGACAGGATACCACCAGAAAGGATAGGGCTCTGTAAATCCAGTCATCAAAGGTAGCACCCTCGATCAAAAGAGGCGGAACGAAGGCTAAAACTGCTGCTATGATTACAACCACCGGAGTATAATACCTGGCAAATTTTGTGATAAATTGTTCTGATTTTGATTTCTTACTGCTGGCATTTTCAACCAGATCCAGTATTTTATTAACGGTTGATTCCCCGTATTCCTTGGTTACTTCAACAGTAATAAAGCCGTTAATATTAATACAACCGCTTAATACATCATTGCCAGCCTCAATTTCCCGCGGAACAGATTCTCCCGTAAGGGCAGAGGTATCGATCATGGTAACTCCTTCTACTACCCTACCATCCAATGGGATTTTTTCTCCTGCTTTAATCACAATAAGATCACCGACCATTACCTCATCCGGGTCCATACGGACAATTTCGTCACCCTTTTTCACATTGGCATAATCCGGCCTGATATCCATCAGTTCAGCGATTGATTTTCTTGACTTCGCGACCGCATAGCTTTGGAACAATTCACCTACCTGATAAAACAGCATAACAGCAACACCCTCCGAGAAATCGCCAACAAAGAATGCGCCAATTGTGGCAAGGCTCATCAAAAAATTCTCATCAAACACCTTACCTTTTAATATGTTCGTAACTGCCCTCCATACCACATCACTTCCTACAACAATAAAACTGATCAGAAACAGGGCAACCTCCAGCCAGAAATTATCGATTGGATTTACTACCGCAACCCCATAAATAATGCCCCCGAGGATGATTCTCCTAAGATGACTTTTCATCTATCCTTCACTCCATTCCGCCGCTCCGCAGCACAATTATTTCCTTGCCTTCTATTATGCTTTCTGCATCAATTGCGTGTACAAATAATATAGAATATAAGCTTCGCAACTGGTTGGATTATGCTTTCTTCATGACAACGTCGGGTTCAATTTTTTTAATTATTTTTTCCGACTCTGTCATAATACCGGCCATTTTCTCCTCTTCACCCTCAATAACCAGCTTTGTAGTTATAAAATTAACACTGGCTTCCCATACACCGTCCAGCTTCTTAATTGCTGTTTCCATCTTGGCTGCACAATTCGCACAGCCAAGTCCCTCTAACCGAAATGTTTTCTTCATATATAATTTCCTCCTACCTTTTCATAAACATATTATTAAATATAAAGCAACTTCATATAAAACATTATTGATTTGCCCAAGTTAAATTTATTCCTATTACCATGCATGTTGTTTACTGATGGTTATTATCCCTGATACATACGGTTCTCAAAATTATCAGCACCTGCAAAAGGCATGCTAAACTGACTTACTAATTATTCTCTGATATGCTCCAAGCCTTTTTCAAAGATTTCTTTTACATGATCATCGGAAAGGGAATAATAAACTACCTTTCCTTCTTTACGGTATTTCACCAGATTTGCCTGTCTTAAAGAATGTAGCTGATGTGAAATAGCTGACTTCGTCATATTTAGAAGCACTGCCAAATCACAGACACACATCTCACTTTCATCCAATGCCCACATAATTTTAATACGGGTACTATCACCTAAAACCTTAAAAAAATCGGATAGATCATATAATTCATCCTCCGGGGGCATCTTGTTCTTAACACAATCCACCACATCACCGTGGATAACATCACAGTCACAATAAATATCTCCTTTTACTGTTTTTGTCATTGAAATCACCTTCTTTTCATATTATAGTTGAACAATTATTCAACTATTAGATTAAATTACAGTTGAACAACCGTTCAACTATTTGACTACATTATAGTTGAATACATGCTCAACTGTCAAGAGAAATTTTGCTAAAATTTTCATTTTTTATGATTGCGTTGATTGAATTAAATGAAAGTACTTCGGTTAAAAGAACTATTTAATAAAACGATGAAAAATATTGCTACTGCATAACTTCAATTGCAATGCGCTCCATCAGTTCCTCCATGCCAAGGCCTTCTGCTTCAATGATGACATGAGCATATTTTTCATAAAGCGGACAACGTTCCTCATATAAATCCTGCAAGGTCTGCCCTTCTCGAAACACTACTCCCCTTTGGCGAATATTTCCCAAGCGGTTGTCAATTGTATCAAAGCTTAACTTAATATATACTACCGTACCAATTTCTCTTAAATGCTCCATAGCCTCCCGGCAGTAAACAACGCTGCCACCGGTAGCAATCACAGCGTTTTCCGTCTCCAGGTCACGATTTACCTGATTTTCAATCTCAAAAAATCCCTGCATCCCTCTTTGATCAATGATATCTTTTAATAAACAGCCTTCCTGCTCCTGGATTAGTAAATCAGAATCTATAAACTGATAGCCCAATACCTTGGCTAAGATAACTCCCACGGTACTTTTTCCGGCACCCGGCATTCCAATTAATACAACATTTTTCATGATTATGTTCCTTCCTGTTATCTCCTAGAAGATTAATATAATTTTATCTTTCCGTACACATTGTAATGTTATTCGAACACTTTTGTTATGTAAATATATTTCATCAATTATTTTTTCCATTAAATATTGAAACACATTATGTTGATGCTCTAATCTATCCTTTTACTACTGAAAAACATTACGTTAACGCTCTTATCTAATTAACTGCCTGTCCTTTCAGAAAAGTCGAGATATCCATGTTATGCTTTCAATTATAGCATTCTTCTTATTATGCTCCAAGTATTTTGTCACTCCAAGAATAACTTCTATGCATATAATCCGTAGCTATTCATTGATATTCTCCAGCGCTTTTCTTTCTGTGGTATTTATGATAAAATTGATAAAACAAAAGAAAGCAGGTATTTAACATGTCAAGTATTTTTGAAGCAATGATGGTTATCAGTTTTGGCATATCATGGCCGGCATCCCTTATTAAATCCTACCGATCCCGTACAGCAAAAGGGAAAAGCATTATTTTTTTATCATTTATTTTATTCGGTTATATATTTGGAATTATATCAAAAATAACAGCCAGCAATATCAGTTATGTACTAGTGTTTTACATAATTAATTTCGTAATGGTTTTTGCTGATCTGTGTCTTTATTTTCGCAATAAACGATTTGACGCTAAGGAATAACGATACAACCAGAGGCATGATATAGAAAGCTGCCCGATATCTCAGTGAACCACTCCCCGTCTACCTAAAAGGGAGCATATCACAGAAATATCGGACAGCTTTTTCACTTTTGTACATTTCCCTATGTGTCATACGGTTGGATAAATCTTTCTATTTTCTAATTCCATTCATCAGAGAATTCTTAGGTTTCAGCATGATTATGCATACAGTAATAAGGAAATATATTTCGAATAATAAAAACAATCGTGGTGATTGCAACAATATCATATGATTGGTACCTATCATAGCTCAATTTTATCATTGTCGTTCAGCGATAAAATCAAATTGTATTTTTAAGCATTTGTTATGCATATTTTCCTTTGTATCACTCTCTTAAATAGTAAAGATGAAGCAAATTATGGTCACAATGGATACCTTTACATTTTGACTTTTCTATTGTGTTGTAATATTCTTTTAACAAGATATTGTGTCGGCAAATGCTTACGAAAGATAATCATTTTTAATAAATACAAAAATTGCACGTAGATGTGTCCCTACATTTCGACATGTTATAGTGCATTTTTTCTTTTTGTGCCTGTAAATTTGGGCATGCCCGGTATCAGGGCCTCAGAATACTTTCTATATACTATAAAATAAAGGTAGGGAAAACTATGGGAAAATACATCCTGAAACGATTTGGAGCTGCAATATTTACGATTTTTGTAGCCGCGACTATTACATTTTTTATTATGAATTTAGTTCCGGGTGATCCATTTATGAGTGAGAAAGCACACAGTGAGACAGTTTTACAGGCTTTGAACGAGAAATACGGTCTGGATAAGCCCCTGATTGTTCAATACAAGAATTATCTGGTGAACTTACTTAAGGGTGACTTCGGTGTCAGCTTTAAGCTGCAGAAAAACCGTGAAATTAAGGATATGATTATGGAGTCCTTTCCTATCTCCGCGAAACTGGGGGCATGGGGTATTCTATTCGCTATACTTTGTGGTATTCCCTTAGGCTGTATCGCGGCGTTTAAACGTAACAAATGGGCGGATAATATCATCCGTGTTTTATCAACCATGGGTATTTCCATTCCCGGTTTCGTTGTTGCAACCACATCAATGATTTTACTTGCTGTTAAATTGAAATGGCTGCCTACCTCGGGACTTAAGGAACCCACCAGCTATATCCTTCCTATATTTACATTAAGCTTTTATCCCATGTGTTATATAGCAAGACTGATGCGTTCCAGTATGCTGGAGGCATTCAGCCAGGATTATGTAAGAACTGCACGAGCAAAAGGTATGAGTAATTTCATCATTACCTTCAAGCATGCATTAAGAAACTCATTGATACCGATCATTACGTATTTAGGACCATTGGTAGGTTATGTTCTTACCGGAAGCTTTGTAGTGGAGCAGGTATTTAATATTCCCGGTCTCGGCAGATACTTTGTTAAGGCAATCAGTAACCGTGATTACATGGTTATTATGGGAACTACCATTTTCCTTGCTGCATTTATTATCCTGATGAACTTAGTCTGCGATTTATTATATAAGCTTGTTGACCCCAGAATAAAACTTGGTGACGAATAATAGGAGGAATTGAAAATGAAGCTACAGGATCTTAAAAAGTTGAGTCTTCAGATGAATTTATCTCCTGAGGATTTTGCACCGGCTGACACACAAGAGCAGCAGGATTTAAATAAACTGACACAAAACACCAGCTATTGGAATGATGCTTGGAGAAGATTAAAGCAGAACAAAATAGCTATGATTGCGTTATTTGTTATTATACTTTTTATATTATTTGCCTTTGTGGGACCTTTATTATCACCCTATACGTATGATCAGCAGATTCGCGGTGATGAAAATATGGCCCCAAATATTAAGCATCCCTTTGGAACAGACCTACACGGTAGAGACTTATTAGTACGTGTTATGGTTGGGTCCAGAATATCCTTGATTATCGGTATCGGCTCCGCATTAATTGTATTATTGATCGGCTCCATCTACGGTGCTGTTTCCGGTTTATTTGGTGGTATCGTGGATAATCTTATGATGCGTTTTGTCGAAATACTTTATTCCGTTCCGGACATTTTGATTATTATTCTTTTACAGATTGTTATAAAAGAACCTCTCGAAAACGCTTTTAACCAAGGTTCACTTTTTGGCGGACTTCAGAAATTAGGCCCCGGTATAGTTGCTATTTTTATCGTATATGGACTTCTATACTGGGTTGGTATGGCGAGAATCGTAAGAGGCCAGGTGTTGCAGTTGAAGCAAATGGAATATGTGAATGCTGCGAACGCGATCGGAGCCAGTAAAAGCCGATTGATTAAAAAGCATTTGCTTCCGAACTGTATTGGAACCTTAATCGTAACTACCATGCTGCAGATTCCTTCTGCTATTTTTACAGAGGCTTTCTTAAGTTTCTTAGGTCTTGGTGTTTCCGCACCGATGGCCAGCTTAGGAAGCTTAGCCGCCGATGCTCTCAATGGTATCCAGTCCTATCCGTACCGTCTGTTATTCCCTGCAGGAGCAATCAGTATCATCATTCTAGCATTTAACCTTTTTGGAGACGGCCTTCGTGATGCCCTTGATCCAAAGCTTAAGAAATAAGAGGAGGAACTATGGCTGAAAATAAACAGAATCTATTAGAAGTAAATAATTTGGAAGTATCCTTCTTTACCTATGCAGGAGAAGTTAAGGCGGTCAGGGGTATCTCCTATCAATTAAAACCCGGTGAAGTACTCGGTATTGTTGGAGAATCCGGCAGTGGTAAATCCGTATCTTCCTATGCATTGATGGGAATCATACCGGAGCCCGGTAAGGTAATCGGTGGAAGTATCCTGTTTGATGGAAAGGATATAACAAAATTAAATGAAAAAGAATTACAGAAAATGAGAGGCAAGGATATTGGTATGATATTCCAAGATCCAATGACCTCCTTAAACCCTGTTTTTACTGTGGGTAATCAGATTGAAGAGTCCTTAAAAAAACATACCGATTTAAATAAAGAACAGCGTAAGGCAAGAATGATTGAATTATTTCAGCTGGTGGGTATCAATCAGCCCGAAAAGCGTATCCATCAATATCCCCATGAGTTTTCCGGTGGTATGAGACAGCGTGTTATGATTGCTATGGCACTTGCCTGTAATCCCAAGCTTCTGATTGCCGATGAACCTACAACCGCTCTTGATGTTACTATCCAGGCTCAGATCGTTGAGCTTTTAAAGGAACTAAAGAATAAAATTAATATGAGTATTATCTTCATTACCCATGACTTAGGAGTAATTGCGGATATCTGTGATAAGGTTGCGGTTATGTATGCCGGCAATATCATTGAGACCGGAAGCATTGACGAAATCTTTTATTCTCCAAAGCACCCTTATACCTGGGGACTTTTAAAATCCATGCCGAAATTAAACGCAGAGGAACATGAGCGTCTGATTCCGATTGAAGGTAATCCGGTGGATTTAATCAATCCTCCAAAGGGCTGTGCTTTTGCACCGCGATGTAAAAACGCGATGAAAATATGCATGGAGCAAGCTCCTCCGGTTTATGAGGTTTCCGGGGGACATGAAGTACGCTGCTGGCATGCCCTGAAGGATGATTACGAAAAGGAGGTTTTTCATAATGGGAAATCCAAATAATAGGCAGAATCTGATTGAAGTTCATAATCTAAAAAAGTATTTTCCTGTAAAAACCGGCTTTAAAACCTCCTATGTGAAAGCAGTGGATGATGTCGGTTTATATATAAAAAAAGGTGAAACCTTAGGGTTGGTAGGAGAAAGCGGTTGTGGTAAAACAACTTTAGGTAGAACTATTCTCCGTCTTCATGAACCTACGGACGGTAAAATTATATATAAGGGTGAAGATATCACAAGAATCAACATGCATCCCTTACGCAGAGAGATGCAAATCATATTCCAGGACCCTTATGCTTCCCTAAATCCTAGAATGACGGTTGGTGATATCGTCGCAGAGCCCTTGGAGGTTCACAAATTGTATGACTCCAAAAAGGACAAGCAGGATAAAATTTATTCCTTACTTGAAACGGTTGGATTAAACCGAGAGCATGCGAATCGTTTTCCTCATGAATTTTCCGGTGGACAGAGACAACGAATCGGTATTGCACGTGCGCTGGCCGTAGAACCGGAGTTTATCGTGTGTGACGAACCGGTTTCCGCACTTGATGTATCCATTCAGGCGCAAATTGTTAATATGCTTGAGGATCTTCAGGCAGAAAAGGAGTTTACTTATCTTTTTATTGCTCATGATTTATCCATTGTTAAGCATATCAGTAACCGGATTGGCGTTATGTATTTAGGACATTTAGTGGAGCTTGCTGATAGTAAAGAGCTATATAAAAACCCTCTGCACCCTTATACTAGGACGCTTCTTTCTGCTATTCCCATTGCCGATCCGAAAGCAAGCAGAAATACCAAACGAATTATACTAAAAGGAGATATTCCAAGTCCCTTAAATCCGCCCAGCGGATGCCCCTTCCGTACAAGATGTCCTCATGCAACGGAGGCTTGTGCCAATGAAATGCCGGCACTAAAGGATGTGGGAGGCGGCCATTATGTAGCCTGCCATCATATAGATAAAATTTAAAAAGGTAAAAATACCCTCTTTTCCCCTACATTACAAAGTATTTCTACAGCAAATGCGGTTACTTAAATATTCAAATGGGAATATTAAATAAGGCCAGAACATTTGCAAAAAGGAGGGTAATATGAATAAAAAAAGAATAAAAAGAGCTTCCGCAATGCTATTAGTATTGGTTTTTCTACTAATAACTGCTCTTACAGGTTGCGGAAAAAAAGATACAGATGATAATAACAATAATACAGGCAATAATAACGGAAATAACAATGGAAATAATAACGGAAATGATGCAGAAGAAGGCTTTGCCATCGACTTAAATGTAGGGCCTGAACCGGAAACCCTTGATCCCACCATGAATACAGCCGTTGATGGTGCAACTTATATTAACCATATCTTTGAAGGTTTAATGAAAATTGATTCCAAGGGTGAGATTGTTTCAGGTGTCGCAGATAATTATAAGATAAGCGATGATGGCTTAGTATATACCTTTACCATACGTGACGATGCAAAATGGTCGGACGGTAAGGATTTAACAGCAGATGCCTTTGTATATTCCTGGCAGAGGCTGGTTGATCCTGAAACTGCGTCCGACTACAATTATATGGTTGATGCTGTTAAAAATGCAAATGAAATTATGGCTGGTACCGTGGATAAATCGGAACTAGGGGTGAAAGCAGTAGATCCAAAGACTTTTGAGGTTACCTTAAATGTTGCTACTCCATATTTCTTAGAAATATGTGCTTTTCCCGCTACTTATCCACTGAGAGAAGATATCCTTACCGCTAATCCGGATACCTGGACACAGGATTCGTCAACCTATATCGGTAACGGTCCTTATGTATTAGATTCCTGGACTCATCAATCCATGATTGTCATGAAACAAAACCCCAATTATTATGGTGTTGCTGATTTAGGTCCTGACACCATTAATTTTCATTTAATTGAAGATCAGAATACTATCTTAGCATCCTTCGAAAATGGTGAGATTTTATTCGGAGATAATCTTCCGAGCGAAGAAATCGATCGAATGAAGGATAACGGTCTTAACATTGTTGGTCAGTTGGGAACTTATTTCTACTGTGTTAATGTTGAAGACGAAGTAATGAAGGATGCAAAAGTCAGAAGGGCATTAGCACTCGCAATTGACAGAAGTTATCTTGTAGAATCTGTTGCGAAGGGCGGACAGCAACCTGCGGATACTTTTGTTGCCACCGGATTATCCGATGTTGAGGCTGCTACCGAATTCCATGA
The DNA here is from genome assembly GCA_029240245.1 of Herbinix sp. Lineage (GTDB taxonomy): Bacteria > Bacillota > Clostridia > Lachnospirales > Lachnospiraceae > Mobilitalea. Next base: position 11,851 of record JARBTJ010000009.1, read on the forward strand.
GGTCGCAAAGAAATGGTATAGCGTTGATCCTGCCGATTATGATAAAAATGTAGAAGAAGCGAAACAACTATTAGTTGACGCCGGATACCCAGACGGTAAAGGTCTTCCTTCCATTGAATTAATGATCAATCCCGGTCATGAGGCAATCGCTGAAGCTGTAATCTATATGTGGAAAGAGAAGTTAGGTATAAACTCCACTATATCCTCCCAGGACTGGGCCGTATTCATTGATACAAGAAAAAACGGTGAATATCAGATTTCACGTCATGGCTGGCTTGCCGATTATAATGATCCCATTTCCTTCCTGGATATGTGGGTAAGTGACGGTGGTAACAACGATGCCCAATATACCAATCCGGAGTACGATGCTTTAATTGCTAAAGTAAAATCTTCGGCTGACCGTGAGGAAAGAATTACTGCAATGCATCAAGCCGAGGATTTATTAGCGGCCGATATGCCGATTATTCCGATTTATTTCTACACGGATTTATATTTAATTTCGGATAAATTAGAAGGCTTTTATTCATCGCCGTTAGGTTATAAATACTTTATGTACACGTCAGTAAAAGAGTAGTAATATTTGGTCCTTTCCTACACGATTCGATGTTATAATCTCTAATAAAAATGATCGAAATGAATATTGTGTTATAGCAATATATATGTTTATTAAAAAAAACAGGGAGATGCTCCCTGTTTTTTCTGTACCATATTAAGACTTCGCATGTCAGTTTTCACTTAATTTCATCTTTTAAATTTAAACTATACTTGTGTTCATCTTCCCTTATTGGTATAGCTTCGATTCGTCTGTTTTTGTTTCAATTATAATCCGAGTATTTACTAGTCAAGCATTTTGGGAAGGGCTGTAAGAAGCTCGTCAAAGTTATAATTATAATATTCCTTGGCTAATAGATTTCTTGTATTGCTGGAATTTCCCAGATAATTTCTTCCATAGCCTATCTCCACGGTTATTGCTGCAAAGTTTTTATTGACCGGATTCACCTTAATCTTGTTATTATCCAGATCCTTTATCTGCAGTAACATATATTCCTTCTTCCCATCCGTAAACGCATGAAAGCCGAAGGACGGTGAGAATTTCGCTCCTACCGCCAAGGTGACCGCATAATCGGTAAGACTCGAGCCTTCCCCCTGTAATCCATAGGTATTTTCCTCATAGACTCTGTTATATTTCCTTCGCATATTACCGTTATTAATTAAGCTAAGAACATCGGTACGCAGATTTAAGCTGTATTGCTCCTGCTTCTTGGTCTGCCATCCCTTTCCCGCATAAATGATGGAGCCTTGCTGGTGTAAATCCAGATAATACACAGCCTGCTCGACTACAACATAATGATACAACCATTTCATCATTGCTTTTGTCTCGCTGTTAGAACCGGGATAATTCCCCGGATAATTCGCATAACCAGGTTTGCTCTCTATAATGGATTTCTTACTCTTCCCATTCAGAACCTGTCCCCATTGCAGGCCAGGTAAGTTACGGTTACTCTCGATACCGTTGGTATAAGCCTTCCATAGTTCACCACTTCTTGTTGTCCATTTGGACGGTTCATAAATCAGAGCCTCTCTTCCATCCACATTAATGATCGGAACGGCGACAAATTTATTGCTTTTAAGAAGCTCCATCGTCTTTTTATCCGTCTGTGCTTTTTGAATTAAATCTACAAACTGCTTTACAAGATAGGTACCACCGGCAAATTCTCTCGCGTGTACCTGACCGGTAAGCATAATTACATTCTTTTTACTCTTGGAGGTCATATCAATCTCGATGGCATAAAGGTCTCTACCACAGGTTGATTTCCCTATTTTATATAGATAGACACCGTCATATCTGGACAGTTTTTTTAAGGTATTTACATATGCATTGTAATCCATGGTCTTGGTCAGATCTACGGACATTTTCACAGGTTTACTCTTATAATCGGTAACATCTTCCCATACTTTGGACATTGCCTCCTTGTATTCATCGAAAGGCATTCCGGTACTATAAAGCTTACCATAATTTTTCACCATGCTTTGTAATGTTTTTATGGGTGTCTTCTTAGTACTTAACCCGGTTACACTCTTTCTTACATAGTCATACTTCGCCATGTTCTTTAGCGTTTCCGGTATAAATTTTTCCGGCTTCGGTGTAGGAGTAATGGTAGGCCTCGGAGTAGGAGTTGGTGTTGGTGTCGGTGTCGGAGTTATCGTCAGCTCCGGGGTAGGAGTTGGTGTCGATGTTATCGTCGGCTCCGGAGTTGGGATATCGCCTGGTTCCGGTGTTGGTGTTACAGTCAGTTCCAGATTAGGGGTTATAGTTATCTCCGGCGTAGGTGTTATAGTCGGCTCCGGATTAGGTGTTATGGTCAGCTCCGGCGTAGGTGTTATGGTTATCTCCGGCGTGGGCGTTATGGTCGAACCGGATTCCGGTGTAGCGGAAGGCTCCGGAGTTGGTGTTACCGTAGTTTCATTCACCGTCTCAGCATTTACCCGGCTTGTTGGTAAATTTGATATTGTGGTCAAGGAAATTATTAGTGTCAAAAGTAACGCTGTTCTTCTAGCTATCCTGCCGGTTCGTCTGATCATTCTTATGTACCTCATGCTGTTTGATTTTTTGATATTGAAACTTTAGGTCATTTTATGTCGTATAATTTAATTAAAACATGCGGTTATAGGTTTGTCAAATTGCAATATAAGGATTAAATTAATTAGTTACCATAGGCCAGCTTCCTTGCTCTTTTATGATCCTTCCTCTTTACATAAATATAATAAACAAATTGTGTATGGTCCCTTTTTTCTCTATAGGCAAATGCATTTTTTGCTTGTGCACTAACATCCATTCTTCTGGACATCATTGGAGAGTTCAATACCGTCTTGTAATAATACTCAATATTTTCTGTTTTTAATATTTGTTTGACCCTGTTGCACTCCACCTGCGAAATATCAATCAGTAGTCTCTTTCTGTTAAATATGGTAATCATAATATCCCCTCCCGACACTTTAAAAGTTTCAAATGAACGTGAATTTGTTCTGTTTATCTCTTTTTCTTCATTATGCAATTAGCGACTCCTTAGCTGATTATATTATTATACGATACATAAACTTACTCAACAATAGGCCAATTAAAGTGTAATTAAAAGCATTATCTTATAAATGTCCGTCCGTACTTGTCAGTGCGATTTTTCCGTTTATCCAGACAAGACAGTAAGTATGACCCTTCATTAGTTTACCGGTCCGCAAAGGAAGTGTGTTGTCATTGTCATGAATAAAGCCCTGCTTCGCAGCAGGGCCTATTATCTAATCTTTATAATTTATAATAATATCTCTAATTCGGTCCATGGTTTTTCTCTTTTCGTCTTCTGTGATTCCTGGAATATACCCCTGCTCCATGGAAGGAATTAGTTTGAAGTTAAGGGTTTGTGGTATTTCTCCAAACAATGAATTATAAATTGCCGCAGCTTCTATGTAGCCGCTAAGATGATTCGGATGATAATCATTCGTCATATGAAGTTCGGGATACCCAAAGGTGCTTTCTATCAATTCATTGTATATATAGCCTATAGGTAGAAAATTCAATCCCTCAATTAACGATAACCTTCTTTCGCTATCAATATGATCCACTACATCATATTCCGTGAGAAAATAATAAACAATGCTGCCTTCCTTACACATTTTCATTAACGTACGTACCGCTTCTACTGAATTCTCCATAAAATAGGTATGATCCTGAAGCACCACGATATCCGCATTTTTAATTAATGCACTTTTCTGTTCATCATTCTTGATATCAGAAACATGAGAATTTAAGGTACATCCCATGGTTATGATCGTCTGGACTTCAATATCCTTTCCCATTTCATTCGCTATCTGTTTAAAATAGCCCGGTATTCCTCCGTAGCTGGTCAGGCTGTTACCGATGAACAAAATACTTTTCGCATTATTAAGAACCTCTTGATCCGGTTCTTCCTCCTGATTTGGCTCCGTACCGTTTACGTTCGCCAATATTAGATCTGCTGCTGTCTCTTCATTTATATAACCTTTGATATAAAATTCCATATAATCACCGAGAGCGTCGGCCAGTCTCGGATCAAAGGAGCTGATACAGGACAGTTCCTTATTCGATTCTACAAAAGCATCAATATCCTCCTTGGTTAGATCATGCTCGTTCATGATATACTCCGGCCTGATTCCGCTGGACATGGCTCCCAGACCATAGGAAACCGTTTCCCAGCCCTCAATTCCATCCATACGCAGCGGGATTCCTTCCCCCACCTGATAATCTTGTATCGGCTCAGATAACAGCAACTCGATGAACTCTCTCACCAGCTCCTTTTTCGTACTATTCTTATTGACACCTACTATATTCAATGCTTCAAAAGTCTTCGCCGATCGGTAGGAATCACCGGTTACATCAAGTGCACTACATAAAAGCATAAGCTCATAGCTGTGCGAAATATGAGTTAATAATAGAGATTTTTTTCCCCGTGCATAATGAAAATAGCACTCCTGATGGGACCAATAAAATTCACTGTTACGGATATGCTGCGGTGAACTGACTTTCTTCGTCTGCTGCAGGAAATTAATTAACTTCGATCGGTCAGGATTACCATCCTCTCCAAGCAGCTCATTATTATATACTTTCGTTACAGCCCCGGCCAAGGAGCGATAATCGATTTGGTTGAACACTGTTTTTCCGTTCAGGATTGTATAATCAGAAATTTGTTTCAGTGTATCTCCGGCACTCATTAAATCCTCCGGTCCGGCATAGATATAGGGCCGGAATTCACCCGGTACCAAATAAATATTTTCATCGTTTTTTAAACATTCTACAATATTAGAATAAATTTCACCGCGCTCCATATAAGGCTCGATAATATCATTGATTGCTTCAAAATAACCCTGCTCCATGTAGTTTTTATAGGGTAGCCGATCACAGATTAAGATATCCGCAGCCTTATTCTGTTTCAATTTTTCATTTGTCTGTGCCGTATATTCTTCGATCGTAGCCGGTTCTTCCTCCTTCGCAGCAATATCATATACTACCATCAGTTCGGGATGTTTCATCGCAAATGTGATCACCGCTTCCTTCATTCTCCGGTTATCCTGAAAAGCCGAGATATGAAAAACCTCTTTATCCGCAGGCTCCTGTTCCTTTAAGCTGTATTTCACAAGATGTCCCTGATCGGAAGTATCCTTGGATAGCAGAAGATATTCGTCCTCCGACTGATGAATAAAATTCACATGCTGATACGCAAATTTTCCGATCAAATCTACAGAACCATTGATAATCTCCTTCCATTTTCCGGTGTCCTGTTGATACTCATACAGACCTTCTCTACCCACGATTCCTAATTGATTATTATGATAGAAAAGAAAAATATTGTTTTCATTTACATACTGCATTTGAAAATCATATACCTGCCACTCCGGAAGCGATATGGTATCTTCTATGATACCGGTTAGCGGATTCATAAGCATTAATTGATTCGCCAGATAGTCCATGGTGATTAACTGCTCTGAGCCTATTAATAATCCGGTATAATAACCCGACTTACTGGTAAATATAACCTTTTGACCAATTGTGTCATACCCCAGTATATAATAGCCAGTATTGATCATGAGGCTTTCCCCATTCAGACATAAATCCGATATTTCCAGATACTTGCCCATACGATCAAATCCGTTCAGATTGGGAACCGTTAGTTCTTTCACCTCATGATCTGATGTTATAGCTACCACTCGGGATATTTTCTTCTGATCCTTGCTTTTTAAAGCTGCATATAAGGTGCCGTCCGGTGCATAGATCAGCCGGTTAATGATATAATTGTCCGTTATCAGAGTTTGATCCGAACCCCAGGTCAGTTCAGAACTCACCCAGTTATTATCCTCCTTCAGCAGATATTTAGCATAAGAACTGATATTCCCTGTTGTTTCATCCGTCATTGCTGTATAAAGCACCATTTTACCCTCGGATTCCCGAATCAATTCTACTACTGTTTCTTTACCCTCTACTACATTTAGAGGCAATGTCATATCATTTTTGGAATATAATTCCATCGCCTTTTCTTTTACAGAAGGTGTGTTCGTCAGTTCCTGAGCTGTTGGTTTCGCATCTTTGTCCTTACAAGCAGTAAGTAATAACATAAAAGAAATCATCATAATTAATCGAAATACCTGCTTCATAACTCATCCCCTCAATATTTTATATAGTTTGGTACTCCAAGAATAGCATATGATTAATAAATATTCCTGTTATTCACTGCTCATTATTGTCCGCTATAATAAAACAGGCAGTGAAGATACCTTCTGCCGGATTTTCTGACATTGGATATTCGTCACTACCTGTTACACTATATGTTACTTCGATTCTGCTTTACTTTTCACCGGAATCCATATTTCAAAATCGTGATCAGATTGATATGGAAATACCTCAAAATCCAGATCATCATCATATTCTAATCCTGATTGGGGGAAAAATTCAGTATAAATCTTTCGCCACATCACCTGATTTGCTTCCGGCAATGGCCCAAGGCCTATAAAAACCGCCCACTTATGTTCAGGAATTGTTAAAATTTGATATCCCTCCGGAATCGTTATGCCTTCTTCACACTCCACTCCGATACCGTAATTACACGATTTTTCATCTTCCTTATCTGCCATAAATAGACCAATGGTGTAAGGCTTCCTCGCATAGGAGTGCAAAACCGGAAGGCACCCCTCTGCACTGCATTCTGACCAGAAATCAGGAATTGCTCTATTACCTTCCTCAATTCTTACTTTTCTAACTCTTGCCAGAATCTGAAACGCAGCTTTTTTAATCATTTGATACTTCATTATTTCACCACCAACCGAAACAACATTAATTGACAGTCGGTTAAAGGATTTTAATACGTACCCTTCCTTCCTCGCCGCGGAGGGAGTTATGCCGTGGAATCTGGTAAATGCCTTCGTAAAACTTTCCGGGGAATCGTAACCATATTTGTTTGCCAGATCTACAATCTTTGTACTGCTTGTTGATACTTCCTCTCCTGCAAGCGTAAGCCTACGATTCCGAATATATTCACCAACGGTTATTCCGGTGAATATACTGAAATTTCTCTGGAAATGGAAGCTGGAGGAATATGCTTTCTCAGCTATCTCCGTATAATCCAGCTCGTTTGTAATATTATTTTCGATGTAATCAATCGCCTGCTGTAAGCCTTTCATCCACTCCATATATAGTCCTCACAATTGTCTCGATATCGGATTACTCCTCTCCAATCGTTCCATCCTCAAAAAGCACCAGTTCCCTTCCATTCATAATGGATTTAGCGATCTGTTTTTCACTTAAAGACATGGGCTCTGTACTGCCAAAATACTTGCAGCAGTCCTCCAGCAGATAGGAAAAGGCCGGAGATGGTGTCCAGATAGCATCTGCCTGCGCATCCAGATCCAAAGGAGCTGCAAAATAAAATCCCATACCCTCAGAAAACCGGTTGGCAAATGCACAAAATGCTTCCCTGGTTGTGGTGGCGCCTTGTTTTCGTTCCAGGTTTTTCATCAATGGTATTACTGTAGTATCCAGTTTATTCCATGCAATCATAGAATGCTGCTGCTCCAGTGTCTGTAATTTTTCCATCCAGGGTAGCGCATGTACAAAATATTCACTATGACCCCACACTTCTTCGGAATCCTCATTCATACCAAATATTTTACCAAACCTTTCTACAGTCCGGTTTTCCAAGTCATGGGGATGACAATTCGATATCAGCACACCACCCTTTTCTACCCAATCCGCTATTTTTTCCAACACTTCGGTTCTGGTTACGCTGGTATCCAACAGAATAAGTAGCTTGCTGTTATTTAAAGCATCATCTAAAATCATCTGTTCATCCGCCACATTGATCATATAATTCTTTCGCAGTGCACTGAGCGATGCTCGAATACTGTCCGGAATCGGAGTTTGGTTCAACAAAGCCTCATCCAGTGGCCAGAAGAAAGTGATCTTCTGGTCTGTTTTTCTCTCAGATATCAAGTCCTGATATTTCTTGACATATTCAGCTCCGCTGGTTTCATCTTCCCTCTCACGGATATTGGCGTAATAGTGAAAAATCTGACGGTCCCCGTAAGCGGCACTACCGTACATGCGGACAGCTACACCCATTGGCAAAATAGGTCCCACCGGCTCCAACCCCATATAAGAACCATAATATTCACAAGCACTGTGCATATGTATTGTTAAATATAGATTTTCGTAAAAATTATTACCTTCATTCGTCAGACGAATACCGCCCTGGTATTTGGCAGCGATCTTTGCCTGGTCGGAGAAGGAGGAACCATGCTCCGGTTCTTCAATTCCTCCGGTACAAAGATAAATCGGAGTATCCGGAAAATGCTTTCGACAAGTTTCCATCCAGAACTCAGAATAATCTGTCATCGATTTATGGTACCAAAGAAGAAAATCCATATATGCGGTACGACTAGGCTGGAAAATTCTTAAGAAGGGTTTTATCTCTTCAAAGGACTGATAGGAGGACCGCCATTTATAATTGAGCAGATCAATCCTTCCATACTTATCCTTCATAGCTGATTGAAAGTCTTCTATTGCATCCAGACCGCCACACCAGAAACCTCGGTGGGTATGATAGTCTCCGGGCCAATTACCTACAACCGGGAAAATTGCTTCACCATAATCTCCGCTGATGCCAGGTTGAATACTCTCCAGGATATCCCAGGGAAGATAGTGTTCTGCATATGCTTTCAAAACCCGGTCAACTTCTACCCTGAACATAGGATTCCATATGGATTCAATTGGATTCTCCTTGTGGTGTTCCAAACAAACCAAGCCCTTATGCAGACTGCCAGATAACCACCAGTCCGGTGCTACACTCTTAGGTCCCATATGAATAAACGGGACAAATTTTAAGCCGGCCTCCTGTATTAATCTTACCTTTCTGTCATCAACCTCCCAATCAAAGCTGCCTCTTTGACAGGGTTCAATCTCTCTCCAGCGTACGCTAAGCTGTACAGACGTAAAACCATGATCTTTTACATATTTGAGTGCTTTCCTGACTTCCTCTGTATCCTTATCAAAAGGAAATCCACCAACTACGATTTCGCCCATATCATTACCCTACCTTTCTCGGAACGCTCTCACTGATATATGAGAATTTATTCGTCCATTACGAAACTCCTCTTCTGTATTAATTACACACATAACTTATACTACTTCGGTGCGGAAGTTAAGCCCATAAGAAGTTTTCAATCATTTACAAAATTCTTATTTATTTTGCCCTGAAAAACCAATTCGTTATTTCATAGCCCCAATTAGACAAATCGATATTTCTGGCACGGTTGCTTATAATCAATGATTTATTATGATTCTATCTGAAGAAGCTTCATCACTTATAAATCACTTGTATAAAGTCCGGGTTAAAGCCTTCCTGCCCGCCAACGCATCTGATGGTATTGGTTTTGCCTGCCGTGAGATTATTGATTGGTAATTCAATCGTCTTAAAGGATGCCCATCCGCCGGTAGACGTTAACGTAAAGGTATCAATCGATTTACCGTTTACAAGAACTTCTGTTTTGGAGGATGCATTTCCGTTAGAATAGCATAGATACAAGGTACCTTCTCCGCCATTTCCTCCATCCACATTAATTACCTCAAAGTAGGAATCGGCGTTGTGCAGGTTATGAACGGTAGCCCCACCGGATGCACCTTGATCCTCCTGTGCAGAGGATTTGGAAGCACCATTACCAAGTACGGAATTTTCTACCTCATATACCTCAAAGCCCTCGATTACTTCCGCCACGGATAAGGTTGGTGCAAGTGCTACTTTCGGTGTCGGAACCGGCTGAGTTGCAGCTGCATTTTTAATGGTATCGCCTTTTGTAGTACCACTGTCATTATAGGAATCTACCGTGAAATAGTAATTAACGCCCATATTTAGATTGTTAATGGTAGCACTCGTTTCTCCAATCACCTGATAATGAATATTTAAGGAATCTTCTTTATTGCCGTAGCGAATCATATAACCCTCTGCATTCTCTGCCGCAGCCCAGGTTAAAGTCGCAGTACGCTCTTCTGAGGCGGAACGTGTTACTGTAAAATCAGAAACCGGTGCGGGAGCTTCTCCCTGACCGTTTCCGAACAATCGTAGCCCACTGATTGCAAAGGTTCCACCGGCCGGTATTTCACCCATATTTGTGATCCTTACATATTGTATTTCAACTCCATCCACCAGCTCATAATAGTCATGAGAGGTATCCAAAGCCTTATTAGCTTCCCCCGTCACATTGCTTTTATCTGCAAAGGTAAGCCATTCTGTGCCATCTAGTGAATACTCGATTAAGTAGCGATAGGAATAAGTGTTATCACGACCTTTTACATTCAAAATATTCTGATCGGCAAAGTTAAGCTGCAAACTATTTACGATACAAGGCTTGCCAAGGTCTACGGTTAACCATTCGCCTTTATCTCCGGTCTTTGCACTCCACCAGGTTCTCATATTTTCATCAAAAGCCAATTTGGCATCATGTCCTTCAAGGGTGGTGGAAGCAGATGCTGTTTTCCCGTAGGAGACAAGATTCCAGTCCGGTCCCGGCTGGTCAAAGGAACCTAATCCGTTATTCGGGATATACATGGGGTAATCTGCAAATACCATATTGGTTACCAGCTGGTCCTGTGAATCAAACTTTGCGGGTACCATAACTAAACGGCGTTCAAACATATGATTTACCGATATGGAAACAGTACTGTATTTCCACAGGTTATCCTTGCTATCCTTTAATATGGAACCATGTCCTGCACCACGCATAAAGCCCGTTGCCTTATAAGATATGGGGCTATTCTCACAGAAGGTGAAAGGTCCCATTGGTGATGAGGAAAAATAGCAGCCATCACTATATCCTGCATACTGTGTTCCGGGTACTGCGTATTGTAAATAGTATGTATTATCATGCTTGGTCATCCAAGCACCTTCCAGCCAGCAGTCACCGTTATAATCCGTATTGTAGTCACCTGCCACCTCAAAACCATGGGCTGCATTATTGGAATTAAGGAGCTCAATCGGGCCTTCTAATAATGCCATATTATTATTCGGATCGAGCTTTACCACATATAAGGGTGTTGCATTGCTGCAGCCATAATAGCAGTAAACACCTCCGTCATCATCCACAAACAAAGCTGGATCATCCCAGGATACCGGATGGCTTACGTACTCCCAATTGCCGGATTTCGGATCGTTTGTCTTATAGATGGAGCCGCTGCCGGAATGGGTTAAATACATGGTATCGCCGATGACACAGACAGCGGGTGCAAACTTATCGATTTCCGGCATGTCCTGTGGGCTGGTATATATATAATTCCATTTTGTTAAATCCGTCGACCACCAATAACCAGAGCCATGAGAAGCAAACAAATAATACTCATCCTGATACATGATTACGGCAGGATCTGCCGATTCCCTGGAATAGTAGCCCTCCTGATACTGATAGCTTATGTTAATGGGATTACAAATAGTATTTGGAGTAGTATTAATTACTGCTGTTACTACTTCGTTCGTCTGGTCTAAGGGGTCATTTTGTTCCGCCTGATCCTTCTGGTCTGGTTGATGTGTGTCCTTCATCTGATCTGCATCCTTCATTTGATTTGTTTCCTTACCTTTCTCATTTTGATTTAGCTTGTTCATCAGAATAATAAGTGATAGAGCTGTAAGTAAAATAGCGATTACTAAAATGATTATGTTTCTCTTTTTCATATAACCTCCTTTATTTTCCACAGCGACAGGATATTTGATACAATATGATATATCTATTATAGCATGCGTTGCTTTTCTAAGCAATGTAATTGAATATGTGATATGTCATATTTAACATATAATAATGATAATTCATTTGTTTCATATGATAATTGCACTATGCTTGCTATTTGATATATCTAATACAATTTAGCATGTTTAATAGATTCAGATGATATAATTCAGATTTATGTTATGTGATGAAATGATGCAAGTCTTAACTTTGGCTAACCTCTTTCGGGATTCTTTGCATAGACCACTTAAATCAGCTTGCAGGATCCAGATATATTGCATGAATCTAGGGATATTGCAAGGATTTAGGAATCTTACCATATATTAAAGATTGTATCATCTCCCTTCCTCCACTATAATCAGATTGTTGTAGATATTTGTAAATTAATATGGAGGTTACATAATGAAAAGAATTAAAATGCTTGTAATTGCATTTCTGCTCGCGATTGCCCTTTTTACGCCCGCCGGTGTGATAATAGCAGGGAATGCTTCAGTGGCACAGGCTGCTACCATCGGTATAAATACCAAGTCGATCACTCTTGAAATAGGTAAAACCTATAAACTAAAGCTAAACAGAACAACGAAAAAACCCACCTGGTCATCCGGTAGGAAATCAGTGGCAACCGTTTCAAGTTATGGAACAGTGACGGCGAAGACCGTAGGTAAGGCAACCATCACCGCAACTTTAAACGGCAAAAAGTATTATTGCACCGTAACAGTAAAAGAGCCCCTTAAAATAAGCAAAACTTCCTTATCCTTAGAAAAAGGTACGTCAAGTACATTAAAGGTGACCGGAAATGTGAAATCACCCACATGGTACACCAGTAATAAATCGGTAGCAACCGTTACGTCTACCGGTAAAATAACTGCTAAGGCGCTTGGAACTGCTACTATTACCGCTTACGTGGACGGAAAAAAATTATATTGTAAATTGACGGTGAAAACTCCGATCGTCATCAGCAAAAGTACTTTATCTCTGGAAAAAAGCTCAACATATAAATTGAAGATTACCGGATCAACCAAGACCGTAACCTGGACTACTAGCAATTCCTCCGTTGCAACGGTTTCCTCCTATGGGACTGTAACTGCAAAGGCTGCCGGAACCGCAACTATCACTGCTTCCGTAGATGGAAAGAAGTTGACTTGTAAGGTTACCATAACCGCTCCGATCGCCATAAGTAAGACGACTTTAACCTTGGAGGAAGGCAAGACCTATAAACTGGCTATCACCGGAACCACAAAAACAGTAACCTGGTCCTCCGGCTATAGCCCTGTTGCCAGCGTTTCAAAGTACGGAACTGTTACTGCAATAGCGGAAGGAACTACTGTTATTTCAGGTTCTGTTGACGGAAAAAACTACTCCTGTACCGTAACAGTGAAACCTTTTGTCAATCCGAATCTGGCCGCTGCTCCTTTTGAAGCAGAGGAATTAAAGACCCGTAATTTTAGTTTCGTGATACCGAAGGGTTGGAAATATGAGTTCGATAGTCCGATTACTGAATTGAATACTATCGCATTATATCCTGGGGATTCCGATGATAATACGATTATTACGATTGATATCGTTAACACCGGTACCAGCATGCCTGACTACAGTGACGTAAAGGATTTCTTCCTTATGATGAACTCCGAAGCCTTCACTCTTGATCTTCTTAAGTTGGGATACAATGATGACACCATATCAATATCTGATTTTACACAGAAGGATTTCACTATCGATAAGGGAACCGGTCTTGTAACAAGTTATACTGTAGCTTCCGAAAATGAAATTAGTACATTGTCACAATCTGTTTATGATATTTATATTGATAATTATTTTATGGAAGTAAATGCAAGCAGCATCAGCGGAACTTATGATATGCAGACGATTCTTGATTATTTGATGAAGTCCATGATCGTTAAATAAAGATACGAAGATACCAATATTTAATACCTCTACTAAAGTATCCAGTAAGTGTTTATATCATATCTAGTGATTTGTCCCGTAAAAGCATGCAGGACATTGGAAGAATAGTTAATATACGTAATGATAATTTAGATTGCAATAATACACTTAATAAAAAGAGTATCGGATACGAACTATTCGATACTCCTTTTATTGTGCGCGTGTGTCCAGCGAAGCTGGACCATGCATAGGCGCAATCTAACGCACATACAAATGCCATTCGAATGGACCTCGCTAAGCATGCTTTTTCGTGTTTCAATAAAAATATCACCTATAAAAAAGCTTTATTCTACCCTTGGAATAAGCCTGCAGGTTGAATAGGCCCACTATACTGATTAATACAATACTTCCTATGATATATCCACAGGTCTGCGGTGTTACATACCCCTTTATCAACAATTGTTCACCGGATATCAGCATATTCAGTGGCAGGTATCTGATAATCCGAATACCGGAAAACTGTAGTAATACCGGAAGCACCAGTACACCTACATTTATCACAAAAGAGAATAAGGCTGTTTTTACCACACAGGATATAAATAAGATGAAAACCATCGCAAGTACGACTGCCAACAACCGAAGCAAAAGAACTGCTGTGATAAATCCAATAATACTGCCCTTTACCCCATCATATTCCGGAATACTTGCTACCGGGGCTGTTAACTCCGGGAATTTAAAGGTCCGATCTACCCGAACTAATTCAGGTAGATAGGTAATAGCTCCTGTTATAAACGCCATGCAACCTGCACTCATAAGCTTTCTGCCTGCGGTCCGTCCCCTTCCATGCATAGTGCTACGTATCAGCTGGTCCATACCACTTTGATATTCATAGGTATAGATCGGAATCATAATTAACATAAGAATTGCGAGTAGCTTTAAATCCGCATTTTTAAAGCCCTGAAAAAGTTCTTTGTACCCCTTATCAAATAACAGATGAAGCGGTCGCCCGGACTTCCGGATAAATTCATAGCGGTCGCTGATCTGTTGAAATATTCTTTCCGGATACAGCATATGGTTTATCATGTTCGCATCGAACTGATAATTCTCTTCACTTATCGTTCCTTCCTTCAACCTATCGGATAAGTCAGATATCTGTATTCGAAGATCATCAAAACGCTCCTGCTCCCTCTGAAAATACGTCTCCTTATCCAAAGTGGCCGGTCCGGAGAGCACCTTCATGTATCCCATATAATACATATCATCGGTATCCAGATAATAAGTCGAGGTCACCCCATAATAGAGCTGCAGCAGGCCAAATCCCATGAGTATCAAGGCTGCCTTATTTACAAGAAGACTTTTCTTTAGTTCAAACAGTATAATCGAGGACTTATCTCTTATCCTTTTCCATTGTCGTCTTTTGATTAAAGTAAAATTACGGTAACCCAGATTCCTTTGAACACTGTAAGTTCGAACCGATATAAGACTTCCTACGGTTAGAGCGGTTATTATTAAGACACCATAAATCCATAATAGATTAATAGGGAATCCAAACAGGTTGACATTCATATACCGCTTTAATATAGGAGTAAAATGTAGAAATCCAACAAGGTTAATATGTTTGAAGATATTTAAATAGGACTGCTCCGAAATTAGCAAATAACCCACACCGGACAGTGCTCCTATGATGAAGGATACCACAAACACCGGAATATCTCTTCGGGATATAATCGCTATTGCAAATAGGATCATCGAAAAAGCAAACAGTGTAAAGAACTTTCCCAAAATAAGCATAATTAGGTATTGTATCACTGACACTTCAATAACAGATGCTCCAAATTGATATACCGACTGAAGTGGACGGCTCAAGTCACCCAAGCCGCAAAAGCTGCCCGCAAGTACAATATTAGACATCTGTAATATAATTGTGATAAGAAAACATATGGAAAATACAGCTATTACCTTCGCTATCAGCGACCTGGTACGACCATGGACTGTGGTTTTTAACAGAGCCGTTATGTTCGTTGCTTTTTCCCGGAGGACAAGGAATACAACCGTTAAAAATATAGCAAGTACTGCTGCCATATCCGAAAATATGTTATCCGATACCGCATTAATACCGCTAGAATAATCAAGTACAGGTACCACATCCGAAAGTGGCTCGAAGGCTTTTTCAGTTGCCAGAGCATTACGGTAGGAAAAGGTCCCCGGTTGTGAAAAAATTGCACTTTTTGTTATTAATAAGGATTGCCTTTTAATATTCTTAAGATATTCCTGATAAGAGGCGATCTGATCATATTCCTTTCCAATCTCTCGAAAATTATCATAACGGTAAAAATCCATCGCAACTAGCGCTGACTCCGTCTCCTCTGTAAGGTATGCTCCGGCATCCTCCCTGCTGTTTAATTCATCAATGATAGCCCTGTAAGAAGCAAAGGTATGACTGGCCGGCAGTGCGGAACGCAAATTCAAATAAAAGACAGGAAGATTAATTCCAATCAAAACCAAAATTAAAGTGCAATAAATTCTGTTCTTACATAGCTTAAGTAATTCATATCGAATTAATTTATTCATCCGCCGCACCCCCTACCGATCAAAGGTATATAGATATAGATCCTCGAGAGACGGTCGTACTTGCGTAAGTTCAAACCCTCCTGGCGGTACATCACAGAGAAAGCGAATGATTAAGGAGTCATCATACTTGGCAATATTACATAGCTTATAACTTTTAAGTTCCTGAGGAATTGTCTCCCCTTGAATTACAACTTCATAAACCTTGCCCTCTGCTCTTTTGATGATTTCACCCACCGGTTCACTGGCTACCAGCTTACCCTCCTTTAACAAGGCCACCTCTTTCGAGATGAATTCAATATCCTGTACAACATGAGTCGCAAGAATTACGATGCTACCCAAGGCCGTCTCGGCGATCAAATTCCGAAGGCGAATTCGTTCCTTTGGATCAAGTCCGGCCGTCGGCTCATCCAGAATTAATATCTTCGGCTGATTTAGCAGTGCCTGAGCAATTAATATCCGCTGCTTCATTCCCCCCGAAAAGCCTCCAAGCTTCTTATTCGCATCCTGTGTAAGGTTTAGAAGTTCAAGCAGCTCCATAATCCTTTCGCTCGGCCTTTTAACACCTTTTAGTGCCGCTATGTATCTAAGAAAATCTAGTGCGGTAAACTCATTATATATGGTTTGCTGCTGCGGCATAAAACCTAAAAGCTGTCGAAATTCTTTATCCAGCACGCGAATACTTTTGCCGTTATAAAGGACATCTCCGCTGTCCTGTCTGATATTACCCACAATAATATTCATTAAAGTACTTTTTCCTGCTCCGTTTGGTCCCAGGAGTCCATAAATGCCCGGTGTTAATTTGAGCGAAAAGGAATCCAAAGCCTTCTTGGCACCGTAATGTTTGGATACGCAATCTATGATAAGCTCCATATGAATATTTCCCCTTTCCTATTTGAAGCAATAAAACATGGATTAATTATTTCTATGTTCTCTCCACCATACTTCAATTTGACTATTTATATTATCAATAACCTTATCAATTCCTGCCTGCTCTAACTCTAACGTAAATTCGGCTACGTCTGCCTCTATATCCTGACTTTCACCTTTCCATAAGTATTTATATACCTCACTTAATTCACTTATTAAGCTTAATTCTTCCAGAACTTCATCATAGTTAATCGGCATAGTTAAAAGCTTCGATTCAGATACCTCATTATAAATTTGATTTAATCCATCGATTGGATTGAATACAGGACTATCTATTCTATTACCCAAAATCTCTCGTACAAGAATAGCTCGTTCCCTATTTTTAAAATATGATACGCTTCCATCCTCATTAATCTGGTAATCCTGACCTTCTATTCCATAACATAAAATAGAAGCCAATTCCTCATCCGTAGCTAAAGCAGCTAATAATCGAAAAGCTTCCTCCGGGTGTTTCGACCACGCGGTTATTCCGTTTATAC
Organism: Herbinix sp.; assembly: GCA_029240245.1. Lineage (GTDB taxonomy): Bacteria > Bacillota > Clostridia > Lachnospirales > Lachnospiraceae > Mobilitalea. Next base: position 29,502 of record JARBTJ010000009.1, read on the forward strand.
TAGGATAATGGGGTTGAATATAAGCTTCAGCTGCAATTTTGTATTTTATATCAAAAACACTTGTATTCTGATTACTATTTCCAGTTAAAGTTGCACCATTATAAGCTTTAATTCCTTTAATGTCCTTTTCCAACTGCAAAGCCTTATTCGGGTAAGGATACGAAGTTCTAACAAAAACTTTTCCGGTTTCAAATATATTAGGATCTAATGTATTTTGATTTTTAGCATATTGCTTTATTAATCCTTTATTTCTTAAGCGTTCCAATGTTTTCAAGTGCTCCATGATATACGGTTGATCCATAAGCTTCACGACTTTAGGTATCTCAGATTGCTGGTCAATTAATATCATGGTACTGCTCCCACATAAAAAACTATATCCTGAAGATAGAGGAATACTTTCTATACTTAATGGAATAATCGTATTCTCACAATTTTGTTTAAATTCCTCTAAAATGTTTTCTAAATCGGATAGCTTTGTGACTGTATCAGGAACAGCTATATTATATTTATTTGCTAAATCCATATTAAAGGTGAAGCCATAAGCTAATTGATAATCTGCATATAATGGAATAGAATAGATATTTTCATCTATCCTATGCGTATTCCACAATTTATCAGGTATTGAATCCTTTACTTTAGTTCCAATGCTTGTCTCAAGATATTGATTTAATGTGATAAATACACCCTCCTGAACGTACTCCAAGTAATAGTTATGTAAATCCGTATAATATGACCAGCCTACATTATATATATCTGCATCTAACTCTTTCGCTAGAGTCGGGACATCATATCTACTTTTTTGACCGTCATTAGAAAAATAATCCGAATAATTTGTGGTTACTAATTTAATCTTAAAATCATATCCCTTTTCTTTTAATTTTTGATTAAAAAGACTTATAGTATCCTCTGGTAAATCACTTAGCCCAGACATACTATCTCCCATCCAGGTGATTATTATTCTAGTATCCTCTTTATCAACATGTAGCGTTTCAGTATCGCTGTTATTCATTATATTATCTTCACTCTTTTTGCTAGAGCATCCAATTAAAAGGTATGCGGATAATATTGTAATACACAAAAATAGCAGGTATACTCTTTTCATCGAAGCCTCCTAGTTCTATTCCCCATATCTTGGGTATCCAATATAGATGATAAAATTGTGTTATATTGTTTGTTTCTATATCACCTTGTTATAAAATAATGATAGGTGTTTACGAAACAATATAGTTTTTGCTATTGCACACACAACACATACTATTCCTCCGCTTAAGCACTTCCTACGGCTTAACTTCCGCTCCGGAGTAGTATATGTTGTATGCGCAATTAATACAGATTTTGAGTTTCGCAAACGCCTTATAAAAATAATTAATATAATTGTATCAACGAAATACTTCATATTGATTTACCCCAAAGGAATCACATGCTTGTTCCACCGATTTTCATATAAATCCCTCTTATAAATCCAGAAATAATGAAATCCGGCTTCATCACCAACAAGGCCAATAAAACGGTTTGAGGTTTCAAACATTAACTGTGGATATTCCTTACATTCCGATAAAGTTTCCTCTATTAAACCAGTCTTAATGTCATAATAAGCAATGGATGATTTATTACCTCTTAGGAATATCTTTCCATCCAAAAGCGAAAATTCCCCAAAGCTTATATTCTGCTCTTCTAGTAGCTTAATATGCTCCATTGTAGTAAGATCAATCTTATATAAGGTATAAGTATCCTCTTTAGAATTCGGAGTGGAATAAAAAATACTGCTTTCATAGATACCACATACACTTGTATTTTCATATTGTTTTATGACAGGAGAACAATCCTTGGTATCTAAATTATAAACATAGAAATTTTTAATAAAAGTAGATTCGCCAAATGATTCTCTGTCATATGTCATACCAGGCTCTTCGTCAATATAGTTGTACATAAATACCACATAATTTTCCTCTATTCCGATCAGGTTATACTCCTGCATAACTCCTTCCAACGGACCTACCAGTCTTTCATATCTTCCTGTAATCAAATCATACTGCCCAATAAAAGCATCTCTGGCCAGATATGTATCCTTATATTTCGGATCATAATCTTCCTCCGTAGGTACATAACTGGCATAATATAATTTATCCCGGTAAATAAAAATCTTATTACCCATGGTTCCTTCCAAATCAGTAAGCTTCTGTCTGTTTGAACCATCCTTATTTGCTTTATATAAAGCAATGGTATTATAAGAACCTTCAAATATCAGGTAATACATTTTTTCCTTATACATAAAAAAAGTATCAGGAATCGCTTCAAAAGCAGCATAACACCCCTCATAATTGGAGGTACCCCTAAAGTGGGTACAATCAGGGCGGCTACATACGGGCATTACTTCCTCCAACGCAAAGTCATATACCTGTATCACGTTATCACCTGAAAATTTGGTAAATAGGCCGTCTTCAAATACGGATGCTGTAAATCTCCAAGGAACAAGCTCCAGCTCCTCACGATTTACAATTTTTGTTTCTCCATACCCATCTGTGATAGGAGTGTTATCTCCCTCAACAATCTCATTCGATTTCCCCTTGCATGCCAGGAGTACTCCGGAAATGAAAAGCGTAAGTCCGAAGTATAGGATTGATTTAGCTTTCATATGATCCTCCTTGTTTGTAAAGTTGTTGACTTACTAGATTTATTTGAAGTGGTTATTACTTCTTATTCCACCACTCCTCAATCTGCTTATTAATGCTATCTATTACCTTGTCAATTCCAGCCTCCTCAAGCTCTTTTTTAAAATTATATAATTCCGTAGATAGATCCTGACTTTCGCCTTTCCATAGATATTCATACTTTTCATTAATTTTACTAACAGAATTTAATTCATTTAAAAATTCTTCAACGTTTACTGGCATGGTTAAAAGCTTAAACTCAGGCGTATTTTCATACATTTCATCTATATTATCCACCGGATTAAATACTGGCCCTTTTACTCTATTTCCAAAAACCTCAGAGGCTAGAATACCACGACCTCGATCTTCCATATATGTTAAACGCCCATTATCATTTATTTGATAATCCTGACCTTCTATTCCATAAAGCAGAATTTGTGCCAATTCTTCATCCGTCGCTAACGCACAAAGAAGTTGAAAAGCCTCCCTAGGATGTTCTGACCATGAGGTTATCCCGTTTACACTTGAATTATGAGGAAGAATATAAGAATCAGAGGATAAGCGATATTCCGTATCAAAAAATTTGATATTTTCAGATAAAACTCCATTATATTCTATTATACTATCAATATCTTCATACCTTTGTAATTCCCTCTGCGGATATAGATAGGAGGCACTTACAAAAACTTTTCCTCTTTCAAATACATTAAAGTCCATACTTGTAGGATTTTTATCGTACTGCTTTATCAAGCCTTTTTCTTTGAAACGCTTCAAGGTTTGGAGATGGTCTAGGATATAAGGGTTCTCCATAGCATTGATAGCTATGGGTATTTCGGTTTCCTGATTAAACAAAATTAATGTTCCACTTCCTAAAAAATAATCAAATCCCTTCAGGAGAGGCTTACTTACAATACATAGTGGAATTACTTTGTCTTGGCACTTTTGTTGAACTTCCTCCAGCAACTCTTCTAAATCGGATATTTTTGTTACCCTATCCGGAATCGAAAGATTATATTGTCTCGCGATGTCCATATTAAATGTATAACCAAAAGCCATGGGGTAATCCGCATACAGTGAAACCGTGTAAATGTTATCTCCCAGCATATGTGTCTTCCAGACCTTTTCGGGAATTGCTGCTTTCGCAAGTTTCCCTTCGTCCGTTTCAAGGTATTCGTTTAATGGTAGAAAGATACCCTCATGCACGTACTCATAATAGTAATTACTTCTATCAGTAAAATGAGTCATACCTACATTAAAAATATCTACATTAAGGCTTTTCGCAAGCTCCGGAATATCAAATCTTTCAATATTTTCATACGAAAAGTAATCAGAATAATCTTCTACTATTAACTTTAATTTAAATTCGTAACCTTTTTCTTTTAATTTGTCATTAAAAAGTTTTATGCTATCCTCAGGTAACCTATTTAACCCTGACAATCGATCTACCATCCAGGTAATTGTTGGTATGCTTTCTTCATTATCTTCCTGCATCGTAGGTATATCTGTAGTACTAGATTTTTCGTTCCTATGTTCTGTTTGTGATCGCTCTTGGTTGATTTGTTCATCGTCATATAATTCTTTATTTAATAATTCCTCGTCGTATGGTTCTTCATTAGGAGGTCCTATCTTATTTGTACAACCTACAAATAACCAAATAATTAGAAATGCTAATACTAATAATTTCATATCATATCTATTTCGTGCCATGTTACACCTCCCCATATTTTACCATTTGATATATCTTATTATAATGTATATATCTGTAAAGTCAACCATTTTTACTTTTATTTCTTTTTTATTCTATTATAATCCATAATGCGACTACTATGATATATCTATTAAAACCCTAATATAGCAGGGAATAGATCTAAGCAATTATGTAAATAATATGTCATATTTTATATATAAAGGTACGTTAATATTAGCTGCGTTATCTTATGGTGAGTCAACTAACGATAGCAATGTAATTTTACCCTTTCATTATATATAACTATTTTTTATATAAAATCTTTCACTAAAATTTCCAAATAGTCAATAATTTTTATATATGATGCTATTTGTAATCATTAAACCAAAAAAACTTGAGTAACTAGCAATAAGTTTCTCAAGCTTTTTATTCATATAATAAGGTTATAGTGTCAAAAGCACCTTCGGTGCTTTCGTGCTACAATATACTGATATGGAAGCTTGCTTCCGTATCAGTATATTGTAGTACGAAAAGTGCGTAGTACCTTTTGACACTCTAACCATAATAATGAAACCCTATTTAATTATATACTGCTTTAATGTCATTCTACTTCCCTACCCAGATACTCTAATTTGATCCGGAAATTAATGCTTCTGGTTGTTTCCATCCGGTCAAACTGGATCTCATAGCTGGAGGTCTCCTGATTAATATTTACAATGACACCTTGCCCGAATACGCTGTGTTTGACGATATCTTTAATCTTAAGGCTTTTATTACTGCCGTTAAGCTTCATCTCATTCTGTTCAATGTATTGACAGGCATCTCTTTCTAAGCGTCCTGCTAATTCTACTGTATAATTTAAGTAGGCCTTCTCCACATTAAAGATAAACCGTGAGGGATATCGGAAGGACCCATCATAATTAATTCCCTCCGCATCACTTAGGAACAGTGCATTCTCCGCTCTTGTGTAGGCAACGTAGGCAAGCCTTCGCTCCTCCTCCATCTTATCCTGGGTATCGATATGCTTGCTTGGGAAGACTCCTTCATTCAAGCCGCATACGAATACGAAGGGAAATTCCAGACCCTTTGCGGTATGAATGGTCATCATCTGAACGGAATCTATGCTTTCCTTCTGATCTAAGTTAGTAAACAGTGATATTTTCTCCAAATAATCGGTCAAAGCGCACTCTTCACCTGCTGTATTTTCATACTCGAATATCGACTGCTTCAGTTCTGCGAGATTATCTAATCGGTCCTGTTCTCCGTTGGTTCGAAGGAGGGCTTCGTAGCCGCTGTCATTTAAGACGCCGGTAAGAAGCTCGGAAAGCTTCATTTCTTCATAAACTGCTTTATATTTATCTATCAGAGCGATAAAATCCTTTGCACCTGTCTTCTTAAATATTTCATCGTTAAGATTTGTTTGAAGAGCACTGTACATAGTACAATTATTTTTCTCTACATGATCCTTTAAAAATGCCATGCGCTTCTCCCCTACATTTCGTTTGGGAAGATTTACGATTCTGGTAAAAGAAATGTCATCTGCATAAGCAATCATACGAAGGTAGCATAGCACATCCTTAATTTCCTTGCGTTTATAAAATTCGATTCCACTGTAAATGGTATAAGGAATCTTCTCTTTAATGAATATTTCTTCAAAGCTTCTGGATACAAAGTGTGAACGATAAAGAATGGCGATATTGCGAAGACTCTTTCCGCTTTCGATAATCAATTTAATCTGCGTCGCAATCCACTCTGCTTCTGCCTTGGTCGTTCTGGCATGATGAAAAATGACCGGAATCTCTATATTCTTCATGGGTATTAAGCTTTTCTCAATACGCTTTTTATTCTTTGTTATTAAGGAATTTGATACATTGATAATATTCGGTGTGGAACGGTAATTCTTATTCATAAGTATGGTCTGCGCTGACGGGTATTCCTTATCGAAATTAAGAATATACTCCACCTTTGCCCCTCGCCAGGAATAGATGGTCTGGTCCGGATCGCCCACGATAAATAGATTATGATGATAGTCACTGAGTATCTGCGCCAGCTTATACTGCCTCACATTAACATCCTGGAACTCATCCACCATGATATATTCCAGCTTCTTCTGCCATTTTAAGCGGATATCCTCATGATTTTCATAGATATAAAGAGCAAAATTAATTAGATCATCAAAATCTAGGGCATAACATTTTTTCTGCTCGTATAAATAGCGGTAGAATATGGCGTCCTTTTCATTCTCCGCATTCAGGAACTTACTTTTCAACTCATCATGATTGGTATTTAGGATATCCTTTAAGTAATCCTCACGACATTTTCGAAAGGTAATCATATCCGTAATGGTCGAAAAGGTGTAATTCTTTGAATTTAACCCCATATCCTCAAATATGGAATGAAGCATAGCATTCACATCCTCCATATCCAGAATCATAAAGCTTTTGGGATAGTTCAGAACATGAATCTCCTCCTTCAGCACCTGAACGCAAAACCCGTGGAAGGTACAGATATACCCCGTATCATTATCTCCGATCATGGTTCGGATTCGCTTCTTCATTTCATTGGCTGCCTTATTAGTAAAGGTTACACATAAGATATTGGAGGTGGCGATACCAAGTTCATTGACCAGATAGGCAAATCGATTGGTTAAAGCCTTGGTCTTGCCAGACCCGGCACCGGCAATCACGCGAATATAGCCTTCAGTGGAAGCTACCGCCTGTCTCTGCTCCTCATTTAAATTCTCCAAGATATCTGCTGCCATAACAACCTCCTATCAGCCTAATAAAATAGTACTCCAATCCAACAACATCCAAAAGTTCGGCCGGAAAAAAGTCTTGCTTCCTGCCGAATTAATATTTATATACAGTTTACCATACGTATGTTCGTGTGGCAAGATTTCTTTAATACTTCTGAACTATGCCACTATCTTTATTGATTATAAACTCAGTTCCCTTTATTATGGGCATTAATAGGACAAGGTGCATATTATATAAGCGAGCGGCTGCATCTCCCCACGCAGCCGCTCTAATAAAGCAATCTATTTCAATTTCCCCTATTGAAACCTAATAAAAAGTAACCTTGTAAAAGTAAAACCTTGTTAAATGTGAAACCTTGCTAAAAGCGTAACCTAGCTAAATGCGAAACCTTGTTAAATGCGTAACCTTGCTAAAAGCGATACCTTATCTGCTTAGCGAAGTGTTTAGCCGATCTTCTATCTGCCGGAACATAATCCCTTACCACTATCCCAGCAGAACCGTCTTTAAATACCTTCCCGTATAGGACTCCTTCACCTTCATAACCTGCTCCGGTGTGCCTTCGGCAACGATATAACCACCCTGATTACCGCCCTCCGGTCCAAGATCGATGATATAGTCCGCTGATTTGATTACATCCAGGTGATGTTCAATTACAATTACGGAATGCCCCTGATCCACCAGCTTATTTAAGCAGTCTAACAGCTTTGCAATATCGGACAAATGCAGTCCTGTGGTTGGCTCATCCAAAATATAGAGATTATGTGCACCCTTTTTAATCTTTGCCAGCTCGTATGCCAACTTGACTCTCTGGGCTTCCCCACCGGACAGGGTGGTTGAGCTTTGTCCGAGACACAAATAGCCTAACCCCAGTTCATTCATGATCGCCAGTTTATGCTTTAAGTATGGAATATCCTTAAAGAATGCCAGAGCTTCTTCCACGGTCATATCCAGGACATCAGCGATACTCTTATTATGATATTTGATTTCCAGACCTTCCTCAGAATAACGCATTCCCTTACACATGGGGCAAATAGTTTCGATATCTGCCATAAACTGTAGGTTTGTAACGATGATGCCATCACCTCCGCAGTGCTCACACCGACAGCCATTCGCATGCGTAAGACTGAAGTCAAGCGCTGTATACCCACGTTCTTTTGCCGCCTGCAGCATCGCGAATAAATCACGTATCTTATCAAAGATACCAATATAGGTGGCAGGATTTGATTTGCTGTTTCGACCGATGGGCGACTGATCAATATTGATGACATTATTTATCTGATCAGAGCCAAAGAGAAAATCATGCTCTCCCGGTACTATTCTGGCTCCAGTTTTATCTATTTTTAATTGCTTATAAAGTATCTCGTTAATTAAGGAACTCTTGCCCGATCCCGATACTCCGGTAATACACAAGAAAACTCCAAGCGGAATGTCAAGATCTACGTTCTTTAAGTTATTCTCTCTTGCTCCCTGCAGGGAAAGGAAGCTGTCACCAAGATTTCGCCGCTGCTTTGGTATGGTTATCTTTGCTTTACCGGAAAGATAGCGCCCGGTAACCGAGTCGTCAACTTCCATGATATTTTCTAACGTTCCCTCAGCGACTACATTACCTCCGTGTATTCCGGGACCAGGACCAATCTCGATAATATGGTCGGCGTTTCTAATGGTTTCAATATCATGCTCAACCACAATTACCGTATTTCCGATGTCACGCAGCTTCTTCATGGTATCAATTACCTTGTCGGAATCCCTGGGATGCAGTCCGATACTCGGTTCATCCATAACATATAACATACCCATCAGTTCACTGCTGATCTGGGTAGACATCTTAATTCTCTGCATCTCTCCACCGGAAATGCTGTCGCTTCTGCGGTTGAGACTGATATAATGAAGCCCGATATCAATTAAGAGTTTAATACGGGTGGATATTTCACGGATAATTGTATTCGCCACATCCTTAACATCCTCATGAAAGCTTAAAGTACTCAGGAAATCCAGTAGCTCCGGCAGTTGCATCTTACATAGCTCGTCAATATTCTTTCCTCCGACGGTAACATTAAGCCGCTGTTTTTTTAGTCTTGCACCGTTACATTCCGGACATACTTTTTCGATCATGCATTCCTTGATAAAGTTTGGCTCAAAGGCTTCTGTCGTAGTTGATCTCCGGATGTATTGCTTATACCAGTGCTCCATCTCATGCACAAAGCCCCAGAAGGGTACTTCCCGACCGACGATCCAGTTTTTCTTCTTACAATCCGGCGGCTGCTGCATTTTAATCAGCACACCCTTGGTTCCATAGAACAAAAGGTCATGAACTTCGTTTGAGAGTTCGTTAAAGGGGGTATCTAAGCTGAAATCATATTGTTGCGAAAGGCTGTACATCATTACTCCACGGTAGCTATCCTTACCGTTCGTGTTATATACCGTGTTCTTTAAGGCTCCTTTATTAATGCTCTTTTCCGGTGCTACGATTAAGAAACGGGGCTCCACTACGTAGGACATGCCCACACCAAGACACGTATGGCAGGCACTTGCCGGCGAATTAAAAGAAAAATGAAACGGCTGCATCTCACATAAAAACATATGATGCTCGGGGCAGGCAAATTTCTTATAAAAGGAGGTATTCTTACTTCCGATTACTTCGACCTTAATGATAATATCCTCTTCTAAGGCTAGCATGGAGGCTTCGATTGATTTGGTGATTTGGATATAGGAATCGGATTTTAAGGTAAACCGGTCAATGATTAATTCCATATGATATTTCTTTGTTTCATCAAGCTCCCGTTTTTCTGCAAGGGAAAACGGTTCCCCATCCACCAATAAATTCTTATAGCCCTTATTACGTAATTGCTCAAAGGTGTAATTATAATCTTCTCCGAATATTTTATACACCGGTGCTCGAAGCTCCACAACAGTACCGGACGGCAGGGTTGCGATATATTCAGCAATCTGTGCAGCGGAAAGCTGTTCTAAGGGATGACCGCATTCGGGACATTTACCGGTTCCTGCAGTGGAATATAACAGTCTCATGTAATCGTTAATATCGGTAACCGTGCCGACCGTGGAACGTGGATTATTGTTTCCCTTCTTCTGCTCAATAGCGATGACCGGGGACAAGCCTCTGACATAATCGACCTTTGCCTTCTTTAATTGGCTGATGCGACTCTTCGCGAAGGTGGAAATGGAATCAAGAAACCGTCTCTGCCCCTCCCCGTAGATGACATCAAAGGCGAGGGAGGACTTACCGGAACCGGACACCCCGGTAATTACGGTAAGCTTGTCTCTCGGAATTTCTACGGATATATTCTTTAAGTTATTCTGTTTTGCTCCTGATATCTCTATGCTGGTACGAACGGACATAATATACTCCTCTCATCGATTCCATCCAAATTATCAATTATGAAACAATATTATTAATGCTATTGCATGCACAACAGCCATTGTTCTTCACTCCATTGTAGCAATGAGCTTAACAACCGCTCATGAAAAATATATGTTACGACAGCAATTTATTAATTTCGTGTTTTGCAAATAGCTAAGCAATTTAACATAAGTCGAACTATCTAATATTAATTTACTAATACATGGATCTTGTTAAAATGGTACATACAAATATCCCATTTCCTCGACCGACGGTTTGCTCTTTGGTGTCAGTCGAATCGTCTGAGACACCTTGGCAATAACTCCCTTATCTGCTAGGTAATCAAATATCCCTACAATAAAATGGCTGTCCGAATGGAAATGTCTCTTAATCATGGTTACAGTTTTTATCTCCTGGTCCGCCATATAGCTAATCACCGGCTTTGTGATAACATCAAGGTGTGCTTCTAAATAACGGTCGATTCCCTCTATCGCTTCTGCAGCTTCTTCTTCCGTATAATGATGGGACATGGCATCCCGGTAATAGGCTTTCGTGATGCCGGGAGTAAATTGTTCTGCTTTCTGTATACATTCCCTTGTGGGTGATTCCCCGTTTAGGCAAACCTCCATCCGGGCAATTCCCTCTGCTGCCTTTAGGAGGTAATACTGTGCATACAAAAGATCCTTCTTCACGGTTAACCATTTTAGACATTTATCATAACAATGTACAAGGTCACAGGCGATCACCATTACCGATAGTGCCATGTCGTCGCTGCCTAATGTTTTGAATTCTTCAAAATATTCATACAGGCTGTCGTCCGTGGTATAAGCAATCCTACCCTTCGAAAAATAGGAATGGGCAAAAGAACCGCCACCGATACCGTCAAGAAATCGTTTAAAACCACTTCTCTGTACCAGGTGAACATTGATGGTGATGTCATCTTCGATGATACAGTAGGAGTCGTTTTTAAGCACCTGGTCACGGACCACCAACGTCATATCAACATCACTCTTTTCCCAGACCTGATCATAAGCTAAGCTGCCACAGATAATCACAGCGATCACATTGGGATCATCCTTGACTTTACTGATAAAGCTCTCAGTAGCTGCAACATAACGTTCCTTCATTTCAGCGAGTTTTTGATTATTCATTTAAGTCAATCCTCCCTGTATAATTTTAAAATAATATAATTTTATATCCGTTCCTACTTCCCATGCTTTAAAATGTATATCCATCGTGACTGGTTGCTATTATAATAGAACAATTAATTTCAACCTTCCTTCTCGTAACCGATTATCTTAATTTTATTTTGATTTATATCTTGATTTATATCTTGATTTATATCTTGATTTATATATTGATTTATATATTGATTTATATATTGATTTATATCATAACTTATATCTTAACTTATACCTTAACTTATATCTTAACTTATGCCTTAACTTACACCTTAACTTATACCTTATTTTTTATCCCAATTATCCTAATTTTCATTTCGTGCACAAAACACTTGTTCTTATTTTGCCCGATATGGTATAATTATACATGGTTATTATTTGAATACAAGACAAAAATTGCTATACTGTTAAAAGAGTTTAAAAAACATATGTTCTTATCTGGCAAATCATGGTACAATAATGCAAAGTCATTAGGTAGAATAAAAATTTAAATTCCATATGCAACAGTAAATTCTACCAACCTAGAAGTTCTTTCACACAATGATTTCTGCAAAGTCATAATGAAGCAATCATTAACAATGTAAACTTCGTAATATTAATTGAGCATAATGTTATATGAATATTGATATATAAGTAACCCAGGTGATTGATATTTAAAAAGGAGCCTTTAGCCATGGATTATCGAAAGAGATTATTCACACACAGGAAACTCTATGATCACACAGGAACAGAAACCCTTTTTGTCAAGGCAGCGAAATGTAATGTGGCCTTCCACCGGAAGCATTGCTCCGAATACGCAGTTATTTTGGCCGACCGCCGATTTCGTTTTAAACAAATGAAAACGATTGACGACTTATATAAAATTCCGGTTCTACCCACTCTTTATTTTAAATCCCACCGGATACATTCCATTCCGGAGAAGAAAATGCTTATCAAAGCCACCTCCTCCGGTACAAAGGGCAAGAAAAGCCATATTGGTTTTGATGCAAAAGGGCTGTTTTATGGGGCATTTATGGTGCTAAGGACAGCCTCCTTTCATAAACTGTTCTCCTTAAAACCGGTGAATTATATTCTGCTTGGTTATAAGCCGGATAAGAATAACCATACTGTGATTTCAAAGACGGCCTTTGGTGCTACCTTTTTTGCACCTGCTATCCGTCGGACTTATGCATTAAAGCCGTCACCGGAAGGTTATCAACTTGATTTATTGGGACTTAAGAAGGCACTCTTACGGTATAGTCGTCAGCCAGTTCCGGTAAGATTAATTGGTTTTCCTTCCTATCTTTACTTTTTCTTAACAGAGCTGAAAAAGGCAGGGCTGCAATTACATTTACCCAAGAGTTCCATGGTACTTCTTGGAGGAGGGTGGAAACAGTTCTACACGGAAAAAGTGGAAAAGGATGTACTCTATGCCTTAATTGAAGAAGTACTGGGTATCAAAGAATATAATGTGAAGGAATTCTTTGGGGCAGTGGAGCATCCGATTATCTATTGTGACTGCAAGAATCATCATTTCCATGTTCCTGTTTACAGCAGAGTCATCATCCGTGATGTGAATACACTGCTGCCGGTGGAAAATGGCAAAGTAGGTCTGGTAAACTTTCTGACACCCATGGTAGAAAGCATGCCTTTAACCAGTGTTATGACCGACGATCTGGGTATCTTACACGACGGGAAGGAATGCGGCTGCGGATTAACAGCTCCTTACTTTGAAATTCTCGGTCGTGTGGGTGTAACCGACATTAAGACCTGTGCGGCTGGTGCCGCGGAGCTCCTTGGAGGTGCGCAATCATGATTCTAATCAATGGAGTGATGCTAGACTCACAGAAAATCAATACGGTACTTCCGACCTTAGAGAAACAGATCTGCAGAACATTACAAAAACCCCTTCTTTCTCCCCTGCTTGTGATAGAAGCCTGTGATAAGCTAGCACAGCTGGTAGAAAGAGGGACATATTCTGACCTAATCGATCAGTTATGCCTGGAGTCGCAGGTATCTCCCGAACAGGTAACGCAGGTGATTCGTATGTTTCGAAAAGAAAGCCTGTTATATAAGTTGAAAACGGAGCTTGGAAGTAATTACGATAAGGTACAAAGTGGAACCCCTTTGTATGAGAAACATCCGATTCATAAGAGAATAATGCCTCTTGGTGTATTATTTCATATTGCGGCCGGAAATGTTGACGGACTTCCGGTATATAGTGTCATCGAAGGGCTGCTAGCCGGAAACATCAATATCTTAAAGCTCCCTGCAGTGGATCAGAGTTTCTCCCTCTTACTCTTAACGGAGTTAATTCGATTAGAGCCTATATTGGCTGAATATATCTATGTCTTCGATACTCTTTCCAATGATATCGCAGCCATGCAGCGAATGGCGAAGTGTGCCGATGCTATCGTGGTTTGGGGCGGTGATACGGCAACCTTGTCTGTAAGAAGACTTGCTACTCCAAATACAAGAATCATCGAGTGGGGACACAAGATGAGTTTTGCATATATAACGGAAAAGGGGTTGACCGAGGAAGCCTTAGCCGGTCTTGCTCATCATATGTTAAGTACAAAGCAATTACTATGCAGCTCCTGTCAGGGGATATTTATTGATACGGACCGAATAACGGCAGTACATCAATTCTGTGAAAGATTTTTAAGCATTCTCGATCATGCTTCCGAAAATTATCCTCCGATAACTATAGGCATGCAGGCACAGCTAACTCTACTGCTATACAACCAGGAGCTTACCGCTAGGGCGGACAACAAACGTATTTACAAAGGGAAACGGTGCAACATCACTGCATCAGCGGATCAGAAACTTGAAGTTTCCTTTGCTCACGGTAACTGTTGGGTGAAAGCCTTACCCAGGGAGAACATCCTATCAAGACTTCATCGGTATAAAGGGTATTTGCAGACGGTCGGCCTACTGTGCGGAAATGATGAATGGGAGGTGCTGTCCGAGCGTCTCTTAAGAGCAGGTGCGACGAGAATCACTCCTGTCGGTGATATGTCCCGGATGCTATGCGGAGAAACTCATGATGGGGACTACCCCTTACGGCGATATACCAAAATCGTGGAGTATTAATCCCATTCAGGAGCCGTATGGTCATATATTTTAATGAACTTTTAACTCTACGTTTAGGATCGGATAAGCTTATTTTGATACATTAAGTAATATGAGTGTTGCTTCTCCGTTCCACTCATAAGCAAATTCCGACCAATATCAGACGAACCGCAATTATCTTCATAAATAATATAACTGAAATACACTGACAGGTGGAACACAATGGATAATTATCTACTGGAAATCATAAAACATACAACCGAATATATCGAGAATAACCTTCTTGAGGAACTTACTCTCGATAATATCTCCGAGAATGTTAATATATCAAAATTCCATTTGCTTCGTATCTGGAAGGGAGCGACCTCAACAGGTATTATGGAATATGTACGCAGGAGAAGAATCGCGCAATCTCTGGGTGATTTAATCAATGACCGAAACAGCATTGAATTTATATCCTCCAAATTCTCCTTTGGTTGTGAACGAACTTATAACCGCATTTTTAAGGAAGAATATAATACAACACCTGCAAAATGGAGACGAAAACCCTTTGAACTTAAGATTTTGGACCGTTTTAATGCAGATTTCATGAACTGTGCAGGGGATGGACTTATTTTCTTTCGATCCATCACGGTACTTCCGGGATTTACTATTGCCGGACTGGAATATGAGGTTGATGTTATAGAGAATATGGAGAAGCAGATTGCCACCAAGTACGGCGTGGATTTCTTCTATAATACTCGTCCGGAGGTTCTTAATCCGGTGGAGAAGGATGTCTATATCGGCTATACTCTTGTCCCGAGGAATTTTAGTGGATTTACCTATTATCAGCCCTCCATTCAGGTTGACCAGAATTCAATTCTTGCCCCGAATATGAAGGTAAAGCACATTAAACCCCACAAATATGGGGTCTTTACCTATATGGGTCCACATCGTCCCGAAGAGCTTTCCTCGAAAAATCTGCAAATGATTTGGCGATACATATCTGAAACCTGGATGCCAACCATACAGTTCAATCTAACCCAGGATTTTCATTTTGAACGAATCAATTATTCCAAATGCAATAAGCATTACTGCGAATGCGACCTGTATTATCCGATTTCAATATTATGAAGATACGGATTACATAATGGATTACATAATAACTGCGAAGGGTGTTATTGTTAATTGCTTAATATCTGTGAATAGTGTTATTGCTGATTACATATTAACTTTGAATGATGTAATGCAAATTACATCATATCTGTGAAGGATATTATTGATAATTACTTGATTTCTGTGAAGGGTGTTATTGCTAATTACTTGATTTCTGTGAATGTTGATATTGCTAATTGCTTAACATCTGTGAATAGTGTTATTGCTAATTACTTGATTTCTGTGAAGGGTGTTATACGAATTAGATATTTCTTTCAATGGTGTTATTACAAACACCCCAAGAAATCGTGAAAAGGAAACGACTTCTTGGGGTATCCGCTCTTTGTATCATTTTACATTATCTATGGTTTTCCCATATCCTATTATCCAAAGTCTTTACACTACGGATAAGCAAAATATCAGTCCTCTTAATTTGTCGGTATTCCATCCCCTGAATTCGTAGCAAAGTAAATATCATCAATATAATAAGTACCTGTATTCCATTCACCGATTCGTATTTCCTTGATTGCAGCTTTATTAATCCCGGTCGTCTGGCTCAAGGACAGGGATATCTTAGTCCATTGGTTTTGAACCGACTGAGCAGAAGTCCAGGTGCTCCAAACAGCATTACTGCTGTCAACGAGAGTTACCTTGATGGTATTTACACCCTGGGTATCCCTTACGTAGAAGTTTAAGTAGTTTTTACCCGTGGCATCCACGGAAGCTCCGCTTTGCGGTGTAACTTTCACGCAGCGAGCCGTTGTGCCCGGATCACCGGAAGAAGTTACGGTTAGCTTTACACTTCCCGTGGTGCTGGCATTAGCAGTAGAGGAATCATAGGCCACCGAAGCATTGGTGCCTGCACTAAAGCCTGAACTTCCCGTAAATTTTTGGAACCATGTTGCAGATGAGGTCTGATTAATCGGAGTGATGTAAAATACCTCCCATGCTCCCGCAATAGAACCACTATTTGCATAGAGAACCCCATTATTATTTATGTCAGTTTTTACGAAATTATTATTTGCCACGGACTTAAAGGCATATTGTGTATCCGTTACCTTATAAGGAATAAACTTTTCCCAGGCATTAATAGCATCGCTTCTTGCAAGCAACTGGCTGCTTTCATCGATCACTGCGCATACGTAATCATCATTGGCTCCCGATCGAAATGAGATGGTACCGTCACTGTTATTCACAATTGTAATCTTTTCCCAGGCACCACCATAGGCATCACGGTTTGCGATTAATGGAGCAGTACCGGTGTTATCCGCACAGACCACCTTACTATTTGCCACGGAAGTCAGATAATAGTCACCGTTTGCTATGTTTGCCACCGGATAATTGGTCTGTCCGGCTGTAAAATACGGCTGAATGGCATTAATTAATGTAGTATTCGGAGTACAGCTATCCACATTTGACCAACGGGAACGTATTGTCGCTTCCGAATCGGTAGCTACATTTGCTGCGGTTACATTTTGATTATAGATCCCCCAGTTATTGTTGGTACCGGTTACCTTATAGGTCCAGGAAGTCCAGCTAAAGCCCGAATCATTTAGAAGCTGCAGACCCTGCTGCCAAGCGGAAGTATTGCTCATAAAATTAAATTCACCCATCAAACTGGGCACATTGTAGTTCTGGTTCTTAATACTGTTTATCTTACCCTGCATACTACTTACCTGTCCGCCGTTGGCATTATCATAATCATCATAAAGATAATTATGATATTCATACATAACATTGGTCCACCCATAGGTGGAGGGATTGGGTAGATCCACTGGATTCCAGGTTGCTTCCATGATAATCACGTGATTCGGATCTGCTGAACGAATGACATTGTAAGCGTTATTATAAATACTCCATAATGTACTATGCAAATAATCATCAGAGTAGCCAGAATTGTAACGGTAGGTACAATAGGGTTCATTCAGCAGATCATAGCCTGCTACTGTTGGATTACCGTTATAGTGTTGGGCAATACGATACCAAAGGTCATAGAATTTTTGCTGATTATTATAAGCATTACTTCCAAAGAAGAACTCGGAAGCCCCTACTTTATTACTACCCCCGTCAATACCGGAGTGATCACTGCCATTTTGGGATCCCGGAGCACCATGCATATCCAGTATAACATAAATATTTCTCTCCCCTGCCTCCTGAACAAACCAGTCCATACGGGTAAATGCATTCGGAAGAATATTACCGTTAAAATCAACCAGATTCATATACCAGAAGGGTAGGCGAATGCAATTCATACCCAGTGACTGACATCGGTCAAAATCAGCCTCTGTCCAATAATTGTCCTGATAAACCTCTACCAGTTCCCTCATGGTTGCTTCATCAAAGCGAGCCGTTAAAGTCTCATAGATATCCATTTCGCAGGTTACTGTATACTGTCCGGAGCTGTAAGCCGTCGGTGTCATCCAAAATTCTTGCAATAAATAGCCACCTGCATTCGTGCCACGAAGTTGTACGATGTCACCATTGCCATTATTGTTGCGTAATACTTTTCCGTTCGCCTTTAAAAAACCTGAAGATGTAATTGCTGCCTTTGCTACCTGGGTAGGTGTCATCGTTACCGTTAACATGCTGACCATACATAAGATTGATAAAATGCGGAACATAAACCTCCTTTGTTTCATGTTTACCTCCATTCTGCCGCCACCTGCGGCCATCCCATAATTATCACCGGTACCGGGTTCCTAGGCGTACCCATAATGATTCTCACGTTTTACCGGTCTTTTGTATTCGCTTACATAAAAACGTTTTTTGCTTACACTAGATTCTATGAAATTATTACCAATACATTCTAGGTATTTATTATTATTTTTGTTATATTTCACGTTAATAATTTTGTTCTAAAGCTATATAAATCCAATCAGCATGTATATAATCATATGTTCTGACCCAATCTTCTCTGATCGCCTTATATTCGATTTTATTATCTGTAATAAAAGTAAGATAAAAACAGAATTTGTAATAATCCTAGGGATTAGTAGATTTATCTGTGGTATGATCTTGCATAGGACTTATCCCAACATCGTAATATAGCCTGTCCATATGACAAAATTAATTATTTCCTCTTATAATCAGTCAACATATCTCTTAAACATGACCGAATATAATCTTCTGTTATTCGTTTTGATATTATAGTTTAAAGTTACAAATAAAAATTTTTATAAAAATTCAACAAATTTTTATCCGTATTTATCTATTAGGAAAAGGAGCTTAAACAAGCTTTCCGATCTCGAAATAATGAAATGTCTGGAGAACTTTCTGAATGCGAGAAGTAAATATATACCCTTAATAGATACCTAGCTTCTGCTGATCATTAATTTCATTACAATACTGCAGCATTTTACCAAATCTTCAACATGGGTATATTCCTCGCAGGAATGTACCTTATGCATACCACAGGACAGGACAATTCCTGTGATGCCATTTCTGACAAAGTTATTGTTATCGCTGCCACCAAAGGTATCGGTAAAACGGTACTCATAGCAAAGCTCCTTGCATACTTTCTCGTAACGAGTCACTACCGGATGATTTCGATCAATATCATAGGCGAGGCATCCGAAGGAGGTCTCAAACTCGAGATTTGCTTTGTTCTTTGCAGCAATATCACGGAATATTCCTTCTATATTGGCCACCTCTGATAAAGCCTTTTCGTGCTTTAGGCTTCGCACCTCACCCCTAAGGATACATTCCTCAGGTACAATATTTTTTGCCTTGCCTCCCTCGATTAGTCCGATATTAGCCGTAGTTTCTTCATCAATTCGACCCTGTTGGATAAGTGTAATCGCTTCCGCCGCAATCCGGATTGCATTAATCCCCTGTTCCGGTGCAAAGCCAGCATGGGAGGCTTTCCCGATAAACTTTGCAGTAAAGGCTTCTACGGTAGGTGCTTTCAGGGCTGCAGTTCCTACCGGCCCATCAAGATCAAGCACATATGCCTCCTTGGCTTTCACTTTCTTATAATCAAAAACATCGCTTCCCTTAAGATAAACCTCTTCTGCAATCGGAAATAAAACTTCCAGACTGCGGTGTGGGATTCCTTGCTCCTTTATTGTACGAATTGCCTCAATAATTGAAACAATACCCGCAACATCGTCTGCTCCAAGCACCGTACATCCGTCGCTGGTTATCCTCCCATCCGCCTGTATGACCGCCACTTTATGTATTCCCGGCTTTACCGTATCCATATGTGCGGAAAAAAGAATAGGATCACCCTCTAATTCTCCGTCCAAATAACCGTAGATATTACCGCAGTTTCCCTGATAATACTCTCCTGCTCCGTCCTCCTCTACGGTAAATCCAAGCTCCAGTAACATTTTCGTCAGGGCATCCGCCATAGCTCTTTCCTGAAAGGACTCCGCATCTATGGCCACCAGTGAGCAAAACTCTTTGACGATTCTTTCTTTATTTATCATGATATACAGACCTTTCTTTGTGACTATTAGTTATTCAGTTATTTTTTATTCGACGCTTTTATTATTATTCTATCTGATTATTCTGCTCTTCGTTTATTATTGCTAATATTATATACTCTGTGTATGAGAAAAGCAATTTGGCCTACCAAATTTAAAAGTCATTCTACTACAACATGCTGTTGACTTCCCAAGGTTTCTATGCTAGAATTCAGAAAATATCAAAAAGCGAAGAAAAGAAATAGTAGATATTTCAGAATTTTCAGAGAGAAGATGGCTGGTGCAAATCTTTAAGGACGAAATATCGAACCCATCTTGGAGCTGTGAACCGAACCCCCGCGAAGTAGGCCTCACCGGAATTCCACCGTTATAGGGATGCAGTATCCGGTTTTCTATATGCTTCGTACTGTATGAGTGCAGAGATTTCTCTGAAATTAGGTGGTAACGCGGACTTATCCGCCCTAAGTCGATTTATTTGACTTGGGGCTTTTTTATTACATGCTTTTATATAAGGATAATGTAATCCCAGAAAATAAAGTAATCAAATTAGGTGCTAGAACATTACACTATAAAATTGTGGATAGTGTAACATAACTTATGGATGTTGTAACAACTGGGAATAAAAGATTTCAAAAAAATACAGGTATGTCAATCTTGCCACAACCAAATAATAATAAAAATAATAATAAAATAATAAGACCAGGAGGTTATTGTATGAAGTTAAGAAATCTAGTAGGAGACAGATTTAAGGAAAGACCGTCCGATTGTGTCATCGACAGCCATGCGCTAATGGTACGTGGTGGTTATATGAAATATGTAGCGAACGGTATCTATTCCTCCTATCCACCTCTTAAGAGAATCCTGAAGAAGATTGAGCAGATAATCAGAGAAGAAATGGATGGGATTGATGGTCAGGAAGTGCAGTTTCCGGTTGCTCTACCCGGCTCCTTATGGGAGGAATCAGGGCGTATGAATAGTGTCGGAAGCGAGCTCATACGTTTTAAAGACAGAAACGGCAGCTCCATGGTGTTAGGTATGACCCACGAGGAAGTAGCCGTTCAAATGGTTCGGGAATATGCACAGAGCTATGTTAAATATCCCTTTATGATCTATCAAATCCAAACAAAATTCCGGGACGAAGCCCGCCCCCGGGCCGGATTAATCCGAGTACGTGAATTTACAATGAAGGATGCTTATTCGTTCCATACCTCCCAGAAGGACTTGGAGGCCTACTATGAAAAATGCTATCATGCCTACGAAAGGATTTTTGCAAGAACCGGGATTCCTGAAGTAATCACAGTTGCATCGGATTCCGGTATGATGGGCGGTAATATTTCACATGAATTTATGTTGTTGACTCCGATCGGTGAAGATTCGATCGCAATCTGTACGGATTGTGATTATAAAGCTAATTTGGAAGCTGCGGTAAGCGTTATTCATAATAGTAATACCCATCCCTCAGAGGAAATTCAGCTGGTACACACCCCGAACGCTTCTACGATTGAGGAGGTAGCAGTCTTCTTAAATATCCCTGTAGAAAACACCTGTAAGGCTGTCGTATATCAAACGAATCTGACCGATGAATATGTTATAGTATTTATCCGCGGCGATTTGGATATCAATGAAACCAAGCTGACTAAGCATCTAAAAGAGGAAATCCATCCTGCTCTGATTACAGAGGAAAGCGGCTTAAACGACGGCTATATCGGCCCTTATAAGCTTTCCGGACAGTTTATTGTTCTTTTCGATCTATCTCTGCAAAATATCAGTAACCTTGCCTGTGGGGGTAATCAAGAGGGTTATCACTACCTTGGTTTTCAAATTGAAAGAGATTACGGATCTGTGGATTATCTAGATCTTGCTAAGATAAAAGAAGGCGGAATTTGCCCAAAATGCGGTAGGCACTCCATTACCATTTCCCGCGGCATAGAAGTGGGTAATATCTTTCAGCTCGGAATTAAATATTCAAAAGCAATGAATATGCAGTATAGCGACAAGGATGGCAATCTTCAAAATCCAATCATGGGTTGTTATGGAATCGGCGTCGGTCGCCTTGCAGCCTCTGTCTGCGAAGCCCGTCATGATGATTATGGCCCGATCTGGCCCATTACCATCGCCCCTTGGCAGGTCCATCTCTGCTGTCTCCGCGCGGATGACGAACATGCAAAAGCCTGTGCAGATTCTATCTATGAAACATTACTTAAGGAAAAAATTGAGGTTCTCTATGATGAAAGAAATGTAAGACCGGGAGTTATGTTCTCCGATGCCGATTTATTCGGTATACCTATCCGGGTAATTGTAAGTCCAAGAAATGTTGGGGAAGGTATTGTAGAAATCATCACACGCGATAAGAGCATTAACAAAAGGGTAACTATTTTGGAAATCACAACTGCTATAAATGAGCTTTTAGCCATGCTAACAGCAGATTTAGAGGGGCTTACATCTGCTCTCGAGTAGTATAGTTGTATGTGTAATTAATATCTTATATGAGTTTCGTAATTGCCTAAAATAATCTTTATTGAAGCAATATATTGCCAACAAAAAAACCGCTTTTCCGGTGTCAGCTTATCATAAATAATACTGATACCAGAAAAGCGGTACTTCTTAAGCTATTACTATTGTGGTGCTTTCTCTTTCTTTCCTGTAATACTGCTGGTCGCATCCATTTCAAATGAAGTTTCTGCTTCATCTGTCATGAAATATACATTTCCTTCAACCTTTGCGTCTACTAGCTGGAAGTGTTTCGCATTCACATAAATATCACCAACGAATGTTCCGCTTTGAATTCTTGCTTCCGGACTGTTAACGGTAAGTTTCGGCGCAGTCAAGGTATAACGTGCTGTTACCTTCCTGTTTTCATCCTGTTCGTATAAAGCGATCTTTCTCTGAATTAAGTCATTACCGTTTTCATCCTGTTTTCCGTTTTTGAATTCGCCATCCAAAACAAGATCCTGATTCAATGTCATATCCTTTAGAAGACAGATAATCCAGGTTCCTTTTGTACTGATTGCATTCAAAAATGCTTCCTCTGTATTAACGATTGAAGCGGTAGTCACCACATCGGCTCCGCCCGTCGGTGTTGTCTCAGCAGTAGTTGTCGGCGTTGGTGCCGTGGTGGACGCTGCTGTAGTCGGCGTTGCTGCTCCGCCGGTCGGTGTAGGTGTTGCTCCATCATCATCGTTGGTTCCACATCCTGTAAGCAATGTAATCAGAATACATAATGTTAATAATGTGATTTTAACTTTCATTTAAAATCCTCCTTATGAATATCTTTTCATAATCCTCATTATTTCCATTATTGTAAAAATAATTCAAAATAATAAAAAATAATAAACATCTCCTAAAAATCTTCCTAAGAAATAAATTCATCAGGAGGATTGAAGAGATGCTTATTATTATAATTGTATCAAGAAGAATAACTGCTATACCGGTTTTGTTTTATCCTTAAACAAGATCAACTTGATTACGATATGAAAATCCTTCTTACTTATTGATATAGCTTTCAAAGCCACTGCTGAATTTCTCATCACCATTACTGTATACCCATAATGCTTCTGTATCCGACAGGCTTTCTACTAATGCCAGTCCTTGTTCAAAGGGCATATTAAATACAGCGGTAGAGAGGGCATCCGCAAGACCGCCATCCTTCGTTAATATAGAAACGGAGGCGTAATAGTTCGCCGGCATTAAGGTTTTCGGGTCGATGATATGATGATACTGCTTATCCTCCACAACATAAAATCTTTCGTATACGCCGCTGGTAACCAGTGACATATTTTTCAAATTTAAGATATATAAATTAGTTTCATCGCTTTCTGTGTCAGGATTTTGAATACCTACCTTCCAGTCTTCTTTACTGTCAGCCTTAGCTCCTAAGGTCCGTACATTTCCTCCCACACTTAAGGACCCACTGGTAAATCCGCTTTCATAAACGATATAAGCAACCTTTTCTGTTGCGTAGCCTTTGGCGATTGCACCAACATCCAGCTTCATTTTAGGGTCCTCTAAATAAACAGTGGATTCTTCTTCATTGATCATAACTTTATTAAAATCCGTATGTTTTGCCTTTTCTTTTAAGACATCCATCGGAGGTAATTTCGCATTCACAGGGTCATCGATACCTTCTGTTCGGTAATCATGCCAGATAGATAGCACTGCGCCGTATGCCACATTTACTTTCCCCTCGGTTAGCTGGTAAGCTTCCCTTGAAAAAAGGAGCAAATCGATAATTCTCTGATCCACCTTAACCGGTGCAATACCGGCGTTATCATTAATGGTTTTTATATTGTTAATACCTTCGTAGTCATTATAGATATCATATAATTTGTGATATTCGCCTAGCTTGTCATAGATGATCTGAGCATATTCCGAGAATTCATCCTGATCTTTTGTGTAGCCCACAATAGTAGTAACCGTATCGAATAATTCAAGGAAGGTAGCCTCAAAACGTACCTTTTTCGTATTATTGCAAGCGGATAAGCTACAAATTAGAATAATCATTACTAAAATCGTCAATATTTTTCTACTCAAGATAATCACCTTTCGTTCCTTAATAAAAATAGGGGCAGTAACCCTGCCCCCAAAAGTTATTGTGTAAACTGTTAACAGATTTTACTTATCAATTATTGAGCTACTGCTTTGTTGATAACTTCAACAAATGCATTGATATGTACTGTTACGGAGCTTAAAAGATCAGCGTCAGTTGCATATCCATCAGTCATTGCAATACCGTTAACTTCGTCTAAGGTTTTGCCGGTTACATAAGTAGCAAATGCGTTTGCCTGCTCATACCACTCTTTGCTGATACCGGATTTTGCTTTCATACCATAAGCATCCTTGAGAACTTGCTTTGACTCAGGAGCTACAGTTAAATCAGTAGTAACAACACCGGTAGCATTGAAGTTAACATTTCCCTGGGAAGCATCAATTACACAGCTAGTGATTTTACCTGCAGCATCAGTTGTTGTAACTACATAGTGAGAATAAGCCTGAGCTAAACCGTCAGCTTCTGCAGTTGCATCTTTGGATTTAGCCATATCTGTAGAGATACCAAGTCCAAGCTTATCTGTAGAAGAAGCTCCTAAATTCTGAGCGCTTGCAACAGCTTTGTCAATTGCATCGATAAATTCATTCACATGTACAGTTACGGAAGAAGCTAAGTCAGCATCTGTAGTTTTGCCTTCTTCGTTTAAAGCGATACCTTTTACTTCATCAATAGTTTTGCCAATTACGTATGTAGCAAATGCATTCGCCTGCTCATTCCATTCTTTGCCGATATCGGATTTACCAACCATACCGTATTCAGCACCAAGTTCCTGTTTGGACTTGAATTTTGTTGCGATATCAGTTGTAAGCTTACCTTCTGCATTGAAGTTCATCTTAGTCTGAGCTACGTCAATTTTGCAATCTACGATTTTGCCGTCTTCGCCAACTAATACTGCAACAACAGTAGAGTCAACTTCTGCTAAACCGTCAGCATCTGCAGCTGCATTCTTGGATTTGCCAAGAGCTGTAACAATTGCAAGACCAGTTTTAGCTGTTGCTGTAGCTGCTGCATCATCAGCAGGTGCTTCTGTAGGATCAGCATCATCAGCAGGTGCCTCAGTAGGTGCTGTTGTAGGATCTGTATCAGGTGTGCCTTCATTTTTCTTACCGCATGCGGTAAACATTGTCATTACTAACGTTAATGCCAGTAATAAGGTTAAAAGTTTTTTCATAATTAAATCTCCTCCTAATTTTTCTTTTATTTTAAACCTTACTTAATAAGCAGGTAAAATAAACTCAAGTAATAATGAAGTCTATAACTAGCCAATAAAGGTACTAATAAAAATCATTAGTGAATTTGCACCCATGATTATGATGTAATTCTGAATGGCTATTATAAATGTGGTAGCCTTATCCTGTTTCTTAAAGAATATCTTAATATTCTTCTGTACAATAAAGATTGTAAGTAAAGATAGCAGGCATAATGGAGAAAGCATTTTAAATACTACCAAAAGTATGGTTGCTGCATAGGTTGTATAATATAACCCAGCAAACAGGGATAACGCTTTTTCTCCAATGTAGTAAGGCAAGGTGTGTCGCTTCACGGTAATATCCTTCTCTAAATCACATATATTGTTTGCCAACATAATATTGGCAGTGGTACAGAAGGGTATTATCGACAGAAGTAATAAGGATATGATTGGCCTTATTTCTAATACTAGGGATATTGTCTGAAAATTAACATTCAATGACAAAAAATATCCGGAAGGCATGTTAATATACAATATAATAAATGGTATCAGCAACCCATAAAATATTCCGGATAAGGCCTCGCCAAGCGGCTGCCTGGATATGGGAACCGGTCCATAGGTGTAAAATACTCCACATAGAAAGCAAATTCCACCTGCAATTAATACAACAATGTCGGTAAGATAGGCCAAATACAATCCCAAAGCAGCACTTATACCAAATAGAATATAAATAATCACAAGTGCTGTCTTTCTTGTAAACTGTAATTTCTGATGATTGTTTTTCGTATCTATGTAGTTGTTAATTGCTGTCGTAGTTAAATCAAACATAAACATTGCTCCGAAAAAAATTAAAGTAAGTTCCCAGTTTAGAGTCTGCTGCTTATAAATCAGATAAGCAATCGTCATCAGAAAAGCAAAGGTACTGGTAATCTTAGTCCTAATTTCAACATAACCTAAAAATCTTTTTACCACAATGTCCACCTAACTTACTCAGCGTCTGTCAACCAACTCTACCAGAAGGTAAAGTAGTTGACATAGCTGAATCATCAAACTGTCCTTATGCTGTACGGGATGCCTTATTTAATAACATAATAAGTTTATCCTTTTTATTGTCCGTAATATCCAAATCATCCACTATTTTCATGGATTTATTGTAATACTTGCGTACAATCAGGCGAGTGAAATCCAGACCACCTGTTTTAGATACCGCTTCATTAATCTCACTACGGGATACTCCACTGCCTTGAGCCTTCGCTCTGAAATCACCTAATTGTTTCAGTGCATGAATGAGCGGAAGTGTTATGACGCCCTGTTCGTAATCCGATTGTACCGGCTTATTCGCCGTTTCAACCGTATTTTCAAAATCTATGCAGTCATCCGTCAACTGAAAAATCATACCGATGTAATTACCCAATTTTCTGTATTTCTTTGCTTCAGCCTCGCTGATGCCGGTAAATAACGCACCTGCAAAAAAGGAAGCTTCAAACAGAGCAGCTGTCTTTCCCGATATAATTTTCAAATAATTAAAAAATGTCAAATTTACATTGTAATTATTTATATGCTGGTTCAGTTCGCCAAGGCAAACTTTTTCTACATAATCTGGCATATTAAGATTTAAAAAATCCTGTCTGTTGGATATAGAGGCCGCCATACGGAGGGATACACTTAACAAATAGTCACCGCAAATTACTGCAGTTCTTTTTCCGTATTTCTTCTGAAGGGTGATATTTCCTCTGCGTAAATCAGCATTGTCAATTACATCATCATGAACCAGTGTAGCTAGATGTAATATTTCAATTGACGCTGCGATTTTAACTGCATCGGGATGAATCATTCCCTCTTTATCCTCTGCACAGATTAAAACTGAAGCAGCACGGATATATTTCCCCTGAGAAGCCAGTAAATGTTTTGTGTACTCGCGGATAACGATCGGCGACTTGGATAAGGTATTATTGATCTCTGCCTTTACTAGATCGAATGCCTCATCGTACCATATTTTCTGGATATTCTCATCCATTGTTTTAACATCATTAATCATTATAAATATACCACTTTCTAACGAATGGTAGTTTTTTCCATACTTTCTTTAGGCCTGGTATTGCATAATAGTCAAGACCAAAGGTTCTGCCTGCGCCAATTAATACAGCGATACCGGCAAAAATCATCCAGAAGGTTCCTAAATATAAACCGGTTGTACATACGAACATGAATTGCAGTATTAAGGATAAGGCAGCTGCAGGGGTTGTAAATAGTCCACCCATAAGTGCAAGACCGATTAAAATTTCTGCAACAACAATGAAAATCTGCATTGCAAGCTGTACACCGTCCTTCGGTAAAATGAGTTTGTCAATAAACCAGTTCATTGCAGGGATATCAAGCTTAAATGCATAATCACTGATTTTAGATTCTGCAAGCGTCTTACCGCTGACAAAAATCACTTTAACCAAACCAAGGATATTCCAGTCAGCAAGTACCTGACCAATTGCTTCTACTGCTCCACCGGCTGCTCCGGTTGCTGCACTAACTGCATCAGCTGCTACATCAGCTCCTGCTCCCGTAGCTGCACTAACAGTATCAGCACCTGCGGAGGTTTCTACAATACCTAAAATGCTGTTATACCAGGAATTAGCACCGCCGAAGAATCCGGTAAGCTTCGGTGCTTTAAACCAGCCATCCACGATCTTCATAATACCTTCAAATAACCATACGGCACCAAGCCAAAATCTTAATGCTACTAATAAGAAGCTTGGCGTTTTATTGGAGAAATGTCCGCCAACAAAACTTCTGTTATTTCTTATCGTAAAGAACTCATGTTTTGCGTAATTGAATATTTTATTCCAGCCAAGAACCTGTATAAAATAAATTATATTGATAAAATGCTTTGCAAACATTGCAAAGAAGGAAGGTAAGCTGAAGAAGTGATTCGGCAAACCAACATGGGCCACACCGTAGCGTCCGCCTACACATACCATGACACCATGGAATGCGGGTTTGTAAACTTCCATTTCGCCTTTACCGGTAATTGCAGCCACTATATTATGTGCACAGGTATGAGCGCTTTGCTCGCAGTTTTCAACCATCTGAGGTACTGGACGTTCTTCACCTTCCGGAACAAAGTACATATTATCACCAATTACATATACATTCTGGTTCTTGGTGGAACGAAGATGTGAATCTACCTGAATGCGTCCGCCTCGTACTAATTCTAAATTGGTGCCTGCTTCCTTCGTTACATCCGCACTTTGGATACCTGCTGCCCAAATAATTGTACCAACACTGTAGGTCTGAACCTTATCATTTTGTTTTAATTCTATGCTATCCTTTGTTACATTTGTAACAAACGCGCTCATGATAAGTTTGACACCCATTTTTTCGAGTCTTTTTGAAACCTTTCCGGAAAGCTTTTCCGGTAAGTTTGGAATTGGTCTACTTAAACCATCCACGTTTACTAAGGTTACATCACTTCTCTTTATGTCATATTTTTCACAAAGAAAAGGAACATATTCCGCCAATTCACCAATCATCTCTACACCGGTAAATCCTGCGCCAACAACATAGAACGATAATAATCTTTTTCTTTCAGTTTCATTCGGTTCGCATGAAGCGATACGGAATGTATTATGAATATGTTCTCTTAATAAAACAGCATCCTCATAGGACCATAATTTGTAAGTAAACTCTTCCGCTCCGGGTATTCCGAAGAAGGTAGGCTTTGAACCTGCTGCAATTACTAAGTAATCAAACTTATAAGATTCGTTGGAGCCAACAACTATTTTTTTATCATAGTCTACTGAGGTTACCGTATCAAGCTTAACATCAACTTTTCTTCCGGCAAAAACTTTTTTTAAGTTGATTTTAATGCTATCCTCATCTACACGATTTGCAGCTACTTCATGTAGCTCCGTGAGCATCGTGTGGAAGGGATTTTTGTCGATAATTGTAATGGTAACATCATTATTCTTTTTGAACTTTTTAGCCAGTTTTTTTGCTGTTAAAATACCAGCGTAACCGGCACCGATAATTACAATTCGTTTTTCCATAGCTACTCCTTAATCAATTTTTAATTGCATTGTAACAAAACCATCCCGTTTCGTCAATTATTTCGTTACAAATAATACTATTTTGTCATAAATCATATTTACATGTATTTTTAAATTAAGCTAAGTATTTCATTATTCGTTGATAATCATACAAATACATCATGAATGTAATTTACATATCATGAAATTTTCAACCAATAATGTTAAATTTATAACAAATTCATTCGCAAGAAATAACCTATTAAACTAAATTCCTTATACTTATCATACCCTGCAGGAATTATATTTTCAATTCTATAAATATGGTTCTAATACCATCATATTCCACCCCGTAAGAGTGTGGGTTATGTTAAATATATTAAAATTATAACAATAAATGTAATAATAGTAACCATTATTAGTCTAACATGCAATTCGAAGTTTGTCAATCGGAATACTTTGTAACACGATTAATATCCTATTTCATCCGTAACATATATGCCATCGTGGAGGAATAAATAGAAATCGCGCTCTTCTTTCCGCCGGTTTACTGCTTTTTTAGAAAAATCCACCACTGGCTGTCAAATTTGTCGATATATACTTCTTTGCATCCGGATAATTCGGATATCCAGCCCCTGACCAAAGGCATAAAATTTTCGAATAGATCAGCCGGGTATCCCCAGTCCAAATCCAATTGGAACATGTAATGATTCATGGCAATGATTCCATTTTCCTTAAGTATGTCAAGCAAAGTACTCACTAATCCTAGAAAAGCCGGCTTAGCATTCTGCTCGAGGGTCCCCTCCTGCACTTGTTTCTGTATGATTTCTATCATTTTTGGAAGTGTGTCCATCCAATCGGAGTAAATAGTATCCACACCGACCTGATCGCATAAAATCGCCTGAATAACATCATTTACTCCATGTTGGAATGCGATGATGTCAACAGAATCAGAACCGATGTGACTCTTTAAATTTGCTGCATCATCGTCTACCAGAAGCATTTTTATTGAAAGGTCCTTCGTTCTGTTAAGCAGACTTTCGTTCAGTATCTTATTCATATTTGCGGCTATGTAGGTACTGCCCGGATTGGAACGCGACAATGCCTGCGGTATCATGTCAGCATCCCCTGATGCAACCTCCAATAAAGTTACCTGATTTTCACCGTACAGACTATGAATCAGCTCTGCCCATCTGGTGCGAAAATACAATTCATTAATTACAGTAAATTGGGCAATTGGTTTTACGATCAGAGCTTTCATTTGACTGGCCCGAATCTCCGGCATTATTGATAAGAATTCGGAGTATTCACTGTTATTTAAGTATTTTCGGGCATTTTCGTCGGATATAACATGTTCTTTAATTACATCAAGCGGCTTCATAAGCATCTCCTTATCTTAAGGCCTATGTGGCATAGGACCTTACTTTGGAATTTATTACCTTGAGAATAACAAAGGCCACTATATCTGTCAAACATATTTTGCTTTATCTCTGCTTTATCTCTGCTTATAATGTACCCATAACCGTGGACACATTATTTAGTGGAGACCTATCTTTCAGACATCTTTACTAAATCGATCCTTAATTATGGACACTGTGCATTATCTCTGCTTTATCTCTGCTTTATCTCTGCTTTATCTCTGCTTTATCTTTGCTTTATCTATGATTTCTTGTTCGAACATATGTTTGACTTTAATGAATTAAGGTGTTATAATGGGTTATACTTACAATATAATACCTTGGTTTTATTACTGGTAATTCATTAAATATATCAAACTGTTATTGTATATCGATGAGTATAAGAGGAGCGCTTCATGGTTTATATAGGTCACGAGAATAAATTATCAATTGAAAATAAGATATTACTGATGCGGGAGGATGCACGCTTTGATGTTGCCGATGCGAATTTAACTTACGGACCGGAAGAATCGGAGGAAGTCAGTATACCGGACCCCTCGTTATTTCAAGATATCCATTCCAAACAAGCGCCTCCGAAGGTTCCGAAGGTGTTTCTTTCAAATAAATGCATTTTCAACTGTGCGTATTGCAGTTGCAGAGCAAGCCGGGAGTCAGACTCAAGATATTGCAACACGCCCAGAGAGCTTGCAGAAATATCGGTCCAACAGGCAAAGGATAACGGGCATGGCGTATTTATCACCTCAGCGATTTATCAGAATGCGAATTATACCGAGGAATTAATCATAGAAACACTTCGTATCATGCGGGAAGAGCTCTTTTATAAAGGTTACATTCATGCCAAAGTCATGCCGGGGACCGATCCTTTATTAATTGAAAAAGCCGGCCGCTACGCGAACCGGTTGAGTGTCAATATAGAAGTGGCTCAGAATTCCGGCTATGAAAGAATTGCTAAGCAAAAGAATAAGCAAATTATTCTGACACCCATGCATCAAATCTGCAATCTGGTGCAATATGCAAAGCAATTCAAAGGAAAATCAAATCCATACCTTGCTATGTCCCAGACGACTCAGCTGATGGCTGGCAGTACGGAGGAAACGGACCGCACCATTATGACTTTATCCGAGGCTTTATATAAGAAGTTTCATTTAAGCCGTGTCTATTATACCAATTTTCAATATGTTCATGAAGCAAGAGGATATGAGCTACCCATCACGCAGACGCCATCCTGGAGGGCAAGGCGGTTATATCAGGCAGACCGACTTCAGCAATTATACGGCTTCACTCCCGATGAAATCACACCTGAACAGGCACCCAATCTCACCGAGCATTTGGACCCGAAGATAGGATGGGCTTTACGAAATATCCATCTGTTTCCCATCGAAGTGAACCGTGCAGACTATGAGGAGCTACTAAGAATACCTGGAATCGGTCTTACCTATGCCAAGAAAATCCTAAGAGCCCGGCAATTTGGTACGATTACCCACCGGTCTCTTCGTGCGATCGGCGTATCTCTAAAGAGAAGCAATTATTTTATAACCTGCGATGGTAAATATGAAGGTGGAAAATATATCGAGCATCCGGAATTACTGGAGCAGATCTTTCAAGAATAAAGCAGCGAATCTCTAAATTTAGTGAGATTTGCTGCTTATATATGAAATATTTGGAATGTAATAATTCTAGAAGTTATATAGGGGAATATCTATTGCTCCTTCCGAAGGCATTTTCCGGTTATCCAAAGATGATTACCCTACCACTTCTTCTTTTATTTCCGGTTCAATTTGATCATCAAAATGTATGGTTCTTACTCTCCATTTTCCGGACAGGAAGAATCCGGTATTTAATAGGATCGCTCCAAAAGTTGCTATCGGAACCGCAAGACCGACACCGTACAAGCCCTGATCGAAAACATTACACAGAATATATGCCATAGGAATCCGTAAGATAATACCGGAAAATATATTGACGAACAGGGAATAGGTCGTATGCCCAGCTCCAATAAATAGCCCATTCATACTGAAGGCTATCGGCACCAATAAGTAATCAATACTAAAAGCCAATAAATATGGTAAGCCTGCCTGAATCATATCTGGTTCATCCGAATACATTTGTAAAATCTCGCTTGGAAACAATCTTGTTAAGAAAAAAATAACATACGAAATTACACAGGAAAGCGCCATTCCGGTCAGCCAGGTCTTTTTAGCCCTGTCTTCTTTACCGGCTCCGAAATTCTGTGCACACATAGTCGAAATAGCTGCATTCATAGCAATTGCGGGGAGTATAGCAAACCCATTGTATTTGCCGACTGCTCCAACTGCCGCCGAAGCTGTAACACCAAGGGTATTTACCAATGAAGTCATAAACAGGAAGGACAGGTTCGTAATTAAATTTTGGATGGAGATTGGTATTCCTAGTTTTAGTATTGCCTTCAGCTGTATTATATCAATCACTAAGGATTTTATTTTAAAATCAAAGACAAAATTCTTCCTGGTTAAATATAGGATACACAAAAACATGCTTAAGGCTTGTGAGATCACGGTTGCAATACCCGCACCCAGTGCACCGGTATGAAAAACTCCGACGAGTAATAAATCAAGCACCACATTGGCTGCACACGCTATCGCAACAAAGTACAAAGGACTCTTGCTGTCTCCCATCCCCCGCATGATTGCACTCAATGCATTATAACCAAAGATAAAAATAGTACCAAGTGCGGTGACAATTAAATATCTGCTTGCCTCGGAAAAGGATTCCACCGGAGTGTTAATCAGATTTAATATAGGTCTATGTAATACTAGCATGATAAGTGTCATACCAACAGCCACAACGAGAAGGGAGGTCAGTAAGGTTCCTATAATTTTTTGAAGCTGTTTTGTCTTTTCGGCTCCAACTGATTGAGCTATTAATACTGTGGCTCCTGCACTAAGTCCAACCGCAACATTTGTCATTAACATTGTTACCTGACCGCCGATATTTACACCGGACATGCTGATCGTACCATTAAACTGCCCGACAATAACCATATCAGCTACACTATATAAGGTCTGAATCAGATTTGAAATAATGAATGGCAGAGCAAAAAGGATTAACTGCTTAACTACATTGCCTTTCGATAGGTTGTTGTGTTTGTACATAAAATAAGTTCCCATGCTTTCTATGAATTCTAATTTATTAGGTATGTGATATAATACCATATAATATTTTACAAATCCATAGGTTCCGGACATATTATTGATGCCAACCGACGGATTGGAGTAAATAATTTGACGTCTACTCGGGTTTGATTGTCGCAAGACGCTGTACTTCGGAACATTCAGAGACTGCTTTCCACCTTTACCGGAAGACCACACTTCGTGTATTTTCCGGTACGCGTGTACGCTCACATTATGCTTTCAGCCAGTTCATAAATTGAATTATAAATCATAGAATCAATTGAATATATTGCCGAGGTGTACCATGCCGGACGAAAAGGTGTTAAAAAAATTATCCTACCAGATGAATCAAAAAACAAAACGTATCAAAGGAATGAAAGAAGAGGTTACTGATTTCAAGTATAATGATAAACATCTGGATGCCTCTATCATAGCTATGTTTATTATGGTTTATCTTATTATTTATCATATTGATACCTATGTAAAATTTATTTATAGCCTTATTTTCACTCCACTTACCCCTATTACACTCGGATTTAAATATATTCTATTTCCGATTGTATTTACAGCAAGCCTGTTATGCTCACTTTTCTATACTAACCAAGAAAAGAAAAAGAAGGAGGTAAAGGATATTTACGATAACTGCCGAAAGGATATCATCACCTCCATGGATAACGAATATCATCATTTTTGCAAGCATCATAAAACATGTAAATGTAAAGAAAATTATATTAAATATATGGACGAAAATGATATCGACTTAATTGTGAAATAACGGTTGATGGTTGCGCAGATTAGGAGTTAATCATTATGGGTCATCTTAAAGATAGTAAATATAATTAAGCATAATTAAACATAATCTGATGCAAAAATCATTATATCGGTATAGGTCATTTCACAAATGATATTACCATAGCTATCAAATATATTATTGTAAATATATGGTTTTCCAATTTTCGATTATTATTCTACAGAATTAGAAGCTGTCTGTTTCTTATTAATCACCTACTATATATGCTACAAGGTAAATTTGTATTTTAAATTCCTTACTCATAACAAAATCATAGTTCAAGGGAAATTATCATTAAAAAACCATGCAACAGCCATATTATACTTGCCGTAGCATGGTTTATTAAATTCAAATTTAATTATTTACGTGTTAGTTCAAAGTAGGTGCCTCCGCCAACCAGAATGAGCGTATTATCGTCCTTTACTAAGAAGGAGCAGGCATTTCCCTGGGTATCAGCTACACTTACCTCTGTCACCGATTCTGTGGTAATTCCAAGCTTTTCAAAATTCATGCGGTAATTATTCACCATGTCACTGTTCGTAATAACATTTTCAGAATATACCGGATTCGATACTTCGATATCAAGTGCAGATGCCTGATCACCAAAGCAGCTTGCTTTATCCTTGGTGAAGCTTAAGCTCGTTCCAATGAGGCTTTCTGCTTCTTCACTGCTGTAGGTACCTGCAGAGCCATATGCTAACACCTGACTGATTACCCAATCACCATAATATACTTTATCTTCCGTATTATCCGCAGCATCATTATTCTGTGATGAATTCTCAGTTTCCCCTGCCTCCTGTTCTGTACCCTCCGTACCAGTATTACTATCTTCCCCAGTACCAACATTACTGTCTTGCGGGATATCAGCTTCTTCGAGCTCCTCGTCTGCTGTATTATCATTTTCCTCCTCGGTGGAAGGAGGATTTGTCATATCATAGACACCCTCTGCTAACTCAACCCCCTCGGTATCTCCCTGATCATTACTTTGATTTTCATCCTCTGATTGATTGTTGTTATCCGCATTACCGATTGTATTACCGTCTGCTGCTGCATTTGCTTTATCATTCGGTGAGATGCTGCAGCCGGTCAGGCCTACGGCACCTAATGCGATAATTAATAGGACGGTTAATACACTTCCGATCCATTTCCCTTTTTTAAAATTACTAATCATAATAATCCTCCTTCTATAACTCGATTTATTCTTTGCGATTCCGGCTGTAGCCGGTATAAAATTGGATTCCGAAAAAAGCTTTAGTAGCTTGATAACTGTACTTCCGTAAGCTTGGTATTCATCCTCCCTTAAGTATATCAAAGCCTCAGCATCACAGGATATTTCACAGTCCTCATGAATCTTATAAATTGCATACCATACAAGCGGTTGAAAACAGTAGATAATCTGCAAAAGAGTAAGAACCCAGTTGACTGCAATATCTTTTCTCTTGTAATGTGCTAATTCGTGAAGAAATATGTATCTCACTTCGGAATCACTTAACTGTTCCATATAGTTTTTTGATACCAGAATTTTTGGTGTGATGAATACATATAAGGATGGGGTTCGCATACTTTCTGAGGTAAGAAGTGCAATTGGCCGTTTTATTTTCATGATGTTTTTGCATTCCTCAAGAATTCCGTCCATTCTTTCATCCCGATATGCCGTGTAGTTTTTGCGTACCTTATATGCAAAAATCACATTAACACCTATGGTATAAGCACTCAGCAGTATCACTGCCATTAGCCAAAGATAAGCCATTAAATTGATTGGATCTAAGCCGGACATTGCACGTTGTTGTAGATTTTGATCCGTATTCGGGGTAGCTGCGCCGGCATTCGGGATTGTGACACCGTCTGTATTTGCCATCGTATCCGTATCCGTCGTCCCGTCCCCGCTTGAAATATTGTCATTGGTAGCTGCTTTTTCCGATCCGTCCTGCAAAGGGTTATTCAATTCGCTGACCGGTAAATTCACCTTCTCTGCCGCCATATAAAATAAATTAAATATACTTACGGGGCTTTCCGGAGCATATGGAACTATCAGTCTGACAATTAATAAAATCCAGATATAATAATGCCATTTGGGTGTCAGCACTTTATGAAATAGCTTTTTCAACAGCTGTATTAATAGGATTAAAATACTTGCCGTTGCTCCCAGATATATAATTTCTTTGAACACCTTTATGATAATATCCATCTAGTTTACCTTCTTTTTTTCGAATTCAATAAAGCCTGAAGTTCATCAATATCCTCTTCTGATAATTTTTCTTCCTTAATGAAGTTCGTTAGCAGCATATTCAGAGATCCGTTAAAGCATTTATCCAGAAATGTTTTTGTTTCCTCTTTCACGCATTCATCCTCGGATACAGCTGCATAGTACTTATAATAAGTGTTTTCTTTTTTTGCAGTGATCGCCCCTTTTGCCACCAACCTTCTGATTAAGGTATGAATTGTCTTTGGATTCCAGCCGGTATCCGCTTCCAGTTCCTCAACAATTTCGCTCCCCAACATAGGGGACTTCTTCCAGATCACTTTCATGATCTTCCATTCAGAATCAGAAATGTTATTCATTCAAATCTTCCATCCTTTCATGTATTACATCTGTACTACACTTAAATATTACATCTGTAATACGGTATTGTCAACCGAATTTTTATATGAATAATAATCTTAAGAAATTCTTTATTTTTTATATTATTAGAGTGCTCTTTGTTTCATAGAACGAAATAACCTATGAAACAAGAAAAACCCTCCGTTAGGCGTTCACCTTATCGGAAGGTTTTTAATACTTATTTATTCATACTTTGCCATATATGCCCATACTACAATAGTACCCTTAGGAGCTTTCTTGAACATCCTTTTCATTTCCCTATCCAAGTTAAATGATTGTCTTCTTGACCGTCAATACCCGATCATATAGTTCCCTTGTATCGTTAAATATTACATGGCTGACATTTATTACAGTAAGATCCTTTAATCCCAGAATGGTCTTTTCAATTTCCCTGGCACGTTCCATATCTAAGGAGGCAAATGCTTCATCCATAAATAAAATGCTTGCTTTATTAAGTAAGGCCCTGGCAATCACTATCCTGCTTCTTTCTCCTCCCGAAATGTTCTTGCCGTTATCATAAATTATGGTGTTCATACCATCCGGTAGCTGCTTCACAAATTCCGCGAGCCCCGAAGCTTCGATGGCAGCCTCGATTTCCTCCTTCGAATAATCCTTATAAAGAGTAAGGTTATTTTGAATCGTATCTTCAAAGATAAATACTTGCTGTTCAATATTTGCCACATGTTTAAAATATTGTTCTCTTTTTACATCCCTCAGATCATGACCATCAATATAAATTTTACCCTCAGTAGGATTAAAATACTTTCGAAAAAGTTTAAGAAAAGTTGACTTACCGCCGCCGCTTGGTCCAACGATAAGGTACTTCCCATTCTTTTTTATGGACAGATTAATATCGGATAAAATCATCTGCTCTGCATCTTCATACTTAAATTCCACGTTGTCAAAAAGGATCTCCTCTTTAAATTCCGGCAAATCCACTTCTTCTATGTAAGTATCCGAATTCTCTAGGGTTTTTTCTATTTTTTTAATTAATTCTCCGGCTGTAAAAAGCTTCGGCAGATTTTCGCTGATTTCCATGACCGGCCACATCATATTCTGAAGGCCGTTCACAACCAGCAATAGTCCTCCCGCACTAACCTTACCGGATACCGCAAAATATCCGACGGCACAGACAACACCGTAAATCGTACCTCCAAAGAATAAATTTTGGGAGGCAAATATGAAGGAAAGCATGCGTTCAATTAAAAAGCCCTTATGCTGGATTTCGTCGCTTTTTTTATAATAGTCCTCTGTAACTTTTTCCTGAAGATTATAATTCTTCACGATATGAAAGGCTGAAAGCACTTCTTTAATATAAGAGGTATAGGCATCAAATAGATCGCTTCGTTCCTTATAAGCCTTCTTTGTTGGTTTTGATGTTGCCATAGACAGAAGGAGGTTAATTACAATTAATGCGAGAGCAAGCAATATCATTCTGGGATCTACCGTGGATAACAGCCATATCCCTACAAAAAATTTGGCCAGTCCGTTACAGACAATATAAATTCCTGCAATCAAGTTCGTTTCCAGGGTATTAAAATCATTCGTCATAGCCGAAAGATATTTTGCGTTATTTTCCTTTTGAAATTCTGCAATATTCTTTCCAAAGACCTTATTTACGTAATAACTTTTCAGAGTGACATTTGCTTTTCTTTTATAGAAGTTATTTATCACTGCAACTAAAATTCCAAGCGGAACTAAAACTGCCGCCATAAGCATAACCAGAGGTGCTTTTTGCTTCATGATTTCCATGTCACCGTTTAACGCGTAGTCCAAAAGTGACATCATCTGCCTTATAACAATGCCCTCCAACACTGCATAAGTAGCTGCCACCACGACAGCCAACAAAAGATATGGTATTACTTTAAGGTATTTTTTTAGCATGTGATCACCTCATTAAAATAATCTCTGGCCGGGAACGTATGTACAGCTCCGTTTTTGACTTCGATTACATAGTCATAATTCTCTGTTACGCCCTCATAAAACCGATGACTGATCGCTATAACCGTATTATCAAGTTCCAAAAATACCTTTTCGATTTCTCTTCCTAAATCCTCATTTAAACTGGAGGTTCCTTCATCCACAAATAAAATCTCCGAATTCTTCGCTATGGCTCTGGCGATAGAAATTCTCTGTCTCTGTCCACCAGATAAATTCTTACCGTTTTCGGATAGCCTTTCATTGATACCATCCTTTTTATCCTCAATAATGGAGGATAAGCCACAAACCTCAACGGCATAATTTATCATTTCCTCCGGAATATCCTTGTAAAGGGTAATATTATTTTTCATCGTATCTTCAAACAAAAATACGTCCTGGTAAATGAAGGCTACATTTTCATGGAAGGACTTCTCGGCAATATCCCTGTAATTGATCCCATCCACCGTAATTTTACCATCAAATTCATCATATACCATCGCAAGCAGATTAATCAGCGTAGTCTTACCTGCGCCACTGGCTCCTTTGATTAGATATTTCTTCCCTTTTTCAATCGTAAAAGAAGCATCCTTCAGTATCTGCTTCTGATCATAAGAGAAATTAACCTG
Source organism: Herbinix sp. (assembly GCA_029240245.1). Lineage (GTDB taxonomy): Bacteria > Bacillota > Clostridia > Lachnospirales > Lachnospiraceae > Mobilitalea. The sequence continues at coordinate 70,003 of JARBTJ010000009.1, forward strand.
GGATACTTCAATCCTCTGTTCAAATTGAAACGGAACCGTTCCCTGACCGATCATAACTTTCGATTCCTCGGGCTTTGCTATCTTTTCATATATGCTTATGGAGGCCTTCATCTGATTCCATGTGGGAAATGCACTAATTAAGAAATTACTGATGGAACTGCTGAGCTGATATATAAATCCTGCTTTTGCAAGCGTAAGCGCACCCTGCATTCCGTACCCAAGATAAATCATAACAGCCACCGAAACCACAAAAGCCAGAATGTAGATAACACTTCGTTGAAGCTCCGTAAATACATTGGCTTCAAACTTTCTTTTTTCCAGTTTACTGATCGTTGCAACACTTTTCTTCAAAAATTTATCTTCAATATTATTAAGCTTCAAAATTTCTATACCATGAAAGGTATTTGACATGTCTGTCGTAAACAGCTCATTGGTCGAAGATATCTCCTGCTCCAGAGCAGTTGTTTTCTTAGTAAAAAAGCCTGCAATGATAAATAACAGAATGGAAAATGCAAACATTCCGATGGCAAGCTTATAGTCTAATACCACGAGGATAATCAAGGAGATTACAAACATCGTCATATTTATTAAATAATTTAATAAATTGATGAAAAATTTATTCTCAAAGGTATTGACATCATTAATCAGATTCGAAATATAGATTTCCTTGGATTTCTGTGAATATTGCTTAAATGGCATATGTATTATTTTATCAAAGGCCATTTTTCGGACATCCAATATAGTATCCCTCATATACCGAATCCGCAGCATTCTTGATATTACAAAATTGATCGGCGAATATAAAATAAATATAATCGTGATGATTACCACGGTTTTATAATATTCTACATCCGCTTTTTCAATCGCACCCAGTATCAGTGCAAACAAAACCATTTGTAAAAAGTGATCTACAACAAACATAAAGGTTGCAAACAGATATTGAATAAATTTCGCTTTACGCCTGAATAATAATTCTTTCATTGGCTCCCCCTAAATTCAAAATATTAGCATCGATGGTATCTTATAACCAATTATCAAACATTGTAGCATATCGGTATATTCTTTTAAACTTAAATTTATATTAATTTAAGTATTATAAATCACCTTAGCAAAAGTAATCGATAGGTATATAGGTATCTTATAAGAAGACCAAGGAGCGAGTTTATTAAGCTTCATAGGCTTATGTATTTGCTCAGGTTCATCCAAGTAGAATTATATATTGCGGATGCATGCTTAATAAAGGAAGATTCCCCTTGGCTTTGACGAAAAAAATAGTCCGGCGTATGGAATTTCACCATACACCGGACCTGTGTATACAAAAAAACCTAATAGAACCACCACGACTTTGCGAAACAGTATAGTTTTTGCTGTTGCTCACGCAACCCATACTATTCCTCCGCTCCAACGCTTCCTGCGGGCTTAACTTCCGCTCCGAAGTATATGTTGAATGCGTAATTAATACTCAATATATGTTTCGCAATTGCCTTATAACACTATCGTATTAAAGGAATCCGACGGTAAAGTAAATGTATACTGCTGCCCTTCATGGGTAAAGGAAACTGTTTTTGCTTCCTTGTACGGATTTTGTGTCACTAACACTGTACTGCCGTCCGGGTTCTGAAACGCGACAGAGGAGCCGGTCCAATGTCCCTTTAAGCACAAACGCTTAGCACCGGGACATATGAATCTGGAAAAATGCTTCATTACGTAGAATTCCGGATTAAGTGTGTAGGTAGCATCTTCATTAACTGTAATCATCGAATTCTGTGTCCATCCCCAGGTGCTCATTCCATCCTTTTCAAGTATCATATTCCAATACACATAGGCATTAACGCCGTTAGATAAATAGTGGCGGAATAACCGAAAAATATAACGGGCATAATTCCAATCATTCCTGCCATCTCCGCATTCATTTTCCGATTGAATGATGGTTTTTTCCGGCCAGCTCTCGTGTGTGATCGCAAGACTGTATTTGCCCGCCCATTGATAGCTTACTCCTTTGACATAACGTGATGCTTCCGGATCATGAAAGATATTGTTTGCGTATTCATCATAATTATTTTCATCACCATTCAGAGTGCCAAGGAAAATTTCAACATTCAGCCCCAATTTATCAAATAACGGCCCCATGAAACAACCGATGAATTCCCGGAACTGTTCCCCACTCCATAAACAAGAGGGGAATTTCTGATCCGCAAAAGGCTCGTTCTGTATATGAATTTGATCTATCTTAATGTTTTCCTTAGCATAAGCTTCTATATATTTTGCAAAATATAACGCATACGCCTCTAGGTTTTCCTTGGTCCAAACTAAACGACCGTAGTTATAAGCCTGAGGGAACTTCATCCAGGTCGGTGGACTCCAAGGGGAGCTAAATAAAGTCATGGAAGGATTTCGTTTCAGTCCGGCCTGTAAGTAAGGCAAGAGATAAGCCTTATCTCTCTCGATGGAAAAATGCTCCATGGCATAATCATTCTTTGCTTCGTCATAGCTATACCAGCTCTCTGCATAATCGCTGGCACCGATCGGAAGGCGGTTGTAGTTTAATCTTAATCCCTCTCCGTCCGGCGCAAACAATAAGTCCATAAGCGCTTCACGGTCTTGTTCCGATAACTTCTCTAACGCAATTCCGCCAAGTTCATTAAAACAACCTCCAAAGCCGTCAATGCTCTGATCTGTCTGCCCGGTTGTCTCTATCGTCGACTGAGGATCTGCATTTTCTGCCACGTACTCAAGTTCAGTCCAAAAATGATGATTCGTTGTTGAATACCATTTTATCTTATTCATAAAATCTCTCCTCTCATGTTAATAATTAGTTAAGCCATCGCGAAACAATATAATTTTTGCTATTACACGCACAACACATACTATTCCTCCGCTTAAGCGTTTCCTACGGGCTTAACTTCCGCTTCTGAGTAGTATATGTTGTGTGCGCAATTAACACAGAATATGAGTTTCGCGCTTACCTGTAATAATTAGTTAGGATTAAAGTATCAAAAGCACCTTCGGTGCTTTCATGCTACAATATATTGATATGCAAGCTTGCTTCCATATCAGTATATTGTAGTATGAAAAGTGTGTAGCACCTTTTGACACTTTAACCTTCGTTAGGCGTATGAGAAACATTGCGATTGCTATTAGAAACAACACAATTACTTAGTTATATGGTGTACTTCTGTGTAATACTTTATGTAATCATTACCAGGTAATTCACCAAATAACCCCTGCAAGGGCCGACATGCAGGCAAATTATTACGCAATGACAAAGAAATGAAAACGTTTCACTTAAAATAAGTGCTTCAACCTATCATTATTAATCCAATATACCGTGAATCGGATTGTTCTTCATCGGAGCACCTTGCATAAATCTTGTCTGAAGTGGCGTATATCTTCCTTCTCTGCTGCTCTTTTCGAAGCTCGTCATGATTTCCAGTACATGATAGGTCTGCTGATAACTTGCACGGTAATCCCTTCCCGTCTGCAATGCTTTTGCCATATCTGCCAAACCAAGCCCACGGGAATTTTCTTTATAGTCAAATAATAGGGGCATTTCCTTATATTCGCCGTCCTCCGGTCTTAGCAGCTTGATCGGGCCTCCAAAACCATTCGGGTCAGGTACACTTAAGGTTCCTTTTGTTCCATAGATTTCTAATTTTGCGCTTTGTTTATAATGCACATCAAAGGTAGTAAATATCGTACCCACTGCTCCATTATCAAAGTTCATAATTCCGGTGATATAGGTAGGCACATCTACTTCTACAATGGTTCCACTCTTGGGCTGGCTTGTAATTACTCTCTTCGGGAAACTGGTTTTCGTTACGCCGGTTACGCCCGACACTCCTCCAATCAGATTAACCAGTGCGGTTACATAATAAGGTCCCATATCAAGCATTGGACCGCCACCGTATTTATAATAAAATTCCGGATCCGGGTGCCAGGTTTCATGTCCATGGCAGATCATAAACGCTGCTGCCCCTATCGGTTCACCGATCATTCCGTCATCGATATACTTACGGCAGGTCTGGATACCCGATCCTAGAAAGGTATCCGGTGCTCCGCCTAACATCAATTTCTTTGTATTAGCCAGTGCTACAAGCTCTTTTCCCTCTTCAAAGCTGGCACCCAGCGGTTTTTCGCTATAAACATGTTTACCTGCTAAAAGAGCTTCTTTTGTCACTTCATAATGTTCATACGGCCGGGTCAGGTTTAAGACAATATCCACCTCTTCGTCCGCGAAGGCATCCTGCATTGTATCATAAATTTTTCTGATATGATATTTCTCTTTTGCATTTTCTGCTCGTTCCCTTACAAGATCGCAGACTCCGACCAATTCTAATTCCCTAAAAACCTTCGTAATATTCTCAAGGTAAATTCCGCTTATGGCTCCGACACCTATCATAGCTATTTTTACAGTATTCATAGACATCCTCCTTATTCTATTTTGGACTGTCATCCCTCAGACGTGATATAAAATATTCCCTATCTGACTACCTAATCTGGTAGATAACGACTCAGGTCATTATTTATAATATAGTTATAAACTTGGATACATAATAATATTTAGTACATCTTTGCTTGATTTTCAAACTTATCCGTGGTAAGTCCATGGGTTAAAGTATATTGTTTACCCTCCGCTGCCCAAAGAAGTCCACGCTCCATCATAATCTCGGCATTCGGTGACTTATCAAAAACATCATCATGATGCCCAAGTGAAGTATAGAACACACGGCCATTTCCCCAGAATTTTGTCCAGGCAACCGGCATTTCTACCGGTTTGTTGGATACATGATAATAATTCACTATCGGAAATCTGGTCGTGGCAAGCACCTCAATAGCAGGATCAATATGTAAGTAATAATGTTCACTGATAACCTTAAAGTCCTCCATTCCTTCCACAATTGGGCTGGAACCCTTATTGATATTAACCAGGTATTCAACACCATCGCCTCCCGGATGACTTACCCATTGGCCTCCGGTCATAAACTGCCATTCCGTGTTATCACGAAAAGAATCACACATTCCTCCATGGCAGCCCGCCAGACCTACTCCTGCTCCAACCGCCTTTGACAGGTTTTTCACATATTCATTATCAATTTGCCCCATAGTCCAGCATGCTACCACTAACTCGAGCTCCATAAGCATATCCAAATCACCCAATACATCCAGGGTGTCTGATATAGTACAAGTATACCCCTTCTTTTCTAATAGTCCGGCGAAACGTTTTGATGTTAACTGTGGCTCATGTCCGTCCCATCCGCCCTGTAATATTAATACCTTCTTTTCTAAGCCCATGTTTACTCCTCCTTCATTTACATAAATTAATTACCCTCTAAGTCAAATCCCTACCTAGATTCTGCAAGTAACCAGCGTACCTTCTTTAGCGGCTATGAAATTCTTTAATGGAAGCTGTAATTAATGTCCCATACCATTCTCCTCTTTTCTTAATTTCTATCTTATGATATTGTTAAAATAGAACGATTCGATTTAATTGTATTATAACAAAACGCAATAATAATACGGGACAATAAGTATGTAAAATAAGCCAAATATTGCTGTATTGGAGATATTATATGACACCTTATTATGAGAATTATGAAGATGATCTTCGTGTATTTTATGCAGATGATCTGCAATTTCCGGCTCATCTTCATAGTCAAATGGAATTGATTTATGTAATCACCGGAATTATTGAAGTTACGATTTTTAACAAGACTAAAACATTAGTTGAAGGGGATTTTGCAGTTGTATTTCCCAACACGCTCCACAGCTATGCATCGAAAACTTCCGAAAAGCCTTGCCGAATCCTTTTGGCTATCTGTGGTCTTAATCTTACAGGTGATTATTTTAAAAAGGTGACCTCCTACTATCCGCTAAATCCATTTATCCCTTCCGAAAAGCAGCATGCAAATATTGGTTTTGCAATGCTTGAGCTTGAAAAGGAACGTTATGAAGGTCAGGACCTCAATGTCTGTCGTGCATTGCTTCTGCTTATTTTATCCCGCATCATTCCTATCCTCGATTTAACCAAGAACCAGGATATTAAGGATTATGATCTGACCCATATGATTGTCAGTTATGTCTCCGAGCATTTCCAGGAAGCCTTAACACTCACCGAATTAGCAAAACATTTAAATGTATCGAAATTCTATCTGTCGCGGGTATTTTCCACCAAATTAAATACCAACTTCAATACCTATATTAATAATATCCGCTTGAATTATGCACTGACTCTCATCCAGTCTACAAGCTATTCCTTGACGCGGATCAGCAACGATTCAGGTTTCGAAAGCCAGCGGACTTTCAACCGGACTTTCAAGGATATTTTTCACCTTTCACCAAGTGAATATCGGAAACGCGCTACGATGCTAAACAAAGATAGAAATTAAAAACGACCATTTCGATGGTCGTTTTTAATAAGCCTGCACTCTATTTAGTTATGGTGTTGATAGAATCGGTAACTATAATATATTCCTTCTATTCGACCTATGACTGTTCACAATCGTATTCTTTCTCAAATTATTTGAAGAGTATCATCACTTAGTTATCTTCTATATTATCAAAGAAATCATCCAAGAGAACGTTCAGAGCATCCTCTGTTGCTTCCATGGTTGATTTAATATCCGAATAAGCATTGTCGTAACATGCGGAAAATAAAATCGATGCAGGCGCATTGAACTGGCTGTTAGCATTTTTTATCATGTTTATTATATCATATGCTCCGTTCCCCTTGATATACTCCGCCATCATTTCTGCGTCTTCCTCCATTCTCCAGAAGGTATCCGTAAAATCCTGTATGTTTTGATCTTCGACCGCTTGATATCTTTTTGCCAGAGCTTCAATGATAATTCCGGCTTCATATAAATTCGGATTTGTATTTGTGATACAGAATACCGGAGCATTATGATCCGGTGCATTGATGTACTGTTCCTCCTCAGTATTCCACTTCGGTGTCGGCAGAATACCAAAATCATCTTCCATATTCTTCATTGTGTCATTTGCATCATTTCCATTACACATAAACAAGGCTTTTCCGGCTGCAAACATATCGGTTCCGCCTATATTTTGATTTTTAAAGATGATATTATCTTTATTATATAATTTATACATGAAATTCATTTTTTCGATGGATGCTTGATCCAGACAGGCCAGTCGTACCTTACCCTCTTCATTCAGTTGATAATACTTTCCTCCCATCCCAAAGAAGAAGGCTTGAATGGAATCCCCGCCTGCACAGGTAACACCCCAACGGTCGGCATCCGTACTAATGATACCGTCACCGTCATTATCCCTTAAGGCTCCTTTTGCATACTCGACAAACTTATCCCAGGTCCATTGTCCATTTCGTACTAATTCATACGGGTCCGGATATCCAAGCTCATTCCAAATTCTTGTATTATAAAATACCAGCCAGTAGTTACCGATATGAGTGCCAAAGGGTGCTCCGAACGCATAGGTATCCTTACCAAAGGTTGCAGACTGGGTTACCTCCTCAAAATAATAGGACTGATTAATGTCCATGGTTTCTACATCATTTATTTTACCAATCAGATTTCCCCCGAGTAGTTTACCGAAGGCCCACATTGTGGTCCCTATTAAGTCGGCGTATTTATCTCCGGCCATAATTGCCGGCTGCGCTGTTTCAAATATCAAATCCGGATTGACATGTTCAAAGACAATACTACAGTTATAGGTTTTTTCAACATCCTCGATGATTGATACAATCAATTCGTCCATGGGACTTTTTATTTCTTCCGGTGCCCAACGATTGTCATGAAAATCCACAACCTTAAATTCATAACCCTGTAAGTCCACTACTTCTTCATTCTCGGTATATTTAGCAAAAGGACTTTCTGGCTCTTCTACCGGAGTTATCATGTTCTGTTTCGCTTCCCCGTCATCATGATCCGTTATAATTTCCGTATTCTTTTTGCATCCGGAAATAGTAATCAGTAAAGTGACAAGTAACAGAGTTGAAATTAATTTTTTCCATATTAATTTTTTCCATATTAACTTTTTCATAATAACATCCTTTCTTAAACATACATTTTTGAGCAGCTTTTAAGATTCTTTGTCAATCCTCCAATGCTGATATCAACTTTAGGAAACTGATAGAATCGATGTTGTGGCAAATAATTCATTGCAAAATTCATTTTCCATCTATTGCTTATTTATAATTATATTGACAATCTCCATGGCATGTTGGACAATAATAATTAAAATACAGTCAAATATTGCATTCTTGAGGTAGAAATCATGACGCCCTATTATGAGAAAACGTACGATGATATTAGAATTTTTTATGCAGATGATTTTTATTTCCCTGCTCATCTACATAATCATATGGAAATGTTATATGTAGTCAATGGTACCATTGCTGTATCGATACACAATCTAAGTAAAGAACTCAAGGAGGGGGATTTTGCAATTATATTTCCCAACACCATACATAGCTACGAATTAAATAAAACTAACACTCCCTGCCGTATCCTCTTGACCGTATGCAGTCTTAAACTTACGAATAATTTTTTTAAAAAGATTACCAGTAATTATCCGCTGGACCCCTTTATTCCATCCGAAAAGCTTCATGAAAACGTAGGATTTGCTATGACTGAAATAGAAAAGGAGCATTATCACGGTTCGGATCTCAATGTTTGCAGCGCACTAATCCACTTAATTCTCTCACGTACCATTCCAATGCTTGATTTAGCGAAAAATCAGGACCTGCAAAATTATGACCTGACTTATAAAATTGCGAGTTATGTCTCAGAGCATTTTCAGGAGAATTTGACATTAACTGAGCTGGCAAACCACCTAAATGTGAGTAAATATTATCTTTCCAGAATGTTCTCCTCAAAGTTTAATACCAGCTTTAATCAATATGTCAATTGCATCCGGGTAAATTATGCACTGACACAAATGCAATTAACAGACTATACTTTGACACGGATCAGTATCGATTCCGGTTTTGAAAGTCAGCGGACCTTTAACCGCGCTTTTAAGGAAATCTTCCATCTTTCCCCCAGTGAATACCGGAAACGCGTAATGTTGCCCACTTAAAATTATCGTTACGAAAATATATTAAGCAAAACATACTGGAATAAATTTATATTGTTGCTATTATACTGATAGAGTTAATCTGAAATAGATATCCTGAAATAGTAATCCCCACATAGTTATTCTGAAATAGTTATTCTGAAATAGTTTTTACGAAATAGTTATCCTGAAATAGTTATTTTGAAGTAGTTATTTTGAAGTAGTTATTTTGAAGTAGTTATTTTGAAGTAGTTATTTTGAAGTAGTTATTTTGAA
>JARBTJ010000053.1 GCA_029240245.1 Herbinix sp.
TAAAGCTGCACGAGGAATTTCGATCATAGTACCAACATGGTAAACGATATCGGAATTCATCTCTTTCTTAACTGCTTCTGCTGTCTCAACAACGATATCTTTCACGAATTTCAACTCTCTCTTCTCGCCAACAAGAGGGATCATGATTTCAGGAACTACATCAAAGCCTTTTTCTTTCTTAACTTCGATAGCTGCTTCCATTACCGCTCTGGTCTGCATTCTAGCGATCTCAGGGTAAGTTACAGCAAGACGGCAGCCTCTGTGACCCATCATCGGGTTGAACTCGTGTAAGGAATCACAAACTGCTTTAACTTCTGCAACCGTAAGACCCATATCCTCAGCTAATGCTGCGATATCATCTGCTTCTGTAGGAACGAACTCATGTAACGGAGGATCTAAGAAACGGATGGTAACCGGTCTGCCTTCCATTACTTCGTAAAGACCCTTGAAGTCACCCTTCTGGAAAGGAATCAATTCGTTAAGAGCTTCTTCTCTAGCTTCAACCGTCTTAGAAAGAATCATCTTTCTGATCTTATGAATTCTGTCGCCTTCAAAGAACATATGCTCTGTACGGCAAAGGCCGATACCTTCTGCACCGAACTTAACAGCATTAGCTGCATCAGCCGGAGTATCCGCATTCGTTCTTACCTTTAATGTTCTGATTTCATCAGCCCATGTCATAATTCTATCAAAGTTACCACTGATGGAAGCTTCTACTGTAGGGATATCTCCTACGTAGATTTTTCCTGTGGAACCGTCAAGGGAGATATAATCTCCTTCTTTCACTGTAGCGCCACCTAAGGTGAAGAATTTCTCTTCTTCATTGATGCTAACTTCGCCACAACCGGATACACAAGCAGTACCCATACCACGAGCAACTACTGCTGCGTGAGATGTCATACCACCACGAACGGTTAAGATACCTTCAGCTGCATGCATACCTTCGATATCTTCAGGAGATGTCTCAAGACGAACAAGGATAACTCTTTCGCCTTTTTCATGATGATTTTTAGCATCTTCAGCTGTGAAGTATACTTTACCAGCTGCAGCACCAGGGGAAGCAGGTAATGCGCTACCAACCGGCTTAGCTTCTGCTAATTTTTTAACATCAAAGGTAGGATGTAATAACTGATCTAAGGATTTTGCTTCAATTCTCTTGATAGCATCTTCCTTTGTAATCTTACCTTCATCTACTAAATCGCAAGCGATTTGAAGAGCAGCAGGAGCTGTTCTCTTACCGTTACGAGTCTGTAAGAAGTAAAGTTTTGTATCTTCGATTGTGAACTCCATGTCTTGCATATCTCTGTAATGATTCTCAAGTAAGGTAGCAATTCTCATGAATTCAGCATAAGCTTCAGGCATATCCTGTTCCAGTCTGGTTATAGGAAGAGGAGTTCTGATACCTGCAACAACGTCTTCGCCTTGAGCATTGATTAAGTACTCACCATAGATCTTAGCTTCACCGGTAGAAGGATTACGAGTAAATGCTACACCAGTACCTGATGTATCACCCATGTTACCGAATACCATGGCTTGGACGTTAACAGCAGTACCCCAATCGCCAGGGATATCGTTCATTCTTCTGTAGTAAATCGCACGAGGATTATCCCAAGAACGGAATACAGCGGTAACAGCTTCGATTAACTGGTCTGTAGGATTCTGAGGGAAATCAGTTCCTTTTTCAGCCTTATATAAAGCTTTGAAACCATTGATCACTTCTTTTAAATCATCTGCAGAAAGATCAGTGTCATAGTGAACACCCTTCTTCTCTTTGATTTCATCCAATACTCTTTCGAACTTGGACTTAGGAACTTCCATAACAACGTCAGAAAACATCTGGATAAATCTTCTATAAGAGTCATATGCAAATCTAGCATTGCCGGTTTTCTTAGCGAAACCTTCAACAGCTGCATCTGTTAAACCTAAGTTAAGGATGGTATCCATCATACCAGGCATGGATGCTCTAGCACCGGAACGTACAGAAACTAATAAAGGATTTTCTGTATCACCGAATTTTTTACCTTGCTCTTCTTCAAGAATACTTAAAGATGCAAAAATCTGATCTTTGATTTCATCTCTGATTTTTTTGCCGCTATTGTAGTAATCTGTACAGGCCTCAGTAGTTACTGTAAAACCTTGAGGAATTGGAAGACCTAAATTAGTCATTTCTGCTAAGTTAGCGCCTTTGCCACCAAGAAGGTTCTTCATATCTGCTCTGCCTTCTTTAAACAAATATACCCATTTTGTCATTTTGTAGTGCCCTCCTAAAAAATAGTTAATTGCGACTTTGATATAGTCAAATCTAATGAGCGTCAAAAGTACTGCGCAAACAAAATGAATTTATTTCAGTTCATTTGGTTGGCGTAATACTTTTATCACTCAAAAGATTAGCATCTATATCAAATTATTTCTCGTGACCGGCATTTTTAGTCACCGAAATGCATTATATCATAGAATATTATAAATAGAAAAGAGTTTTTTTCTAAAATTTGAACTTATTCTCAAAATATGACTTTAAATCTGCAATATTTACCCTTTCCTGCACCATAGTGTCTCTGTCACGTACAGTAACAGCACCATCGGTTTCCGAATCAAAATCATAGGTAATACAGAACGGAGTCCCGATTTCATCCTGTCTTCTGTAACGTTTACCGATATTACCTCTGTCGTCGAATTCGCAGTTATAGGTTTTACAAAGCTCTGTATAAATCTTTTCTGCAGGCTCAGATAACTTTTTTGATAAGGGAAGTACACCGATTTTTACCGGAGCAATCGCAGGATGGAAATGAAGTACGGTACGAACATCACCCTCTGCAATTTCTTCTTCATCATAAGCAGCGCATAAAAATGCAAGTGTTACACGGTCAGCACCTAAGGAAGGTTCAATTACGTAAGGAATGTAACGTTCCTTCTTCTCATCATCGAAATAGCTCATATCTTCTTTGGATACATTCTGATGCTGAGTCAAATCGTAATCGGTACGGTCAGCAATACCCCAAAGCTCACCCCAACCGAATGGGAATAAGAATTCGATATCGGTGGTTGCTTTACTATAGAAGGAAAGCTCGGCCGCATCATGATCTCTGACTCTCATTTCTTCATCCTTCATGCCAAGGCTCTTTAACCAGTCAATACAGAACTGTCTCCAATAAGTAAACCATTCCAAGTCAGTATCGGGTTCACAGAAGAATTCCAATTCCATCTGCTCGAATTCTCTGGTACGGAAGGTGAAGTTTCCGGGTGTAATTTCATTACGGAAAGACTTACCAATCTGGCCGATACCAAACGGCATCTTCTTTCGTGAGGTTCTTTGTACATTCTTAAAGTTTACGAAAATGCCCTGAGCCGTCTCAGGTCTTAAATAAACAACATTCTTTGCATCCTCGGTAACCCCCTGAAAGGTCTTGAACATAAGGTTAAACTGACGGATATCGGTAAAATTATGCTTTCCGCAGGTAGGACATACAATATTATGTTCATCGATATATTTCTTCATATCTTCCTGTGACCAGGCATCTACGGAGCCTTCCACCACAATACCTTTTTCCCCATTATAATCCTCGATTAATTTATCTGCACGGAAACGTTCATGGCATTCCCTACAATCCATAAGAGGATCGGAAAAACCACCCAAATGACCGGATGCTACCCAAGTCTGGGGATTCATAAGAATAGCACAGTCAACACCTACGTTATAAGGATTTTCCTGTATAAACTTTGCCCACCATGCTTTTTTTACATTATTTTTTAATTCAACACCGAGATTACCATAATCCCAGGTATTCGCAAGACCGCCATAAATTTCCGAACCTGGATAAACAAAACCTCTTGCTTTCGCTAATGAAACTATTTTCTCCATCGTCTTTTCCATACACTCATCCTCGCATCCATCTTATCATCACTTATTCAGTTATTAATACAATTCCTATGCTTCCTATTTTATAAAATCAGGAATTTTAAAAAGAAACCCCAATGACATTTACTTCTCTAAGTACTACATTTAACCATATAAATCGGATTAAATCAAGGCTTATAAACCACTACCGTCATTCCCTCCGCTGCGCCATGAACCATATTCTTTGCACCTAAACTGGCATTTTCGGAATAAAATTTAACTGTACCGTCCACGATGATGTCATAGAGTTCATTCAACACGATGATTTTATACTTTTGATTTTGAAGCACTTCCTGCGTATTCGCAGTTTCTTCTCCATCGGCATTAACAAGTGTTTCCGGAAGGCTAAGGGGATTATCCTTGATTCCTCCATTAAAGTATGCTGCTGACACCTGATTAAAATTAGCGTATTGCTCCATTCCGGCAAAGGATAATATAATCACCGCTTTCCCGTCCTTTAATTCAATATCATCCATGACTACCTTATCTTCACCAATGCTTTTATTATATTCATTAATCTCATTTTGTGCAAACTCTTCCAGCTCATTTAAATTATAATAGGGTTTATCGAACAGATCCACGAGTGCTACCTGAAGCTTACCATCTGCTTTCGCTACGATAGTATTAACCGTAATATCCTCCGTGGTAATGTCTATGTCTTTTTTATTACAACCTGCTAAAGTAAATAAAAACAGCAGTAAAATTGAACATAAAGCCAATTTTTTCATATCGTATACCTCCGTTTAGTAATGGATTCATATCATTTTAACCTTAATACAGGATAATTTCAACTTAAAAATGAAAATTTATTCCTCAGAATCCTTTATAGGGATTTCAGCATTTCCAAAGATTTAAATTCATGATCGATATAACGGTCTATATGAAGCTTAATACAGCGATTCAATTCCTTTTGAATTTCATCCGTAACCTTAAATGTAAATAATTTCTCAATTTCCTTTGAAATTATGTATTGCATCGCATAAAGGGTTGAAGTATTCACCATAAATGCAGTTTTATCCTGCCCCTTACACGCTCCACATAGAATTCCCCCACTTTGTGCGGAAAAATAATAACCTAAGTAGGATCTGCTGATTGTCTCATTGGAATGTAACCCTTCCGGTTGCAGCCCACATTTGACACATTCAAACACCTGTGGCGTTTCTCCGTTTAAAGAGATGATTTTTAATTCAAAAATAGATTTGATCAACTGGTTGGGTATTACTTTCTTAGCCAGTGACTTAAGACTTTGATATAATAATTTTAAAATTTCCTTATCATCATTATTCTCTTTGGTTAAATAGTCAGCAAATTCACAAAAATACATTCCATAAAATAAACTCTCAAAGTCATCTCTAAGCTCTGCAAAATAATTAGTTATCTCAACTGCCTGGATATTATAGGCACTTCTTCCCGCATATAGCGTAAATTCTCCGAACGAAAAGGGTTGGCTGCATGCCAAAAAGGCGCTATTAGGTCTACGAGCGCCTTTGACAAATGCAGATATTTTTCCTATTTCCTTAGTTAATATAACCAACCGTTTGTCAAAATCACCAACCGGCATGGCTGATAGTACCATTCCGGTCACGGTAGTTGATGCCGGCAACAAAACCACCCTCTTTTTCCTTTTGCGTGAGCTGGTTCTTATCATCCAAGCAAATTTCTTTCGTACACGCAGTATAATTTAAGTAATCATTGATCTTGCCTGTGTTAATAAATTTCTTCCAGTCATCATAATTCTTCATAAATGAGCCCCCTAACTTATGATTTATGTTATGTCGAACAATCTTCCCTATAGAAAGCAAAAGGTTCGCTATCACAATCACCTTAGGATTACATATAAAATGAAATCCTTTTGATTATCCCGTACATTGAAAACGGTTACCGGCGATTTGTGAATATATTACGCAGTTGTTTCATATCTGCTATATCATTAGGTTACCCATTTTATCTCCTGTTAAACTGGTTAGTATATCCCATTCCAAAAATAAACTTTATACTTGACAAATGAATATAGTGTTAAATAATACTATTTACTATTAATTATATTCCTAATTGCGATTATAATTAACGGTTATCAAGAATTCATTCTTGAAAATGATTGAAATTTATTGCATGTAGTATCTTAAAAATATTTATACAAAGTCTAAAATTTATTTCTCATAGAGGGGCTTATATAGTCCTTCATTTATTTCTATAGAAAGTCGCTACAAAGACTTAAATTTATTTCTCAGATCGGTCATATCCATAGTTCTTCATTAGAAAATCGCTGTCTCTCCAGTCCTTTTTCACCTTAACCCAAAGCTTTAGGTTAACCTTGCAGTCAAGCAGATTTTCAATTTCTCTTCTGGCGTGGGTACCGATTTGTTTTAACATAGTTCCACCCTTACCGATGATAATTCCCTTGTGGGAATCTCTTTCGCAGACAATCGTGGCATCGATATCAATTAATCCACCTCGATCCTGGTATTGCGTCTGGTGGCTCCCCTCATCAAAGGAGTCCTGCTCCTCACGATAAGAGGTACGTTCCTTCATCCGCTCAATACTAACGGCAATTCCGTGTGGAATCTCGTCATTTAGCAGACGCAGTGCTTTCTCACGAATTAATTCTGCTACTATCTGGCGCTCCGGTTGGTCGGTAACCGTATCCTCATCATAATACTGCGGTCCCTCCGGAAGATATCCGTATAGTGTCTGAATTAACACCTTGGTATTTTCTCCTTTGAGCGCTGATACCGGAATTATTTCAGCAAAATTGCAGATATCCTTATAAGCTGCTATAAAGGTTAATATTTCTTCCTTCTTCACCGTATCAATTTTATTGATGACCAGAATAATGGGAGTCTTGGTTTTCTTAAGCTTTTCTGCTATGAGCTGTTCCCCCGCTCCGATAAACGTGGACGGTTCTACCAGCCACAACACTACATCCACTTCCGATACGGTACGTTCGGCAACATTGACCATATATTCACCTAATTTATTCTTTGCTTTATGAATCCCCGGAGTATCTAAGAAGATGATCTGTCCCCGTTCATCCGTATAAACCGTCTGGATACGATTTCTGGTCGTCTGTGGTTTATCCGAGGTAATTGCAATTTTTTGTCCAATCAGCTGGTTCATCAAGGTTGATTTGCCTACATTGGGTCTCCCGATTAGTGTTACAAACCCTGATTTAAATTTTTCGTCCTTCATGGATATTTTATCCCTTTCTTAATACCTGTATGGTAAGCTGTGTTCTGACATGTAATGTTTTTTATTTCAACAGCTAAGTGCCAGAACTTCCTGGAAATTCAGGCACTGCTGCCGTATATTTTGATTTATTTTTCAATCAAGGTCTTCACTTCTTTAAACAGCTCACTGTTTTGTGCAACCTTAGTTTCATTACCGATGACACAGATATATCCTGCATCGGTAACTGACTTAACTGTTTTACTGAGTACGCGAATATCCTCTACGGTAACATTAAGTATTTCTTCTCTCTCCTTAATTAAATCAACTTCTGAAATGCCCGCCATATACATACTCATGGATCTTTTTCCGTTTGACTGGGGTGTTAGAGGTGCATCCAGTGTACTGAAGGTTCCAATGATATATTTCGTGAGCTCTCTCTCATCCGCAGTGAAATTTGCAACATAATCAGCAATTCTCTCATAGATTTGATTGGTTTCCTTTAAATTAGGATCACGGTAGGAGGTAAAGTAAGCATCTCCGTCCACACCGGAGAATCCGCACATGCAACCATACGCACCACCCTTGACACGGACATTATTCCATAAATAATCATAGCTTAAAATTACTTTTAATACCTTTAGGGCACCGGTGTAGGTAAAGCCGGCCTTTATGAAATTACCTGTTCTCGCTACATACTGAACCTGCATCGCTGCCTTAAAGCCTTCATTGAAAACCTGCGGTTGTAATTCGGATCTGTCATAGGAGGCATAGAGGCTTTCATCCGTACTCATCGGCAGTTTCCTTAAGAATGCGGGAAGCTTTTCTTTGAAGGCACCAAGTCCTTCATCGTCTGCAGTTATGCTGATCATAAGCTTATCCTGCGTAAATATCATTTGCATCAATTCTTTAAATTTCGCAATTACTGTAGTTGCTTTCTCTGTAAAATGCTCGGATAAATCCTCTAGGAACTTATAAAATGCTATACCGGTTGTAGTCTCCTTAAATAATCCATGAACAGAATAATAGGAGGAGGCACGATCCACTGCTACAGAATGTCCGGCCGATTTAAAATGCATCTGCATTTTAGATTTCATCTCATCCACTATTTCCTTTAACCGCTTTGTATCCTCAAACTTGGTACAACAAAGCATTTCCTCAATCAGGCGGAATGCTTCCGGAAGTTTGTCATACAGAACCTTCGTACTGATATTAAAGGCCGGATAATAATTGTTTGTATTGCCCTTTACCGAGTAACTCATAACCTTAGATGAAATCCCACCCGTATGAATATTAATTTCATTGGATAATTCCAGGTATTTATAACTTTTGGTGTCCACATAACCAAGTACCAAAGATAAAAGTGATAAATAGGGAAGCAGTTCCTTGGGTGTATCCTTAACATTATAGATTAGCTCCAGGTAAGCGATTTTATTGGTGAATATATTATGATGAACAACCTTTACACCCTCCACCGATAACTCACTATTATAGAGTGGTTTAATGTCTTTATTCATATCTTCACGGGTCAGCAACGGAATTTTTTCCAGTTCTTCCTTCGTCGAAGGGATTTCCTGATATTCCTTTAAATGCTTTGACGCTTCCACTAGCTTGTTAATATCCTCTTTGGACAGACCAGCTTTATAAGCTGCCAGTTTGGTCCTAAGAGCTTCTTCTTTCTCCGCATTCAGTCCTGCCTTCGGTTTTAGAATAACTACAGAAGAATGAGTATTTTCCAATAAGCACTCCTTGATTATTCTTTCAAAATATCCGGTTCCGATTTTTTCCTTCAAGAAGGCAAAGCCGGCATTATCCTTTAAATGCAGAAACGGCTTATGATCATCATGAAGCCAGCTGCTCATCACGCGGATACCGTACATTAAACCCTTCGGGAATTGTCCGTAATCCGCTTCTCTGTATTTAAACTCATAGAAATTAATTGCAGCACGTAAGGATTTTTCATCTAAGCCCTCCGCTACTAATCTTGAAAGTACATCACGAATAACTCCGATAAATTGTTCCTTCTTACTCTCCTCGGAATTTTTCGCTATGATTGTAAATAAAGGTTGTAAGATTTCATCCTCATAGCCGCTTAAAATATCCTTACCGATACCAGCATCCAAAAGCGCCTGCTTAATCGGAGCTCCGGGAGCTTGCAGCAGCACATAATCCAGTATCTGGAAGGACAGTGCCTGCTTTTTGTCTAATGAATTACCGATGACTGTATTTAAACTTAAATAGGTATTATCCTTTGCGTCCTCTTCCTCACCGAGAGAATAAAACGCGGTCATCTCTCTGGTGGCTTCAAAGCCCTTCTGCATATGAATTTCTGAAGGTACCTGTAAAAACTCATACTTGCTTAAATATTCCTGATCCAACCATGCCAGTCTTTCTTCAAAATCCATAACACCGTAGAGGTAAATGTAGCTGTTAGACGGATGATAAAAGGTTTTATGAAATTCCATAAATTCCTCGTAGGAAAGCTCCGGAATAAAGTCCGGATCTCCGCCGGATTCCACACCGTAAGAAGTATCCGGGAACAGGGAGTTTTGTATTAACCGAAACATCTGGGACTCCGGTGAGGAAAATGCACCCTTCATTTCATTATAAACGACACCGTTATATTTTAATTCAGCCTCTTCACTTTCTAAATCGTAATGCCAGCCCTCCTGCTCGAAGATTTCTTTTCTTTGATAAATGTTCGGATACAGAACGGCATCCATATAAACATGCATTAAATTCTTAAAATCCTGCATATTTACGCTAGCTACCGGATAAACCGTTTTATCCGGATAGGTCATGGCATTTAAAAAGGTATTTAAACTACCCTTCGCCAGTTCAATAAACGGGTCCTTCGCGGGAAAATTCTTGGAACCACATAAAACCGAGTGTTCAATAATATGGGCAACACCGGTGCTGTTCGCCGGAGGTGTCCGAAATCCGATGGAAAAAACCTTATTATCGTCATCATTTGATATTATGGCTATTCTTGCTCTGGTCTTTTTATGGGTCAGTACGATACCGGTTCCGTTTAAATCCTCCAATTGCTCCTCAACGACTAACTGGTATGAAGATGGAATTTGAAATTTCATATAAAATACCTCCAATTTTATCTTATTACAGGGACTTACTCTACTATATATATCCATATATATCCATATACTTTGCTGATTATTATGCCTTTGTTTCAATTCTTGTTTAGTATAAGTAAGTTCGCTTAATTCATCATTCACAGGTTTTGCCTGTTTTTTTCACTAGATTCAGTATGTTTATTTTTGGTATGTGCTTATTCATAATAACACAATTTTATTTATTTGTCATTTCTTACATATAGAAAAAGAATATTGAAAATATTACAAAATATAACAAAGAAAGTTTGACAATTTCCATAATTTATGATAGATTTAGACTATCATTACGAACAAAAGTAATGCAATTTTAAACATGTTTTAGGAGGATTTTATGAAGACGGGAACAGTAAAATGGTTTAATGCTAAAAAGGGTTTCGGATTTATTTCAGATGAAGAAGGAAACGATGTATTCGTACATTTCTCAGCTCTTCAGATGGATGGTTTTAAGGTTCTTGAGGAAGGCGACAAGGTAAATTTTGAAGTAGTAAAAGGCGAAAAAGGTCCTCAGGCTGCTAACGTAACAAAATTCTAATAATGGCTGAAATGTAATTTTTATATATATGTAGTTAAATACTATTTGCATGCCGTGACATCTGACATTCAAATCATTCATATTTTAAAAGTTATAATAGGTGAGTTGTAATATCGTACAACAGAAGGAAAGCCAATATACTTGTCATGAAGCAAAGAGTCTGCACTACATCGGTATTAATACCGCTGCGGCAGACTCTTTTTAATTTCCATAAGAGCAGTCCGGCGTCCCTTTTTACCGGTTTGCTGCCTGACTGCTCTTTTTATTACTTCATAAGGTTTAATATATTTACTGTATATGGTTGTTCACATGAATCATCTGATCTTTTCGTTACTGATCTTTTCGTTACTGATCTTCTTAGTGCTTGAAATGTCTCATTCCGGTAAATATCATAGCTATCCCATACTCATTGCATTTCTTGATGGAATCCTCATCCCTACCTGCACCGCCCGGTTGAATAATCGCAGTTATCCCAGCCTGATGTGCTGCTTCCACACAGTCATCAAAGGGAAAGAATGCGTCAGAGGCAAGAACAGCCCCCTTTGTAACACCTTCACCGATTAACTCCGCTGCATGCTCAATGGACTGCTTCGTGGGCCAGATACGATTTACCTGCCCAGGTCCGATACCGATGGACTGCTTGTTCTTAGCAAGGGCAATACCGTTGGATTTCACAAACTTTACTACACGCCATGCGAATTTTAAATCCTCCAGTTCCTTTTCGGACGGTGCACGGTCGGTAACAACTTTTAAATCCTCTTCAACGAAAAGCTTACTGTCTATGGACTGTACAATGATTCCCCCATTTACCTTCTTGATATCATAAGCAGTTTCATCCTGTAGAACCTCAATATCCTTAAGCTGTAAAATTCTTATATTTTTCTTTATGGTCAGAAGTTCAAGTGCTTCCTTTTCATAGGAAGGCGCCACTACTACTTCCAGGAAAATATTACGCATTTCCTCTGCCATGGCAAGGGTAACTTCCCGGTTGATCACAACGATCCCACCAAAGATGGAGGTTTTATCTGCTTCAAAAGCCTTTTTCCAAGCATAATAAATATTGTCTGCACTTCCGACTCCGCAAGGATTTCCGTGCTTGCAGGCAACCACGGTAGGCTCCGTAAATTCCTTTAAGAGCTCAAGAGCACCGTTCGTATCATTAATATTGTTAAAGGAAAGTTCTTTTCCGTTTAATTGTACCGCATCCGTAATTGAGCCCTTCTTCTTTCCGATTTCACGGTAAAAAGCTGCTGATTGGTGAGGATTTTCGCCGTATCTCATATCCTGGATCTTCTCGTAGGTCAATGTAAGATTCTCAGGAAGCTCCTTATCGCCTCTTTCCTTTTTCAAGTAATCAGCGATCAAGGTATCATAGGAGGAAGTATGCATAAACACCTTCTGCATCAGATAGAACTTGGTATCAAGGGAAACTGTACCGCTTTCTTTTAATTCTGATAAGATTTTATCATAGTCCCTGGGATCCACGACCACGGCAACATCCTGGTAATTTTTTGCCGCAGAGCGTAACATGGTAGGTCCGCCGATATCAATATTCTCTACTGCCTCAGCACGGGTAACATCATCCTTTAAAATGGTTGCTTTAAAAGGATACAGGTTAACGACAACCAAATCAATGGTATCGATATTTAAGTCTGCAAGCTGTTTCATATGGGAAGGATTGCTTCTCATTGCAAGTAAGCCAGCATGTACTGCCGGATGAAGCGTCTTAACACGTCCGTCCAAGCATTCCGGAAAGCCGGTCAGTTCAGAAATTTCGATTGCCGGGATACCGGCTTCCTTCAACTTTCCGTAAGTACCTCCGGTGGAAATAATCTCAATTCCAAGGTTAACAAATTCCTTAGCCAAATCTACGATGCCTGTCTTATCTGATACACTGATTAATGCTCTCATGCCTGACTCCCTTTCCTTTTTCACTTTAAAAGCCGCCTATGGTGAATAAGCTTCTTTTTCTGTTTTTACATTTTTCAAATTCTAAATATTTTCGTCTATTAAAATTTTAAACGAATCATTCCATTATTACAATGTATAAATACTAATGTATTTTATCGTTATTTCTAATATATAATTGTATGTTCGGGAACAATAGATTTGGTTGCATTAAAAAGAAAAGTATACTATAATTCGATTGGTACTTATAAGTAAATGAGGAGAATCTTATCATGAAGCGGTTTAAAATCTCGGATCTTGGAATCGGCGTGATATTTACCCTGCTGTTTATTTCACTCAGTGTTGTATTTACGATCAATTTCAGACCTTTATATTATTTGGATATCAATGTTCTGAACATAGAGGATACCTCCGGCTATACCAAAGAGGAAATTCTTCAAAATTATGATGCCTTAATTGATTATTCCTCACCTTTTTATAGGGGTGAGCTAAGCTTCCCGACGTTTCCTGCCTCCGCGGCCGGTATAATTCATTTTGACGAAGTAAAAGATATCTTCACCTTCTTTTATATTCTGGGAGCAGTAACCTTAATTGCGGGCATTTGCATTATGATATATAAGCACAGGAAAAAAGATTTTACTTATCTGCTGGTATCCTCGGTCACTGCAATAGCGCTTCCGTTAATAATTGGATTATTGCTTTTCATTGATTTTGATAAAGCCTTTTTGGTTTTTCATAAATTATTTTTTAATAATGATTACTGGCTCTTCGACCCAAACACCGATCCGGTGATTAATATTCTCCCGGATACCTTTTTTCTTCACTGTTCCTTATTAATAATTCTTCTGGTATTGTTGGGAAGTATCACATTATTGGTGATTTATATCATAAAAAGACGTCATTATCATATTAAATACCGTAAAACCGGGAATTTAAGATTTTAATATTGATTTAAATGTCAAAAGATGCCAAGCACATTTGCGGCTATTATTTATCGATATGCAAGCAAGCTTGCAATCGTAATATATTGTAACTGGAAAGTACCGGAGGTGCTTTTAACTTTAATTAATATTTATAAAAGTAAGTTATAACCCATTAACATATTGTATCGACACAAAAGGAGCACCCAATATGAGAAAAACAAAAATAATATGTACCCTTGGACCATCCACAGACAATGATAAAATTTTAAGAGAATTAATGTTGTCCGGTATGGATGTAGCGCGTTTTAACTTCTCTCACGCAGATCATGAAGAACATCTTGGTAGATTGAAAAAAGTTATAAAATTACGCGAGGAACTCAATATTCCTGTAGCGACCTTACTTGATACGAAGGGTCCTGAAATCCGTATCGGTACCTTTAAGGAAGGGAAAAAAGTTCAATTAAAGAAGGGGCAGACCTTCACTCTTACCTCAAGGGCAATTGAAGGAGATGAAAAAGCCGTCTCCATTACCTACCCCAACTTAATCTATGATATTGATGAGGGTACCACAATCTTAATAGACGATGGACTGGTTGAGATGACCGTTATTGAAGTTACCGCAACCGATATTATCTGTACGGTGAATAATCCCGGTATCATCTCCGATAAAAAAGGTGTTAATGTTCCCGGAGTGCATCTATCCATGCCCTTTATCAGTGACAAGGATCGTGAAGATGTCCTGTTTGGCATCAAACAGGGCTTTGACTTTATCGCAGCTTCTTTTGTCAGAACAGCAGATGATGTGAAGGAGCTTCGTAAGATGCTAACCAAGCACAACTCCCAGACAAAAATAATTGCTAAAATAGAGAATTTGCAGGGTGTTGCTAATATTGATGCCATCATCGAGGCAGCGGACGGTATCATGATTGCCCGCGGAGATATGGGTGTTGAGATTCCCTACGAAGAAGTACCCGTCATCCAGAAAATGATTATTAAAAAGGTTTACAACAGTTCCAAACAGGTTATTACAGCAACGCAGATGCTTGATTCCATGATTAAAAATCCCAGGCCCACGAGAGCAGAGACGACGGATGTTGCGAATGCCATATATGACGGCACCAGCGCAATTATGTTGTCCGGAGAAACTGCAGCCGGAAGTTATCCGGTAGAGGCACTTAAGACCATGGTTAAAATTGCTATCCGCGCTGAGGCAGATATTGATTATAAAAAGCGTTTTCGTCAGCAGGACCACATGACAGTGCCGGATATTACCGATGCCATCTCAAGAGCTACCGTAACAACCGCTCATGACTTAAATGCAAAAATGATTATTACGGTAACCACCTCAGGAAAAACTGCTCGCGATATCTCAAGATATCGTCCTTCCTGCCCGATTTTAGGCTGTACAACGGATCCTGTCGTATGCAGGCAATTAAATATGGCTTGGGGCGTTATTCCACTTCTGATCGCTGTGGAACATGATACCTTCGAATTATTCGATCATGCGATTCAGGCAGTCGAAGATGCAGGGTATCTGGAGGACGGACAGATTGCCGTGCTCACTGCAGGAGTACCGCTTGGAATGTCAGGAACAACGAATATCATCAAGGTACAGGTTGCAGGAAGTAAGTATTAAGCTTTTGCTCTGCAATAAACATTACGGCAATAGGATAAGTAAATCAATGGATCAGTCCGCGTGTTTTAAATCTGTATAAAGGCAATGATTCAATGGTAAGGTTTCATTAATTATGTATAAACGAAATTTTTAATTAACATAATATAAAATAAAAATTTAGGTGTTACTCTGATTCCCAGTCGAGTAACACTTTTATTATTGCTTTCATTAATATGTTGACCCAATAAAAACTCATATAATAAATACGTTTCTATGTATTGTGTAACTCCATCTTCATCATCTGATAAGGTAACCACTTGCTTTAAGTATTGATAATATCATTTATATGATCAGAGATATCAATACCAGGAGCAATCTCCGTTACCGTATTGATGTAATGCATAGCACTTGTATATTCAATTACATTTTCCTCAATCAATTATTATCAGCATAGATTAAAGCTCAACATTTTTGCTTCAAAGATAGTGGTATTATTATATATAATACTGTATAATTATTTGAAAATGGGACGTATTCGTCGGTAAAAGTGGAAGTAGAGGGACGTATTAATCGTTAAAGCTGGAGAAGCGGAACGTATTCGTCGGTAAAGATGAAGTAGTGGGACGTAATCGTCGGTAAAAATGAAGAAATGGGCGTATTAATCGGCAAAGAGGAAGTAGTGGGACGTATTCGTCGGCAAAGATGAAGAAGTGGGCGTATTAATCGGTAAAGATGGAGGTAGCGGATGATATTATCAGGAAAAGAAATTTTAAGACACATCGGGAAAGATATTATAATTGAACCATTTGATGAAAAAAGAATAAATCCTAACAGTTATAATTTATCCTTAGCCAATGAATTGTTAATCTATGACAATGAGATACTCGATATGAAAAAGCCAAATTCCACTAAAAAGATTATTATTCCGGAAGAAGGTCTACTATTACAACCAAATACATTGTATCTAGGTAGAACAAATGAATTCACAAGTACTGATCGGTATGTTCCCATGCTTGAAGGCCGTTCCTCCACAGGCAGATTAGGGTTATTTATTCATATAACAGCAGGTTTCGGTGATATAGGGTTTTCAGGATATTGGACATTGGAAATATTTTGTGTACAACCTATTGTAATATATCCCAATGTTGAAATATGTCAGATATATTATCATGATATCAATGGTGAATATGAGTTATATAAGAGTGGAAAATATCAGAACAACACGGGAATACAGCCAAGTTTAATGTATAAAGATTTCGATAAATAATTTATGATATGATAAACCAATAAAGCAAAGGAGAAATTATATGAACCGAAAACTATTCACAGAATGGGCGATGGACATAGCGGAAGACAGTAAAATAAGAAGTACCTGTCTTTCCAGACAAGTAGGTGCTGTCATAATAAAGGATAAACAGATAATTGCAACCGGTTATAATGGTGCTCCGGCCGGTGCTATTCATTGCACCGATATAGGCTACTGTGAAAGGAAAAACAGGGGCATTCCATCCGGGCAAGGTCTTGAGCTTTGTAGGGCCGGACACGCTGAAGCAAATGCCATAAATCAATGTGCAAAGCATGGTACAAGCTGTTATGGGGCTGCGCTTTATGTAACTACTCAACCATGTGTATTCTGTTGTATCCATTTAATTCAGGCTGGAATAAAAAAAGTTGTTTTCAAAGGTGAATATCCCACAGGTTTAGGACTTCAGCTTCTGAAAGAATCCGAAGTTGAGTTTCTAAAATATGAAGATGCTTTAGAACTCGATCAAAAGGATTTTGATGAAAAACGCAAAAAAGATTTAGAAAGAGTTCAGGAATTTTTAAATACTCAAAAAACTTATTAGAAACACCGACTAAGTGAATACAAGATTTTTACCGTCTTAAGAAAATACAGAGTTTTCCGTCTAAAGCGAATATAAAGTTTTACCGTTTAAAGTGATTACAATGTTGTTGTGTATACTACCCGCAAAAGTATGCGGGTCAGTGGGATCTATGTCCATAAGGCATGGGCGTCAGTGTGCATTGAGCTTACAATACCGGCTACGAATTTCTGGCAGGTAATAATCCTGCCAGAAATTCGTAGCCGGTAAACTAAAAGCATCAAGTTTTATATGTTAATCAAGCCCTACTCTGCAGTGGCGTCCACTGCGTTTTCTAGCTCTTCTTTCACAAGCTCAATCTCATCAAATATATCTGCCTTTAACTGTATCCAGGCATCCTCATGATCTACATAATAGAGAGGACACTTCTTACCTGTCACATCATAATGCCGGATAACCTCATCTTCTTTTAAGTCATATTCCACACATAATTTAGCGACCAGCGAAACCAACGAATCATAGGTCGCTTCGTTAAACTTCCCCATATCATCCGGATGGCAGCATTCAATTGATATGGTATCTGCATTTCGTTCATTTGAAGCATATGCGATTTCTGTAAGCGGTATGCATTGAATCACTTCTCCCTCGAGCCCGATAACAAAATGACTGCTGGCTGAAGTAGTTTTCTTTTTAGCAAGGCTTTCAAAATAATTGCGATTATTCATTGCTGTTGTGCTTGGATTTCCCACATAATGAATAACAATTCCATTTACCTTTTTTAATTCCGTCTGCGGTCTGGAATATGGATTTGGTGATAGGAAATCTACTTTCACCTGAATTCCGTTGGACAGCGTCTGAATAACCACTTCATCGGAAGCAATATTCGTATTACTGCTTTCAATTAATGTTTTAACAAAAATGCCTGTAGAAACGATAATAACAGCAAACAGCACGAAAGCTGATATGCTCATCAGTCGGTTCTTTAATTTATTCCTTTTGATCCATTCTTCCTTCGTTAGCAATCTCCCCATAATATCACCTTCATTTCTATAATCTTCCGGATTGTTCCGGCAGTTTATTCGTATTTTTGTCTGCTGCTCTATAGAACCGCTTGCTTCTTTGGACCGGAAGAATCACTATATACCTTGCGTATTGGTCTCCTTCCTCTCCCGTATCTTTTCTTATTCTGACTCCCTTATTCATAATTCTTCGTAATGTGTTATTTTTGATTAATGATTTATAAGACTGGAAAAATAAAGATGAACTCTATCAACTTTATCATCTACTTCGTATTCTACTATTTTATTTATATAGTAAGAAGTTGTCAATCAGAATTGATAAAGCTTAAGAAAATCGTAAAAATTGCAGGTCAGATAAAAAACGAGGCTGGAAAGCCTCAAAAATGCCTCCCAACCTCGTTTTTACTTTATCCTCTAAAGAATAAGAAATAAGACTTTTCGATTGATAGCTATCGATACACCAATCATCTTAAAATACATACACGGATTACTCTTCCACGCTGTAATTAGGAGCTTCCTTCGTAATATGAATATCATGAGGGTGACTCTC
>JARBTJ010000054.1 GCA_029240245.1 Herbinix sp.
CATTATTTTCGTGGTACTTGCCATGGGCATCTCATGAAAACCGTTTTCCTCGTAAAGCACCCGATCATTGGAGGCATCTAAAAGTAATGCGGATAATGCATGCAGTCTGGGATTTTCCGGAGCGCTTACCTGAGCTTCCTCCGTAGTATTTTCCTGTTCCTCCACTAAGGCATGATATTCCGCTTCATTTTGTTCTTGATCGGTTATCGATCGGTATTGGTAATCATTTTCCGATGCACGTTCATTTTCCTTTTTTAATGCATGGTCAAAATCCTCGTAAACCAATCCTGAATTATTTAATATTTCTTCGTAATACTCTTTTAGGTTAAAATAATGCAATACTGTAAATAAAATTAAAACTGCCAGGCAACCCATAATTGATATGTACTTCTTTTTCAATGTAATCATCCTATTCATTTCCCTTACTTAAATTTATTTGAAAGATAGAATAATATTCATATTAAATCTTTACTGGCTCCGTTGTTCGATGTATAATTATTATACTAAATAAAGGTAATTGCGAAACTTATATTTTGTATTCATTACGCACACAACATTACTACTCCGGAGCGGAAGTTAAGCCCGTAGAAAGCGTTGGAGCGGAGGAATAGTATCTGCTGTGTGCAATAGCAAAAACTATATTGTTTCGCAAGTGCCTTAGTATACTTATACTTAATATACAAAGAGGGGAAATCAAATGTCTGAGGATAAGAAAAGAAAAGGTAATCGTAAAAAAACAGATTCCGGTATAGACCGTACTATAGATCAAAACCATTTCACAGATACTTCCAATGACCAATCAGATTGGTTTGAAATATTCGATGTGTCAGAAAATGAAACAAAATCTGAGAGAGAAAATTGTATTACTAATGTTACCAATAATTCGGAATCAAATTTAGAACCGACTAATTCGGCAGATCTGGGGACGGATTCTGAAATAATGAATACAGAAACGATAAAAGATACCGATATTACATATGATCCGGTAGCTGTGGCTGACACTGACGAGGCCCGAATTACCGATGATCAGGAAACCGAAATGAAGGTTATGTCTATTACCAACGAGGGAGAACAGGACATGAAGGCTCCTACGGAAGAACTCTCCGCTTCCCGAGAGACAGATCATAATTTGGATGTCAAGGAGGAAAAGGAAGTATCAGAGGAAAAAATCATTGCGGATAAAAAGAAAAAACAGATCCTGCGATATAAAATCATCCGTTCGGTATTTACCTTAAGCTTTCTCGTATTTACCGGATTATTCCTAAACGAAGTATTAATTCAACCCTTTCGTTCAAGACAGGCGATTGATAAAATAAATGATTTATATCAGAGCCAGGAGGATGATTCAAATATTGCTGAGACGGCTCCATCCACGGTCCCTGAAGTAACCGGAACACCTTCCTCCGAGCCATCTAATAATGAAAATCAAGTGAAAGCCAAGGACCCAAAAAGAGATAAAATGGGAAGGCTTCTTCAATTTCAAGATTTACTGGAAGTCAATGAGGATGTTAAGGGATGGATTACCATTCCAGGCACCAATGTCGATTATGTAGTGGTTCAGCCAGATAGCGGTGACCCAGAATATTACCTAAAGAAAAACATTTACGGTGAATATGATAAGGCAGGTACCCTGTTCCTTGATAAAAATACATCAATAGAGGACAAAACCAAGAATATGGTAATCCATGGCCACAACATGTATTCCCTTGATAATATGTTTCATCAAGTAAATGAATACAAGGAGCTTGAAAAATATAAAGAACGTCCGGTATTTACGTTTGATACGATATTTCAGACCGGCAAGTGGAAAGTTTTCGCCGTATTTATTACCAATGGCACTACGAAAAAGGAACCATTGTTTGATTATACACGTACCGATTTTACCAGCACCTCTGATTTTTTAAATTTTGTGTATCAGATAAGAATCCGATCCATGTATTTTATGGATACGGTGGATGTCAATGAAGATGATCAGCTGCTAATGCTCTCCACCTGCTCCTACGAGGTTAAGGATTACCGTACGGTTGTCGTGGCCCGTAAAGTAAGGGAAGGTGAGGATCTGACCGTTGATGTAGACAGCGTAACGATCAATGAAAAACCACTGCTACCTTACAGCTATTATTATCGACATGGCGGCAAAGCACCAAAGATTACAGAGACCTTCGAAGCTGCTTACGAGGCCGGAGAGATAAAATGGTATAAGCCGGGTGAAGAGGTAACTTTTCCGCTTGAATAAGACCTGTATTTTGCAGTCGATATTTGTATATAATAAATATATATAGAATCCTATCAGGGTTGGAGTAGTCTTACTGCTCCAACCCTGATATATAATCATTTGAGTATTGGTATTATTCTTGTTTTGGCGATTGCTTTGACCTACAGACGGCTCTTAAAGTCCTCGTATCCAAATTCTCTTATTATCTGCAGCCCTTCCCTTTCCCGATGATAAACAATGGTAGGAAGATTAATTCCATTAAAGGTATTGTTCTTCACCATGGAATAAATGGCCATATCGCAGAATACCAACCGATCTCCCACTTTTAAGGGTTTGGGGAAGGAATAATCACCAATTACATCACCCGCCAGACAGGTGGGACCGCCAAGACGGTAGGTGTATGGAAACTCACCGGCTTTACCGGAACCAATGATATTCGGGCGGTAAGGCATCTCTATGACATCCGGCATATGACAGGCTGCTGATGTATCCATTATGGCAAGCTTCATGCCATTTTCCATCAACTCAAGTACGGTGCTGACAAGAAAACCGGTATTTAATGCGATTGCTTCCCCTGGTTCTAAATACACCTCAACCTGATATTTATTTTTAATGCGGTTAATACATTGCACCAGCTTTTCCACATCATAATCCGTTCTCGTAATATGATGACCTCCTCCGAAATTAATCCATTTCATTTGCTTTAGATAGAAACCGAATTTTTTCTCAACAACATCCAAGGTACGCTCTAAGACGTCAGAATCCTGTTCACACATGGTATGAAAATGAAGTCCTTCAATACCGGTCAAATCGGCATTTGCAAGCTTATCTACGGTAATTCCGAAACGGGAAAACGCAAAACAGGGATTATATAAATCAGTCTCGATCTCCGAATACTCCGGATTGATGCGAAGTCCGCAGGATAATTTTTTCTTAAATTTGGAATCAGATGAAGGTATAGCATTTTGATAGTCCTTTGCTTTCTTTTTATACTTCTCCCACTGCTCCAGTGAATTAAATACAATATGATCACATATTCCAAGGATTTCATCGATCTCATTCTCCCGGTAGGCTGGTGCAAATATATGAACTTCCTTTCCCATTTCTTCGTAACCAAGCTTTGCTTCAAATAAGGAGCTGGCTGTGGTTCCGTTTAAATAGCTGCCAATCAAAGAATAGGTAGAATACATGGAAAAAGCCTTTTGGGCGAGCAATATCTTACAGTCGGTCCTGTCAATCACAGATTTTAAAATCTCTAAATTATTCTTTAGTAATTGTTCATCCACCACATAGGACGGGGTAGGAACCTTAGTGAAATCTATATTCATTTTTCCTCCAAAATCATATTATTTCGTTTCTTAGAATTTAAACCATTTGCAATAATTTGAATTGGCTGCTACAAAAAGCCGGTAATGGATAAGCTTTTTTTGCAGCAGCCACTTAATATCGATTATTCAACCAACTCAGGGTTAAAGCTTTCTTTCCAGGGTAAACCAAACTTATTTAACTCCTCCATAAACGGATCCGGATCAAATTCCTCGACATTAAAGACGCCCGGTTTCTTCCATTTACCGGATAATACCATCGCTGCACCTATCATAGCGGGAACACCGGTAGTATAGGAAATCGCCTGGGAGCCAACTTCTCTGTAGCATTCTTCATGATCGCAGACATTATACACATAATAATGTTGCTCCTTACCATCCTTTAAACCGGAGAAGATACAACCTATATTGGTCTTTCCTTTGGTTCTCGGACCCAGGGAAGCAGGATCGGGAAGAACTGCCTTTAAAAACTGAAGCGGTATAATCTTGTGCCCTTCGTATTCGATCGGTTCTATAGAAGTCATACCCACATTTTCAAGTACTCTTAAATGAGTAAGGTATCGTTCGGAGAAGGTCATGAAGAAACGAATACGTTTTACGCCCGGAATATTGAGTGCTAAGGATTCCATTTCTTCGTGGTGTAACAGGTACATATCCTTATTGCCGATTTCCGGAAAATTATAAGTGCGTTTAATGGAGATAGGTTCCGTTTCAATAAACTTTCCATTCTCAAAATAACTTCCGTTGGCGGTTATCTCCCGAATATTAATCTCAGGATTAAAGTTTGTAGCGAAAGGATAACCATGATCACCAGCATTCGCATCAAGAATATCAATGGTATGAATTTCATCAAAATAATGCTTTTGCGCATAAGCACAGAATACCTGAGATACACCTGGATCAAAGCCACAGCCTAAAATTGCTGTAATTCCGGCTTTTTCAAATCGTTCTTTATATGCCCACTGCCATTTATATTCAAATTTCGCGGTATCCAAAGGCTCATAGTTAGCGGTGTCTAAATAATCCACCTTCGTAGCAAGACACGCATCCATAATGGTCAAATCCTGATAAGGTAGTGCTACATTGATGACAATATCAGGTTTTACCTGCTCAATTAAAGCCACCAGTTCTTCTACTTTATCTGCATCCACTTGTGCAGTCGTAACCTTAGTTTTGCCACCCTCAAGCTTCTCCTTTAAGGCATCGCATTTTGATATGGTCCTGCTTGCGATACATATCTCCTCAAATACCTCGTAATTTTGACAACATTTATGGGCTACAACACTGGCTACACCGCCTGCACCGATCATTAAAGCTTTTGCCATATTTATTCCTCCTTAAATCATGTCCTTTTGTATTTTTCCTTTCAACTGTAAACCGAGAGACGAATTCCATTGAACATATTGCTATAGTCTCTGTACATTGTTAGAAATTCATCCGTATATCCCGGAAATTAAGTTTTTGAACTTACGCATTTCCAAATAGGAAAGCATTTAAAAAATAAGTTTTCCGGTAAATTATATATTTAATTTAACTGTAGAAGGATTTCCCTTAAAAGCTTGCATGCCAAAGCTGTGGAAGAACCGCTCTGGTCATAAACCGGAGATAATTCATTCATATCCATTGCTACAATATTTAATCTTGAAACGAAACTGATCGCCTTTAATAGCTCAAGGAAGGTTACTCCTCCGGCCTCCGGTGTTCCTGTTCCGGGAAATACGGAAGGATCTAAAACATCAAGATCAATGGTGAAGTATACCGGTTTATCCTTTAGGGCTTCCACAACCAGATCCAGATTGTCAAAGTTAAATTTCTGCAGGGTTACATGCTGTCTGGCCCATTCAAATTCTACTCTGTCTCCGCTTCTTATACCAAATTGAAAGATTTTACCGTCTCCGATTAAATCCCAGCATCTGCGGATTACACTGGCATGGGAAAGCTTTTCTCCTAAATAATCCTCTCGTAAATCCGTATGGGCGTCAAAATGGATGATATGAAGGTCCGGATATTTCTTCAGTGCTGCGCGGAAGCTGCCAAGCGTCACAAGATGCTCTCCGCCGATCATGAAGGGAAGCTTTCCGTCATTTAATATCTGTTCTGTCATATCCTCAATTTCTTGCAGTACACGCTCTGTATTACCAAAGCATAGCTCCAAATCACCAGCATCAAATATTTTCATTTCTGATAAATCCTTATCAAGATAAGGGCTGTAGGTCTCAATTCCATAGCTTTCATTACGGATTGCGGCACTCGCAAATCTGGTACCTGGGCGATAGGAAGTGGTACCGTCAAAAGGTGCTCCAAACAGGACGATATCGCTATCCTCATATTCATGGTCACAGGCAATAAAGGTCTGAATGTTTTTATTCATATTCATTCAACTGCTCCTTTACATAATTCGGAAGTGCAAAAGAACCTCGATGGAGATTGGTATTGTAATATTTCGTTTTTAATCCAAGGGCATTCCACTTTTCTTCCTGTAAATCATCAATGGGATCAAAGGCTTTGGACGCAAATCCGAACAGCCAGTGGCCGGAAGGATAGGTTGGAATATGAGCCTGGTATACTTTTGCCACCTTAAAGGTTTCCTTCAGTTTTTGATGTGCTTTTTTCATCGCTTCAATATATTCATCATAGAAGGTGCTTTCGTGCTGATTTACCAATATTCCGGTATCATTCAATGCTTTGAAGCAGTTTCCGTAAAATTCCTTTGTAAATAAACCTTCACCGGGACCAAAGGGATCTGTTGAATCTACAATAATTAAATCATATTCGTTTACTCTGCGGCGTATAAACTTTAATCCGTCTTCGAAGAAAATGTTTACCCGCGGATCGTCTAACTTACAAGCTGTCTGCGGTAAATATTCACGGCAGACATCAACTACCATGGAATCGATTTCTACCATATCGATCTGTTCGATGGACTGGTACCTGGTCAGCTCACGGATGGTTCCGCCATCTCCTGCTCCAATTACAAGAACTTTCTTTATCGCAGGATTAGTAGCCATCGGAACATGCACAATCATATCATGGTAAATAAATTCATCCTTTTCGGTTACCATTAAAAAACCGTCCAGGGTTAAGATGCGTCCGAATTCATAAGTATCCATTACGGCAATGTGTTGAAAATCACTCTGACGGTTTACTAACTGTTCCTTAACCTTAAGTGAAAAATTAACATGCTCCGTATGGTGTTCTGTAAACCATAATTCCATTTTAATACCTGTGCCTTTCCAAACAAGTTTCTGAATCCTGTTTCATTAGAAGATTTCGATCGGGCGATTGATAAACTAACTAAATTGCCTGTTTGATTTACTCCTCTATACAATGATCACTTGTTTTGACATCTATATGATCGTTTCATTTTGTTTCCGGCTATCTTTGCTTCTATTGGGAAATTGTAAGTTAGACTTTGATTAGTCTACTACACTAATTCGTTCCACCTTCATATCCTTCGGTCCGGTCAGAACGCTTCCCTTACTCTTTGCATAAATAATATAATCAATGATATCCTGTGTTATACGCTCACCGGGAGCCAGAATCGGAATACCGGGTGGATAACACATAACAAATTCACCGGAGATATGATTGACGCTGTCCTTTAAGGATACCTGCTTCTTATCACTGTAGAAAGCTTTCTGCGGTGTTAATACAACAACCGGGTCAAGATATTCATGATTTAACATACCAACCTTGTCCTTCTGGTAACGACGCTTGATTTCCGCCAAAGCAGATACCAGACGCTCTATTTCAAACGCACGATCTCCCGCAGTAATGATAGCCAGGATATTACCGATGTCGCCAAACTCAATCTGGATATCATATTCATCTCTTAATAGATCGAATACCTCAATGCCTGCCAAACCAATATCAGCAGTATGAATGGAAAGCTTTGTACGGTCAAAATCATATATGGTATCGTTATCGATAAGTTCTGAGGAAAATGCATAATAACCACCGATATTATTTACTTCACTTCTCGCATATTCAGCAAGAGCAATTGTTTTCCGGATAATCTCTTTCCCGTTCTGCATCATATTCTTTCTTGCTAAATCAAGAGAGGAAAGCAATAAATAAGAACCGCTTGTGGTCTGTGTCAGATTGATAATCTGTCTCACATAACCCGGATCAACATCCTTGCCGCACAATAAGAAGGAGCTTTGTGTTAAGGAGCCCCCTGTTTTATGCATACTTGCCGCTGCCATATCCGCACCTGCCGCCATAGCACTTACCGGAAGCTCTTCACCAAAAGAAAAATGCACACCATGCGCTTCATCCACAAGAACACGCATCCCGTTCTGATGAGCAAGTGCAACAATCTCTTTTAAGTTCGAGCAGATACCATAATAGGTTGGATTATTGACAAAGATAGCTTTAGCATCAGGATTATCTATAATTGCCTTTTTAATTTCATCAATGGACATCCCGAGAGGAATTCCCAGCTTATGATTTACACCGGGATTGATATAAACCGGTATTGCACCACATACAACAAGAGCATTAATGGAGCTACGGTGTACATTTCTCGGAATAATGATTTTCTCACCTGCTTTGCAGGTAGACATAATCATTGCCTGAACCGCTGCGGTAGTTCCGTTAACCATGAAAAAAGCTGCTTCAGCACCAAATGCTTCCGCGGCCAGCTCTTCTGCAGCTTTAATTACCGAAACCGGATGGATTAAATTGTCCATAGGCTTACTGGAATTCACATCGACCTTCAGACAATCCAAACCAAGAAACTCGGTAAGCTCAGGGGTTCCTCGACCGCCTTTATGTCCCGGAACATCAAAGGGAACGATACGAGACTTCTTCTGCCGTAACAATGCCTCATGGATGGGTGAATTCTGTTGTGTATAGTTCATTTAGAATTCCCCCTTAATATATATTCATTCCGCTGAATATCTCAATCATTTCCTTACGGAGACTGCTTGTGATATCTAACCTCTGCTTGGGAGGTAATTCATAAACATCCGTATTAAAGAGATAATGCTGAAGTTCAATTTCTTTGATAAGCATTTTGGTATGAAAAATGTTGGATTGATATACATTGACATCAATCGCATCATATCTCATCAGGGTTTTATTATCAATATAATCCTGAATGGAAGTTATATCATGATCAATAAAATATTTCATTCCGTGTAGATCTCTGGTAAACCCTCTGACACGGTAATCTATGGTAATAATATCAGAATCAAAACTTCCGATTAGATAATCGAGCGCATTTAACGGCGAAATCTCACCACAGGTGGATACATCGATATCTACACGAAAAGTGGAAATGGAATTGTCGGGATGATGTTCCGGAAAGGTATGCACAGTAACATGGCTTTTATCCAAATGAGCATGTACACTATCTCTCTGTGTTATTACATATTTCCCCTGATTACAGGATTCATCAATATAATCCGAGGATAGCGAACCTTCTGCAATAAGAATATTAACGGAGGCTCCTTGGGGATCATAATCCTGTTTTGATATATTAAGTACATGCGCACCAATCATTTCTGTAACGTTGACTAATATTTTGGTTAGCCTCTCTGAATTATACTGCTCATCAATATAAGCTATATAATCCTTTTGTTCTCTCTCACTTTTAGCATAGCATACATCATAAATGTTGAAGCTAAGTGTTTTTGTGAGGTTGTTAAAGCCATATAAAGTAAGCTTTTTATCCAACCCTACCATCACAACCTTTCTTTTTGTAGTTAATCATCCCAATTATAACTGATTAATCTGATATGTCATTTCTTTTTATTAGCATTGCCTATGTTATTTAAATTATTAACAGCATGGACTATTATACAAAAATGTTTTATAACTTGCAAGCATTATTTTTACTATTATTAAACCTAATGTTTAGTATTTGTGTGACTTTTACGAATAATCAAATAAGTGTTATTTGTAACCTTATATATCCAGCTTTAACTGAAGCTCTTCCTCTGCTTCTAATTTAAAGTCCTCAAGCTTCTCCGGATTCATGATCGGCAATGCCTCCAATGACTGCAAACCAAAGCATCTTAAAAATTCCTCGGTAGTGCCGAGCAAAATCGGCCTTCCAGGTGCATCCATTCGTCCCATTTCGCAGATTAAACTATATTCAATTAATTTATTTACCGCATGGTCAGATTTCACACCTCGGATTGCTTCAATCTGAAGCTTTGTAATTGGCTGCTTGTAAGCTACAATGGATAAGGTCTCAAGTAGAACATCAGTCAGTATATGTTTTCTCGGTATATGGGTGATTTTAATAATCGTTTCATACATAGATGCCTTTGTACATAGCTGATAGGCTCCGTCCAATTCTATAATATGAATTCCCCGGTCCTCCTGTTCGTATTTATCCATCATGTTATGTATAATCTTGCGGGTGGTTTCCTCATCATGATCCAGAGCTCCAGCAATTCTTTCCAGTTCTACTGCCTCACCCATTGTAAATAAAATTGCCTCAATCTGCGCTTCTACCATCTTTATCTCCATTAAAACCCTGCCCCTTCCATTTGAATGATATCATTGGCCAGATAATGTATCATGATATCATCAAATAAAGCTTCCTGTTCAATTCGTATTCTTCCTATTTTGATCAACTCTAAAACTCCAAGAAAAGTAACGATAATTTCCATCTTGCTCTTCGTCGCTTCCAGTAAACTGCGGAAGCGGAAAGTCCTATGTAATAAACCATATTCCTGAATATGAATAAAGGTTTGGGATAAATTGATTTCTTCCTTTTCAATCTTACCGAATTTGCTTCGAATCGGGTCGATTTTATCTGCCTGTTTCTTTACTATGGATTTAAATATATCATGAAGCTTCTGTAGGGTCAAATCTGACATGAGGCTATCAATATCAATTTCTTCTTTATAGTCTGATATTTCTGACGGAATGGTGGGTTGCTTGAACAGAATACGGGAAGCATCCAACTGCTTGTCCTTTAGCTCTTCGGATATATATTTATACATTTTGTATTCAAGTAAGCGGTCAACCAGCTCCTGTCTGGGGTCAACAGCTTCCGCCTCCTCGCTTTCATCTGTTGGAAGAAGCATTTTTGATTTTATATTGATTAAGGTTGCAGCCATAACAAGGAATTCGCTCATAATATCCAGATCCTTGGAATCCATACCTTTAATGTATTCCAAATATTGCTCTGTAATTTCGACAATCGGTATATCGTAGATATTAATCTTGTTTTTATCAATCAAATGAAGTAATAAATCCAAGGGTCCTTCAAAGGCTTGCAGCTTTACCGGGATACTCATACTAATATTACGTATCAGAGATAACAATGCTCTGTGAAATGTAGAACATAGATTCTTTACAATCTGACACGGACTCCTTTCTTGTGTACTCTGAGGTTATTTCTTTAATTGAATGAAAATCAATTCCGGTGGATTAAATAAACGGAACATGATGGAATGTGAACCAAGACCTCTCGAAACAATCATTTTTTTATCAGCTTCCGTATATTTACCTGCATCGTATTTGGGAAAAAATCGTATGTGCGGCGATAAAATACCTCCCAGTAACGGAAGGCGTATTAATCCCCCATGTATATGCCCCGAGATCGTTAAATCTGCTCCCCAATCAGAATAATTTTTAAAATAATTCGGATTATGAGCAATCAGAAGTTGAAAGACCGACCGATCACACTGCCCTAACTGATCCTCCAAATAATTAATTTGCATGGTTCTGGGATTCCCACGGTCAAAGTACTCACGTCCGATGGAAACTCCGGTGATTTTTAATGTATTGTTGTTTTTGGTTATCGTTACCGACGCATTATCAAGGAAGTTCACACCCAGCTTACTAAGGTTTTTTCTATATTCTACCCATGTAGAATCACCCTGAGACTGTGTACTATTCCTATGGTCAACCTCCCGGTTTAATTTCTCTATCAAATACTGCTCATGGTTTCCCAGTGCATAATAAATTTTATATTTTTTGGCAAGTAACTCCATTAGAGAATAGGCATTACTTGGTATGCAGCCTTGGTCTTTATTCGCCATATCTCCTGCTACGATAATAAAATCCGGTGATAGGCGTTCTATTTTGGATACCAGTCTTTTGTTATTCTTTCCGAAGGTATGATTATGAAGATCGGACAAAACAACGATAGAGGTAGGATCAAAATCTTTCCCCAGTTTTTTATTCGTGATGGTAAACTTCGTCGTTGTGAGTAGGTTCTGTTCGATCATAGCCCACAAAGCAATCAATATAAACAGTCCGGCTACGATTTGCATACGCCTCTCCTTTCAACTTGCTATGAATATTAAGGCCTTTGCGAAACGACTATTCTGTATTAATTACATACACAACATATACTACTCCGGAGCGGAAGCTAAGCCGGTAGGAAGCGTTGGAGCGGAGGAATAGTATGTGTTGTGTGTGCAATAGCTAAAACTAGATTG
Source organism: Herbinix sp. (assembly GCA_029240245.1). Classification (GTDB taxonomy): domain Bacteria; phylum Bacillota; class Clostridia; order Lachnospirales; family Lachnospiraceae; genus Mobilitalea. Next base: position 11,946 of record JARBTJ010000054.1, read on the forward strand.
TTTCGCAAACGCCTTTACTATGAATATTCTGATAATCAGCAGCAAATATAATTATCATTATCAATAAGCACTATAACTACTATACTAGCTAGGCAATCCGGTGTCAATAAGTGAAACGGTTCATACTTTAAGGTTTTCAATTTATGCTGACATATGATTTAGAATTAATTCGATAAACACCTTGGATTCTCGAATTACAGATTTCGATTTCAATAGAACGTGTGCCCACCGGGCACACTAAAATCACAGGGATTTCAACATATCGAAACCCCTGTGATAGGTATTATATTTGAATATGATTCATCCGACCCTATTACTTCGTTAAGAAATATCTTTTCAATACCTTAATAAAACAATCTTTAAAACCAGCTTTATCTACCGCTTGGGAAGCTAAGATATCAACACTTCCGATCTTTTCATTTTCATAATAATAGATAATATCGCCAATTTTATCGCTTGCAGCCACCGGAGCAGGAATCTCCTCATAAAGAATTACTTCTTTTCTGATTTTATCCGGGGTTTTTCCTTTGGAGCATAAATAAGAAAAATCATTACCGGCTTTACCCAGAACCAAATCGTTGACACCCTTAACTACTCTGACCGGCGTAATCTCCGTATCCGAATTCTGATCGGTGTAAATACTGTAATTGGCAAAACCATAGTTTAACAGCTTGGAGGCTTCTAAAAATCTGGTTTTCGTATCCGGTGCGGCAAGTACTACGGCAATCAGATCCATATTATTTCTTCTTGCGGTAGCGGAAAGACAATATTTGGCAATACTCGTCGAGCCGGTTTTTAAACCGGTAATTCCGTTATAGAATTTCACTAATTTGTTCGTATTTGTTAAACCAAATTCGGAACGCCCCTTCTTCGTGGTATGTACTATGGTATCCATCCAAACCGTTGAATAATTGCTGATTTCCGGGAAATTCATGATGAGCTCTCTGGACATCAGTGCAACATCATAAGCAGAGGAATAATGATTGTCGGTATCCAGACCGCAGCAATTTACGAAATGTGTATTATTCATTCCGAGTTCCTTTGCTCTTTCATTCATTCTGGCAACGAATTCTTCTTCTGAGCCTGCGATATATTCTGCCATGGCAACAGAAGCATCATTGGCACTGGCTATGCTGATACATTTTATCATAGTATCGACATTCTGTACCTCATAGGGCTCTAAATATACCTGGGAGCCACCCATGGAGGCGGCATGTTCACTAACACTGACATCATCCATCAGCTTTATCTGGCCGGAATCAAGAGCCTCAAAAATCAATAATAGCGTCATGATTTTTGTAATACTTGCCGGCTTTAACTGTTCATCCTTATTTTTTTCGTAAATAATTGTTCCTGTGGAACCCTCCAATAAAACAACGGAGGGTGAGCTGATATCGAGCTGAGCATCAACCATAGCAGTTACTGCAATGGTCTCATCGTCAGTCACCGGTGTCATATTGTATACATTTGCCTGAATGGAAGGTACCAAGGTAATAAAAATCATGGAACATAGGATTAAAAATGCACTTATCTTTTTCATATCTGCTCCGTCTGAAAAATCAATTATTAATATTTTAATCCATGCTATTGGTTTTTAGACCAATCTATCGATAATTTGTCTATAAATAATGTGCTAATTTTTGATATAATTACGCTTTCCTCTTATTTGTCAATAACCTGTACTTTACATTTGATTTCCTTACCTTTTACCTTTGCCGTTATGATAGTACTTCCGGGTGATTTAGCCGTTACATTTCCAAACATACTGACAGAAGCCACCTTGGGATTACTGCTTTTCCAACTTGGTATGGCAACTATTCCGTTCACCTTTAAGGAATAGCTTTTACCCACTTTCAGAGTAAGCTTATTCTTATTAAGATCGATAACACGTACTCTGCATTTTATTTCCTCACCATCAACTTTTGCTATAATAAATGCCTTCCCCGTCTGATAAGCCATAATCCTGCCATTAAAATTTACCCCGGCGACCCGAAAATTAGTGGAAGTAAAAGAAACTCTTTTATTGATACCGTATACAAACAGATGAAATTCCTTCCCCTTTTCTAAGATCAGATCATCTTCATTTAAATGTAGGGAAAATGGCAGGTCATTGAAATTCCGAAAATATATGGAGGAATTCTGAATCAGATAACGCAAAAGTAAGGTTACAGCAATGAATATTATGATTATCTTTATTAGGTTACACAGAAAGCAGTCGGACCTTCTACCGTAAAAGCGTTTCATACTTTTCCTCGAATCTGTTTCCTTACTTCATTTTATGTATCGAATACATAAAATTGTATAAAACATGATTTTATTGGTGAATTCCGTGTAATAACATATATTTGCATGGTATTGAGATGTTTTGGATGCCTTCCAACATAAGAATAATTAAAAAAAGAGTTATGATGTCACTTACAAAAGAATAATTACAAAAAAGAGTTATGATGTCACTTACAAAAGAATAATTACAAAAAAGAGATATGATGACACTTACAAAAGATGATCTTCTACAAATGTAGAAGATCATCTTTTGTAACAACTGTATAGACATATGGATGAATTTCGGGTTGCTGCTCCCCGATGATATACGCACCGAGTAATCTTTGTTTTGCTTCCGATAATTTTATACTGTCATTGGCATATAGGGTAGCAAGGGCTTCACCTTTTTCTACTCTGTCACCAAGTTTTTTATGAATCTGGATACCGACACTTAAATCAATTACGCTATCCTTGGTCATCCTACCTCCACCAAGGATTAAGGAGGTCATCCCTACTTCGTCCGTGTGTATATAGGTGATATAACCCTCGGAGGGTGCGCATATATTTTCGGCAAGGGCAGCCTTCGTTAATAGATTGGTATCAAATACAGCTTTGCTGTTTCCTCCCTGCGCCTCAATAAACTCAGCCAACTTATGCAAAGCACTCTTATTCTGAATGGTCTGTTCTAAAAGTCCTCGTGCCTGTTCTACAGAGTCTGCTCTGCCTGCGCCTACCAGCATATAGGAGGCTAAGGTGAGGCTGACTTCAAGTAAATCCTTCGGCCCGTTGCCCTGTAAAGTATGAATTGCCTCTATAACCTCCAGTGTATTACCTACGGCATTACCCAAGGGCTGATTCATATCGGAAATCACTGCGTAAGTTTTTCGGCCTGCAAGTGTACCGATCTGCACCATTTCTTTCGCAAGTGCAAGGGAATCTTCATAGCTTTTCATAAAGGCACCGCTGCCGGTTTTTACATCAAGTACGATAACATCGGAGCCGGAGGCCAATTTCTTACTCATAATGCTGCTGGCGATAAGAGAGATATTATCCACGGTAGCGGTAACATCCCTTAACGCATATATTTTTTTGTCTGCAGGTGCTAAATTTGCTGTTTGACCAACGATTGCCATCTTTATCTGATTGACGTTTTGTATAAATTGTTCCGTGGTTATAGAAGTAGAAAATCCTGGAAAGCTCTCCAGCTTATCAATGGTTCCTCCGGTATGACCAAGTCCTCTGCCGGACATTTTGGCTACCGGAATGCCAAGAGCTGCAACCATAGGACTTAAGACCAGGGAAGTCTTATCACCTACACCTCCGGTACTGTGCTTGTCTACCTTCACACCGTTAATCCGGGATAAATCCAGCATGTCGCCGCTCTGAGCCATAGCAACAGTCAAATCTGTGGTTTCCTTTTGATTCATGCCATTAAAGCAGACAGCCATCAAAAAAGCTGACATTTGATAATCAGGAATGGTTCCGTTGGTATAACCCGTAATGATAAATTCTATTTCGTCTGTGGCTAAACACTCATTATTTTTTTTCTTTTTAATCAGATCGTACATCTGCATGATAATCACTCCTGCTTATGAATTTCCTTGTATAAATTGTATTATATAACAATTCCACAAAAATTAATATATGCAATAATGTGAGAAATATTTTGCCTCGGACCAGCTAATTCGATATTTCATAGCCTTAATAAGTAAATTCAATATTTCATAGCCTTATAAGCCAATTCGATATTTCTGGCACGGTTGACGAACTTATGGTATACTATATCCTATTCAAATGAGTTTTTCGTTAAATACCGGATTTACATAAGTAGCCAAAGTTAAATTTTTTTTTCACAATAGTACTTAATACGCTTGAAAATTGCGCTGACACCCAAGTTCTCGGTGTTTCGGCAGAACGGAGATTTATATGGAAAAGGTAACTTTAAACTTTCAATATTCGAAAAAGGAATATATCGATGCTTTCCGTCTGTATTTATTTCAAAGCAAAATAATTCGGAAATTTGATTTCATCCTCATAGGAATCTTATCAATGATTGAAGTTCTTTTACTACTATGGAGCGGAATTTCCATCTACAGTATTGTTACCGGAATTATCTTAGGCTTCTATTGCTTATTATTTACAATCATGTATTATTATCAACCCGGTAATGTATATAAACACAATCCAAAACTGCGTCAGACCTATCAGCTTATCTTCTTTCCCGATAAAATTCTTTTTAAAACGAATGGAGTTTCCTCCGATTTGAAATGGGATATTTATCATGAAATCCTGAGCAGTGATCGATTTTATTTTCTAATTCAATCAAAGCAGGTTTTTACCATTTTACCAAAAAGGGCTTTAACCAATAAAAGTGATGTTAAGAATTTTGAAAAAATGATTGCACACAATCACATCACGTTGAAGAATTTTGCATAAATATAAATTTAATATGATGTTTTCTGATAAATTGATTGACGGATTATGAAAAAAAAGATAGAATAAATCAACTAAATTAAGGGAGTCTGATAAAATGAGTTTTAAATTTATAAAAGAAGTGATATCACCTGAGGAATTGGTGAAAGCATACCCTATCCCGGCAAAGGACATTATCCGTAAAAAAGAACGCGACAAAATAATCAAGGATGTAATTACCGGCGTATCAAATAAATTTCTTGTCATCATTGGACCATGTTCGGCAGATAATGAAGATGCTGTCTGCGATTATATTTCACGTCTGGCTAAGGTTCAGGAAAAGGTTGAGGATAAGGTAATCCTAATACCAAGAATTTATACAAATAAGCCAAGAACCACGGGAGAAGGCTATAAAGGAATTGTACATCAGCCCGATCCTGAAAAGGAACCGGATTTACAGGAAGGGTTGATTGCCATGAGGAAAATGCATCTTCGGGCAATCGCCGAAAGTGGTCTGACCGCAGCGGATGAAATGCTTTATCCCGAGAACTGGCCTTATGTTGAGGACATACTCTCCTATGTTGCAGTCGGCGCACGCTCTGTTGAAGATCAGCAGCACCGTCTTACCATAAGTGGTATGGATGTACCGGCAGGAATGAAAAATCCCACCAGTGGAGACTATTCCGTTATGTTAAACTCCGTTGTGGCAGCTCAGGCAAGCCACACGTTCCTCTATCGCACCTGGGAGGTAATTACCTCCGGTAATCCACTTGCACATACGATCCTGCGTGGTGCGGTGAATAAACACGGACAATCGATACCGAACTATCATTATGAGGATCTGATTCGCCTGGTTGATATGTACAATGAGAGAGATTTGGCAAATCCTGCAGCAATCGTCGATGCTAACCATGCGAATTCCAATAAGCTATATATGGAACAAACGCGTATTGTTAAGGAAGTCCTTCACAGTCGCAGAGTATCCTCTGATATTGCTAACCTTGTGAAAGGTGTCATGATAGAAAGCTATATCGAAGGTGGAAGCCAAAAAGTGAATGGACATGTTTATGGTAAATCCATAACCGATCCTTGTCTTGGCTGGGCAGAATCCGAAAAACTTATCTATACAATAGCAGATAATCTCTAACAAAACAATTTTAAAAGGGCTGAAAACAAGGAAGGATTTCCTGTTTTTAGCCCCTAATTTTTTGCTACGCTCTCGGATGTGTATTCATGTAAACTTCTCTCGCATTCTTATGGCTTTGCGGTAAATACGCCTGAGTCGTCGTCAAATCCGAATGACCAAGAAATTCGGATACACTACCTAAATCAGCTCCGTTATCGATTAAATGTACCGCAAAGGAATGTCTTATTGTATTGGGATTGATATTATCAATACCTATGTTTCTCGCATAGGCCTTCAAAATTTTCCAAAACCCCTGTCTGCTTAATGGCTCACCGGAGGAATTTAAGAATAAAACTTTAGTTTCACCTGATGATAAAAGTTCTGACCGGAGATTACTATATTTCATTAAGGTATCCTTAGCAGTTTTACCAAACGGAATAATCCGTTCCCTTTTCTCTCCGCAGATAACATATTTACCGGTAAGATTAATATCCGTAACCTTAAGGTTAATCAGTTCCGATACCTTCATACCTGTCGCATACATTAGTTCCAGCATTGCTCTGTCACGGATTCCTTTTACTGTTTTTAAATCCGGCTGTTTTAACAGTTTGTC
>JARBTJ010000010.1 GCA_029240245.1 Herbinix sp.
ATAGTGTCACAAGATGCAATAAATGCTTGTATCTTCGTGTAAATTGGAACCACAAAGGTACTAAGAAAAAGCGGGCAGAAATCCCATAGAGCAGTAGTCGTCTTTTTACGCTTCATAAAATTTCTCCTTTGATTTTGTATGTAGGGCTTACATTGCTAACGGATATATTAACAAATGCCATCAGAGATTTTATGAAGCTATTCAGACTACTGTACTATGTTGTTACAACAAGGATAACTAAAGAAGGTAAATCGACGACTACTTTGCGTTCTCGAAATGTTTAATAAAGATTATGTAATGGTACTGTTTTGCGCTATCATAGCGCTTAAATCATTCGACATATGCATTGTAAATCCTCCTTTTGGCTCGATGGCCTCCTAAATTTGTAACATAATAATATTAGCATACATTAAGTAAAATGTCAAATTATACTAAATTTAAACACATCCTTCGGAGTGCTTTTTAATAAGTATTGCGTAATACGTAGAACACTGGTGAGCGCATAACAAGTGCAGTACATGCAGTTTAAATCCTGCCCGTCTCCATTCCCTCTTTCCCCAGAGGGACTCCTCATTTGTACCCTATAAGAAAGGCATCTACATTATGTAGATGCCTTTTATAATTGTGATTATTTTAAAAGAGTATGAAGTGCGGTTTCTATATTGTTTTTCCAATTTACTGTATGTTTAATACGTATTATACTTTCTGAGTGGTTCGATAATAATTCGGTTCGACTTAATTGGGTTAAAGCTTCCCAGTTTTCCTTGAAAATATACACTGCATTACCATAATCGAAATTTTCTAATAAAACAATATTTTCAGAAAACTTTGCGCCTTTATATGAACTTAAAACATTGGTTCCCTTTATATATTGTAAAGCGCCTAGACCATTAAAAAAGTCCAACCTTTCTTTCATAAAAGCTCTGATTGTTGGATTGTTAATATCTTTCGGGGATACCATTTTTGATATAAGTTCGTCGACATCAAGAGTTCCTGGGGGAAGCAACTCCCATTCAACACTTTGCGTGTCAATGTATTTTTCATCAAGAATATTAGTATCTGTAATATTGCAATCGTGAATATTTTCTTGTAATAAATTTATTTGAAATAATAGGTCTTCATAAAAAGTACCAGATGTTTTTGATAGGGGAGTATTAATATAAACCTTGAAAATATATTGATCTTCATTCGCTGATGGATTGAGGCTAAAAATAAGACATAAAAACTTGGGGGGAATTAATTTAGTTTGATATACTTTATGTGTTATTGTTGTTGTGTGGTAACCTTTTGATGAATCACCGAAATTAGGAGAATCAAATGAATGAACTACTTCTACTTTTGGTAAGTCTTTAAGTTTTATCAATCTTCCCTCGAGATTGTATTTACTATAGCGACCAACCGCTTCGTCAGGGATTAAGTATTCAGGATATGACAATTGATCATCTTTTATGTTTATATTTAAGTATGCAAATTTACCGTCAATGATATCCTGCTTACTAGCTTTAAGAAATGCAAATGTAGTGATAGTAGAGCTTTGAAAAGCCTCGAGCTTTTCACTAATATGCTTTGGTATTTTTCTAAAATTTTTTCGCATTGCAATAACCTCCTTAAGGTATTATTTTCCATTATACATCAAAATGTGTCAAAATCAAATATTTTTATATTATTTTCTAATAAATAGATTGAGAGGTGGTGGTCATGTCAAATGTACAGAGAAATATAAACAAGGTATCTAAAGCTTTAAAAGCAAAAGGCATAATGCCACTGATTAATCAGGAACAATTCTATGGAGAATATGGTCCTGTGACGAAATATATTATCCATTATGGCAAACCCAAGGGGAAAAATAATGATGCGATAGCAGAGGTATATGGGAAGGTTGAATTATTAAGAACCCTCATATATGTACTGAAAGCTGGTGATGTAGATGGATGATTTATCACCTAAGCAGAAAGCATTTTGTGATAATTATGTAAAGTCTGGAAACGCTACTGAGGCGGCTATCAAAGCTGGATATAGCAAGAAAACAGCAAAACAAATCGGCGCAGAGAACTTGTCAAAACCTTACCTTCGCCAATATATAGATAAGCGCCTAGCAGATATCGAATCTAAGCGCATTGCGGACGCTAAAGAAGTAATGGAGTACCTCACTTCTGTAATGAGGGGCGAGCAGAAGGATGCTTTTGATATGGATGCATCTTTACAGGATAGAACAAAAGCGGCTGAACTTATCGGAAAACGATACAGAATATTTGAAACGGTTAAGACAAAGGATGAACTTGACATAATAGAACAGAAGCAGCGTATTGAGAAGCTGAAGGCTGAAACTAAGAAGCTAGAACCGGACAATCCGGAGGAAGGAACAAAATATACCGGAATCCCAGCTTCCATGATTGCACCCGCATTTATCAAAGTTGTTCATGACATAGAGCAGCGGCTATATAATGAATATGTATTCCCGGGAGGACGTGGTTCAACCAAGTCTTCTTTTGTTTCTCTCGAAGTGATCGACCTGATCATGAAGCATGAAGACACTCATGCGGTAGTAATGAGGCAGGTTGCTGATACACTCCGGACTTCTGTATATCAACAGATATTATGGGCAATATCGGCGCTTGGGCTTGATGATGAGTTTCACTGTACAGTAAGCCCTCTGGAGATTACCAGAAGGAGCACCGGCCAGAAGATTTACTTCCGTGGAGCTGATGATCCAGGAAAGGTTAAATCAATAAAGGTACCATTTGGTTATATTGCTATCCTATGGCTGGAAGAGCTTGATCAGTTTACCGGAGAAGAGGCTGTTCGTAAGATTGAGCAGTCTGTAATCCGTGGTGGTGAGCTGGCGTATATATTTAAGTCATTCAACCCTCCGAAATCGGTTAATAACTGGGCGAATAAATATATTAAGATACCTAAGGCAACCCGGTTGGTAACTCACAGCACTTATAAAGATGTTCCTCCTCAGTGGCTTGGTAAACCGTTCCTGGATGAAGCTGAGTTTCTGAAAGATGTAAATCCTACAGCTTATGAAAATGAGTACATGGGCGTTGCTAATGGTACCGGGGGTAATGTATTTGACAATGTTACTATCAGGGCAATTACAGATAAAGAGCTACAGCAATTTGATCGTTTATATAATGGTATCGACTGGGGCTGGTATCCGGATCCTTATCACTTCGGCAGAATGCATTATGATGCTGCTAGAATGCGGTTATTTATCTTCATGGAACACCGGTGTAATAAACAGTCTAATAAACAGACTGCTGATAAACTCCGGGAGATGGGCATAACCGAGAACGATCTGATTACCTGTGATAGTGCAGAGGAAAAATCAATCGGTGATTACCGCTCATATGGATTATTAGCCAGAGGTGCTGAGAAGGGTCCTGGATCGGTTGATTACTCAATGAAGTGGCTGCAATCACTACGAGAGATTATCATAGATAATCGGAGATGCCCTCATACAGCTGATGAATTCCTCAATTACGAATATGAGAGGGATAAGGAAGGTAATGTTATCAGTGGTTATCCGGATAAAGACAATCATGCTATAGATATGGTCAGATACGCAATGAACCCGATCTGGAAGAGAAGGGGGCAGTAAGGCAGGTGATGAGTATTGTTTGAAAGCATAGTAAAATTCGTAAGGGAGTTGATCAGAAAAGTGTTTCCAGTTAAAAACGTAAAGCAAGCCATTGGTGTAGATGCAGCCATATCAAATGCGATGGTTGATAAAATTGAAATTTGGTCCAAAATGTATAAAGGCGAAGCTGAATGGATAGATAATGACGCTGTATACTCTCTTCGGCTTGAGCAAGGCATCGTTAGGGAGTTTGCTAACGTAACTCTTAATGAAATGACTTCGAAGGTTACGGTTGATAAGCTTGATAAAATTTATCAGAAAGCTATCCAGGATTTGAATGAGAACCTACAGAGTGGTCTTGCCCTTGGTGCGTTCATCATTAAGCCACTCGGAGAAGACAAAGTTGAATACGTTACCCAGGATAACTTTATCCCCATAGAGTTTGATAGCCGTGGACGTCTGATGAAGGTTGTATTCATCGAGACTAAGAAAATCAAAGAGGATGATATCTATCGCCGGTTTGAATATCATGCAGTTGATAAAAAGGGTTTGACTATCACCAACAAGGCATTTCATGCCAAGAATGTAAATGAGTTAGGTCGAGAAGTTCCTCTCACCGATGTAGATGATTGGGCCGATCTGGTACCGGATATATGGTTTCCTTTCCCTAAACCGGACTTTGGATATTATCGGAATCCGATTAAGAATATGATTGACGGATCCTTTAATGGTGTATCAATCTATGACCCGAAAATAAATACAATTAAAAAGGCGGATATACAATTTGGGCGCCTTGATTGGGAGTTTGAATCTGGTGAAAGAGCTGTTCATGTAGATCCTGCAGCTTTAAAAACGGATAAAGTTACTGGTGAGAGAAAGTTACCAAGGCTTAATAAGAGATTATACAGAGCTGTTGATGTATCTCCCGGTGACGGGAAGGAACTGTTTGATACATTTTCTCCTGAGTTCAGGGAGCAGTCATTTATTAACGGACTGGAAGAGTACAAGCGTGACATTGAGTTTGGTGTCGGCTTGTCCTACGGTGATATTTCTAACCCGGCTATGATAGAAAAAACAGCTACAGAGGTTAAAACAGCAAAGAAGCGTAAGTACAATATGGTTACTGCTATTCAAAGCAACCTCAAGGATTGCTTGAGTGACTTGGTTGATGCTCTCGCTTTCTATAACAGCCTGGCCACAACCGGTTATGAATATATCTGTGATTTCAAGGACAGTATCCTGGTCGATGAGGAAACAGAGAGAGCCCAGGACAAAGCTGATGTTGCAATCGGTGCTATGACACTTCTTGAATACCGTATGAAATGGTACCATGAGGATGAAAAGACAGCTGCCAAGATGATTAATGAGCCGGCTGAGATAATTCCGTAGGAGGTGGGAAAATGTTTACTCCTTCAGAACTTGAGCAAATGCCGATCGAGATTGAGCGGCGCATGGCTGAATTAGAAATCCGTATCATGGAGGATATCATTCGTCGTATTCGCATTAATGATGAGATTACCCGATCGGCTGACTGGCAGATATACCGCATGGTACAGACTGGTAAAAGCTCAGATTACATACAGCAACAGATACAGCAGACATTGAAGTTAACCAACGATGAGATGGATAGGTTATATAGCAATGTAATCCAGTCCGGATATGCTCGTGATAAGAAGCTGTACGAAGCAGTTGGTAAGGAATTCGTACCTTTCAAAGAAAATCAGGAGCTCCAGCAGTTGATACAAGCTGTTATAACACAGACTAAATCAGAGATGGTTAATATCACTCAAACGATTGGATTTACCATTGATTTAGGTGGTAAGCAGGTGCTTGCTCCTATGTCTCAATACTTACAGCAGGTACTCGATACTGCTGTCATGGGAGTGACTACCGGCACGTTTGATTATAACAGCACACTCAAAAAGGTTGTTAAGGAAATGACCAAAAGCGGACTCAGAAGGGTAGATTATGCAAATGGATGGAGCAACCGGATCGATGTTGCAGCTCGCAGAGCATTAATGACTGGAATTACCCAAGTGACAAGTCATATTAATGAGAGTAACGCAGATCAGCTTGGGACTGACAAATTCGAAGTGTCCTGGCATGCTTCTGCAAGGCCTTCTCATCAGGAGTGGCAGGGCAGGGTTTATACTAAACAGCAGCTTGTTGAAGTATGCGGTTTGGGTACCGGCCCAGGGCTCATGGGGTGGAATTGCTATCATAGCTATTACCCGTTTATTGAAGGAGTGTCTGAACGGCAGTGGAGTGATGAAGAACTCGATAATATGAATGCTGCTGAGAACAAACCTAAAGTGTTCAATGGTAAGGAATACACCACTTATGAGGCTACACAGCGTCAGAGGCAGCTTGAAACACTCATGAGAGCTCAAAGGCAGAGGATCAAACTACTGAAATCAGGTGATGGAGCTGCGGATGATATTCTGACGGCACAGATTGATTATCGTGAAACCATGAGAAAATATAAGTTATTCTCCGAGAAGATGAAATTGCCTCAGCAAAAAGAACGCATCTATATGGATGGTCTCGGAAGAGTAGATCCCGGAGGAAAACTGGTTGCAAAATCTAAGAAAAGCGATATAATAATGACAGATAAGCAATTTGGTAATAAGGTTAAAAGGCATGCAAAAGATTATGGACTTGACCCAAGTAATCAGGATGATAGAATGAAGCTGGGCAACATAATCAATGACATAATTGATAATCGGGATGAAATAGTACCTGGAGATTGGAGAGGTCAACCAGGGATATCAGATTTTTATATTAAAGGATCGGATGTAGTGGTTGTGAATAACGGTAAATTTGTAACCGTATTGAAGGGAGGAGTTGAAAATGCAAGGGTTAAGGACGCAAGAAAACCAAAAATTCAATAAATTCTGGAATTTGATTCAGAGTACTGCAAAGAATCAGGGGAAAGTTTTCTTTTGTGATTGTGGTGAAGGCAGAGAGTTCTTCCTCGAAGATATGGAAGGTGAGGATTTAAGGGGATGGTTAATTCCTTTAGATAAAGCGAATGAATTCGAACCCAACTGGTTAGTGGATAATGTTTCAGATGTATGGCTTGACAATCTATGTTGGGCGGAATGGAAAGATACTAACGGAATGATTTCAGTTGAATTTATAACATATTAATGCCATCTATCATTACGGTAGGTGGTATTTTTATATCTAAAATTAAGCATCTGATTATTCAGGTGCTTTTTATATGGTCAGATGATTAGACCTAAAACAGTCGGTCACTTGGTGGATAGTTAAACACCTAAAACAACTTATTAGTGAAAAGGAGATTGATACATGAAGAAAGAAGATTTAACAGCACTCGGATTGACTGAGGAGCAAATTGCAGAGATTCAGAAGCTTAATGGCAAGGATATCGCAAAAGAGCAAGATAAACTTGCTAAGGTTGAACTCGAAAGAGATAACTACAAGGGACAGCTTGAGACAGCTCAAGAGACTTTAAAAGGCTTCGAAGGTGTTGACGTTAACAACCTTAAAGGTGAAATTGATAAACTCAATAAAGCTCTTAAGGATAAAGACGATCAGTATCAGAAAGATCTTGCTGACAGGGATTTTAATTCCCTTCTCGACAGCACAATTACGGCTACCGGCGCAAAGAACAGTAAAACGGTAAAGGCTTTACTGGATATCGAAGCTCTTAAGGGTAGTAAGAACCAGACTGAGGATATTAAGAAAGCCCTCGAAGCAGTTAAAACCGAGAACGATTACTTATTCGGGTCGGATGAACCTATTAACAAAGGAGTAAAGCCCACTGGAAACAATCCTCCTGCAGGTGATACCAGTATGGCATCCATGAGAGCGATTATGGGCTTGCCTCCGGAAAAATAAAAGAAAGATGAGGTAATTAAATTATGGCAAATATGATTGAATTATTTAAGAGCTATTCCCCCTTACTCGATGAGATTTATAAAAATGCATCTCTGACATCCATATTGGATGGTGCTAATGAATTAGCGAGACAGGGACAGAATGCTAATGAAATTGTAATCCCTAAGATCAGCATGGACGGTCTAGGCGAATATGCTAGAAGTAGCGGCTATGTATCAGGTGATGCAAAGGTTGAATTTGAGACTGTGAAATGTAATTTTGATCGTGGTCGTATGTTCCAGATCGATGTGTTAGACGATCAGGAGACTATGGGAATTGCATTTGGTAAACTTGCAGCTGAATTTATCCGTACCAAAGTAGTACCTGAGTTGGATGCTTTCCGTATGGCTACATACGCTGGTGTTGAAGGTATTTCAACCGTAGATGCAGCTGCGCTTGATACAGCAACTAAGCTTATCTCCGCTCTTAGAGTTGCAACCAATACCATGGATGAGGATGAGGTTGACACTCAGTCTAGATACTTATTCATCACTCCTACTCTTTATGGTCTTATTCAGGATCAGGACACAACGAAGTCTGCAAAGGTGCTGGAGCGCTTCGCAGGAATTGTTCAGATTCCTCAGAGCCGTTTCTATACCGAGATTACTCAATATGATGGCAAGACTGAAGGCCAGACGGCTGGTGGATACATCAGAAAAGTTGGTGCAAATGATATCAACTTCCTTGTTGTAGAGAAGTCGGCTGCTATCCAGTTCCAGAAGAGAGTTGCTCCGAAGATCATCACTCCTGAAGCAAATCAGGATGCAGATGCATGGAAGTATGGCTACAGAAATGTAGGTATCGCTGATGCATATGAGAATAAGATTTCCGGTATCTATTTACATAAGTCAACTATTGTAGCTTAAGAAAGGGTGGGCGGTATTTATGGTTAGCTATACCACAAAAGAATACTATACTGAAAAGTATTTGCAGGGTAGGACGGCGGTCATTAGTGCCGCCGATTTCCCTCAATTAGCTCAGAAAGCTACTCAGAGGATTAAGAAGTATTCCGGTGATAATGTGGATGAGAATGCAACCTTACCGGATGAGCTCCAGATGTGTTGCTGTGAGGTTGCTGAGGCTCTGTTCAGAGCAGATCAGGAAGACACTAAAGGAATTGCTTCAGAAAAGGTTGGGGAATACGCGGTATCCTATGTGAGCCCGGAAGCCAAGGAGAAACTGTTGAGTGTATCGGTTCGGAGTATCATCTATAACTGGCTTGCAATGACCGGCTTATTGTATCGGGGGTGTTGATATGTATACCAATGCAGATATGACGCTGTATTCCTGCAGTAAGGACGGTAAATTCACCCGGGAGGTTATCCGGAAAGTATTCTGGGAGGAAGTCAAGCAAGCTCTGATCGAGAAGACCGGGCTGACATCATCCGATGCAGTGAAGGTATTCATACCGACCGGCAGCGCTCCGGATGGACTGAACTTTACTACGGGCAAGGATCTGGTTATTAAGGATATTGTAGAAACTGAATTTGATAATACATCTCTGCAGACGATTTCGGCGTCACTGACAGATCTAAAAGCTACTCATGATGTTTATACAGTCACGGTAGCAGATGGTAAGCTATATGGCAGCCCGGTAATGCAGCACTATCAAATATCCTGTAAGTAGGTGATATTATGAATTATAACCTTGAAATGAAATCCATAAATCAACTATGCCAGGAAAGAGGCATCCAGGTTAACGGAAGGACACAGAAATTTATCGACCAG
Organism: Herbinix sp.; assembly: GCA_029240245.1. Classification (GTDB taxonomy): domain Bacteria; phylum Bacillota; class Clostridia; order Lachnospirales; family Lachnospiraceae; genus Mobilitalea. The sequence goes on from JARBTJ010000010.1 coordinate 9,215, forward strand.
GAAGTAATTCGGCTGATGGATCCTTACACTCCTAATCTAAACGGTATACTTATTAAAAGCGCTACCATGGGAACAAAAATAGGATCCGGAGACATCAAGCAAAATGCTCCATATGCTAGATACCAGTATTACGGCAAACTGATGGTATCTTCCATCACCGGTAGTGCCTGGAGCCATGGAGAGAGTAAAGTATTAACCGATAAGGATCTTATACATAACACGAGTAAGAATTCACTGGCCGGTCCGTTTTGGTTCGAGCGCATGAAGGCTGATAAGAAAGAGCAGATCCTCCGGGGAGCTCAGAAGATAGCAGGTGGAAGATGAATATTATTGAATTAGTAAAGCAGATTATTTCAGAATTTCCACAGATCAGCGCTTTAAACAAGGGTGTGGATGTGGATTTTAACGAAGCAGATAGCGGTTGTTGTGGATTATATCCGACGGGTGATCAGCTGATAAAAGAAGATATCCTAGGTAATCAGGATAGAACACATAATTTCGTGCTATATGCGGTATTTGATGGTTTCAATGATTATCAGAGATTAGCAAATAGTACATTTTTATTGGATTTGGTTTACTGGCTCGAACATGCAGCCAATGGTCAATCAATCGAAGTTACTATTGACGAGCAGATTGTGACAGGTAAATTAACAAAGCTCAGCGGTGCTAACGGTATGCTTTACGGATACCAGGAAGGCACATTGAGCGGACAAGTAACGTATCAGTTACAGATTTATGCTCAATACCATTTAGAAAGTGAGGAATTACTATAATGGCTGAAGTTATTACAGGCAAAATTAAAAGAAAGTACATGGCACATTTCATTGACTCTGCTCCGGTAGCTGGTCCGGCGGTATATAATCGCCTTGGATCGGATCTGGAAGAGTACACGGTTGAGATGAATGCCAATGTCGAGACTAAAACAAATATCCTGAATGAGAGTGTAACCTCCATTGACGGATATCAGCCCCAGGCATCAGTTGAACCGTATTTTGCGGTTGTTGGTGACCCTATGTTTACTAGGCTGCAGAAAATCGTGGATGAACGTCAGACATTGGATGATCTTAAGACAAAAACTGTTGAGGTGCATCTCTGGGAGGCTGCGGCTCCGGAAGGTTCTTACGTTGCGTATCAGGAGGATGCAATCATTGAGGTTGTTTCCTACGGCGGCGATACAACCGGTTATCAGATTCCATTCAATGTGCATAATACCGGTAACCGCGTAAAAGGTACATTTGTTTTGGCAACCAAGACCTTTACACCGGATGCTTAATTAACCATTTAGTATTTATTTGGTGGGCGGTGGTTACCTCCTTCCCACTGCCCATATTATAGGAGGGATATATCATGCAAAATTTGAATTTTGATGATGGATTTAAGGAGTTTAGTATAAACAATGACCCGAACAGGGTAATTCGGTTTAATCCGGCTGATTTTGGCATCATAGAGCGCATAAATGTAGCTTATCAAGAGATTGAAAAAGCCACTCAGATAGATGAGGATATAGAGCTTAAGGCTGACGGATCTCCGGTTGAGCTGATTGGTAAGGCTGCTGAAATTGTTCAGGGCATCAGCAACACGATTAAAAAGCAAATTGATTATATCTTCAATAGCTCGGTTTCAGAGGCTGCATTTGGACATCAGAGTCCACTTGGGATGGTTAAGGGAGTTCCTTTATATGAACGATTCTTGAATTCCATTATTCCAGTGATAGAGAAGGAAGTTAAATCAGAGATGGCAGCGAGCCAGAAGCGAATTGGCAAATATACAAGTCAGGTGAAGTAATATGATTGGTTGCTTACCAAAACAATTAAATATCAATAACATTGAAAGAGCTATTCGGAGTGATTTTCGGGTGGCTCTTTTGATATTCCAGGCCTATAACGATCTGGAGTTATCGGATCAGGAAAAAGGTATCGTAATGCTCGACTGTATTTATGAGGATTTCGATAGCATACCGTTTGAAGATTACCATGAAGCCCAGGAGAAAGCGCTATGGTTTTTGGATGGCGGCGGCGAGCCGGATGAAAACACAAATCATCAACAAGCAAAGAAGGTTATGGACTGGGAACAGGATGAGCAGCTTATCTTCTCGGCTGTAAATAAAGTGGCTGGTTATGAAACGCGATCAGTAGAATATCTTCACTGGTGGACCTTCCTTGGATACTTTAATGAAATCGGAGAAGGTCTTTTTTCGACTGTTATTAATATTCGACAAAAGAAAAACAAAGGTAAGAAATTAGAGAAATATGAGCAGGAATTCTATAGGGAAAATAAGAAACTCATTGATATTAAAGTGAAACTCACGCCTGAAGAACAGGCAGAAAAAGAATATTTTGAGAAACTCCTCGGTTAGAAAGGGGTGATACATATCGCATTTGATGGTAGTTTGAAATTTGATACCCAGATAGATACAGAGGGATTTGCACGTGGTACTAATACAATAAAGTCACAGGCCAATGGTATGAAAAGTACCTTATTAAGCCTTGGTAAAACAATGGCTTTAGTGTTTGGTGTTAGGCAGCTGGTTAGATATAGCAAGCAGGCTATCGATACAGCCAGTGACCTACAGGAAGTTCAAAACGTTGTTGATACAGCATTTGGTGACATGGCTTATAAGATGGAAGATTTTGCGAAGACCTCCATCGATACCTTTGGATTATCTAAATTAGCGGCTAAAGAGATGGGATCGCTTTTCATGGCTATGTCTACCGGAATGGGTCAGGCATCAGATACAGCATCCGATATGGCAGTAAATATTACTGGTAGGCTTGCTGATATTATGTCGTTTTATAATAAGACCAAGGAAGAAGTTCAGACCATTGGTAAGGCGATTTACACTGGAGAGACGGAGCCATTGAAGGCGATAGGTCTGGTGGCGACAGAGACGAATTTATCCCTATTTGCATTACAAAAAGGTTTCAAAACAGCATACAGTGAAATGGCTGCTGATCAAAAATTATTAGTTAGACAACTGTATTTTATGGAGAAGACTTCCTTAGCAGCCGGTGACTTTGCAAAGACTTCCGGATCCTGGGCGAATCAGACTAGAGTATTAACAGAGCGGTGGAAAGAGTTCCTAGGACTTATCGGTCAAGGGTTAATTCAGGTACTGACTCCTGCAGTAAGGTTTCTGAATACGGCCATGTCATACATGATATCCATGGCGAATGCAGCGGGCAAAGTATTATCATCAGTATTTGGTTTAGGTGGTGCAACTGATAATCTGGTACAAAATACGGCAGCTATAGCATCAGGTTCCGAGGATGCAAGCGCAGGCTTGTCCGATATGGGTAAGTCAGCGAAAAAAGCCTCTAAAGATGCAAAAGGAAGTGCATCTGGGTTTGATCAGATCAATAATATTACAGATAATATAGCAGATAATGCAGAAATAGCATCTGATTCCTTATTAGATATAGATGGTGGATCTGGTATAGGTTTGACTCCGGAGATAGGTTCGGTCGATGCAACTAAATTAGAAAAAAGTCTATCTGGTATAGCAGAAAAGATTAAAAGTGCATTACAACCATCATTTGATGCGTTTGACAGGCTTAAAACAGCCGTGTCACCATTTGCTGATAATGTTGGACAGGGGCTTAGGTGGTTGTATGATAATGTTTTGGTTCCATTTGCATCCTGGACGGTCACAGAATACATACCAGCATTTTTAGATAACTTGGGAGCTACGATTGGGGTAGTAAGTTCTGTGATTGAGGTACTTAAACCGCTCGGAGTATGGTTGTGGGAAAATTTTTTGTTACCTATAGCAACTTGGACAGGTGGGCTTATAATAGAGATTTTGAATTTAATGACTGATGCACTAAATAACTTATCTGCTTGGATACTAAATAATCAAGAGGTCGTTGCAAATGCAGCAATTATAATTGGTAGTTTTTTTGCAGCATTTGGAGTTATGAATTTGATTGCAGCAATGGCTCCTTTATTAGGCTCTCTGGCCGGATTGATTAGTAGTGGTACGTTGCTTAGCACAATTTTAAGCGGAATAGGTGCAATAATCGGAGCAATTACAAGTCCGATAACTATTGCGGTGGTAGCGATCGGGCTATTGATATACAGCTTCATTGACTTATATAACAGTAGTGAAAGCTTCCGGCAATCAATTGCGGATTTAGGGCAGACTTGGTTGACTGCACTGCAGCCTCTTGCGGATTTTGTTGGAACGGTATTGACAGATGCATGGGAAAAAATCCTAAAACCTGTTATTGATTTTTTTGTTAACACACTATTGCCTAATTTAATTGATACGTTCAAAAACCTTTGGGAAAATATCTTAGTTCCGTTAGGAAAATTTATTGGTACTGTCTTACAACCGGTATTTAAAGTTTTATCAGATCTATTGAAAATGCTATGGGAAAAGATTGTTTTACCGTTAGCTAATGCCGTAGGTGGTGTACTAAAAAAAGCTTGGGACGGTATTTATCAAATATTGAATAAAACTGTAATTCCAATATTTAAGAAAGTAATCGAAGTATTACAATTCTTATGGGAAAAGGTTATCAACCCTATTATCAAAGTTCTATGGGATACATTGAAACCGGCTTTTGATACAGTGTTCTCCGGTATAGGAGAAGTAATTAATGGGCTTGGCAAGACACTCGGTGGAATAATTGATTTTATTACCGGAGTGTTTACTGGAGATTGGAAGAAGGCCTGGGAAGGAATCAAAGACATATTTGGGGGTGTATGGGATGCCTTAGTTGGAGTGGTCAAAATTCCAATTAATCTTATTATTGACTTAATCAATGGTTTAGTCGGTGGTATTGTCAAAGGTATAAACGCCGTAATAAAAGCTATAAACAGTATAAGCTTCGATATGCCTGATTGGTTAGGTGGTGGACATGTCGGATTTAATTTAAAAGAGTTGACAGCTCCCAAGATACCTAAATTAGCAACCGGTACAGTGGTACCTGCCAATTATGGTGAATTCCTTGCAGTGCTCGGTGATAACAAACGAGAACCGGAGATTGTTTCTCCTACTTCAGCTATTGAAAAAGCGCTGGAGAATGTTATGAACAGACGTAGTGGTAACACTGGTGAAATGGCTCATTTCACTATTAAGGTTGGTAACAAAGCAATATTAGAAGGTATTATTGAAGCCGATAAAGAATATCGGAAGCAAACAGGTAAATCAGCATTCGCATATTAGGAAGGAGGTAGGGTTATGGCATTTAGTGGATATTACATAAAAGTTAACGGTACAACGTTTCCCAACCGCCTCCTGGCGCATGAAGGGTACTCGAATACACCAAATCAGCGGACTGATAAGAACAGCTATGTTGATGGAATTGGAGCGCTGCACAGAAATATCCTTTCGGTACAGAGAAGTACAGTAAAAATAAAAACGATAGACGGTTTTACATATGGACAAAAGATTATCATGAAGGCCTTCTTTATCCCCAGGGATGTTATCACAATGGAATACTGGAATGATGAAACCGATTCCTATAAGACTGCAAGGTTTTATGTACCTGATATCGAATATGTTCATAAGAGTCAGGACAGGTATGGACAACCGATATATAACGCTTTGGAGATAACCTTTATTGCATATGAGGGGGATCAGTGATGTTAGATATTGCAGAAGCTCTTAAAACAATATATAAGAATGATACAGTCCCTAAGGTATCAAAGAACGTTCGGAAGGATTTGCAGTTAAATGTCCCTGCATTAAATTTAACCGTAAATACCGACCGCTTTGTAGATGATAGTTTTGAACTGGATGAAAGTTTGTTTTCGGATCATGATATTCGGTTTGGTGCATGTGAAGCAGCACAGATAAAATTCACCCTGGCTAATGTTCCGGAAGAGCTAAAGGGACAAGAGTTTACTATTAACCAGCTGATCAGCGGCTATACGGTCCCACTTGGCAAATACAAGGTTGATTCAGCCAAGAAACAGGACAATCTCATATTCAAGGATGTTATTGCTTACGATAAACTAAAGAAAGCAGATGATGATGTATCTTCATGGTATAATACCAGATCTTTTCCGATGACGCTTGCTGCATTCCGGGCAAGTCTGCTTTCATACCTGGGGATTGTGGAGGAGCTGCGGTCCCTTCCAAACGACTCCATGCTTGTCCAGAAGACCATAGAGCCCACACAATTAAGTGGTAGAAAGGTATTGGAAGCCTGTGAGGAAATAAACGGCTGTTTCGGTCATATAAACAGACTGGGCAAGTTCGTTCATATCATCCTCGAGCCGGCATATGGTTTGTATCCAACAATTAATTTGTATCCTGCAGAGGATCTTAACCCGGTTGTAGATACAGATACATCATTCTTCCAGGATGGTTCCCATGCTGCTGAGCTTGATGAAGGTATGTATCACCCAGTAACTTTTGAAGAGTATACCGTAAAGGGTATTGATAAGCTTCAGATCCGTTCGGAAGAACATGATATTGGAGCAATAGTCGGAACCGGTACGAATGCATATGTTATTGAGGGTAATTTCCTTGTTTTCGGTAAATCAGCCACAGAGCTGGAAGCAATAGCATGGAATGCTTTCTCTAATATTAACAGGAGACCGTACCGGCCTTATCAAAGTAAAAATATTGGTCTGCCTTATATCGAAGTAGGAGACACAATTAAATTCAAGACTGAGGATCCGGTTACAGGTTATGTATTTAAACGCACTCTTTCCGGAATACAGGTCCTTCAGGACGAGTACTCAGCTGATGGATCGGAGGAAAGGGAACAAAACCACGGTGTTAACAATGAGGTTATTCAGCTTCAGGGCAAAGCAACGAAGATAAAAAAAGATGTCGAAGGAATACAGACGGAAGTATCAGACCTGGCACAGAATACTCAGACGCGTTTTGATCAGACTGCAATTGCTATATCAGCAGAAGCATCCAGAGCATCAACTGCAGAAGGACAACTAGATAGTAAGATAACTCTTACAGCTGATGAAATTAAGCAAGAAACATCTCAAACCTATGCTACAAAGAATGAATTATCAACGTATGCGGACACAGTAGCTGGAAGCTTGAATGACCTGCAGAACCAGATTGATGGTAATATTACAACTTGGTTTTATAATTATGAGCCTACAAACTCAAACGCTCCTGCAACGGGTTGGGATACTACAGAAAAAAAAATATTCATCTTGGCGACTTATTCTACAATACATCAAACGGGTATGCATATCGGTGGCAATTAGCTGGCGGAGTATATTCATGGGTTAAGATAACTGATACCGATATCACTAAGGCTCTGGCCGATGCACAAAAAGCCCAGGACACCGCAGATAGTAAGCGTAGGGTGTTTATTGCTCAACCCGTCCCCCCTTATGATGCCGGAGACTTATGGACACAAGGGCAGAATGGCGAGCTATACAAATGTAAAACAGCGAGGGCAACCGGTAGTTATGTGGCCGGTGACTGGGAAAAGGCAGTTAAGTATACAGATGATACTAAAGCTAATGAGGTAGCAGCTGATTTAGTCACTGCCAAGGCATCTATCACACAAAATGCCAATGCTATTACAGCTGAAGTGAGCAGGGCTACAGGTCAAGAAAACATCTTGATTGGACAGATAGATATTTTGGCAGGTAACATTACGCTTAAGGTTAGTTCTAATCAGGTTATTGCTGCCATTAACTTAAGTCCTGAAGAGGTAAAAATATCAGCTAATAAAATTACGTTGGAAGGCGTAATAACTGCCAATAATAACTTTAAAATCAACTTGGATGGTAGCATTGAGGCAGTAAATGCTAAATTCAGCGGTTTAGTTGAGGGCTCTGTTATTAAGGGTTCAACTATTGAAGGCGGGCAATTTAGCTCTTCGGCGTGGGATGGCAATACTTATGGTGTTTGGTATGAGTATATTGACATTACCAGCGGTGCTATTACTGCAGGTAGGACAATATACCAACAGGGTCAACAATCAAAAGAAATATCATCTACCCTTAAATTTAACAGTCTGACAACCGGTTATGTTTATGCTCAAATTGGTAATTCGTCCGATAAAAAGAATGCTTACATTAATGAAGCAAGGGTCGATAAGCTTTATATTGGTAGTTATGAATTTAAACCCACACTTGTAGATTCGTTGTATGCAGCCGGTAGCCCAATACAACCGAGAGTTAGATTAACTACATCAAAAGAATTGCTCCCAGGTGATTATTCATTCAGCATAGGAAACAGCAATAATACATGGGATAAGGGCTATATTGATACTCTATACATTGATGAAATATATGTAGGGGGAACGAAAAAGACATTTTTAGCTGCAAGTGATATAAGTGCTTTGTACGCTACAACGGCTTACTATGCAACGTTAGATTCATCAAGGGCTTTTGTCCCAAATGCAAATAGTAGCTCGTATCCATTCTCAATTGGTAGTAGCTCATATCCATGGACAAACGGTTACTTTAAAAATATTTACCAAAACGGAAACTTGATTAACACATTATATTCAGACTCATCATTTACAATAACATTAAATTCATCAAGGGAGCTTGTACCAAGTTCAAGTAGTACATCATATCCTTTTGATTTAGGTAATAGCAGTTATCCTTGGACAGACCTGCATATTAAAAATATATTTCACAAAAGTGGTGGTACTTTAGGGCTCTTTGGTGCTACGCCAGTAACAAAAACTGCAATTGCGGACTTAGCAACTGGATCAACTTTGGAGCAGACTGTAACAAAGCTTAGGTCACTTATCGATGTATTACAAGCTTATGGATTAATTTAAGGAGGATTTTATGAAAGGTATTAATACGGCAATACATGAACTAAAAGGAGGATTGCAGGATCTGGTTAACAATGCAAAGCTTCCTCCGGCAGTACTTGAAGTAGTTTTTTCCGATATACTTACGCAGCTAAGGTTACAGTCTATGCAAGCAGTTGAGTATGAGAGAAAACTAGAATCTGAGGAAGGAGATAAAAAGGATGGCGAAGATATACAACAGGATTAACTGGATCAATAAACCTTCTACCGCTACACCGCTTAATGCCTCTAATCTTAACAAGTTGGATAAGGGTATTGATGACCTGGATAACAAGATGGTCGCTTTGGAATCAGAGGGGATTGCAGTCGAAAGTACCTTATCCCAACACAAACCCGTCTTTTCTGCGGGCACGGGAAAAGATACAGCAGGAGCTGAGCAGGACTTCAGATCACTGGTCGAAGGGCAGAGTGATGTGGAGGTGGAGGGATTTACTGCGGTAAATTCGGTCAAGAATGGTGATTTTAGTAATGGAACTGTTGGGTGGACGGGTGTATATTCAACCATATCAGCAAGCGATAACGCATTAAAAGTTACTGGCAATAGCACAAGTACAACACCTTATGTTGTACAAGTAGCAGAAAACAGATTTTCAACCAAAACAGGAGAAAAATGGTTTATTAGAGCTTCTCAAAGGGTGTTAAGTGCTGACGTATTAAATATAGCAACTACGCTTGTTAGTAACCCTTCAGCATTTGTTAAGATGGTAAATTATCCTATCGCTAATCAGTGGTATGACATGAGCGGTATTATTACAATTGCAGGGGATAAACTTGCCACATATGTACAGTTCTCTTGTGCCTATGCCGATGTAGCAACTTCCAATGGGAAAGTAATGGAAGTCAAAGATATAATGGCGATTAATCTTGATGCATTAGGCATGGACACCCTCACCAAAGAGCAATGCGATTTTATGTATGACCATCACATCAATGGTTTACAGGGTGTAGGAAGTGGAAAGATTGTTAGCGTAGGTAAGAATTTATTTGATTGGGCAAACATTGTACTTAATGAATCTAGTGCCGCAATAACAAGGATTCAAAATGGGCTTAATGTTAAAGGGTTGTCTAGCGGAACTTACCGTTTTGGGTATGTAATATTTACTAGGTTAAAATCTAATGTTGCATATAGACTTCGTGCAAATAATGTTGTAGTTCGGAATGGTGAAGGTGTAATTTCTGCAAGAGATTTTTATCAGAATACTATGTCAGGTGCAATCAGTGGGACATCATCAAATAATTATACTCTAACCTTTATATGCCCTTCTGATGGACGGGTTAGGATTAATTTCTACGCAAGTGGCGCAACTGCTGCTCTTGGTGATGTTGATTACTTTGACATACAGCTCGAAGAAGGCACTACAGCTACAACGTATGAGCCTTACCAATCTTCTGAATTAGTCTATACGCTTCCAGCAGGAATGCAACTTCATAGACTACCAGACGGTATTGTCGACACGGTGGAGGAAGTTAACAACGTAAAGATGCTTGTCAAGAGAGCAAAGGAATATGTGTTACAGGCTAGTGATGTTATAGCACGTCATCAGCTAACAGAAGTTGACTATTATGAATGCATGCTACCGACCGATTGCACTGTTTTAGGCGCATCTAACACTATTACCAAACAAATTATTGTTAATGGGATGTCAGAAACGATTTATCAGGCACAAATACCCGCATCTGATATTGGTAAATTCTTTACTTACACAGCGTCAGGTAATAATAACTTATGTATTATAACTGCTAAAGGCACATATGCCAACTTAGCAGCAGCCCAAGCAGCTCTAGCAGGCACAAAAATTATATACCCGTTAGCAGTACCAGTTACCTACATTGACGGTGACAGCAGCGGTTTTAAGTGCGAGGGCGGTATCGAAGTTTATCCTAATGGCACCATATATCAAGAGCCTGTGACACCTAATGAATCAGCCAATGCAAAAGTATATGTGACTTACAATTTATCTGATAAAGCGGTAATCCTTGCTAACAGCGGTGCCATAACAGAGATAAATAAGCGATTAATCAAGCAGAATGCGATTAACTTAGAATTCGACCTAAGATTAACCGCATTAGAACCTTAAGGGAGGGATGATTATGTTTGATAGGTTTGAGAGTTTTCAGAAGGCAATATCCGACCGGTCCATAGATACCAATACACTGACACTAATGATAGATTTCCATATGACCAAAGGCACCATGACGCAGGAGCAGGGAGCGGAATTATACAAACTAATTCATCCGGAAGAAGTTCCGGAAGTAACTGAATAACATCAAAATAATAGGAGCCTTCGGGCTCCTTTTTATTATATAAAGAGAGGATGGTATATCATGCATGAATGATGTGATAATCGTAGCGATAATAACAGGGAGTTTAAGTCTTGCTGGTACCTTGGCAGGATCCTATTTCTCACAACGGAAAAGTGCTGCTTTGATATCGTATAGGTTGGAGCAGTTGGAAGACAAGGTGCATAAGCACAACAATCTGATTGAACGTACATACAAGCTGGAGGAAAGATGTACGCTCCAGGATGAGAAAATGAAAGTAGCCAATCACAGATTAGATGATTTAGAAAGGGAAAAGGTGAGTTAATGGATTGGAATGAAATATTAATGACACTTATCACGGCTGTAGTTATTCCGGCAATCGTGGTACTCGGTAATTCTCTGCGGAAGTACATAGAGGCTAATATTAAGGATAAGAATGTCCAAAAGTATCTTGTTATCGCTACTGATTGCGTAACCGATGCGGTGGCTGATGTGGCACAGACAGTGATTGACCGAATAAAAGATGAGAATTGGGGCGAGGAAACCAAGCATGAAGCGTTTAATATTGCAAAAGAAAAGGCCCTGCAGCATTTAGGTATTACCGGCAGAGTGTTACTCGAGGAGGCACTTGGAGATTTTGACGGCTGGATTAACTCCAAGATCGAAGCAGAGGTTAAGAGATTGGCGGTGAGCGCATGAGTATAAAAATAGGACATGCAAGTATCGATGAAAACGGTAAGATTGTCGGTGGAAATATAGGCGATCAGACCGGGAAAGAGATCTGTATCCGGAATTGGTATAGCAAACCGTGGAACGTATACCTGGAATGTACGGATCCGGTCATAGCGGATAAGGCCACTAGTTTTATGGAACAAATCTGTGCAGATCCTAACTATGGGTATGATCAGTCCCAGAGGATCACCGGATATAATTCTATTAAAGCCAATGGCGGTAAGGTTGTCGGAGCAAAAGGGGAGTTTGATTGTTCATCCCTGGTATCAACCTGTTATCGTCTGGCCGGACTAAATATTTCGCCATCGAGCACTACCAGATCTATCCGTGCGAATTTTATGGCAACCGGTAAATTTAAACTATACATGGACGCAGCTCATTTGACCAGTGATAAATATGCTAAGCGTGGCGGTATCTACCTTAAAGAAGGCAGCCATGTAGTAATGGCACTAGAGGATGGGACCGGGGACAAGAATCCATATAAAGAACCTATGCTAACCATCAGGCTCGGATCCAAGAGCGAAGGTGTAAAGTGGGTACAGTGGGCGCTTAATCAGGATGGGTTTAAGATTGATATTGATGGTAGCTGCGGACCGATTACAGATCAGGTGATAAGGGAGTATCAGAGGAAACATAGCTTAGTAGTTGACGGTAAAGTCGGGACTAAGACAAGGCAGTCCATGAGACGATAAACCCATGTACAGGACTGTGAATTTATAAGTAAATTAGAGCGTTGTGAGCAAACACGGTTAACTGAATGCCTGAAACTGAAACCGCCTTAAATGTCAAAATACGAGGTCAAAGGAAAGCCCCCGGTTTAATCGCCGGGGGTGTAATTATTTAAACTCATTAAAGATTTTTACTATAGTATCCTTGTTTTTAGCGTCTTCGCATAAGATGATAAATTTGCCACTTATTGCACTAACAGGAATTTCAATTCCAAAACCTTCTAATGTTATCTTTTCCGTTTTTACGATTGTTTTATAACTATCTGAGTTAATATCGTATTCATATAATTCTATTTTTGAATCTGAATATTTCACACCGTTTTCCGCACCAATCATTGATGCGTCCATTTGGGTTTCATTCCCGGATAAAACTGCATTACTTTTTAGGTATTCAACTAAATCACTTAATGTCTTTTCTTTTACTACTTTATTACTATCTACTACTGTAACTGAGCATGTATATTTTTTCCCACTTACAGATGCGGTTATGGTGGTTTTACCTTCGGCTTTTGCTGTCACGGTACCAGAGGTACTCACGGTCGCTACGGTTTTTTTGCTTGAACTCCATGAAACTTTACTTGTTGTTCCGCTGATCGTTAATTTAAGTGTAGAATCGACTTCCATGGTAGCTTTAGCTTTACTAATCTTTACTGCAGCACTCACATTTTGCGGTGGCACAAGCATAATGCATAATGTCATTAACAATAGTGCAGATATTAATTTTTTCATATAACCCTCCTTAGTTAATACCAATGTTTACCAGATAATTATACAACCCATAAGATTATTTGTAAATAAAAAGATATCCCACGCATCCTCTCTCCGGATGCACAGGGCATATATATAGTACTATTAGTGTGTAGCCTACAGGGCATGACGGGTCACTATCCACCGGACATGCAAACTCACCGGCGGATATGCTTAATCGTCTCGAGGCGCTGGTTCTATTTGGCTCAGATATACCATTGCTTGCAGTGCGTAAGCAGATTGCATCTGCCATCGATATCATTGTACATTTAGGGAGGTTACGGGACAAGAGCAGGAGAGTCTTAGAAATAACCGAGGTGCTTGATTGCAAGGAGGATGAAATCCAACTAAATCAGCTATTCTCCTTTATCGAAACCGGTGAAGAAAATGGCAGGGTGATAGGAAGTCTATGCAAAATAAATGAGCTTATCAATAAGAATAAGCTGGTGCGTGCCGGAATAAATCTATCGGAGTAATTCGCCGGGGAGGTTATTATGAAGGATTATTGTATATACCGGTTTACATATAAGGAGAATATAACGATATTCTTGCAGGGATTCGTTATTATTCTAATATTAGGTTATATGTTTTACCAAAGCGCATTTGGTGTAATAATATTAAGTCCGGCAGTATTATTTTACCGGAAAGAAAAGAGAAATAAGAGGATCGCTGAGCAAAAATGGCAGTTAAATATTCAATTTAAGGATAGCATTCAGAGCTTATCGGCAGCGCTTAGCTCAGGATATTCGGTAGAGCATGCATTTTCGGAGGTTTATCAGGACCTGCAGCTACTATATGATGAAGATACTTTCATCATGCAGGAATTAACTTACATAATCAACCAGCTACGGATGAACATTACAGTTGAAAGGATACTATCGGATTTTGGAGAGAGAAGCGGAATTGATGATATTATTAGTTTTGCAGAAATATTTACAGCTGCAAAAAGATCCGGAGGGGATTTAATCAAAATAATAAAAACAACAGGGAATACAATCGGTGACAAGATAGAAGTCAAAAGAGAAATTATAACATTAATTACCGCGAAAAAGTATGAAGCCAGTATTATGAAAATCATTCCATTGGGTATACTGTGCTATCTAACCATATCATCCCCCGGTTTTCTTGACCCGCTGTACCATAACCTGCCAGGTATTGCAATTATGACAGTACTTTTAGGCTGCTATGCTGGCGCTTATTTCATGGCAGAGAAAATCGTTGCTATCGAAGTGTAAGGAGGGATCTAATGCTATATATCAATATCAGTATGATACTTCTCATTATAGCCGCTTATATGATATCCGGAAAAAACAAGAAAAATTGGGAGGGTATTATTGATAAAAAGGAACACAAACTCTATTTTCTTTATCCCTTAGCGGAATTATTACTAATAAAAACAGGTCTTAACAAGTCTCTAAACCGTAAGGAGAAAATTACGGTATCCCTAAAAGCGCTTCATGCGGTGCAAGGATCGGAGTTTATCCAAAAACTTTACTGGTGCAGTAAGATCTCCTTGGTAATTCTTATTTTATTTATCTTTCATATCTTTTCCTTATTCGCTCAGCTGCAAAATGACAGTAGTTCTAAGCTAATGGATGGGAAATATCTGTATCGTCCCAAACCTGGAGAAGGAAGTGAAAAGGTAAATTTAACCGTAGCAATAGAACCCGTACTTAAGGAAAGCAAAGAAGCAGGCAGCAACAAATATGTGGAGGATATTTCGATAAATATTGAGGAGCAGCAGTACGCAGAGGAAGAATTGTTACAGCTGTTTGACGAGTCTTTCGAGTATCTTGATGTCAGCGTCCTCGGAGCCAATGAATCCGCGGATTTTATATATCAAGACTTGTATTTTTGCGAATTTGTTCCCGGTACAAGTATTAAAGTGAGATGGGAACCGGAGGACCTCAATGTAATTAGCAGAGATGGAACACTCCACAACGAAGGGCTTGATTTCCGAGAAACCATAACGAAAGTAACTGCTGTCTTGACCTATCAGGAAAATGAGGTTGAATTTCACAAGGAAGTTAGAATAATGCCAAAGAGATACAGCGAAGAAGAAAGCCTACGCATAAAGCTTGAGGAGGAAATCAAGGAGACCATGAACTCATCAGGGGAGGACGAGCAGGTGGTGCTGCCGGGGGAGATGGGAGGTTTTCATTTATTCTGGAAGGAGCAGGAAGATAAAACGGGGGGCAATATTTTGTTGCTTGGATTTGTTGCGGCGGTACTGGTCTGGATTTATCAGGATCAAGAATTAAAGAGAAGGATGAAAGATAGAAATGAGCAAATGCTCATAGACTATCCCGAAATAATAAATAAATTTAACCTTTTTGTAAATGCTGGAATGACGATAAAACAAGCCTGGTGTAAAATATCGCAGGATTATGAAAATAAAATAAATTCTCAAAAAGTAAACAAACGTTATGCCTATGAGGAAATGCGCATTACCGTAAACGAACTAAAACTTGGAATACCGGAAGGGGATGCTTATGAACAGTTTGGTAGGAGAGTAGGATTAATCTCCTATATGAAGTTTGGTACACTTATCGCACAGAATTTAAGAAAAGGAAACAAAGGACTCTCGGAATTATTAAGTAGAGAAGCGATAGAAGCGTTTGAGGAACGTAAGGAAATCGCAAAAAGACTGGGAGAGGAGGCGGGGACCAAGCTTCTGGCACCAATGATGATTATGTTATTGATTGTATTTGTAATAATTTTGGTGCCTGCCTTTATGTCCTTTCAACTATAAAATACGATTAATATAAAAGGATGCTACGCAAATTTCCAGTTGCAATAAATTAATATGCAAGCAAGTTTGTAATTGTAATATATGGTGGCTGAAAAGCATCGAAGGTTCTTGAGACAATTTAATCAAATATCAATTGATAAGTTTTAGTTAATTATGAACTGAATAGTAACATGTTAAAAAAACAGGATATAACACCAAATTACGATAGGAAGGGAGTAACTGCCGAAGATGGCAGCAGGAATTATAATGAAAGCAGGAATTCGGAAATTTTTCACGATGAAACAGGAAGGAATCGGAGTGGTTGAAATCATTCTGATACTAGTGATTCTAATAGGACTGGTTTTGATTTTTAAAGATCAACTGACAGCCATTGTTAATAATATTTTTCAATCCATTACCGGAGATGTAACGACAATCATCAATTAATCATAAAGAAGATTAATTTGACCGTTTAACCCTAGTTTAATAAGGTGTGCGGATAGTAAAAATGAATTTGATCGGTTCTTTCCGGATGATTGGGTGCTTGGGGAGGAATAATGAAAGGTAATAATTCATATAAGGAATGTCAGAGCTCTATTACCGTGTATTTAAGTCTGGTATTATTGCTTATTCTGTCCCTCCTGTTTACGGTTATAGAAGGAGCCAGAGTTGGAACAGCAAAGGTGTTTGCAGAACGGGCTTTAACCACAGCCATGGATTCGGCACTTGCCCAATTTTATGGACCTTTGTGGGAGGAATATCATATCTTTGGGTTACATACCGGAGATAATACGGAGGACCGCCTGGAAAAATCCCTTTCCGACCGGTTGCAGGAATCTATGTCGTATACCTTTCATCCCTCACAAGGATTAAATACAAAAAGGACCGATCTTTATGGGATTTCAATTGGAGATATAAGATTAATAAATCATACCGCATTAACAGAGCATAATGGGAAACTGGTTATTAATCAGGCAGTGGAATATATGAAATACAAGGAAATAGGGATAGCTCTCGAACTATTAATGGAAAAAATGTCGTTATCGGAACAACCAAAAAAAGTTAGCATCTTATATGAAGAAAAGCAGGAGGCCGAGGAGCAATTAGTTGAGATTGATAAAAGCATCCTTGAACTGATGGAGTTATTGGACGGTATTAAGACCGGAAAAAAAGGAATTGAGATATATAAGGATGGATCTATTAAAACTGTATCGAGTTTTGTAAAGAAAATCTGTTTTGGGCCGGTTACCATAGAAAAGGTTGGTATTAACCAGGAAAGTGTATTTCAAGCCCAAAAGAATAACTATATAGATCCTAATTCTGAATTTAACAAAATAGAGAGCAATTTTTATTCTTTATGGAATGTGATACAGATGATTTCTGAAACGGAATTTGAATATTCAAAAATTTCGGACTTAATAACGGAAGCGGAGGACCTTCTGAGGGAATTGAATTATAGGGAAGAGAAGACGGAGGAAGTTAAGGATGAAATCAAGGATATAAAAGCAGGGATCAAAGATTTTAAGGAGCAAAGAGAGGAATTACAGGCCGATCTTCAAAGGTATAGAACAGAAAAGCAAGCCTATATTACAGAAATTCGCTCCGGTAAAAATAATGTATTCAGATTGTCACAGGATATAAAACCATGCATCAGCAGCGCTATTAAAACAATTGATACTATACTGTTGAAAATAAATATTGCAGGTCCAATTATCGAGGCATATGAAAAGAGTCTTGCAAATGCCAAGGACGAGATCGGTGGAGAAATATATGAAGGTATGGCAGAGGAGTTAAAAGAACTAAAGCGTTACATACAGGTTAATGATCAAGGCTATGATTTTGAAGGTATGAAGCAAACGCTTAAAAACAACCTGCAGATCATCGGGCAGGTGGAAGCGCTTCTTATGCAGGGAGAGAAGATGCTTTCGGATGGATCTTATCATAATGCAAAAGGCAATTTTACGAAGGCGAATGAACTTTTTATGGATTATGATATAAGAAGTCTAAGGCTTGATTACAGTACCATTGTTACCCAAAAATCGGAGGAGTTTGGTCCACTTAATCAAGTAAGTTCCTTACTAAAGGACGGTTTAACCGGACTGATGTTGGATATGGATACTATTTCAAAGGCTACTCTTGGTGCAGAAGCACTTCCTTCAGAAATGGCAAGATTGTCAGAGGTGGACGGCGATGTTCTAAATCAGTTAAGCACATTCTTTGAAAACTCTATCATAGGTGATATGAGTAGCGGAATGGGAGAAATGATCGGAAGCTTAGGAAGTGATGCCGGTGCACTGGAAACATTGGGAAATGGAATCAATCGGGTTGCAGAGCATTTTCTATTTCAGGAATATATCAAGGAACATTTTTATAGTTACTCCGGAGATAAAGAAGATGTGAACATAAGAAAACCATCGGTTCTCACGTATGAACGGGAATATCTTTTATCCGGACGTAAAACAGATAAGGATAATCTTACTTCGGTGATTTCAAGAATTGTGTTTTTAAGAACCATACTCGACTTTGTCAGTATTTTAGGGGATAGGGATAAGTGCAATGAAGCGAAAGCAGCAGCTTCCGCTCTGGTTGGATTTACTGGACTTCCGATACTGGTTAGTATTACTAAGACGTTGATTTTATTAGTATGGGCTTTCGCAGAAGCAACAATTGATACCAGTGCGTTGCTTATGGGTAAAGAGGTTCCCATCATAAAACAGGATATTAACTTGTCGTTTCAGGAGCTTTTTACTCTTAGCCCGAGATTAATCCAAAGAAAGGCATCTGAGTTAAAGGAAACAAAGGAATTATCCTTTCACTATCAGGAATATTTAAGTGTTTTCTTGTTATTAAAGGGTAAAAAAGAATTGGCGTATCGTTCCATGGATCTGATGCAGGAAAATATTAAGGTTAGATACTTAGAAGATTATAAAATGAAAGATTGTATTTACGGATTTATGGTTGAGGCAGATTTCATGATTGCTTCTAAATTAACGAAGTTTACATTTGTACAAAAACAAATAAAAAGTAAACCGAAAGGTTTTCTGTTTCAAACCACTGCAGCCTATAGTTATTAATCTGGTTTTAACGTAAGCCTTTATATAGATTTACAATGTCGATAAGCAGGAACCACTTATTAGAAACAAATTTTCGTTTTGATGATTCGGGATGTCCGCTCTTCTATTATTATCTATAATAATTCTATAAGAAAATCTAAAAAATCAAATCAAATTCTCTCTCCAGGAAATCGTTTGCTTATATAATCAAATTTATCAAAAGTAGAAGAACGGACATCCCGGGTCATCAAAGAGCAAAAGGATACAACGACAGGAAACAAGGCTAATGCTAATTCTATGAATTGAGGTATATAAATTTCCATAATAATATAGTCTATGATTGCGAAACAGGTGAACAAGGTGAACATAACGTTACGTAATGCAGTACGAAAAAAGTATGATATAAAAGCATCCTTAACGGTTGAGGCTTGCCTAATTATGCCGGTAATTCTGTTTTGTATGATAGCTTTTCTTTATCTTATCCAAATTTTTACGACGCAGGAGCAGATTCAGGCAGCCATAACCAAAGCAGGATTAAGTATGGCAAGGACAGCTTACATTTATGAGGACTTTCTTGGAGCGGAGGAGGCTTCCGATTTTGATGAATCCATTTTCGGAGGTGATTATGATGTTGGGTTAAAGGATCTGGCCGGTGCGGTATTAAACAGCAGCCTGTTGAAACTATCGGTTATTGATTATCTGGACAAGGATACAATAAACGGGTCCTGTATTAAAAATGGAATTGGTGGTTTAAGCCTTTATTATTCTAAAGTTATGGATGAGGGGGACTACATCGATGTAATCGTAAGCTATCGGATGAAACTTCCGATTGATTTTTTCACGATTGGTGACATGCGTATGATACAACGGGTCAGAGTCCGGGGCTGGACCGGACTAGCAATACCGGCTGCATATCAGATAGAAGAGGAAGGGGAGGATACACCGAAAGATATGGTATATATCACAACATCAGGAAGTGTATACCATATCAACCGTGATTGTTCTCATATAAAATTATCTATAATTTCCGTCATCGGTATACCGAGTGAACGCAGAAACTCAGGTGGAGCAAAATATTATCCATGTGAGGCATGCTGCACCGGAAACGAAAATCCGCTTGGGACCTTCTACATCACATCGGATGGTACCAGGTACCATACCAAGAGAGTATGTTCAAAGATAAAAAGAACGGTGGAAGAAGTACCATTAGCTGCAGTTTCTGACCGTACACCCTGTAAACGCTGCGGTCATGATGTTAATTAATTATTAGAGGTATCGTCATTGCTAATCTTATATATTACAGGCTATTTAGATAGGAAATCAAAAAAAGCAATATAAGAAAAAGTAATATAAAAAAAAGTAATATAAAAAAATGATAACTGGGATTAAGAGTACATCATTAAAGTAGCCGACAATAGTTGCAAAAGTCAATACGATGGATAAATCGGATGAAAAATAAGTTATGAAAGGAATTAACCAAAGTTCTAGAAGCTATTGACTCTTCGCAATGCAATTAGAATAGAAAACTGCGATAACAAGAGAAATAGCAAGTTATCGCCAGATAATGTGAGTGAGCAGTAAGAAAGGTAATCAATTTAATATAGGAAGCGCCGATAACGGAAGGGATTAGTAGTTATAAGCTAATATACACAGGAAGAAGAGGGTAGGATGCAGGAGATAGTCTTAAAGTCAATTATGGGAAGTATGCTATTCGTAAGTTCCATACAGGATTTACTGAAAAAGAAAGTGTGTGTTTGGATCATAACGGCAGGAGGATTGTTCACAATCATCAGCTTGCTTTTTATCCCTACCTTTTCGATTATGGACAGCCTGGGTGGATTAATAGTAGGAGCCTTCGTTTTGTTTATCAGTAGAATCACCGGCGGTAAAATTGGTATGGGGGACGGGCTGATATTATGTGTTACCGGATTAGGACTTGGACTTTGGGGAAACATTGAGTTATTTGCTTATGCTTTGTTTGCGGCTGCGATCGTATCCATAATCCTTCTTGTACTCCGTTTGGCTGATCGGAAAAAGAGTATACCTTTTATACCGTTTCTATTTATCAGTTATCTTTTTGTCTGCATTACTACCAGCTACTAAGGAGAAAAAATTGATGCGAAAAGACTTAAAAGCGAGTATAACTGTAGAAGCCTCCTTTCTTCTGCCTTTGGTGATTCTTATTCTATCTGCCATTATGTATCTTTCTTTTCACCTTCATGACCGATGCGCGATACAGAGTGTTGTGGATAAGGTGTTACATAAGGCAGAGTTATCCGTTAAGCACGATTCCAATATTAATACGGGAGAAGTCAATTTTGACGATATTAATAACCGAGGAGTATTTTATCTTCCATTTGGAAGTACAAAAAAGGATGAAAACAATTGCCTCAGTTATGTATGGAAAGAACTTGAGCATGGATTGCTTATAACAAAGATTAGAGATATTCAGGTTTCTATAAGTAAATATAACATCGAAATATCCGTGGAAGCCGTTTCCAAGATGTCTCTACATGCACTTGCCGGGTTAGTAAAACCATTTCCCATAATCAAAATTAAGGAAAAAGGACCGATACATAATCCGGTAGAGCAAATTCGCTTTTCAGAGGTCATATTAGAAACCGGAATGAAAATAAAGGGTGTTGAAGCACTTAAGGAAAAGCTGGAGGAGTTCGTTCGATAAATTTAAGATAGACAAAGCGACAGGCAGACTTAGATCTATGAAAAATTGAAGAGTAACTGCAGGGAGAAGCAATATGAAGGTAGAGTTTAAACGGGATTTGCATCACAACTATATGGTAATGATGCAAATAGAAAACAGTGACAATGACTCCTATTGCATAAAAATGCTGAGTCATAGTACGATTGAGGGGCTACTGTGTGTAGACAGGCGTATCATGGACAATGAGGTGCTGTTTTATTATGACATTTCAGCAAAACAGTCTTTAAATCATCTATTAGAAAAATCCCTTGTATCCTATGATAAGATGAAGCAATTGTTGGTACGCATCGTTAAAACTATAGAAAAGGCCTTTGAATATCTACTGCCTGAGGACGATTTTATCCTTATGCCGGAATACATCTATATGGAGGTAGCATCGGAGATTCCTCATTTATGCTATTTGCCGGGCTATCAGAAAAATATTAAAGAGCAAATCACCAGCTTATTGGAGTTTTTTATGAATAAGGTGGATTATAATGATAAAGAAGCTGTTCTGCTGGTATACCGTCTATACGCAGCAAGCAGGGAGGAAGGGTTTACCTTTGAAAGCCTTCTTTATAATTTATATAAGGAGCATACGGAAACGATAAAAAATCATAGGACTCAAGGGTCAAATAACAATAAGCTTAAGTCAGAAGATCATGTGGAAGAGGAATTAACTACCGATCGTGAAGCATCAACTCTCAATCGACCTGAGTCATCCGCGAAAGTAATCAAGCATAAATACGGTGATTTTAAAGTTAGTTGCAGCTCTATGATGAAAAGGTTAAAGAAGAGTTTAAATATAAAGTCAAGGCAAATAGTAACGAATCAACATGAATTAAATCAACATGAATTAAATCAACATGAATTAAATCAACATAAAACCAATCAACAAGAAATAAACCAGCATATAACATACAATAAACAATCAAATACAAACCAGCATAAAGTAAATCAGCATATAACGGATAAGATGGAAACTGATTGGGAAAAAGCAGATAGGCAAATAGTAAAGAGACAGATAACAAGCAAACAATTAGCAAACCGACGGATAACCGGTAGAAAGATAACCGATAGGAAAATAACCAATAAGAAAATAACTAAAACAACTAATAGAGAATTGCATGATAAAACGGGAATGTACAAGAAGGCAGGAAGTCCCGTAATGCTGGAAAAACTTATGGGAGAACAGGAAATCTCCTGTTATCCGGTTAAAACATATCTGTACTCCGGGATTTGCATACTTGGGGGTATCGTGCTATTGACAGCAGGTTTTATAACAAGAATTATTTATAACTCCTTTGGAAACCGTATCGATACAAGCAAACTGTTAGCATTGTTACTTCTTGTACTTGGCTTGGAGCTCTATGTTCATAAGAAACTATGGGATAAAAAGAATAGGATAACAAAGATTGTATCGAAAGAGGAATATATAGATCCCAGAGGCGACAGTGTTAACATGATACAACAATCCAAAGATGGGGCAGAGAATTTTCAAAAGGTGAGGGAAGTAACCTGTGAGGAGGCAAAAGAGTGTAATCCTACCTGTGTTTTGAATTCTGAGGAAAGGCCTCCTTCTGTCCTGCTTCAGCCCATAGACTCGCTTCAGTATAAAACAATTACATTAGCTCATACCCCTTTTTTTATTGGTAAACTACGAAAGAATGTGGATTTTTGCCTGGAAAAAGAAGTGGTTAGTAGATATCATGCTAAAATATCAAAGGAAGCACAGCAGTATTATCTAACAGATCTGAATTCAACCAATGGAACCTTTATTAACAGGGAAGCATTAGCTCCTTATCAGACCATTGAGCTAAAAGATGGTGATGAAATTGCTTTTGCTGATATTAAATACCAATTTCTGATTCAGTTATAATTTTTTAAGTATAATATTATAATACGAATTCATTTAAATTGAGGAGCACCATCGAATGTAACGATACTATATTCGGTGGTGTTTTTTAATTTCGGTGAAAGCAAAGATGAACTATCATATAAGAAAGTAATCATTCGGCTAGAATCGAGAATTGCTTTCTCGGAGGATTGCTTACCTGGGTGTTTTTGATGGTTTTGAAGGTTCCGTGAAGGTTCATACAAACCAGGGAGACTCGCGAAGCGTATTTCACCCAATACATGTAATTAATTGTAATAATTGCACAAAAATATCGTCAAATATTCTAAAGGAGTGCAGGTTTTTATGCAATTTATATACATTTTGATAAAGTTTAGACAAGGGATACGCTTGCTTTTCGATTTGGTTAAGGGTATAATTAAATTAGAAAAAGAAATAATGAATACCATTTATTTACATAAAAACTAACATTATAAGGAGCGGTACCTATGGACGAATTATTTATGAAAAACCATTACAGAAAAATCAACAAAGTTATTTCGGTAGTTTTAATCCTAACTACAATTTTAGCTCTTTCGGCAGGTATCTTTTATAAGGCACCGGTAGTTTTGGTAACTGCCGCATTCTTAGTAGCAATAACTGCGTTAGTATTGGTATCCGTAAAGCAGCAGAAGTATGAAGTGCTAGCGTCCTATATCGTTAGCTTTCTCATGGGTATTATAATCGTTGTAAATATTAATAATGTGGATAGCATCTATCTGTTATTTCTCCCCTTATGTATTCCTGCATTATACCTGGATACAAAATTATATGTTTCTAGTTATTTGCTAATTAATGTGGCATTAATTGCCAGATTGGTAGTGATATCTCAGTTTGCTTTGAATGCGGGCATTCAAATAGTCTATTTAGGTATCTGTTCTGTTATTTTAGCTTATATAACGGTATCCGGAAAGGCCTTAATAAAATCCGTCAAAGAAGAAGGGAAAAAAGCAAGTAAATCCTATCAGGAACTTAATAAAACAATGGAGATCATAGATCAAACCACCGATACACTCGGTAAGGACATCACAATCTGCTATGACAATCTAAAAATGGTGAGAAACAATAGCGATATCATGACGAATACCGTAAAGGAAGTTGTAGTCGGAGTTACCGGGCAAGCGGATTCCATCGAACAGATTTATAATTTGATTAATACTGCGGATGAAAAGGCGGAGGAGACACAGAAGACCTCAAAACAATTAGGTCAGATTTCAAATAGCACAAGTCAGATTGTACTGAACGGCTCGGATAAAATCAAACAGATGAATAAGCAAATTAACATCATCAGTGATGCGGTTAGCGAGTCCGTAGTAACAGTCAAAGAGCTGCTTGATAATATCTCACAAATTAATAACTTTATGACCAATATTGTACATATTTCCCAGCAGACCAATTTGCTTGCTTTAAATGCTTCCATTGAAGCTGCGAGAGCCGGGGAAGCAGGAAAAGGCTTTACCGTCGTAGCAGAAGAGGTTAGAAAGCTGGCAGAACAAAGTGCGGTTACAGCAAAACAAATCAATTCTATTATGGAACAGGTAAACGGCAAAGCGACGATTGTTCTGGATAAGATACAAAACGGTAAAGATGCGGTGCAGACCGGTGAAATTATTGTAGATGAAGTGGACAAGGGTTTTGGGGATATCCAAGGCGCTTTCCATTCCATTGACGGAAATGTAAAAACGGTACTTCAGATGATCGATGAAACTACTCGGATTTTTGGAAACATCCGAAAGGAATCTGAGGGAATGGCTAGCATCGCAGAAGAGCATTCTGCTGCTACCGAGGAAATGTCAGCTACGATGGAAGAACAATTAAATCAAATCAATGAGATATTTGATTATATGCAGGAAATTCATAAGTCCAGTGAAAACTTAAGAACGGTAATTCAAAATCAGGAAAACAGTTAGTTATATTAGGTGTTTGCGAAACTCATATTCTGTATTAATTGCGCACACAACATATACTACTCAGGACCGGAAGTTAAGCCTGTAGGAAGCGTTGGAGCGGAGGAATAGTATGTGTTGTGTGTGCAATAGCAAAAACTATATTGTTTCGTGAACGCCTTAGTTAGTTATATTCTTGAAGGGATATAACTAATAATGGAGTGTAGAGCAATCGTTGTCTATTAGATAAAAAGGACCGAAAGTCAATTCTGGTTTATGTATTAAGAGCTGAATAAAGTTTCTATTATGCTGGATTATGATTTCGAAGATAAGAATATACATAATATCACTTAATCCAATGAATACCTTAACATTAATAGCATACGAGATAGGAAATACAGGAATTTCAATTCTCTTGTATAATAATATGCTGAATGAAGGTGGTTAATATAACTGCCTACATCCGGCATTTTTTATTATCTTGTTTCTAATATCGTAAAATCAAATAAATATTGTATATACTTGGATTTCAGTGGTACAATGATGATAATATATGGAAGATTATCCAACAGTATCAGGACTTCAAACAAACGGGAAATGAGGATAATGTTATGAAGCAGTATGTTATGGCTCTTGACCAGGGAACCACCAGTTCCAGATGTATTATATTTGACAAACAGGGCAGGATGAAAAGCGTTGCCCAGAAGGAATTTAACCAGATTTATCCAAGGCCCGGTTGGGTAGAGCATGATCCGATGGAAATCTGGTCCACACAAATTTCCGTTGCAACGGAAGCAATGGCAAAGTTAAGCATTCGCGCTGAGGATATAGCCTCCATTGGGATTACGAATCAGAGAGAGACAACCATTGTTTGGAATAAGCACACAGGTCAGCCGGTAAGCAATGCTATTGTATGGCAATGCCGCAGAACCTCGGATATGATTGAGGATTTAAAGAAGAAAGGTCTCGCTCCTTATATCAAAGACAAGACAGGTTTAATACCGGATGCATATTTCTCCGGAACGAAGATAAAATGGATTTTAGATCAGGTACCGGGTGCTAGAGAAGCCGCAATGGCCGGAGATTTACTGTTTGGAACGGTGGACACCTGGTTAATATGGAATTTATCCAAGGGGAAAATTCATGTTACGGATTATTCCAACGCCTCAAGAACCATGCTGTTTGATATTAAGGCATTAACCTGGGACGAAAAAATATTAAAAGAATTAGATATTCCAGTTTCAATGCTACCAAAGGTGAAGCCCTCCAGTTGTATATATGGCCATTCGGATCGAACTCTTTTTGGAGAAGAAATTCCGATTGGGGGGGCAGCGGGGGATCAGCAGGCGGCTCTATTCGGACAGTGCTGCTTTACCCGGGGTGAAGTGAAAAACACTTATGGAACCGGCTGCTTTTTGCTTATGAATACCGGAGAGGAAGCTATAGAGTCACAGCACGGATTACTCACAACCATTGCAGCAAGCACAGAGGGTAATGTTGAGTATGCATTAGAGGGCAGCGTATTTGTTGCCGGAGCGGCAGTACAATGGCTTAGGGACGAGCTTCAGCTGATAAGGACTGCGTCAGAAAGCGAAAAATATGCGGCATCGGTTCCGGACACCAATGGAGTGTATGTGGTACCTGCATTTGCAGGCCTAGGAGCACCACATTGGGATCAATATGCCAGAGGTACCATCGTAGGTATTACACGAGGGGCAAACCGAGAACATATCATAAGAGCCACTTTAGAAGCCATCGCTTATCAAACCTATGATGTGCTAAAAGCCATGGAAAGTGATGCAAACATCAGCTTAAAGAACTTGAAAGTGGACGGCGGGGCATGTGCCAACCGATTCCTCATGCAGTTCCAGGCAGATATTTTAGATACCAGAGTTCATAAGCCAAAATGCATCGAAACAACTGCTCTGGGAGCCGCGTATCTTTCCGGTTTGGCCGTCGGCTTCTGGAAGGATAAAGAGGAGATCAAACAAAACTGGGCACTTGCTGAAACCTTTGTACCCACTATGCAGGAAACAAAAAGGGAGGCACTGATCCGTGGCTGGGAGAAAGCCGTGAAACGCTCCTTTGCTTGGGAGGAGTAAAATGCGAGTATGAGTAGAGGGTAAACCTTATTTTAAGGAAAGGATCTCATAAAGGATGGATAAAAAACTGACCGAGTACTTGCTAAGTAAGGAGTATAAACTTTTAAATTCGAATGTAGAAGGGATCTATTTGCTGTACAAGGAAATGGATTCTGAAGTTGTTGCTATAGGCGTATTTCGTACTCTTACGGGCAATGAATTTACTCTGGAGCAATATAAATTTATACTAAGTAAGATGAAAGCAGACTTTGCAAATCGGGGGTTTTCACAGGTAAAATTGCTAAATCTTATTTTTACCCATTACCCGGATAAGGTAAAGCAACTGTGTCTTGAGGAGGATGAGCATTGGATCATTGACCAGATGGCACTGCGCTTAATTATATATGAGACACAAGTTAACGACTTTTATGGTCTTCGAGAGGTAATAGAGAAAATTCTTGAGGAGGAATTCAAAGACCAAAATCAGAAGCAACAACAAGTGAATGGGGAAAGCCAGGATTATCCGTATAGAATGCCTGGTTATACCTTGAAAAATCAGCTTCGTCGGATTCTGACCCCTATGAATCTGATGATCATTGGAATTAATATCATAGCCTTTCTTGTTATGCAGTACTTACGTTATTTTAGAGGCATGGACCGGATTATCAGCAAGGGTGCACTTAACTGGTACGAGGTGATAGAAGAAAATGAATATTACCGACTCTTCACAGCACTGTTTATGCATCTTAATATCAACCATATTTTCAATAACATGATCGTCTTACTGTTTGTTGGTGCCAATCTGGAAAGGACCATTGGTAAGCTAAAGTATCTATTCCTTTATTTCGGATCGGGGATTCTTGCAGATATTACCACTATCGGTTATAATATGTGGATGGATAGATATAACAACGAAGTAACACTAGGGTACTCCATTGGTGCATCGGGTGCAGTTTTTGGTGTAGTTGGGGCAGTACTTTATATCATTATAGTCAATAAAGGCCGTCTGGAGGATATCAGCTTCCGGCAGATGATTTTATTCGTGATTTTTGG
This sequence comes from Herbinix sp., assembly GCA_029240245.1. GTDB lineage: Bacteria > Bacillota > Clostridia > Lachnospirales > Lachnospiraceae > Mobilitalea. Next base: position 37,839 of record JARBTJ010000010.1, read on the forward strand.
ACTATACGGGGGTATTACAAATGCAGGGATAGATAATGCAGCACATATCGGCGGCTTTATTTCCGGTCTATTGATCGCTGCTATATTGTACCGAAGACCGAAACGGGTCAATGAATTCCCATAAAAATTCGTCAAGTAAATGAAGTTTGATAGGAAATTGCTAACATAAATAGGAGGTATCTATGAAAATAAATATTTATTACGGCGGTAGAGGGTTAATTGAAGATCCCACCATCTATGTAATGAGTAAGCTTACTTCGGTACTGGAAGAAATCAGGGTACAGGTGACCAGGTACAACCTCTATGAAGAAAAGAATGCAATTGCCATGCTGCCAAAATCCTTAAAAGAAGCGGACGCAGTAATCCTTGCAACTACCGTGGAATGGATGGGAATCGGAGGGCTGATGCAGCAATTTTTGGATGCATGCTGGCTGTATGGAGATAAGGACCGAATCAGCAAGCTCTATATGCTGCCGGTGGTTATGGCAGGAACCTATGGTGAGAGGGATGCAGAGCTAACCTTGATTAAAGCCTGGGAAATGCTCGGGGGTATTCCGATCAGCGGCTTAAGTGCATATGTTGAGGATCATGTAGAATTCGAGACGAATCCGGATTATGCAAAAACGATTGAAAAGAAGGCAGAGGTCTTCTATCGGACCATAAATCAAAAAGAGAAAATGCTTCCTGCCAGTAATACGGCAATTAAACAGAATGTATTAAAAAATAATTCCATTGAATTAACACCTCAGGAAAGTGAACAGCTTTCCATGTATGTATCCGATGATACGTATGTAAAGAAGCAGAAAGAAGATATTGAGGAGCTTACTCAGTTATTTAAAGAGATGCTCGATCATACCGAGGGAGAATCCGGGCAGGAATTTATCAAGAATCTTAAGGATAATTTCCACCCGATTGATGACTTTGAGGCTTCCTATTCTATCAATCTTTCGGATACGAAAAAAAATCTTGTGGTTGAGATTAGTAATAAACGTTTGAAATGTTATTACGGCGAAAAAGCTGACGCTGATGTCATTGCGAAAACGACACACAGCGTCATGAATAAGTTAGTGCTTGGGCGGATAACATTTCAGGGAGCCTTCATGTCAGGTGAGTTAACGGCAAAGGGTAATTTTAAGACCCTACGCTCCTTTGATCAGGTATTCCAATTTAATATCCTATAAGGGCAGAAAAATGGTAAATTCGATGAGATCGTCCTTGGATACTACACTGACACTGCCGTAGTGAAGGTCCACAATCTTTTTAACGACCGCGAGCCCGATTCCGGTTCCGCCTTTTTTATAGGTGACAAACGGGACAAAAATATTAAGGATCTCATCCTCCGGGATCGGGAGCCCGTTGTTGCTGACCTTGATCATTAACTTGGGAAGGACCGGTTCATTGCCCGGTATATAGTTCAGACGGATATGTATAAAATCGCCCGGTTTCGTTGCTTCAAAGGCGTTTTTAATCAAATTGGACAGTGCTTGCTTCATTTTTGGTGCGTCACAATGATAGGAATGAAAAAAGGATTCGCAGCCCGGTTCTATAATAAGCGACAGATCAATCTGCTGAGTGATTGCCTGGGGCATAAAGCTATTTTTAATGCCTGTTATTAAAGCGATCAGATCAGCAATATCCTTATTTAACGTATTACAGGTATTTAAAAGGGAAGCATCGGCCATCATGCGTTCCATATCATTAACTAAATCCTGCAATTGACTCCAATATTTATATTCCGCGGTCTCCGGGTGCTTCATCTCAATATATTGAATTGTCCCCCGAAGCAGTGACAATGGGTTACGAAGCTCATGGACAAACATCGAGGTTGTACGTTTATTGTCGGCAATAATTGTTTGAATTATGGTTTCCAGCTCTGGATTTGCTTTAACCATATTGGCCAGAGCATCATTATTAAATTCTGAAAGCATATCGTTTCCCCCTTTACTTTACTATCATATACCATATCAAAATATGGAAAATTATGCAATATAAACTATTAAACAACAATCGACACGGAGGTGCTTCAAGTGCAGAACAACTGTATATTCTGTAAAATTATTGCCGGAGAAATTCCTTCGGCCACCCTTTATGAGGATGAGGATTTTAAAGTAATTATGGATATTTTCCCTGCGGCAAAAGGTCATGCAATCATTCTGCCGAAAAAGCACTGTGAGAATTTATATGAACTCGAGGATGCTTCTGCGGAAAAGGTAATGAAAGTAGCCCGCATGGTGGCAGCAGCCATTAAGGCTGAGTTAAACTGCGATGGGCTTAATCTACTTCAGAATAACGGCGAGGTAGCAGGGCAGACCGTATTCCATTTTCATATTCACCTGATACCGAGGTATCGAAACGATTCGCTCAAAATGACCTGGTCCCAGGGAAAATATGAAGGGCAGGAAGCGGTAGAATTGGCAAAAGCCATTGCAGACAGATTGATCGAGAGCGATAGGAAAGCAAATATCTAAAATCATTTTGAAAGCAAATATGAAAGTAAGCTTATAAACTAATATTGAAAGTAAGTATAAAAGTAAGCTTAAAATTTAATATTGAAAGTAAGTATGAAAGCAAATAAAGGTAAAAGAGCGTGTTGCATAACTGAGTTTAATAAGTATGTAATGCGTTTTTTTTATACTTTTTTTTGTATTTCATAATAATAAACACTTATCACAAGAATCCTTCCCTCCGGATTCGCAAGAATCCTCAGGCATCACAAGGATTCATTCTGGTGAAGTAATAGTCAGGTGTATATACTAAATTCAGTACCGCACCTACCGGGTATAGATACCAGACTGGATTTTTATAACGTAAAGGAGCCGTTTATGAAATTTAAGCGAGTAGTTATTGTGGTTTTTGTCCTTTTATTAACGGCATGCGGGAGGACACAACCTTCCAAAAATTCTAAGATTGATCTGCCGGAAAAGATTGAAATGTATTATTTTCATGAGGGGATATGCGATTCCTGTGATCCTACCAAAGAGTTTGATGAAATCGTAAACAATGAGTTGGAAAGCGTCAAGCATATGTATCCGTACTCAATTGACCGGGTAAGCATTTACCAAAGCGGGGGCCGGTCAAAATTTGAAAAAATATGCGATGAACTTGGATTAAGTATTGACAGTCTAGAGCTGCCGTTACTGATCGTAGGCGGCAAGACCTATCAGGGTAACGAAAGTATAGAGAAGAATATACTGGAGGCGTACCTGACAACGGGAGAGGATATTTTCGAAAGAGGATATGTTTATAATCCTAAGAATAAGAAAACCGGACCTGGGTTATTTGACGATTATAAAACCAGTTCTGAGAACATAACACTGGTATATTTTTATCGTGTTGTCTGTGATGAATGCATTCAGACAAAGCCAATCATAGACCAACTGCCGAAAACTGTTGAAATAAATGGGGAACCGATCAATGTGGACTTAATTAAAATTAATACTCGTTCCGGAAATAACGGTGACAGGATAACGGTCTTGTTTGATAGTTATCATGTTCCGGACGAAGAGCGTATGGTACCAATTATTTTTACTTCTAGCGGCTATTATGCCGGTATAGAACGCATTTCAAAGTACCTGGAGGATGAATTGAGTCGGGAGGAGAATATCGGTTTTACGTTTCCGGAGGTAACTGATTAGAAGGGTAAAGTGTTGAGATAGTGGATATAATAATTCCGGAGCAGCAATACCTGGTTGTTAACGTTAATATTATTGTAGCTTGAACTATATGCGAAAGGATGACTGGTAATGGAAGAAAGGGTAAAGAAAAGAAAGAATACACGAAAATTAAGCTTTAAGGAGGATATTAAAAAGCGGTGGCAACTTTACCTGATGTTGCTCTTTCCGATACTATATATTGTTGTTTTCTGCTATTTGCCAATGGGAGGAATTGTAATTGCTTTTAAAAATTTTTCCTTCCGAAAAGGGATTATGGGAAGTGACTGGGTAGGGATGAAGTATTTCATACAATTTTTCACAAACCCGGATATGGTTAGGTTGTTAAAGAATACTTTGATTATCAGCCTCTATCAACTGATTGTCAGCTTTCCAGCCCCAATTATACTGGCATTGGCGTTACATATTATAAACGGTAACCGATTTAAGAAGTTCATGCAGTCCCTGACCTATGCACCATATTTTATTTCCACGGTGGTATTGGTGGGAATCGTGCTGCAGTGCCTTCACTTAAATATTGGTATCGTTAACGGGGTCCTTGATTTCCTGGGATTTTCCCGTATTGATTTCATGGGCCGAGCATCATATTTCAGGCATATTTATGTTTGGTCCGGTGTATGGCAGATGACTGGCTATTCAGCGATAATCTACATTGCTGCGCTTGGTAATGTAGACCAATCTCTCATAGAAGCCTCTCAGCTTGACGGCGCTAACCGGCTGCAAAGAATTCGTATTGTAGAGCTTCCTGCATTAAAGCCAATTATTACCATTCAATTGATACTATCCATCGGATGTATCATGGGGGTTGGCTTTGAAAAAGTATACCTAATGCAGAACAGCCTTAATCTACCGATCTCTGAAATAATATCCACTTATGTATTTAAGCGGGGATTGCGCGACATGCAGTATTCGTTTGCTACAGCGGTAGGCTTATTTAATTCTATAATAAATTTCATTTTATTATTCGCAGCTAACAAAATTTCGCAGAAATTCGGTGAAACCAGCTTATGGTAGAAGGAGGGGACAACATGCAAGCAACATCACAAACACAATACAAAAACACTAAAATTAAGCTATATCATACAGTACCGGACCGGATTCTGCTGGCCGGTGTATGGATCCTGCTGGCTGCAATTGCCGTTATTATTCTGGTTCCGGTGATTTTTATCCTGGCCTCGTCCTTCAGTGATCCCAGTGCGGTGTCAGCGGGAAAGGTATTTTTGTGGCCTGTGGATTTCTCCCTGGCCGGGTACCAGGTAATTCTTTTGTCACCCAATATTTTGCAGGGATTTTTTAACTCCGTCGCTTATACGGTAGTCGGAACCGTAGTCAGCGTATCCCTGACACTGCTTGCCGGATATCCCTTATCCCGGACAGATTTAAAGATCCGTAAGCCGGTGATGTTTTTGTTCACGGTAACAATGTTCTTTAGCGGTGGTATAATACCTACCTACATGGTGGTGAGTAAGCTGAATCTGATTGACAGCTTTTGGGCGATGATTCTCCCTTCGGCAATGGGCGTATGGAATGTCATCCTGATGAAAACCTATATACAAAGCTCCATACCACTTGAGATCTTTGAAAGTGCGTCGATTGATGGGTGCTCTGACTGGAAATATTTTATCAACATGGTAATTCCCTTATCCAAGCCCATCATCGCTGTTATGATATTATTATATGCGGTTGGTAAATGGAACGACTTTTTCTCGGCTCTGCTGTATTTAAATGATACCGCCAAATCACCTCTGCAGTTAATCCTTCGAAACGTGCTCGTAACGAACGACAGCAGCGGCATGGTAATGAGGCTGGAAGAGCAGATGAGCCGACAAGAACTGAAAACATTAATGCAATATTCACTGGTTGTGGTCTCCTCCCTGCCCGTTATGCTATTATATCCCTTTATCCAGAGATATTTTGTAAAGGGTATTATGATGGGTTCCATTAAGGGCTGAGAAATGGCTATGAACAGTCAATATAAAGAGGAAATGTATAAGAGAAGGAGAGGTAGAATTATGAGAAAAAAGTCATTAATAACCAAAGTAACGGCAATTGGCCTAGCAGCCGCTTTGTTACTGGGTGGATGCAGCAGCGGTACCAAGGATGATGCATCCGACAATAATGGGGGAAGTAATACACCTTCCAAGAACACGGACAGCAACACAGAGGAAGGGCCGGTGACCCTCACCGTTGCTGTACAAATGAATGAAAAGGGAGAGTACTCTGATGCCAATTATGCAATCCGCTGGATTGAGGAGCAGACAAACGTGAAGTTTGAATTTGTACAGCTCCCCGCAGATGCAGCTGATGCTGACACAAAGCTTAATATGATGTTATCCAGTGGAGAATATCCGGATGTCATCAGCTACAATTTAAACAAGCAAAAGACAGTGAAGCTGGGGACCGAAGGTATATTTATCCCGTTAAATGATTTATATGAGCAATACGGTACCAACATGAAGAAGCTGTTTGAGGACAGACCCCAATACGAAGCCAACTCCTATGCACCTGACGGTAATATCTATGGTTTCCCTACAGAAAATGAGTGCTTCCACTGCCAGGCTTATCCTAAGCTTTGGTATAACACCGAGTGGCTGGCATCCCTTGGCTTCTCCGAGCCCACCACCACGCAGGAGTTGAAGGATGTTCTGTTAGCAGTTAAGAACAGTGATTATAACGGAAACGGGAAGGCGGATGAGATCCCTCTGACCGGTAGCCCCAGCTGGGACTGCCAGCTGGAATGGTTCCTGATGAACTCCTTTGTTCCGGCTGACAAGACAACACTTTCCTATGCTAAGGACGGTAAGGTTATATTTGCCGCTAATACCGAAGAATTTAAACAGGGTCTGGAATATATGCATGAATTATTTGAACTGGGTCTGATAGATCCAACCGCCTTCTCCCAGAACAGCGATCAGATGCAGCAGGTTATCCGCGCTGACGCTAAACAGGTATTCGGTTATGCAGCGGATCATTTTGCCATGGGAATAGATCTGGAAGACCCTCACATGAATGAGGTAACGGCAGCTATGGTTCCTGTAAAAGGACCCACCGGTGCCAGATATCAGCTACACAAGGATTATGTAGATATGACGGCAGGTTTTAACTGGTTTATTACGGATAAATGTAAAAATCCTGAGGCTGCCTTCAAGGTTGGTGACTTCTTAATGAGCGACCAAGCCTCCATGGTACAGATGTACGGAGAAGAGAATAAATACTGGGGTAAATTAGATAAGCCGGTAGAATCAATACTTAAGGGTGTCGATGCAATCTACTGGATTGAGCCCGGATTTACCTCCAATGAGAATGACGAATACAATAAGAACACCTGGTGGACCGGGCTGATGAATCAAAGAGCAGAATTCCGTGCGGCAATGTCTCCCCGTCCGGCAGATATGTATGCATCAAATGCTTATGAGGCCAGATTGTTTGATGAGACAATGAAACTAGTTGACTACTTTTATCCGGAATATCTTCCTAAGAATATCTTTTTAGAGGATAGTGATGACTCTGAGCGTTTCGCTACCTTGCAAACTTCTTTGCAGGAATATGTAAAGACTGCTATGGCACAATTTATAACCGGCGAGTTAAGTCTGGAAAAGAACTGGGATTCTTATGTGGAAACCCTGAAGAACTATGATGTAGAAGCCTACGTTAAATTGTATCAGAAAGCGTATGATGAGTACTATAGAGCACAATAATAGAGATTAGCGAGTGCGGGCTTCGTGCTGTTTATACCTAATGCGTTAAATGGACCTATGACATTTCAACTGACAGTAGTAAGTGTTGTATAGCAGAATACTTTACGAGAGGTAAGATGAGGATGTCTTCAAAGGGGTAATAAAAATCACCCTTTTGAGGCACCCTCATCTATGCTATTTTCGAAGCAGGAGTTCCGCATCGTTTTTCTCTGTAATCTATATGCTTATTAGTATATAATAGAGGAAATAGAACCGGTCGGAAAAAAGGCGTACCGACCGGAAACAATTTTCTTTATAAAGTGTGCTGCGCAGTACACAGGTGGGTTATTTTATGAAGAACAAAAAAGTATATATTCGGTTAATCATTACTTATCTGGCTGTGTTCCTCTTTCCCGTTATGGTGAACATTTTGATTCTTGAGGAAATCAGTGAATCCTCGCAGGACAATATATGCCAAAGTGTTTTGACGAATCTGAACCATACGAGGGATATCATAGATAATAACTTTAAGGAAATTAATACGATCGTTGAGAATCTGTCGGCCAACAGTACCATTCAATATATTGCAACGCAGATGGGAGAAGAGGATAAGAGTATCAAGATATCCAAGCTGCTATCCGCCCAAGACTATATGGGCGCTATGCGTATTCAGACATTTGTCGAGGAATACTATTTGATTTTTCATGAAACGGATATGATTATCAGCCCGGATCATATCTATTTAAATGCCGAGTCCAGTAAACATTTCTTCCGTTATGGTGATTATGAATGGGAGGATTGGAAGGAGAAGCTGGAAGAGAGTTATTCGAAGTATATTTTTCCGGAAGCCATGACCATGCAGAATAAGAGGAAGCGGAAGATGCTTCTTTACGTACAATCCTTGATAACGAATTCAGGCACCAAGGGCAACTTCGTATTCCCGATTAAAAGCGAGTCGATTAAGGCGTTGCTTAAGGATACCTATGTAGCCAATGGGGGGTGGGGCTATCTGCTGGACTCGGAAGGGGAGACGGTGCTTTCTATGCCGTCTGAGAAGGATGAGTTTGAGCTGGTTCCTCAGAAACATATGGAGAATGGAAAGAGTATTCAGCAAGTCAGGATGAACGGAAGGGATGTGGCAATCATTAAGTCGGTCTCCACGAAAATGGGGCTTACTTTTGTTGCTGTTTTGCCCAAGAAATATATTACTGCCCAGATTAATGAAGCACAGAAGAATACCTTACGAATGACCTTTGTGGTATTGTTGGTTGGTATCGGCAGTATTCTTGCCCTGTCCTGGTACCGCGGACGTAATATAATCAGAATATTACAGATACTGTTTAATATTAGTACGGCGGATGAGGAAATGCCGAAAGGGGATGAACTGGTATATATATCGAATTCCCTGCAGCAGTTGGTAGACAAAAATACCGATTTAAAAGAAAACATCCGGCTGCAGGAGCCTATTACCAGGGGACTTTTGCTGGAAAGACTGCTGTATAGCTCAGAGATCAGAAATGAAAAGAGCCTAGAGGAATATGGCATTCATTTGGCTGGAAAGAGGCTTTTGGTGATTGCATTTTGGTTTGGAGGTGACGTGGTTGGTGAAATAGGAGACCATGCTTCCGAATTTACCGTATATAAACAGGTACTTCAGAAGGAGCTGGATAAGATTATTCCGGGTGAGAAATATTTGTGTGACACCGATATTAATGCCGGTGCGATTATCTGTGCTTTGGAGGATGTCTCATCGGAAGAAAACCCTCCCTGGAGCAAAGACAATATTTTTGGACCGATAGAGAAGTTGGGCAGTATTTTCTGGAAAGAATACGGGGTTTTGGTAAGGATGGCGGTCAGCAATATCTGCAAGGAGCTAACCAATATCAGTAAAGCCTATGATCAGGTATATGAAATGCTTCAATACGGAGCTGATTCCTGTCGGAAGGTGATCTTTTATGATGATTATCTTACCTGCAGGGAGTATTATTATTTTCCGGTTTCCTTAGAAGACCGCCTGGTCAATGCAGTAAAAACTGGAAATGCCGAAAACATGCATGCTCAGCTGACCGAGATTTATCAGGTCAATGTTTTGGAGCGCAGCATTAGTCCGTCCATGATGCATTTTTTGGTCAATGACCTGCAATGTACTGTATTTAAAGCGCTGCATGGTCTGAACAGTAATATTGAAATTGAGGAAGAGGAGATTTACAAACAGCTGGAGCATTTGAACAGGGAAAACGATATTCTTCTGCGTTTTAACCGAATTAATAAAATATTTAAATACATTTGTGAGAAAGTCTCGGAGGCAAATCAAGCGAACAGCAGCAAACAAATACAGAATATTGAGAATTATATAAAAAATAATTATCATAGGAGTGATATGAGCCTGACCAAGATTGCAGATGATTTTTGCTTTGCCAGCACCTATTTCTCCAAACTATTTAAAGAGCTGTTTCAGGAGAACTTTTCTGTTTACCTGGAAAAGGTGAGGATAGAGCAGGTGTGTATTCTGCTAAAAGGTAATGACAATCTTGAGAAAATTGCCGAGAAAACCGGTTATAACAGTGTATATGTCATGAGAACGTCATTTAAGAGAATGAAAGGCATGACACCCAACGACTATCGCAAGTTGAATGGCTAAAATTTGATACGGAAAAAACTCTTTTTGAAAAATTTGCCGTCATTCTAGAAAGAAGTGGCTTATAAGGAAAGAGTGTGTCGAATAAGAAGGGACGTATTGCATCCTAACAAAAGTTAGTTTGCAATACGTCCTATTTGCTATTTATCTTTGAATTCGTTTGGTGCAATATGCGGAAATTTATATGTTTAAATTTAAAACCTCTATATTTCTTTGATTAATTGTAAGATGGTGTCGATGGCATTGTTCAGATCACTTTTATTCATGGCATCAATGTAAGAGCTCTTATGTTCCATTACATATCTGACAGCCTGCAAAAGGTCAGCGCCACTTAAAGTCTCTTCCTTCAATAAATATGAATATCCCTGTCGTTCAAAGGATTCCGCATTCAATATCTGGTCGCCACGACTGGAGCCCTGAGGAAGCGGAATTAGGATATTGGGTTTTCTAAGTGCCAGCAACTCACAGATTACATTTGCACCGGCTCTTGAAATTACTACGTCGGCAGCAGCAAGCAGATCGCTTAACTCCTCCTTGCAATATTCAAACTGTACATAACCTGCAGTACCGCTTAATCTATCTTCCAGATTTCCCTTACCACAGATATGTATGATCTGATAATCCCGGATTAGGGTAGGCAGCATTCCTCGGATCATATCGTTGATAGCTTTGGAGCCCGAACTACCGCCGATGATCAGTAGGACCGGTTTATTCGCAGAAAAACTGCAGTGGTCAAGGCCTTTAATCCGGTTGCCGGAAAAAAGCTCTTTTCGAATGGGCGTGCCGGTAAGAACGGCCTTATCGGAGGGTAGATATTTTAAGGTTTCCGGAAAGTTTACGCATACTTTTTTTGCCGCGGGCAGTGCGATTTTATTGGCAAGTCCGGGTGTCATATCCGATTCATGTATAATCACGGGTACTTTGTGTTTTTTTGCCGCCAATACAACAGGAACGGTTACGAAGCCGCCTTTGCTAAAAACGATATCCGGTTTTAATTTTTTAATTATTTTACGTGCTTCAAGGTAACCCTTCAGTACTTTAAAGGGATCGGAAAAGTTCTTTGGATCAAAATATCTTCTTAATTTTCCGGAAGATATTCCGTGGTATGGAATATGGTACTCTTCAATCAGCTTTCGTTCGATTCCGTTGTAGGAACCGATATACTGGATATCATAGCCTTCCTTAATGAGCGAAGGTAACAGTGCGATACAGGGGGTAACATGGCCGGCAGTACCCCCACCTGTTAAAACGATACGCTTCATTTATCAGGACCTCCATTTCTTTAATGCCTTTGCTAACTGATCCGGGCAGGAAGTAGACTTGTAATCGCAGGTTACACCTTCCAATTTTTTGATTACCTCATCGACCGGCATTCCTACAAGTAAACGGGATAAACCGCTTGCGTTACCGGCACAACCTCCTTTAAAATGTACTTCCTTCACAGTCATGGTATCCTCATCGATTTCAAAATTAATTTCGCTGCTGCAGACACCGGATGTTTTATAAATCATTTTATGTTCCCTTCTTCTTTCTCTATGTTCTTGTTCATTTCATATGTAATTACGAACGAATTGTACCATAACTGAAAGCACGTTTTATTACATTCTATGTATCAATTGCTGCTCGTAATCGAGTACATTGTATCTCACCTGTCTTTTTTTTGCAAATAGTTTTCTATAATTATATATAATTTACATTGGTCGCTCGATAAGGTATAATATGGTAATAAATTTATTGGGGGAGGAACTCCTATGACAACTACCCAAATCTACCAAAGCAAAAGCAAAGACGATATCTCATTGTAATTCCTGTCAGATTCGGATAAAATAATACTATATTATGCTTTAGGACGAGGAGGAACAAAATGAATAGAATCGGGATCATCGGAGCGATGGAGGAAGAGATCAATATCCTAAAGGAACAGATGAGAGATGTAACCGTCAAGACAATTGCCTCAATGGAGTTTAATGAGGGAAAACTTTATGATAAACAGATTGTAGTCGTACGCTCCGGTATCGGTAAAGTAAATGCGGCTGTGTGTACACAGGTCCTGTCAGATTTATACCGGGTAGAAGCAGTGGTTAACACCGGAGTGGCCGGATCTCTTAGAAATGAAATCAATATTGGCGATATTGTTCTATCCACGGATACGTTGCAGCATGATATGGATGCAACCGGTTTTGGATATGAGGCGGGTGTGATACCGAGAATGGACCGGTCTGTTTTTGTTGCGGATGAAAGCCTGATATCACTCGCAAAGGATATCTGTGAGACAAAGATTCCGGAGATTAGTGTTCATACCGGCAGAATAGTCAGCGGAGACCAATTTATATCGGATAGTGCAAAGAAGGAATGGCTGGTTGGTACATTTAAAGGCTATTGCACCGAGATGGAGGGTGCGGCAATTGCACAGGCGGCTTATTTAAATAACCTTCCCTTCTTAATAATCCGTGCAATATCCGACAAAGCGGACCACAGTGCTGAGATGTCGTACTCCTTATTTGAAGAAATGGCGATACGTAATACAGTGAAGCTGCTGGGTGGGCTGATCGAAAAATTATAATAAAAATATGTTTAAAGTGTCAAAAGGTGCTACGCACTTTTCATCTACAATATACCGATACGGAAGCAAGCTTCCATATCAATATATTGTAGCACGAAAGCACCGAAGGTGTTTTTGACTAAAACCTAATATAAAAACCGTACAGGCCAATGGAAGCATATTATGCAGCCCTTATTTATATTATGGATAATGGTTTTAATAACTTAAGAAGCAAATAGGAGCTAATGCGGCTGGACCATGTTAATTGATAAATTTCGTGTAAATTAGACAAAAACTACTGTCATTCTTACATTGCGGAGCAGATGAGTAATAATGTATAATATTGTCAGAGTACAATAAAAGAAAAAGAAGGTGTAATTGTATGGTAAATCAAAATAAAATAGCGGATATGATAAAAAACATGGAACAGATTATCGTAGGAAAGCGAGAAGTAATCGAACATACGGTAATTACGCTGTTAGCAGGCGGGCACCTATTATTAGAGGATGTTCCCGGAGTAGGTAAGACAACTCTGGCAAAGACGCTGGCTCAGACAATTGATAGTGGCTTCAACAGAATTCAGTTTACACCGGATACACTTCCAAGTGATATTACGGGTTTATCCATTTATAATACGAAAACAGGCAGCTTTGAATATTCCAAAGGTGCTATCATGAATAATATCATTTTAGCTGACGAGATCAACCGTACATCACCGAAAACCCAGGCCAGCTTACTTGAAGCAATGGAGGAAAGACAGGTTACGGTTGACGGCATTACATATCCTTTAGCGAAACCATTTATGGTAATAGCGACACAAAACCCGATTGACTATCTTGGTACTTATAATTTGCCGGAGGCACAGCTGGACCGCTTCATGATGAAAATATCCATCGGATATCCTCAAATCGGGGATGAACAGATGATGGCGGACCGTTTTTTAAACCGTCAGTTAACCAAAAAGTTAGAACCGGTTGTAGAGGGTGATACCATTGTCCAGATGCAGAAGGAAGTGGAAGAGGTAAAGGTGAACCAGGACCTGGTAGCTTATATTACTAAGCTGATGCAGGATACCAGAAAAGACGGAAATATAGCTCTCGGCGCAAGTCCAAGAGCAACACTTGCACTGCTTCGTGCGGCACAGGCAGCAGCTTATGTAGAAGGCAGAAACTACTGTATACCGGATGATGTTATGAAACTGATATTACCGGTGATTTCTCATAGAATTATATTAGCACCGGAGGCCAGACTGTCCCAGACCAAGGTGGAAAAGGTTATCAAAAATATCATATCAAAAATACCGGTTCCGGTACTCAAATAATACATGATACGTTACTATTATGAAAAACGAAAGGCATGGGTATTCTTATGAAATTTAATCGTTTGATCTGTTTCCTTTCCATAATAGGCTGCGGTATCTTTGCCTCTTATTACGGCGGTAACATTTCCTATGCACTTTTTTACCTTACCATTTTGGTACCCATTATTGCATTTTTATATACGGTCTATGTGTACGCACGATTCAAGCTTTACCAGTCCATTGGAAGTGTGATGGTAGTTAAGGGCGATTGGATGTTATATTCCTTTATTATCGCAAATGAGGATTACATTACGTTTCGCAATGTTAAGGTTAATTTCTTAAAGGATAAATCTACGATAGAGGATGCGAATAAGACGACGGAATATAGTCTTCTGCCCAATGAAAGTGAACGGCTGGAGACCAGGATAAAATGCAATTACCGTGGGGAATATCATGTTGGCGTGGACTCTATCGAGGTAACGGACTTTCTATATCTGTTTACCATTACCTATCCGGTAACTTCAAAACTAAAGGCGGTCGTTCTTCCCAGAGTGGTACCATTAGAACAATTGGGCATTGCACCACCGCAAATCGATGTGAAAAATCCATTACATAACAGCAATACGACGGAGGAGGAACTGGATACCGAAATCCGTAAATATAATCCCGGTGATAATAGGAAAAGAATCCACTGGAAGGCCTCCGCCAAGCAGAATGAATTGTTAAGCAGAAAGTATCACCATAAACCAAAGGCAGAAATCGTTCTGTTCATGGATATGATGAAGCTAAAGGAAGAGGAGCTCCAGGTGATTATCGTAGAGGATAAAATAATTGAAAGTATCCTCGCAATTGCGAACTTTTATGCACTAAGGGGTACTCACTCCCAGATTATTTTCGAGATGGAAGGGAAAAAGCTGATTAACATTGCCTCTAAGGAAGAGTTTAATGCATTTTATAAGACCTGTGTATCCATCCATTTTGATGCGAAAATTCCGGTAAGTGAGCTGATCCGTGAGAGACTGATGCGCGGGGATGATGGAATGTTTTATGTTGCAGCGACACATCTTCTCACGAAAGAATTTTACATGTCAGTATTGCAGGTAATTGCAGGCGGCAACCAAATGTGCATTCTATTTGTCAGTGATGATGTGTCATCGGATACCAAAGAATTAATTAACAGCTTGAAAATGGCAGGTGCGGATGTATATCAGATCATGTCAAAGGATGAAATCGGAGACATTCTCACCAGAGAGTTCTAATGAAATGAAGTAAAAGATATGCTAAGGGAGGCGCTTCCATGTTTAAGGACAGACAAAAGCTATATCAGGTATACCATACCATGTTATGCATGGTTTTAACCTGCGCTCTTACATTAGCCGTCAACCATTATTTTGAGTTAAGGGTAACCGTATTTTTATGTATATTTTTTTCTGTCCTTCCGGCTGCCGGCATCTATCTGTTTGATATGAATCGCAAGAATACCGTAAGCTATCTGGTCATTTTTAGTGCATTTCCAATCTTGGCATTTATTTTCTGGATAAAAAAATTCAATCCGATTTATTGGACCGAGGAGCTAATTGCTTGGTGTAACATCTATGACGGAAGTGAAAAGCTTAATAACCAGTCATATGCAAGATTCATCATATTTGCGGTTGCCCTGGTGGGTAGCATTTTGTTCTATCTCCTGATGAAAAAACAGGCTGCAAAGATTGCTTTAGGAATTATATTTTTATTAGTGATGGTTGCTCTCAGTGTTAGTCAGGTAGATATTGATAAAATCGTAGTATGTATTTTCATCTTTTACATATTAACCATATTAGTTGAACTTTGCGGAATTATTTATAGCAAGAAGGCTGGAAGACAGGATAAACGGGCGGGAATCTTATATCTGGCACCGATTTGTCTGTTACTGGCTATCTTATCGGTGAGTCTTCCGTCCAGACCGGAACCGATTCAATGGAAGGGTATAAAGCTGCTTTATAATAATGTGAGGGAAAAATTTGATACCTGGATGGTTGATCTGGAATATTATTTTAGCAAGAGTGAAAGTGATTTTGCTATAAGTCTTACTGGTTATGATGAGGAAAGCGGAGAATTAGGAAGTGGGGGACAGCTTTCGAAGGATGAGCGGACTGCCATGCTGGTATCCGGCTACAAGGAAAGCAACCCCGTTTATTTAATTGGATCGGTTAGTGATATTTATACGGGTAACAGCTGGGAAAAGAGTAAAGAGGATAGGACGGAAGGCGAAGAGGAATATTTTCTGGACTATTCTGAGCTGGTAAACGCCTTGGCAAGACAGGAGGTTGGAATATTTGATGAACAGGACCTGGTCAAGCGTAGATATTTAAATATAAGATTTTATAATCTTAAGACGAAGACTTGCTTCTATCCGTTAAAAAGCAGCTGGATTGATATAAAAACGAAAAAGAGCAAACCACAAGCGGATTATTCCAGCATTATGTTTCCCCGTGCACTCGGAAGAGGAACAAACTATCAGGTTGTTTCCTACGAAATGAATCTGGAGGGGCAGGCTTTTCAGGAGATGCTTCGGAATGCTGATACCTTTTCCTATTCGGAGGAGCCGAAGGTAAGTGGGGCCACCGTCGATTGGCTTGGAGAAAATATACTTTACCAGGATAATGTTTCCGCAATTGACATATGGGAATCCTATGACTTGCTCAAACAAAGGGCAGAAAATATACATAAATTATATACGGTATTACCGAATACTCTTCCGAATAGGGTGAAAGAGCTGGCGGTTTCCATAACTGAGGAATACGATACGACCTATGACAAGCTGAAAGCAATCGAATCCTATTTAAATACCTATCCATATACACTTACCCCCGGAGGAATACCGGAGGGGCAAGATTTTGTGGATTACTTTCTCTTTGAGAATAAAAAAGGTTATTGCACCTCCTTTGCCTCAGCATTAGCGGTTCTGGGAAGATGTATCGGAGTTCCAACCAGATATGTAGAAGGGTTTGTTGTTACCTATCAAGGAAAATATGAGAATGATATGTATCCGGTGAAAAACTCTCAGACACATGCCTGGGCGGAGGCATATATCGAAGGTGTGGGCTGGATACCATTTGAAGCAACCTCGCCCTTCCTAAATGTACGATATACTAAATGGAAGGAAAAAGTAATTGCTCAAGGGGGAGGTTCTACGGAACCCACCAATCGATACGATTATCATAGACCGGAGGAAATGCCGAACTTAACGCCGCTTGAAATTCCAATTCTGGTGGAGAAGGAGAGGAACAACAACGTAATAACCGGGGTTATTATATTTCTGGCAACCATATTAATTATCATATGGATATTATTTATCTATTACTCCATATTAAGGCTTAAATATAAGAAAGCCTTTGTCAAAGCGGATTACAGTACGAAAATGTATATGCTGTTTCTTCGGATTCTTCGTATATTGCAGAGGGAAGGGTATGTCCTACATCCCCAGGAAACGATACTTATGCTGGCTCATCGTGTAAAGGATAAATTCCGTTATGAATCAATCACATTCACGACAGTAGCTAATATTTTTATGCATTATCGATATGCGCAGGCTGAGGTTACCAAGGAGGAATATGACCAGGTGAATAATTTCCACAAGGAGCTGGTGAATAAACAGCTGGAGGAAAGAAACAGATTTAATGTACTTCTGGATGAATTCTTTTTCCTGGTAAAGAAAAGTAACCGTTAATCCTCCTTCATATTCTTAAGCTCGGTCCCGGGATAATAATGGTTAAGAATTTCATTATAAGGATAACCTTCTCCTGCCATGGCATTAGCACCGTATTGGCTTAAGCCGACTCCGTGTCCTACCCCATTGCAGATGATGCGAACCTTTCCTTCATAATCGTCTATGTAAAAATGGCTCGAATTTAATCCAACAACCTTGGCAAATTCCTCTCCGGAAACGGTCTGGCTGCCAAGGTTTATTTTTAATACATAATCGATGATATCCCGTTCTGTAACAATCACATCTTCAAAAAACTTATCCTCAGAAATGTCCAAATTATTATAATGTGAATATAATAATGCTACAAGGTCGGATACTGCATATTCCGATATTTTTAAGTAATCGGTAGAGGTAACATCCTGTTTACTGGACACACTGATCAAATATGGAATATCGATTCCCCAAGCATCAGAAGCAGCACGGGTATAGCCACATCCGGTATAAAAAAATACAGGTAAAATCAGATCATCCTCATAAGTAATTACCTCATTTGCGGTAGAGGTAACGGCATTTTCAATTTTCGAAAAGTAATTCACGTAGTCGTTACTACCCCAGAATTGTTCAAGGGAATCCATACTGATATAAGAAAGGCCCAGCTCTGAGGTAGCGAAGCGCGTTTTATTCGGATCATCATGAGATAATAATGAAATATTATACAAGGCATAGGTCCTTGCTATGACGGCCTGTGTCTTGAGTGCCTCAATATCATAGCCTGCGGGCATGTTGGCAGCGACAATACCCATCAGATACTGATCAAAAGCTAAGGTTTCTTCCGTACCGTTTGTTTCATAATAGATTTCAAAATCAAAAATGTCTACAGCATTATATTTATTACCTTGATTAGTGAGCAACAAGGTTAAGAGTAGCGGAAAAACTAAAACAACAATACTCACGATTGCGGTTTTGATAATTATTTTTTTCATAGAGCCTCCTTTGGTAGTTGTATCATTACAGTATATTAATAAGGAGGCTATATATGAATGATTAATTCATGGCAGCAGGTGGGAGGATAAGATATTAATAGCACTGGATTGACACTCATATTATCATATGATACTATTAACCTGATTTCATATATGTTACACGTAACATATAATACTACATGGTGGAATGTGTGAAAGATAAGCACCTTCACATTGAGACTTGTGTTCGGAGAATACAGGCACTCATATTTTTAGGATTTGGAGGAAAGTATGACAATTGATTATGCAATTTTAGGGATATTAAGTTGCCGGTCGATTACCGGATATGATTTAAAAAAGATAATACAGGAGATACCTTTTATGTATTGGTCTGGTAACAATAACCAGATATATAAGTCGTTAGTAGATCTTCTGGATCGAGGTCTGGTTACGAATGAGATCCTTCATCAGGAGAGTTCTCCCTCGAAGAAGATATATACGATCACAGCAGAGGGGTTATCAGAGCTGAAGGGATGGGTTCAATCAGCGCCGGAACCCCCGGAATGTAAAAAGATGTTTCTGATACAGTTAGCCTGGTCGGATCAGCTGAACGAGGAAGAGTTAAATACTATGTTAAACAAGTATGAGGAGGAAATCCGCATGCAGATCCTCATACAACATGAAAAGAACCGCAGGCAGCCCTTTTCACCGGATAGAACCCCACGGGAAGAAAAAGTATGGGATATGATATATGAAAATATCATTTCCTCCTACGAGAATGAATTACTATGGGTTCAAAAGGTAAGGAACGAAATCTTTGGCAACTAAAATGGTTATAGAATAGGAAATTTAGCTGAAAATCTTTAATCCAATAGAAATAAAGACCTGTAGGCATGTATGCTATAGGTCTTTATTTCAAAAGCGATGAACTGGGAAAGATAATATATTTATTAAGCGGTGGGATTCAGTACATTCATTCAACTCATAAGTGTTTCTTCAGAAATTAAGCATAACAGAAAATCACCTTAAGTTCATTAGGGTTTCACCTTATAGGGCCGCATCATCTCGTTATCTTCATGGTCCAGAATATGACAGTGCCATACATATCCGGGTCCGGAGGTTGGATCGAAGGGATATTTATTTTCACCGGGTATTGATTGGCAGGAAGGGATGTCTTGGGGAGCAAAGCGAACCAGGATTCTTGTCACTTGATTCGGATTCATTCTCACGGTATCTTTCCATCCCATTTCATTTTCATCCGGAGCAATCGGTTCACTTGTTAAATAGGGTTCAACCGGTAACACTTCAGTAGGGTGATTTAGCGGAGGCATTCCATTAAGTTCTTCCCATTTTATCCTATAGATATCGGCATCAATATCTTGACGATTTAACAGCTGGAATTGTACCAGATGCAGATGAATTGGGTGAGTATCTGCCGTCAGATTTACAATCAGCCATTCTTCCGTTGAGCCGACTCTTGGTCTTTCACTTAATGGTGCCGACCACAACTGTCCGTTTAATAACACCACAACAGGGCCGTTTTCTCCCATTACTTCGTTGAGAGTTAAAATTCTCTTCGGTGCATCCGGTGTTAACTGCGGTAGGCAGTTCAGTATACAGGGTAGTTGTATCGGATCTACCGGTTCAGAGGCATTGGAGGGAACAGTAAATTGCATAATCTGTCCCACTGTGTTCGGATCAGCCGGTTCACCATCTGGGTAAGGTGCATTTGCATCGTTAAGAAGGCGGAGGGATGTTCCCGGAGGTATATTTGAAAAGTCAACCAAAATATCAGCCCGTTCCGCCGGAGCCAATAGTAATGAAGTTAATTCAACCGGGGAGGATAGATAACCACCATCGCTGCCAATCTGTAGGAACTCCATCCCATTCGACATTTTTAAGTTATAAAATCGTGCATTTGAGCCGTTGAGCACTCTGAAACGGTATTGTCTTCGCTCTACATTAAGATTTGGCCATACCGTTCCATTTACAATAATGGTATCTCCAAAAAACTCCGGTATCCAGTATGGATGTATATCCGGATTGATTCCGTCACTGTTAAATAGTAGAGAACCATCCGTGTGAAACGTTCTGTCTTGAATTACGAGAGGGATTTCATACTTTCCGGAAGGTAAGTTTAATCTTTTATCCAGCGAGAAATAACCATGTTTACCCTGTTCAATATCGCGCAATAAATAAAAGCCAGCCAGACCAGCGTAAACATTCAGTCTGGTAATTCCCAGTGCGTGATCGTGGTACCAAAGTGTCGTAGGCTGCTGTTCATTGGGATAGGTATAAAGAGCTGTTTTATAAGCCGGTCCATATTTATGATTACAGGTAAACCAAGCATCCGGATGACCGTCAAAGGTGGAAGGTACTTCTCCTCCGTGCAAATGTGTTACAACAGGTACCGGCTTCTGCATCTTGGGAAATCCCGGAGGAAAAGCAGGCCAAGGCTTTGGCGGCTCCATCGGCATATTATTTGGATTAGCCCAGTGCAGGGTAGGATCTACAGCAAATGGATGCTTCCCCTTTAGTCTGTTTCTCCATTTTACAGCTACCGGTATCCCGCGGACAGCTTCAAACGTTGCTCCGGGTGCACTCCTGGAATATTTTATTTTGCCCGTTTTGGGATCAACGATCAGGCCACCGTAGCCCCATACCTTAGTCTGCGGGTAGCCTTTTGGAAGAACCTGTTGCGTAAATTCACTAATGTCAACAAAATAGAGGGGGCCTTTCGGACAGTTTCCTTTTTTGATTTTTCTAGGGTGCTTTTTCACAAACGACGGTTTATAAACCGGAGGTTTTACTAATTGGTTCACATATTTTGGTAGGGTCAAAGGATCTAATTTAGATATTTTACAGGGGTGCTTTCTGGGTCTAAAAAGTTTTGTAAGACAATATTTCAAATTATATAAAAACCTCATGAATTTATAACATAAAGGTTCTGAACAGCTTCGAAACATAGAATAACCTCCTTATATGATCGTACAGAATATCATATGTCAAATTCGCTAAAAGAGTTCTTGATTCGACAAATCAAACTGTGATCATGGCGGGATTTACTCATAAAAAGGGACCAAAGCCCCTTCCTATCCTATCGCTCCAATCAAACTTTGTAGATTTCTGCTCTCTTCAAAGTCAGGATCTAAAAGGAGTGATTTTTCAATATATTCCATAGATTTTTCAAATTCTTGCAGATTGTAATAGCATAGTGCGATTTCATAATTGATTGCGGCATCTTCACCATAGAATTCTAAAGAATTCTTAAAAAGCTTGATGGCATCATTATCATAGCCCAAATATCCTAATAAGGAACCTAAACAGGAAGCCAAATCCCCTTCTTCACCGATAGGGAAATAATGTTCCCAAACGTTGTGGATAACAGCAATCAACTCGTTCTTTGGAAAATCCTCTTCTTCAGAAATTCTATCAAGTAGCGTGTTATAGAATTCAAGGAAGGTTCTTGCATCCCAAACGGTATACCTCAGAAAGGTAAGCAGTTCTTTTGTTGTAAATGACTTATTATGAGGTACAATTGCTTTCTTTATTACATAAAAATCATCCGGACCGATGCTTTCAATAATCTCATGATAAGCCATTGCAGTTTCAATAAATTCATGGGAACGCTGACTTAGTAAAAATAAAGACATTGTTACATTTTCATGTTCATAAATACTATGAATTGCTATTCCGCCAAGGCTCTTAAAGTATATTTCCAATGCGTGAAAGTTAACCGTCAGAGATATAGAGCCATGCTTTGATAAATACGGATGGTAGTTTTTGTACATAGACGAAGCATTACGATATCCTTTATCGGTGGAAAGCAGGATAATGTCATCGTTGTATAGCTTTTTTAATCTTTCAATGCATCTTATGGCAGTGATTGGAAAGGAAAAGGCAGTATCCTCCATACAACCTTTATAGTATAAAAGAATATCATTCATATTAGAGTCTTCATAATATCCACTACCCTGTATTTGCTTGTCGGTATAGTAATAGTCTAAACCTGCCAGTATGGATTTGTCATCAGAAGCAGTCGGACTGTCCATGGAGGTAATTGTAATCAATCCTTCATAAAGTTTTCCTTTGTTTACATAGAAGGTATCCTGAGGAATACTGTCAAAGGTATAATTAGCAAATAAGATGAGTGGGTTTTTTAGATGGCCTTCACTTAGTAATTCACCACTGTTCCTCAATCGAAGCTCTTCCTCCCCGGCCATATCGAAGATCGCACAATCAAGAATTCCGCTTTCAAAATAAGGCTTTAAAAAGCTGTGGTTTTGCCAATAGATGGCGTTTCTCTCGGCGAGATCTGTTATTACGTATTTAAACTTTAATCCCTTTAGGGAGGAACTTTCGACAAGGTTTATAAATCTCTTAAGAAAAGTATAAGCAAACCGTCCTACTCCTGCCGCAAGTTCCATGATGTAGATAGTAGTATTTTTGTCAAAATCTTCACTTGAGGCTATGTCTCTGCAGTATCCAAAGACTGTTTTTGCATATAGATTAGCGATGTAAGGATTTGTTGTGATATATTGAGGTACAATTCCTTTAATCCACGCTTCCGGACCTTGATTAGCATAGAAGTCTGACTGCAATTTCCACACCATGGATTGTGATAAAGGCTTTTTATCCTCAAGGATGACTCCGGAGGCCTCGGAGGCTTTTGTCTTATCGGTTTTATGAATACTATAGCTTCTGGTTATTTTTGCCAAAATAATCCCTCCCGAATTTTTATCAATTATTTTATAGGAAAGAGCTTGGTTCTTTCCTACGGATTACGATAAGTATAAACTACAATTACTGTTAATGTATTTCTGAAAGCGAGAGAATGAAGTTTAGCTTTCATAGCTTTCTTCTATACTGAGGAATTACGACGGTTCACCGAATGAGTATAACTTGTATCGCACTATGGTATATTTCAACTTGGTAGTAGCATTATACAACAGATGTATGTAAAAAACCATCAGATAAATCGAAGGCATAGTTAATATGGTAATGTTGATTACTTTACACTGGAAGACAGGGCAGAGTGTCCGGTATATCGGATTGTACTCACTAGATTGATTCCCTTAGATTAATTTGAGTAAATCATTACATACGAAAAGGGGCACTATACAAAATAAGTATAATGCCCAATTTTTTTATTTTTCTTTAATCGGTATCCAGATCTCACTTCGATATTCGCTACTTCCGGTATCCCCTTCATAATAAAACTCGATATCAAAGTCCGAAAGCAATGAATAATTTGAAGCAGGAAGCCATTCACTATAGATTCTCTTCCACATATCTTGGATTGCATCCGGCATGGCACCAATGCAGGTGAACACGGCCCATGTATGTGCCGGAATTTTGAGAATTTCAAATCCCTCCGGTATATCACGGGCATATTGTTTTTCACATCCGATGCCATATCTCCAATGACTGGAATTATTCATTTCTTGATAACATATTCCCATACTGCCACAGACCTTTTCGCCATAACCGGCAGAAAAATAAGCCCCCCAGAACTTTGGTATCTCTGTTTTGGCGGTTTCATCCTCAAACAACCTCGACAGTACTACTACCTCAAATACATCCTTATTAACAATTTTGTACTCCATACTGTTACCACCTTCTAATTTAATAATCAGATTGAGGCGATTAAAAGATTTTAGAATGGTGCCCTCCCTTTTGACCTGGCTCGGTATAACTCCGTGAAACTTGCTGAAGGCCTTCGAAAAACTTTCAGGAGTCTGATAACCGTACTTTAAAGCAACGTCTATTACTTTAAACTTTCCGGAAAGCAATTCCTGAGCCGCTAAGGAAAGTCTACGGTTACGTATATAATCGCCAAGGGTCATACCGGTAAGTATGGTGAATGTTCTGTGAAAATGAAATCCGGAGAGATAAATATAATCTGCCACATGTTCGCAGGTAAGTTCCTCCGTAATGTTATTTTCAATATAATCAATCGCATCATTTAACATTCTGGTCCATTCCATCTTAATCATCTCCTCTGTGGTTTTATCTTACTATATCACAGTATGGAAATCCTGTCATGACTTGCTTTCTGGTGACAGATTAAGGATGTATATATGTTTGTAGCTTAGCAATATACTTCCTTTTTAGACGCATGAAATTAAATTGGTTAGATTTCGAAAAACTGGTTTTCCTCGATTTGTGTGCAAAGATTATACAGAGCATATACACTTCGAATCTGTGCTCGATTTATTGCTGCCAAATGTTTTTCAATGCCTGCGACAATGGTTTCAATTTTTCCCGTATCAGAAAAGCTTAGTTCTTTCATTTCTTTACGGATTTGTTCCACCGCATATTTCTCGCCACGTGCGCGCATAGCGAATTTAAGTGCTTGTATCATTAGGATTTCGTCAATATGAGTCGGTGTAAATGTTCTATAATTGTTAGTCGCACATCGGCTTGCAGATATTAGGCTTACCTTATCCCAATACCTTAGGGTAGACGCAGTAATGCCTGTGAGCTTACTTACAGCATCGATCGTAAGTTCTTTTGGCACAGTAGGTTTCTTCTTCTGCAAAAAACGAAACCGGATCTGTTCGCAAACGAATCTATCATTTTGAAGAACAGCCTGTGCCTTATTTGCTATCCAAAGTGCCTCATCATGCTTATTCTCCATAACTGGTCTTAACATTTTTGCTATCTCTGACAGGGTAAATCCATGCATCATTTCCCTTATACAAATAAAATAAGCGATGTGCTCCTCGGTGTAGTTCCGATACCCGTTTGGTGAACGCAGGACCAGCGGAATGATTCCGAATTCTTCATAATGTCTAAGTGTCGTTGTGCTTACTCTCAATCTTCTCGCAATATCAATGGGCCGCTTCGTCATAATGGATCACTCCTTTTTTTAACATTATAATACTACTCTAAGGTTTTTTCAATATAACGGGTATCTAGCCCGGAAAATCCTCGATTATTGCATTAATGTTGTATAATTAAAATGAAACCAATAGAAAAGGGTATTCTAATAAGAACCTAGCATATGAAATATACTACCTGTCTCTATTGCCGTATTAGACTATAAAATGCATAACAAAGAAGGAGGCTTCTATGTCAAATATCATAATCAGTGGTGCCAAAGAAGGTAACCTAAAAAATATTTCATTGGAGATACCGCGAAATAAACTGGTGGTTTTTACCGGGCTTTCCGGTTCCGGAAAATCGACATTGCTCATTGATGTTCTATTCAATGAGTGCCAAAGGCAATATCTGGAGGCAATAACGTTACAAGGAATTCACAAGCCAAATGTAGAACGCATACGAGGGGCATCTCCGGCGATTGCGATTTCTCAAAAGGATGCATACAGTAACCCAAGGTCAACCGTAGGAACAATGACGGACATCTATACAGACCTTCGAATGGTGTATGAAAAACAGGGGGTGCGAAGGTGTCCGTATTGCGAAAGAATCATCTCAGCCGCGGATTGCATAGAGGAAACAGAGAAGGTTAATGAAGATTTTCACGTATATATGTATTGCAGCGAATGCGGCAAGCGGATGGATAAAGTCACACGCACACATTTCTCTTTTAATACAAGGGAGGGAGCATGTCTAACTTGTGAAGGCTTGGGAAAAATCCATTCTGTCAAAAAAGATAGGGTCGTTGATGAAAGTTTGTCCTTACAGGAGGGTGCAGTACGTTTATGGGAGAAACAATACGGAAGTTATCAGATTTCGATATTGTATGCCGCATTTAAGCATTATGGCGTACCCATTCCGGACAATACGCCTGTAGAGGAGTTTAGTGATGTGCAGAAAGCTATTCTGTATGACGGCATTGAAAGTGATTTTGTGAAAGATAAATTTCCGAGTCTTAAACCGCCCAAAACCGTGGCAGCAGGAAAGTTTGAAGGTGTGCTTCCGTTATTATGGAGGAGGTTATCCGAAAAAGACGGAAATGCGAAGCAATTGGAGGAATTCTTCGACATCGTGGAATGTCCCGGCTGCAAGGGAGAAAGGCTTTCTGAATTAAGCAGAGGCATAACAGTGAATGGAACACGCCTACCACAGTTATCGCAATTCTCATTGGAAAAGCTGTGTCAATGGATAAATGAGTTGTCAGCTTCACTGAACGGACAGCATTTGGAGCTGGTCAAGGCATATCTGCTTGATATAAAGACAAAGCTCACACGCGTGATCAATGTGGGACTTGGATACCTCACGGTAGACCGGCAAATTGTCACTTTATCAGGGGGAGAATTGCAAAGGATAAGGCTTGCGGCAATCCTTGATTCGGATTTGACCGGTGTAATTTATATTTTGGATGAGCCAACGGCCGGACTTCATCCCAAAGATACTGCAGGGCTTTTAACAATACTTCAAAAATTACGTGATTTGGGAAACACCGTGCTTGTCATTGAACATGATGAGGATGTTATGGCCGAAGCTGATTATATCGTGGACATTGGCCCCGGCTCCGGAAAATATGGTGGTGAGGTTATTGCAACCGGGACACTCGAAGAAATAAAACGTCAGGAAGCCTCGATTACCGGAAGCTATTTATGCAGTCCTCACCCCGGTAAAACAACTTTTAGAAAAGCTATAAGTACAGTCCGGATTAAAGATGCGAAGAAGTTCAATCTTAAGAATGTCTGTGTTGATATCCCTATTGGGTGTTTAACTGCCGTAACCGGGCCTTCCGGTTCCGGAAAATCGACTTTGATTTTTGAGGTGCTAGCTAAAAATGAGAACTATGAGCAATGCAACCATGTATCTGGCCTTGAGCATTTTGATAAGGTAATTGAAATCGGACAGTCGGCAATTACGAGAATGAAACGCTCTAATGTGGCAACCTATTCCGAGGTTTATTCAGAAATAAGAACCGTCTATGCCAAAACAGAAGCTGCAAAGCAAGCTGATCTGACGGCAAAGCACTTTTCCTTTAACACACCCGGTGGTAGATGTGAAAATTGTGAAGGGCTGGGGTATGTTGAAAATAATATGCTGTTTTTTACCAATACCGAAGTGGTCTGTCCTGTTTGTAATGGTAACCAATTCAATGAAAAGGTATTGTTTGTGAAATACAGAGGCCTTTCAATAAAGGATGTGCTGAATCTCTCGGTGGAAGATGCTGTTCATTTCTTTGTAGATCAACCCAAAATCATTCGGATATTAAAGCTACTTCAGGATGTGGGGCTTGGATATCTTGGGCTTGGACAAACGCTTACAACATTATCGGGCGGTGAGGGGCAGCGACTGAAGCTTGCAAAGGAATTGATCGGCAGTAGTACTGGCAAAAGAAATCTTTACTTAATGGATGAGCCTACAACCGGCCTGCATCCCAAGGATATTGAGCATTTTCTTGTACTGTTAAATCGAATGGTAGATGCAGGCAATTCAATTGTGGTGGTAGAACATAATCAGCAGTTGATCCGAAATAGTGATTGGATCATCGACCTTGGTCCGGAAGGTGGTGAAAAAGGAGGAGAGGTTATCTTTGAAGGGACACCAAAGGCAATGATGGAAATAAGTAATAGTGTGACGGCAAAATATCTGTAAAATAAAAATGAAACTTTGAGAAAATATAATAAATGGAACTGTTTTCCTGACTTTTTCGTCCAATAATTAACAAGTAAATATTAATGATGGGAGAGAGTCTTTATGAGAAAATTAATTACCAAATTATTATGTATTTGTATGGCAGTAGTAATGGTTACAGCCACTCTTACCGGATGTGAAAAAAGTAAAGAGGACAGTAAAGAAGACAGTAAAGAAGAAATAAGTAATATGTCTGCTACTCCAGAGGAAGCAGACGGTACCTATTCATCGGATGATACCTATAATTTGGTTGAGATGGAAAAAAATCAAGTTACAGGGGGAACTAATACCGAAGATTACAATACGGAGGAATACAATACTATCGTAGAAAGCAGTTTTAAATCGGCGAAAGATTATCCAATGTCCACGTTTTCAGTTGATGTAGACACTGCTTCTTACAGTAATATCCGAAGAATGATTAACAACGGAGGGGAAGTCGTTCCGGACGCTGTAAGAGTTGAAGAGATGATCAATTATTTTAAGTATGATTATTCGAAACCCACAGGAGATACACCATTTTCTGTGAATACGGAATTATCTGAATGTCCATGGAACGAGAATGCAAAACTATTACTAATTGGATTACAGGCGAAGGATATCGATCTTGTAGACCGACCTAACTCAAATCTGGTCTTCTTACTTGATGTTTCCGGGTCAATGTATTCTGAAGACAAGCTACCACTGATGCAGAAAGCATTTATTATGTTGACAGAGAATTTGAACGAGAATGATAGGATATCTATAGTAACTTATGCCGGTATGGAGAAGGTGGTTCTGGAAGGGGCTAGGGGTGACGAAACCATGAAAATTGTCGGTGCCCTGGAGGAGCTGAGTGCGGGAGGGTCCACTGCCGGAGCTGCCGGAATTACAAAAGCATATGAACTTGCGGAAGAGTATTATATAGAGGGCGGTAATAACCGAGTGATTCTTGCAACAGATGGAGATCTGAATGTTGGCATTACAAGTGAAGGGGATCTTACCAGATTAATCGAGAATAAAAGAGAAAACGGCGTATATTTATCTGTTCTTGGATTTGGGACGGGAAATATCAAAGATAATAAAATGGAAACCTTAGCGGATAACGGAAATGGTAACTATTCTTACATTGACTCATTCCTAGAAGCAAAGAAAGTTCTGGTAGAGGAGATGGGCGGAACTTTATTTACGGTAGCGAAGGATGTAAAATTGCAGGTGGAATTTAATCCGGCCTATATTAAGGGATATCGCCTGATTGGATATGAAAACCGGATGTTAAATACGGAGGATTTTAATGATGATACGAAGGATGCCGGTGAAATCGGAGCTGGCCACAGAGTTACTGCTTTATATGAACTTATAGAGAGCTCCTCAAAGCAGGAAGTACCGGAAAGTGATTTAAAGTACCAGTCCGAGGGAACATTGTCAGACAGTAAAGAATGGCTTACGATTAATATTAGATATAAGGAGCCGGATCAGGATATAAGTCAGCTTCTATCAGTAGTAGTTGATGAGAGCAATTACACCTCAATTATGCCGGAGAACCTGCTATTTGCAAGTTCCGTTGCTGCATTTGGAATGTTGCTTCGGGATAGTCAGTGGAAGGGAACTGCATCCTATCAAATGATATTAGATAATCTGAGTAATCAGGATTTATTGGAAGACGTATATAAAGATGAATTTATTTCTATTGTAAAAAAGATGAACCGAATTGGCTAAAAATAACTACATGATTTAGGTGTGTCAGAAGGTATGATGGATGGTCATATTTACCTAATATATGATAGAAGAGCACGGTAAACCTTGTCCCTAATATCATGGGCAAGGTTTACCGTGAATTTATTAAGGTCTACCGGAGGAGTTGCTATAGCTTTGTTAATTGCATAAATACCATCCATAATCAGCATGACGATATCCATAATGATAAGATCAGGTTTTAATTCCATATACTTTTCAACAGCTTCTAAGCCGGTCGTGGCTTCTCCGATAATCTCATAATTGTGCTTCTCGAGCATATTTCGTATAAGAAAACGCGAATTCCTCAATTCTCTTATTTAAGATATCAATGATAAGGCAATTGCGAAACTCAAAATCTGTATTAATTGCGCACATAACATATACTACTCCGGAGCGGAAGTTAAGCCCGTAGGAAGCGTTGGAGCGGAGGAATAGTATGTGTTGTGTGTGCAATAGCAAAAACTATATTGTTTCGCAAACACCTAAAGAGATCAATGATACGATGGATGCTCGCAACCTCAAGCTTCAATTCCTCGAGGCGCTGACAGAAAGCACTTTTCAATACCTCGGGGTTCTTGCACCTACTTAGGTCTTTGATCTCCTGAAGTGTAAAGCCATATTGCTTCAGTTCCATGATAAGTAGAATGAATTTTACCTGCTCACCGGAATAATACCGGTACTTACTTGTGGGGTCTATCCGCGAGGGAGCTAATAAACCGTTTTCATCGTAATATCGAAGCGTATCCGTTGATAAGTTTACTATTTTTGATATTTCTCCAATTGTGTACATAATAGTTTCCGCCTATGTGTTATTTTTAATGTTTTGGATTGGGGACGGTTATTCTTTAACAAGGAACATGTTCTGGTATTATTCTAAACCTTGGGATAACTCCAAAGTCAAGTGTTTTTTGAGAGATGATATTAGAATTGGCGTAGATAATTATATTAACCGGATAATCTTCTTATGAACGACTACTATAGATGTGAAATGAATGGCACATTTCTTCATCGGATAATCGGAAAAGCGTGATTCCGAAAAGATGAAATCACGAAGGAAAACTTAAAGATACTTGCCAGTGGTATCAAGCTATTTCATTCAGTCTTCTCATTGTATGGTTAATACACTTACATAAAAATAGAGGTCTTTGTCACCTAATCGGTGCCACAGACCTCTATTTTCATGTAAGCGGATAACAGGATTTGAATACATGAGAAAACCCGGAAGCCTTATTTTATACTTGGCAGATGGCAAGGACATATTAGCCAGATGACCGTATGCTACTGGGAATGAATTAATTTTATTGAATATTGTCGCCGTTTGGTAACCATAACAGTTATTTTTTATTAATTGAAAACTGATTTAATATAGTAAATTGATATGAATTTTGTTGATATATCTACTAATTGTTAATACGTAAGTATTTTATTTTGTCAATATATGTGGTAAAATATGGATTGAAACATTTTGCTCGTACAAGAAACCGTATTGCGGATAATAGCAATAATCCTGCTAATAAAAGTCAAGATAAATCTGTTAGAAAAAGATATTAATATCAAACAAATATGAAATTATAGTGACACTAAAAAATCGCTATAGTTATAAAATACGAAGTAGAAAACTTATATTAATGGAGGATGGTAGATTAATATGATTAATACTCAACAAATAATTGAATACCTATCAGAACATGTTACTGATCCTGTACCTAATTTTATTATGCAAAAAGAAATATATAAAGAGCCGGCTGAAAGCCCAGGCTACAAAAATGCATACAATCAAATTGATCAATCAAAATGGTATCGTGAGCTTGCTGACGAACAATGGGAAGACGGCTCGTGGGGCAGATTCCATACCCAGGATTCAAAAGCGGCAAATAAGCAAAAATTTGTTACAACTGAAACTGCACTCAGAAGAGCACTTGAGTTAAGTCTTTCTAAGGACGACCCTATCATTGCAAAGTGCATTAAAAAGATGGAACGATATGTGCGTGAAGAAGAAACGTGGACAGATAGGATAGAGATGCACAAGGACAGAGGAAAAAGTCATCTTTATTGTCGTCCTTTTCTCACAGCAGCTAACATTAGTTTATTTGACCCCGAAAACCTCGTAGTAAAGCCTATGCGCGAAATTTTTGTCAATACACTTAAAATATCTCTATCTAAGGGTTATTTCGATGAAGAAGCATGGATTCAGGAGAACAGGTATTATAGGGGACCAGGCTTAGACGGATGGAATGCATATCCGTTAATGATATTACAAAGTGCTGAGTGCATGTCAGAAGAATTACAAAGACAGTATTTAGATTATATATGGCATAGAAAAGGCGGTATTTATTATCTAGCGAACTTTCCTGTTGCTGAAAAGAAAAATGTAGAAGATAACAATTTTTTTTCTTGGCTTTTCCTTCTTGAATCTTTAAGTGGCTTTTCATTGTTTTCAGAATTTATGCATGATGATATTCTTCCACATTTATTAAATGAAATCAACCGTATTATATGTGATGATGTCATCCTGGCTCCTGCGGGTAATGTTCGTTATACCGAAAGTTGGCGTGATAAAAGAAATCTAAAGACGGACATGATATTACGGATTGCGAGAATTATTGTAAGATGTTAACCATACCTTCGTATAAATATAATCTAAAAATTGCTTAGTTTTCTATCTTTGTTGTGAAGTTAAGGAGATATGTCCCTCCTTTTCATTTGTCGTTATTCCAATAAATATATTAAGCGAAAATTATTTAGTAGTGAGATGAATTTTATCATATCAATCAAGCCACCTTAAAAAACACATAAGCTGGCCTAAAGAAACGGTAGAGTAAATATTTTAATTATAAATTTCTTTAACTCTCGCGTAATAAATGTGAAGAAATTTAGCAGCAATTTTCGCCACTCTTAGTGGTTTACCTTCGCTTTCCTTTTTAAGCATATATAAATATACTGCATTATCTTGACTAGGCTTCGCAATTTTTAAATACATCATTATCTCATAGCCTGTTTTCCTCAAGGTTGAAGATCCACGTTTAGAAATGCTACGTTTACCAGCCATAAAGTTACCGGATTGAAATGGAGGAGCATCTAAACCAGCATAAGCCACCAGTGCACTTGCACTATGAAAACGTCTTACATCACCGATTTCGGCAATGATTCTCGGACCAAGAATTTCACCTACACCAGGCATTGCCATAACAATTTTGTATTCTTTTAATGATTTTGCTAAAGTTCTCATTTGAGAAAGTAACAGAGTAAGGGTTGTATCTATCATATGTAAAACGTGTACAGCCTCTTGCACCAGAAGTTTTGTCAATGAATTACTGCAGGGCAATGTAGTTATACTGTCTTGTGCAATTGTATATATTATCTTAGCTTTCTCAACGGATGATCGGTATCCATTGGTTTTAGCCCAATTATTGTAACTGATAATGAACTGTGATTCTGTCATACAGGATACATTATCAAAATACCAGTATTCCTTTACAAAGTCGCATAATTTGTCTCGGTCAGGGAAATCTGAACGATTCATAAGTTGGGTTTTAATACCGGGCATTGTACGATCTAATATATTTGTCAGTGTTTGTTTTGCATGAACTCGCATTGAAAGATAACTGAGATATTGTTTGTTAAGGACTTTTAATCCTTCATATATAGTCGTAGAAGGATTGTAATCAATTAAGTGAAACCAGTGATTCAGACCATAATTTGCGATTTTAATGCTATCAAGTTTATCGGTTTTACCTTTTCTTATTGATTGATTTGCATATTTGCTCATTACTAATGGATTAACTACTGAAACAAAGATTCCTCTTTCTTTTAAATACATAAGTACAGGAATGTGGTATGAACCAGTTGCTTCCATGATTACTCTAAAATCTTCATTGACAGAGTTAATTAGTTCTAATAAATGATTAAGACCGCTTTCAGTGTGCTGTATTTCGAAAGGTTTATGCAGCACCTCACCATAAGGTTTTAAAAAGCAAGCAGTACTTTTGTCTTTAGAAATATCAATACCAATGCTAAGTCTCTCTGGTTTGGCAATTAGAAATAAGAAAGAGATAGAGAATAGATTATCTTACTTTGAGCAATAGTCTTTGATGTTCAGAAAGTTTATAGTAATCACATCATCGCACACAGATCTAATTTGCAGGGGTGATTTGCTTCGCAATTGTTACATACAGATGGAGATTATTATTTTTTTATTGCAAAAGATTTTACTTGGGGATATCTAACCCACCCATGGCTAAAAAAGGCATATATATTTGGTGAATGTTTAAGAGAGAACTTTAGAAAGTTTGCTGATAAAGTTGGGTTTATTTACTGTACATAATACATATTAGCAGAAGATTATAGATAATGAATTGAGGATATTAATGAAAATAGAAAACCGAGAATATAAATTAAGGGATTTCATCAAAATCCCGTATGCTATTTCGCCGGGTATGGCATCCCTGCGCATAGTTGATAAAATCATCTATGCGTTGATACCAGCGCTACAAATCGTTACGTCTGCACTTTTCATTGATACCGCCATTAGTATTTTTAACGAGCAAGCGGAAAGCAAAAAAATCATTTTTCCGCTTGTCTGCATTTTATTGTTGATTGCACATCAATATGTAAATTTCGCGCTCATGGGTTTAGTTAAATCAAAGATGGATATAAAATTGACCGAAGCTTTTCGGACAGCAATTACAGAAAAGCGCGTTATGTTGGAATATCGGCATATTGAAAATAACGAAACTTGGGATATTATCAGCCGAGTGGGTAATGACCCCGTCGAGAAAATTGGCGGCGGATTTGATATTATTTTGCGTATGGGCGACATGGTAATACGGGTTGGTTCTGTGCTGTTCATATTAATGGCTCAAGTTTGGTGGGTTGCGTTGGTTGTCCTTTGTTTATCAACTCCGCTGTTTTGGCTTGCCGTAAAAAGCGGGAAAGCGCAATATGATGCTTCAAAGGAAGCTGCCAAACATACCCGACGGGCGCAATATCTGCAAAGTGTTCTAACCGGGCGGGACAATGTTGAGGAGCGTGCGTTGTTCGGATATTCGGACAATCTAAATAAACGATATAATGAAAAATATACAGCAGCATATAAAATCAACATGAAAGCACAACGCAAGCGTTATGTAAGAGTTAAGAGCGCCAGTCTAACTACCATTTTACTTTCCATTCTTATAGCTGGGGTGTTAATCGCTCCGCTTGGGTCTGGCGAAATAACCGTCGGTATGTTCATGGGGTTTGTGACAGCCACGTTCGGATTAGCGCAGTTAATATCATGGGATTTAACATACATCACCAGTGAATTAGCCAATAACCGGGAGTATCTGCGTGATTTATCTTTATTCGCACAGCTTTCCGAAACGTTGGGAGCTTCGGATGTACCTGCTGTAAAATCAGTTGACCCTCAGTGCATTGAATTTTGCGACGTAACGTTTATGTACCCTGAAACAGAACGGATAATCCTGAATAACCTCAACCTAAGATTACACGCAAAAAAACATTATGCTTTTGTCGGTGTAAACGGTGCGGGAAAAACAACGCTAACCAAATTACTGACGGGTTTGTATGATAATTATACAGGCAATATCCTAATCGACGGAAAAAACCTCCGCGAATTTACGCAGTCCGAATTAAAAGCAATGTTTTCAATTGTATATCAAGATTTTTCAAAATATCAAATCCCTTTAACCGAAAGTATTGGTCTTGGAAATATTAACAACGCAACGGAACAAGACATTATCAATGCCCTTGATACCTTATCGCTTACCAAAACGGTTTCAAAATTACCCGAAGGAATAAAAACACCGCTTGGAAAAATAAAGGGAAATGGAGTTGATCTATCAGGCGGCGAGTGGCAGCGAATAGCTATTGCCCGTTCCCTGATAAGCAGTGCGACCGTACACATTTTGGACGAACCCACCGCCGCGCTTGACCCCGTTGCCGAAAGTGAAATATATGGGTTGTTCGCAAAAATCAGCGAGGGTAAATCAACCATTTTCATAACCCACCGATTGGGCGCAGCACGGCTTGCCGACGAAATTTTCGTTTTCGCTGAAGGTCATATCGCCGAACAGGGTACGCATGATGAACTGATTGGTAAAAACGGTATTTATGCTGAAATGTTTGAAGCACAGAGGGGGTGGTACTCATGAAAAAAAATAATTTTTTCAAAGCCTTTGTGCTAATGATTCCAAAATTTGCGCGGGTATCACCTGTACTTTTTGTTGTATTTAATATTGTTTGTTTCCTGCATGGAATTGCCCGCGCCGCTCTTGTTCCCGCAACGCAGTTTTTTTTGGAACGAGCATCGGATTTTACGATTCAAAAAGTGACACTATCAGATGTTATTATAGGGTTAATTTTGTTAGGATTGGCTCATATATGCCGCCAATTATTACACGGTGTTCATCATATAATTATGATGATGTATTGGCGAAGAACAGAAGGGGTGCTTTCCCTTGAGATACATAAGAAATTAAGCAAGATTTCACCGATACATTTTGAAGATACCCAGACATTGGATGATATGAATAAAGCAATACAAGGTAAAGATGAAGCTGTTTGGTTTACCGGGAGCACAGTAACGGCAATAAGTTTTTATATCCCGTATTTCACATTTATGGCTGTTTATTTGATGAATATAAAACCAATATTGATTATCTTGCTTGCGCTTGTTTTTGCGCCAACATTATTGGCTCATATTTTTAGGACGAGGGTTTATGCGAAAGCAGAAGATAAAGCTGCGCCAATTCGCCGTGAATTTGATTATTACGAGCTTTGCTTAACTGGGCGTGAATATTTTAAGGAAACTCGCATTTTAGGTGCTTTTATTTATTTCAAAAAACTATATACCGATTCTTTGGCTTGGCTAAATAAACTGGACTTTCGTGCTTCCGCAAAAGCAAGTATCATAGAATTATGCGTGAAATTGTTATCGCTTTTCGGTTATATCGGCATCTTACTGCTACTATTCGATTTACTGATGAAAGGTGAAATAAGCGTCGGGGCTTTCGCGGCGATTTTTACTTCTCTGGAAATGGTGTTTTCATTAATGAGGGAAATGATTGTCGATAATTTGGGCGAATCGGCAAAAAATCTAAGTAGAGTGCAGAATTATCTCCGTTTCTTGCAAATGCCGGAACGTGAAGGCGTAGATACAGAAATACCCATAGATGTTGATATAAAATTAGCGGGTGTGTCCTTTTCATATCCGGGAGCAAAACGAAAAGCAATTGACGATATAACGCTGATATTAAAGAACGGGGAAACAATTGCAGTCGTGGGTGAAAATGGTTCAGGTAAAACCACTTTAGTGCGCCTAATCACAGGATTATATTTACCGAACGAGGGTGATGTATTTTATGGCGATATAAATACAAAAACAGCGTCTACCCTTTCGATATTCAAAAGAATATCGGCTGTATTCCAAAAGTACCAACGGTATCAAATGATTTTACGGGAAAACATCGGTATCAGTGATGTAAACGAAATAAAAAATGATAACGAACTTGACAGAATATGTGTTCAAGCAGGAATCGACAAAGCAGACAACAGTTTTAACAATGGTTACGACACCATGCTATCACGGGAGTTTGACGGGATCGACTTATCTGGAGGTCAATGGCAGCGCGTGGCAATCGCCCGGAGCTTTTTCCGTACTCATGAATTTATCGTGCTTGACGAACCCACAGCGGCTATTGACCCGATAGAAGAAACGAAGTTATATAACCGTTTCGCGGAAATTTCAAAAGATAGGACTGCGATAATAGTCACCCATCGGCTCGGTTCGGTGAAGCTGGCTGACAGAATATTGGTAATGAAGCAAGGTAAACTAATCGAGCAAGGAACACATACGGATTTGATGGCTCTAAACGGCGAATATACCCGGTTGTACAAGTCACAAGAACAATGGTATAAAACTTAAATATAAAAAGACAACTTACGATTTTATATTTTTATTTACATTCCGTAGTTCTGTCTATTATAAGCATTATCTTCAGTAAACTTCATACATAATATTTCACGATTGCGATGTAAACGAACTTCCCATTGGTATTTATTATATAGACATATTGATAAATACTATACATGAAATAAAAATTATTAGAAAATGCCTGCATTCATAAGAACTTAATAGTATTCCTTTGGCGTAGGTCAAAAACTGGTATTACTTCAGGAGTTATGGGATTTTGAACTGGATGGTTATCTTATTTATATCTTGCTTAATAAGAATTTAATAGGAGGTGGCACTATTGCCAAGCTTTTGGGGATATATTAGAAACACTAATTATGCTATTGGTTGTACCGGACAGACCGTATGTGTATAAGACAATGGCGGTATACTTGTTTTTTAACAGGTTTAATGCGAGGGGGTATTGGCGTATATAATTATGGATTCATTGCTGAACTCAATGATAATAAATTATCTAATATAAGAAAATTGTTGGATAAAGAATATGAGTTTATTACAGGATTTAAACATCTAGAATTGAAGGGGTATACTGTGAAAGCAAAAGAATCGTCTGGAGTAAAATATAGAGGTTGTGATTTATCGGACATTGAATCAACAAAGGTTCATTTGACTGATTACATCAACTAACTATATTATGCAACATATTGTGAATCTCTTCAAATTCCATATTGTTGAGAGGTTGCGAACTTCCCAGTATTAGTGCATGGGAACATATAAATGATAAGGCTTCACGGTCGGTAGCAAAAGTGAATATTCAGTTATTTACATTGTATTGAAAAAATTAATAATAGAGGCGAATGGATGTATAAAGATAAATTAGTAGAAGGTATTAAAATTAAGGTCATTGGAGATAGTATTGCAGCTGGTGGAGGTAGTTCCATGAGTTATAGGACAGAAGAACTGATATTTGAAGATGATGGAACAAAATATTTCAAAAAGGTGGCACCGAACAGCTGGTGGGGATTGTTGGAAAAATACTTACGAGATAATTATAACGCATCCACTATCGAGAATAAAGGATGTGGAGGTGCTTTTTCATCTCAGATAAATAAGCATCTTGATACACTAATATCAAGCGAAGATAACATGGTATTTATATTAATGGGGTTGAATGACCGTAAACTGACAAATGGTATGGAAGAATTAAAGATAAATTGTGAATGTGTTATTGACAAATTGGTTAATAAAGGGAAAATAGTAGTTATATTAACTCCAACACCATCAGTACATAGCAATGAGTATTACCCGAATAGAATATATCATACCGATAATGTTGTTAGTATTTTACGTGGTGTGGCAGATAATAGAGAAATTCTATTAATTGATAATTACCAGTTTGTTATGGAATATCTTAAAAAGAATCGATTAAAAATTGATAATATAATTTATGGTGAGGGATGTGGGAATGATGGCTTGCATCCATCAGATCATGTTCAGAAATTGATATTCCAAAATCTAATTCAAACCTTGCAAATCTAATGATAAATTCCATATTTATCAGATTAAAAATGAGGAAAATTGCAATTGAGTAAATTTGCTCTTGTTATCGATTGGTAAGTAAAACCGACAAGCTTCAGAAAGAATGGAGTATTTATAATGTTAAAGAAAGAAATAATTAATAACTTAAAGGAAAATATAGAAAAGTATCTTAATGGTTATGGTAGTAAGATTAGGAGTGGAATATCACATTCTGGTGGGCTACCTGGCTTTGTTTCTACTAACAAAATTTACCAGAAGATAATGTTGAGGTTATTATTTTAAGCAATATGACCAACAGTAGTAAAGATGAAATCTCCTTAAAACTAAGAGAAATAATATTCGATGTTATCCAATAGGCTAGCGAAATAATGCGATGATGTATAGTATGAAAGTCATACAATAATAACGTAAAGAAAGCTGATTCGCTGTTTTTATTAACTTGTACATCCAATTTTATTTAAAACTATTTGAATATAGATTAAAGAGATAAATACGAATATGTCAATTTACAAGAAAGATTAATATACATTAGGTGAGGTGAACGCATATGTTTTTATATCATTATTATGATAAAAAGATTGGTCCGTTTATGAATTTATCAGAGCTATCAACTGATGAGGCAAATGCTGTCATTAGTGAAATAAAAAAAGAAAAACCGAACGTACAATGCGCTCAACGGGATTCAGAATATATGTTTAGAAGACATATGTACGAGGATATAATAAGAAAAGAATTTGTTAAAAAAGGTGGAATTATCAAAAGAAATATTCCACACTATATGGTAGTTGAACATAGTCCGTGGTTAAACACATGGTTTGAAAATACAGCGTATATTCGGATATCCATCAAAGAATTTGACTTAAAGACCGTTTCATTTACATATGGTGATTCACATCCAACATTTAGTCCGTGGCCAAGAGATGATGATTGGAAAGAATATCGCAGAAAGCTTTACACTTACGATGAAATATTGGAAGTTATAAAAAAGTATGGCTTGCCGCAAAATTGGGTGATGTTACAATAGATAAATATCGTGTATTATGAGCCAAATACAAAGCTGACAAATTGCGAGAGCGGGTTTCCCATGATATTTATTAGGTAAACGGATAATTTAAATGGGATAGAGCGATGTTCGCTACTGTTTAAAAGTGTTACTTGAAGAATATTTATATTCTCGGAGAGGTGGTCTTCATATGTATTCAAAAGAAAATGTTATATTTTTTGCCCAAAAATATACATCTGAAATTATTTCTGCAGAATTATTGGGTGTATCACATAATGAAGTATATAAGATCAATTGCGATAATCCATTTATTTTACGAATAACATCTGCAAATCACCGAAGTAAGGATGAAATCATAGGTGAAATTGATTTTTTAATGTTTTTAGGTAATAACGGGGTTAATGTGGCAATTACTATACCGACACTTTCAAATGATATGATTACAGAGCAAGATTTTGAAAACGGAAAAGCATTCGCTGTTGCTTTTACCATAGCTGACGGAATGCAATGGGAGGAGCAGGAGCGTGTTGATCGTAATTATATTGAATATATCGGACGGGAATTAGGCCGTATCCACAGATGCTCACAAAAATATATAATTAATAATGGAAATCCCCGCAGGCAGTATGATAAAAATCAACATTTGATAAAAGCATATGATACTTTCGAGAATTATAATTCGGATTTATACAAGGCATATAAACAACTTATGGAAAAATTACGGCAATTACCCAAAAATAAGGAGTATTTTGGACTTACCCACGGAGATTTTATGTTCTCTAATTATACTTTAACAAAAGATAAAAAAGTTATTGTATATGATTTTGATGAGTGTGAATATTCATGGTTTATCAGTGATATTGCAACGTTTTTATATTTTCACTTCATAAGTGCTGAACCGTCAAAAACAGCAATAAAAATAGATGGGGCAGAAGAAGTAATTGTTAATTTTATGTTGGGGTACTTGACTGAAAATAGCTTGCCTATTGAAGGATTGAATCAACTGGATATATTCTTTAAACTTCGTGAAGCCGTTTTATTATCTTCAATTTTAGAACATGAAAAATCCTTCGGCAGGTGGGGTGAGCTGTTAATTCCTGTGGCATTGAATAGGCTTATAACCAACAAGCTGTTTGTTGATATTGATGTAAATTTGATCATTAAAAGGATAGAATGCAGATTATCCAACCTGTCCGAATAAGCAAACTCTAATCTTTGGGTTGATTGACAAATTAGGCGTAAATTGATGTTTGTTTTATTAGCTATCCAACGTTCACCTTCAGTTACTAGGAAATATTTAACAGATAAAAAGATTATGAGTATAGCTTGAAGTTGACAAACAATAATTTACTTGAATTCACCAACTTCCCATTGGTTTATATTTATTAACAGTTATTATAAACACTCAAACGTATACTGAGAGGAGAAAGAGAATGAAGGAGTTTAATATCGGCTCAATCGTGCCATTTGGCGGTTATCATTGGCACATTCTTGATATACAAGGCAATGCGGCCTTGATTATAACTGAATATATGATCGAACAACACCCTTATAATAATTGCGCTGGCGAAGTGACATGGGCTGACTGCTCACTAAGAAAATATCTTAACGGTGAGTTTTATAACAAATTCACCGCGTCCGAACAGTCAAGGATCATTCCGGTATTGAATAAAAACCACGACAATCAGTGGTACGGTTCAAGAGGCGGAGAAGATACTCAGGATTACATATTTCTTCTAAGCATTGATGAAGTAGTGTGCAAATATTTTGGGGACAGCAGTAAAAACCTTGAAAACCGTAGCACCAAACAACGATACTGGTTTCAAAGGAAAGACAAAAACAACCACAAACGCAGATCGACATTCGATGGGTATGTATGGTGGTGGTGGCTTCGGTCGCCGGGGCGTGACAATAGAAGAGCCGTATATATCCACGGCGACGGCAATATAGGCATTCAGGGAAACGGCACCTTCCGCTACAGCAGCAACATAATTCACCCTTCAACAGGCGATAACAGCGGCGGAGTACGACCCGCGCTGTGGTTGAGCATAAGCGCGTTCAAATGAATTGGTGGAAAAAATGAATTATTATGAGCAATATATCTCCGATGTTTGGGTGATACCACAAAATCATGGTATTGATAAATCAGAAAAATTGAAGATACTAAAGGCAGAATGTGAAACAGCATTAGAAGAACGAGAGAATTAATTTAAAAAATAAATAGAAAAATAGTTGATATGCTAATCGGTGTTCCTATAGGTGTATTAATTGCTAGTATAATTTATACAGATTAATGAAGCTGTTCCGTTGATAATTGGGGCACTGGTTCTAATTGGATTAACAGTCTCCAATACTTATGGTATATCCGCTTAAATAAAATAGGTGCTACGCTGAAAGGCGTAGCACCTATTTTATTTAAGCGGATAACGGGAATCGAACCCGCATCTCAAGCTTGGGAAGCTCGCATTCTGCCATTGAACCATATCCGCATATTTCTATTTTAGTACATTCATCAAAAAAGTCAATAAGAAGTATGAAACTACGTTTAAAAAAATAATAAATGGAAATATTAATTATATGAGATTTGTGGCAAATGCCTTTTCCATTGTTGGCAATACATATGAGCAAAGGCAGGTAGCAAAATCTAGTTTTGTAGATAAAATTATTAATACCCTTTTATTAACAGAGGTATAAATTAGTTTTTATCTGAGAAGAATATTGATGAGGTGATAAGAGTGAAAAAGAACAAATTTACCGAGTTTTTAAAAGGAAAAGGTTATTATGTGTTATTATTTGTCGGTGTGATCGCAATTGCTGCAGTAGCACTCATCGGATCTCAATTATCCTCTAATGAGAAGGATAAAAGTCAGGACTTTGTTGACTTAAATGATGATGATGAAGATAATAACATAACAGCCGGTGATAATACGGATAATCAGTTGGCTGAAAATAACGACGATTCGGATCAGATCGTTAATAACGGGCAAGGCGACGATGCGACCGATGATGTAGCTACTAATGATGATGGACAAGATGTAGCAACGAATGATGACAATATTGAATATGAAGATTATTCAACAGGAGAAGTAGAGGATACCGATGTAGCAGATGCAGCGGATACAGCAGATGATGCTGAGGAAGAGGAAGATGATGCTGTTGAGACATCAGGTAACACCGTACAGTCAGACAATGTTCCACTGATGGAGAGCCTGTCCTTTAATACGGAAGACGGACTTCTCTGGCCGGTAAACGGCAATGTTATAATGAATTACAGTATGGACCATACGATTTATCATGCCACATTGAAGCTGTTTAAATGTAACCCGGCAGTGATTATAGATGCTGCTGTAGGTACTGAGGTAAAAGCAGCCGCAAGAGGTATTGTTACCAGTGTTGATGATAAGGATGAAACTGGACTTACGGTAACAACAAGTATTGGTGATGGATACAGCGTAGTTTATGGACAACTTTCTGATGTGACATTAGAGGTTGGA
The DNA here is from genome assembly GCA_029240245.1 of Herbinix sp. Lineage (GTDB taxonomy): Bacteria > Bacillota > Clostridia > Lachnospirales > Lachnospiraceae > Mobilitalea. The sequence goes on from JARBTJ010000010.1 coordinate 81,539, forward strand.
GATAAGGTAGATGAAGGAGACGTCATTGGAGCGATTGCTGAACCATCCAGATTTTATTCCGTTGAGGGAAGTAATTTATATTTTAAAGTTTTAGAAAATGAAAATACAGTGAATCCGATGTCGTTGCTTCGTTAAAGGAAGCGAGTAAATGATTCGAAAAAATGAGTAGGAGGAAAATAATCAAATTATTTTCCTCCTACTTGATTCCATAACCTTTTTCAAAGAGTGCAGCTTCGATCCGATCCAGTGTAGCCTCAGAATCTGCTTCTACGGTATGGTGGTGCAAATTACCGGTCAATTCCTTCAGCGGAACAAGCTGCTTTTCCCTAACCTTTTTTACAAAATCGTAAACATCCTGACGGTTACGAATAATTAATTCTGTGGCAATTTCACCGTAGATCTCGTGTTTTACTAGTACATCCAATATCTTGCCACCGTTATCCACTATAGTACATAATTCATCTTCAATCTGGTCAGTGGTATGCTTAACCTTGATCAATCTTTTTACTGCCTGGTGCTCGGAATGATAGATCAGATAACCCTTCGTAGTTGAAAAAATATTGATGTCGGTCGCACGAAGTAACGCAATGTCCTGAACAATTACCTGTCGGCTGACACCTAAAAGCGCAGATAAATCACTACCGGAGATCGGTTCTAATCGTTCCTGCAATATTTTAACTAAATGTTCCCTTCTTTCTTTTCCTTCCATTGAAACCCCTCAATCGATTTATGATAAATAACTTTTCATTTCTTTTGTATTCATATATAATAATTATGGCTGTTGCTAGTATAATTATATAATGATGGACAATATTTATCAACGATTTTCCTTTCATATAAGGATAATAATAGAAAGAGGAAGTACATGTTTCGTTTATGGGCTAAAGTTTTTAAAGAAAACCGAATGATAAAAGATATGGTTGTATGTAATGATATGGCGGAAATGACTAGGACACAGAAAATATTTGCTGCAATCGATGAAATATGCCATTCCTATGACTTATCAAAACCGATTTGGCTGGATTCCACAATTGCGGATTTTAAGCGTCATGATAAAGCACGATTTACCCAGGACAATTTTATGGAGCCGATCGAATTTGATTTTCTGGAGATTCATGTAATCGAGGAGGACTAGGTATGGTAAGGAGATACATCGGTTGTTTGTGTATACTCCTTTTTTGTGCATTTATGGTCACCTTGATGGTTTTATTTCCGGAGCAAAAGAATTCTAATCATTCTTCTTATCCTGAGCAGGAGGGAGAATTATTTGAGGAAGAGGAACAGGTTACCATACATATATATGAAGAAGAGGTTATGAAAACGGTTCGTGCACAGGAGGAGCTTACCGCGTGGGAGGAGGACGACTTGATGCAGGCAAACGCATTTCCGGAAGATAATGATGATCAAGTTAAACTTCGATTAAGTGAGTTGCTGGTAGAGGACATGAATCAAACCACTTTGAAGGATAAATTAGACAGTTACCCGGCTGGTACCATAATTACTACAGAGGATGTAGGCAAGGAGCAGATAGAAACCCTATTTTACTTGGAGGAGATTACAAAGACCGTTAAGGACAGAATTATAGGGAAATCCTATGGGGATAAATGTGATATTCCATTTGACGATTTGCGTTATATCAGAGTTCTTTACCAAGGCTTTGATGGTCTCGTACATATTGGCGAGTTGATTGTAAATCAGTATATTTCCCAGGATATCGTGGATATATTTAAAGAATTGTACGAGATTGATTATCCCATTGAACAGATGGTTCTGGTGGACGAATATAATGCAGATGATATTGCTTCGATGGAAGCCAATAATACCTCGGCGTTTAACTACCGGGTGATCGACCGCAGCACGAGTCTGTCCCAGCATAGCTACGGCCTGGCGATCGATATTAATCCCCTTTATAATCCGTATGTAAGGACCCTGGAAGGGGAAATACTTGTTTTGCCGGAAAGCGCAGCGGATTATGTGGACCGGAACAGGGAATGCTCTTACTATATCAAAGAAGGGGATCCCTGTTACAAAGCTTTTATAAAACGGGGTTTCACCTGGGGCGGAGCCTGGGAAAGCATGAAGGATTATCAGCATTTTCAAAAAAAGATTTCAAGGTGAGGTACCTTGTCAGTTAGAGTATAATTATTATTGGCAAAAGGAATAAAATAGGAAGTAGAGAAAATCCCTACTTCCCAAATCATACAGTTTTTCTTAAAATGTTAATTG
>JARBTJ010000107.1 GCA_029240245.1 Herbinix sp.
TGCAGGTGCAAGGTCTATACAGGGAGAAGCTCCGTGTGGTTTTATGAACTGGGAGCTACCACAGGGAAACTATGTAGTATGCTCCTTTGAAGCGGAAAATTTTGAGGCTCTTGTTATGGATGCTCTTTATAAAGCAACAAAGTATACCTATAATATATGGTTGCCAAAGCACAACTTGCAAACCGATGTATTTTGTGCTGAGCGATATGCAAGACATTCACTTGAAACTACCAATATGGAAATCTGGATAAAACTAATTGATTAGATTTACGAAATTGCACCGTGGAGGATCAAAACCACACGGTGCTTTTTGTCTATGTCCTTTTCTTGTTCAGATGATAAACCGGTATGAAAGGAATAATGATTGGTGTTTTATTTACATAGTCATTGTATTCGGCATTGTCAGCGTAGCTCATCATCTGGCGTTTTTCCAGGCGCTGTGCACCGTTGAACATAATATATACAATGCAGATATAAGAAATCACAGCTGTCAGCCATTGCCCCCAACCACGCAGTATGTCAAGGCTGGATACGAACACACCTGTCCAGAACAGAATTTCTCCAAAATAGTTTGGACAGCGAACCATTTTATAAAGCCCGCCCATTGCTACCATATCCGGACGAATGCGCTTCTGCACGCTTTTCTGCCTATCGGCTGCCGACTCAATGATAAGTGCAACCGTACAGATTCCTATCCCTGCCCATGTTACGAAGGATGATTTTCCACCATTATATATTCTAAAGAAAACAGGAGAGGTTTGAGCAACATAAAGAATCGAAACGCATACCCAAATAACCGCTTTTACAATAACCCGCATATTGGCTTCATCGCCTGATGCTACTTCCAGTGTTTTACGGTAAGCGGCATTTTTTGCTTCTCGAATCATAAGAAAACCAGAAAGACGAAAGCCGTACACAATCAATAGAAGATAAAGGATGTAATGTGGGACTCCTACGTGAAAAATTCCGATCATACTCATGATCGCAAGAGTGAATCCTATTCCAGCGACGGCAAAGCCGTATCCAATTGAAATAAAATATACATACTTATAGAAACCGACGGCGCAAAGAACAGCGCTTACCGTAAGCAGAATCCAAAGATATTCAAATCCCATTACTTGTACCTCCTATTTCTTTTTGAAAGCTGTCCTTGATGTATTTTTCGAAGCTCCGTGATCCATAATGAACTGAGCCCACCATTTCCTCAGATAAAGTCCACTTTGAAAATTTCAGTATGGCTTCCTTTCCGTTTTTCCTGTATTTGTTGATTATTGCAAGAATATCGAACAGGAAAGCAGGCGCGCTTTTGATTTTTGCCGGTTTGCCTGCGGCTTCAAAGCACATTTTGGCAATTTCCATATACGAATAGGTTTCTGCTCCGCCTATATCGTAGGTAATGTTTTCATCCTGCATATGATTGACGATATACTCCGCAAAATCTTCTGTCGCAATCACGTTTGCATATACAGGCTTTTTGCCAAGAAGAGTCACTTCCCCCTTTTCTATCATTGGTCTGAATACCTTAACTATATCGTAAAAATATCCAGTCGGACGGAATATAACAAATTCAAGTCCGCTTCTTTTGAGCTCCTCTTCAAAAAGATATTTAGCATTCAGCATCGGAATGTCTGGGGCTTTGTCTGCTTTAAGAACCGATATGTATGCAAAGTGCTTTACTCCTGCGGCCTTTGCTTCATTAAGAAGATTCAGATTTCCCTGATAATCGATCTGGTAATTTGTAAGGGTGGCAGATACTTTAGTAAGTCCGACTGTACTGATCACACAGTCCGCACCATCACAAAGACCTTTCAGAGAAGCCTTGTCTGTAACATCCAGCTTTTTGAACGTAAAGCCTCCCTTGAGAGCAAGCTCCTTCTCTATCACATCGGTGGCGATCACCTCGTGTCCTTTCTTCAAAAGCTCTCGAAAAATGTCACTGCCTAGATTTCCATAGGCTCCTGCAAGTACAACTTTCATTTGGATCTCACTCCTTTCATCTATTTCTTTTTCTCTTTTGAACGTTTATCGTTAATTATATTCATGTGTTCCTCCGTAATCAGCGTTACTCCATTTTCACGCGCCCATACTACACAACCTTTCAGTGCTGTCGGAAGGAAAATTCTTGGAACACCAAGCATCTTTGCGCAAGCTTCATCTGTAAATTTGATTTCATTATCGATACGATCAGCAGCATAACGCACCGATTCAAGACTGGATTTGCGCACCGGAAGAAGCTCGGAAATCACCCTACTGTGACGGCAGTACCAAAAGTTTTTACTGTCACGGTATCCATAATCTACCGGAATATGTGGGAAATCTTTACCGCGTACACCTTTGATAATGGTATTTCGATATTTTTCTTTCAGGAGTATCTTATCAATACGCAGAATGAAATGTGCACCGTATTTACTCGTAATACCGTTGAAATCATGATATGGCGGTTCGTATCCTTCAAGACATCCGGGCTTGTCGTATTCTGCTCCGTCAAGTACACTCATCCAGGTACATTCCATCACCTGAAAAGCCTCGCTTATAACCAACGGGCGCACATTATCCGGTTCTGATTCACTGCAAAGCCCTTTTTCAAGGTGGAATTTGCAACCCGGCATTTTGTCCTCCGGTTTGTCACCTGGCCAACTAAGCTTTACACACTCTTTAAAATATTTTTTATCGTCTTCAATAAAATTAAGGGCACATTTACCTGTACGTAGGATATGCTGAGCCGTATTTGAAGAATTACGGCACTGCAGTAGCATTGCATAATAATCCTTACCGGCTATGTAATATGGCTGAACAAGAGAATACGGCCCAAGAGAAGTACTACCGTCGTCACATAATGTACTGATGACGACTGTAGGCATTGGAAAAAAGGCTGATGTCTGATAAAAATTATCCACGATACGAAGATCTTCAAAACTACTCATAATGGTTCCTCCTTAATATTAATAAAATAATTGATTTAGCACAGTACGAAGTTCTTCAAAACTACGCTGTTCCACAGACCATGTCAGCAACGCTTCAGCAATAAATTCCGGTAGAAACTGAGACGGTGATTTTGCTTTTTCCATACAGATACCATGAATCATTTCCGCCAGTTGTCCACGCAGTTCACAATGTCTGCTATGAAATGTAATACTGACACTTTTTACAGCACTATTTTCCTGGAAAAGCGGCTGATAATCTGAAATAAACTTTCCTAACATCATATAGATATAGTGGAAAGCTTCCATTGGTTTCTCTGTGGATTTGCATTTTTCGTTGAGCTCTTCCATAAGTGGAATCCAGTCATTCAGAACAAAAGATGTAGTGAGATAGTCTTTTGACGGATAATAATTATAAATAGTGCCAGTTGCTATACCACATTCCTGCGCAACCGATCGTATTGTCATACTGGTGTATCCATTTTGGAAAACCTGTCGCTTGGCTTCTTTCAGTATTTTCTCCTGTAAATCATCGATGATTTTCGGCATACCATTCCTCCTAAATGAACATGTTCATTTAATTATATGACTTATTAATCAAAATCACAACAGTGAACTTGATTTTAAATTCTCGGACATATCCAAAGCCTAAGCTCAAGCATCAGGCACCCACATTAGGCGCTTACAGTTAGGTTCTGCACATCAGGAATAAATCATGTTAAAAGGTATTTTATGGTTCCGTTCTATTATTTTCAAAAGGACTGTTATATATAAAATTGCCGGGTAGCCTTGCATATAAGGTGTATATAAATATCTTTGCAAAAATGGTAACGTATTGTGGGAATTTTTCAAGAGACAGAATATGTAAAACTGAAGATGAAGTTTGCAAATTTTAATAAATTTTAAAAAAGTTGGCTAAATTACGTTAGTTAAAGTTTTCAAATTTGAAAGAGCTAAAAGTTTGGTATATACAAACTTTTAGCTCCTTTAAGAATATTACCATATTATAAAATGTATAAGGAATAATATGGTAATATTAGTATGTTTGTATTATAATGTAAGAAGAAATCGAAACAAGGGAGGTTAACTTTACAACTCATCTAATATGATAGCGAAGATTATTTGAATGCTATTATAAGATTTGAAATACCATGGAGATTTAGTAATGAAAAAATGTATATATTTAAAGGGAACAGCATATCATTCCGGCTGGACTTGGAGGAATAATGAAACTACAGACTGGTATAGTAAGTGTTTCGCAAACGCCTAAACATTGAATTATAAGGGGGATAATACCAATGGAGATGGTTGCTATTAAGCAGTTAGCTTACGAACTTTTGGGTAATAAGAATAGCCATCCTTGGAAGGAAAAGGGTAATAAATATTATCATGGCGAGAGAGTGGCATCACTAGTTATTAGTCTTAGAAAGCTAATACTTCCAGAGGACGACAGCCACGATGATATACTTACCGTTGCGGCATGG
>JARBTJ010000108.1 GCA_029240245.1 Herbinix sp.
GGGAATTAATATGAGCTTGTCCTCAACCTTCTCCTGAACCTTGGATAGTCTTGAAATATAGTCACAAACAGCATCTTCATTATCTGCCGAACAGGGTCCTATGATAACTAGGAACTTGTTGGAAGCACCGGTAATAACATCTTTAATCAGCTTATCACGTTCTTTTTTTCGAAGAACATCCTTCGCAGGCATAGGATAAGCTTTTACCAAATCCTCCGGCGATATTACTTCCTTTACAAATTGAAAACTCATTCGATCATTCTCCCTCAAATTTTGTTGATTTATTTTATCCTTTTTTATTAAGTTCGTCAATCATTTATCCAAGAAAATGTATAATATTTCATAAGTTTACACGTTTTTAATTTGGAAGACCGATAAAAATACTATTTGTAGATAATAATATTTCATTCGTACAATTGGTAAAGTATATAATTGAGCCTATTAATTTATTTCATGGATATGCTTTTTTTCAAAAATGGTATATAATACTATTATTAATTTGAAGTGATTATCTTATAGCACTAAAGCTAACGATAAATGCACGTGTGAGTGCTTCTCGTATAATTTTTGAACTGCCTTTGGGCAGCATGGAGGTATATTATGAAAATGTATGATTTAATTAATAAAAAGAAGCTAAAAGAGTGTTTAACTCCAGAAGAAATAGAGTTTATCATTCAGGGCTATACCGATGGCTCAATTCCGGATTATCAGATGTCAGCATTTTTGATGGCGGTTTGTATTAATGGAATGGATCACGAAGAAACGGCAGCATTAACGATTGCAATGGCAAAAAGTGGTGATCTACTGGATCTGTCGCAAATTAACGGAGTAAAGGTTGATAAGCACAGCACCGGTGGTGTTGGTGATAAAACCTCGTTAGTGTTAAGCCCGATGGTCGCGGCTCTTGGAGTTCCTGTTGCAAAAATGTCTGGTAGAGGGCTGGGCCATACAGGTGGTACGATTGATAAGCTGGAAAGTTTTCCGGGCTTTTCTACATCGATAACCTCGGAACAATTTATCACGAATGTTAACCAAATCAAGATGGCAATCGTAGGGCAGACAGCGAATCTGGCACCTGCGGATAAGAAATTATATGCATTGCGGGATGTAACAGCTACGGTAGATAACATTTCACTGATAGCCAGCAGTATTATGAGCAAGAAGATTGCCTCCGGATCTGATATAATCGTATTGGATGTCAAGACAGGCAGTGGTGCCTTCATGAAAAGTTATGAGTCATCCCTTGCCCTAGCGAGGGAAATGGTACAGATTGGGACAATTGCAGGAAGAAAGACTTACGCGGTAATCACCGACATGAACCAACCGCTCGGAAATGCAGTAGGAAATACGTTGGAGGTTATTGAAGCAATCGATACCTTAAACGGTGACGGACCTAAGGATCTACTGGAGGTCAGTATTACCTTGGCTTCCTATATGCTGGTCGGTGCTGAGATTGCAAAATCAGTGGAAGAAGCTAGACTACTTCTATATAAAACTATTGAAGATAAAAGTGCATTAAATAAATTTTCGCAGTTCATCAGTGCCCAGGGTGGTAACAGCGATGCGGTATTCCATACAGAGTTATTCCAGAAGGCCGGAATTGCTGAAGAAGTTAGTGCACCTACGGACGGCTATATTACTTATATTCATACAGATGAAGTTGGTATGACCTCTCTAATTCTGGGCGGTGGTAGAGAAACCAAGGAGAGCGTGATTGACCTTAGTGTCGGCCTTAAGATTCACAAAAAATTAGGAGATTCCGTAATAAAAGGCGAATCACTTGCAACCTTATATGCGAATGACAGTAACAAATTAAAGGAAGCGAAACAAAGATTGTTAAAGGCTTACGTGATAGGTGATGATAAGCCGGAAAAGCCAAAGTATGTTTATGCTATTGTAACGAAGGATGGAGTACTTCAGTTGTAATACTGAGAAACCATAGCCTCTTGAAAGATTGAAAATAAGTTATTTAGGGAAATTCATGGTAAATAATAGTCTATCTCATAACCAAGGACGTTTCGATTTTAACTAATCGTAACGTCTTTTTTCATGACCAATGAATTGGTTTGCAAATTTATTGTTTTATCAATTTTTATGAAATAATACATAGAATATTACCATAGTAGGGTACGGGTATTAGAGTATTATAATGCTTCGTGCCCGATACAAATAAAAGGGAAGTATTTTATGAAGAACAGTTGTAATAACATTAAAACTCCTTTCATCTACCATTTGTATAAATATGTAATTATAGCACTAGCAATTATTTTGATTCTAAGATACCTGTACCATAACACCTCAATATTTTTCATAGACGATATAACACCTCCATTTTCTTTACATTTAAATAAACAGGAATTGTATATGATTAAAGGAGAAGAATATCGGTTGTACGTCTTTGGAATTAATAAAAGGGTTTCCTATTCATCAACGAATTTCCGGGTTGCAGGAGTTAACTTTAATGGGCGGGTCTTTGCTTATCGGACTGGGAAAGCCTTTATTACAGCCAAAGTTGACGGCAAGGATTTAAGATGCAGGGTATATGTTGTTGATATCAATAAGGAGAAATTGAATTTGAAGGTGGGAGACAGCTACCGGCTTAAGGTAAAGGGAAGCAATGCATTTGTAAGCTGGAAAAGCGAAAACAAAGAGATAGCTACGGTAAGCATGTTTGGTAAAGTAACTGCAAGGAAGAAAGGAAGTACAGTACTCTATGCTAATATCAAAGGAAAAAAGTTGAAATGTATCTTGAAAATAGAATGAACTACTTCATACCTATTCCAGTATCATATTTTTAAAATAGTTTAGACAAATATATGATAGGATTGGTCTAAAATCAGAAAGCATGGATTAGAATATTAATAATACTGTAATTAAGCCGTCTTTGACGGCGGAAGGGGAATATATGAAAAAATTAATATCACTTCTCCTGATATGCTCCATGCTTCTATACTTACTATTTCCAAATATCATTAATGCACAAAGTAAAAATACCTCTACTGAGAAAGAAGGGGAGGCTGTAACTGTCACCGCCACGGTGGATTCCCAGTTGAATTTAAGTTCACCTTCCGCAGTATTGATCGAGGGCTCGACAGGTACAATTATTTTTGAGAAAGACAAGGATGAACGCTTGAAACCGGCCAGTATCACAAAAATTATGACTCTGTTATTGATTTTTGAAGCACTTGATGCCGGTAAAATCAAACTTTCGGATGAGGTCAGTGTCAGTGAATATGCTGCTTCCATGGGTGGATCCCAGGTTTATCTTGAGCCTTATGAAATTCAAACCGTGGAAACAATGATCAAGTGCATCAGTATCGCCAGTGCAAATGATGCCTCGGTTGCGATGGCAGAGCTGGTCAACGGTTCAGAAGAAGAATTTGTTGCTAAGATGAATGAGAGGGCAAAAGAGCTAGGAATGAATAATACAAACTTTGTCAATTGTTGTGGGTTAGATACCGATAATCACTATTCCTCTGCCTATGATGTTGCTCTTATGTCCAGGGAACTGATTACAAACCATCCGGAAATCAGCAAGTATTCAACGGTTTGGATGGACACTATCATACATACAACCAAAAAGGGTCAATCAGAATTTGGCTTAACCAATACCAATAAGATGGTAAAATTCTATCAGGGTATTACGGGCTTAAAGACTGGTTCTACCAGCTTGGCAAAATACTGTTTATCTGCCACAGCCAGAAAAAATGATATGGATTTAATAGCAGTAATCTTGGCTGCACCGGATACGAAAACCAGGTTTATGGAGGCTTCGAAGTTATTAAATTATGGATTTGCCAATTACAGCATTTATAAGGATAATAACACGGATATTGTCCTCACTCCGGTAAAGGTAAAAAAAGGAGTTCAAGATACCGTCCAAGGGAAAACAAATGGTGAATTTTCCTATCTATGTGCGAAGGGCCAGACACCGGAGGATATTAGAAAAGAAGTTATTATGAATGAAGAAATTTCTGCACCGGTGGTGCAGGATGATAAGATTGGTGAAATCACTTATTATCTAAATGATTCTAAGATCGGAAGCATCGATATTATTGCTGCGGAAGCAATTGGTAAAGCAAACTATAAGGATTGCTTTGTGAAGGTATTAAAGCGATATTTTTTGGGTTCTAAATAGAAGAATGAATAATGGATAGCAACAGTGATTAAGCCGGTTGCCAAACGGAATGAAACCGTATTGGAGAACCGGCTTTTTATGATTAAAGTTTTGCCGCAGTAGCTTATTGACACTTTATATTCTTACTAGTATAGTATAATAGGTATGAAATATAAAGTTTTAGACAAGAAATAAATGACTTGAGCTGCTGCATTATATAACAGAAAGGAGACTGCATGCAAAAAGATATGATCGTACCCGGTATTATTTTGTTACTAGTT
>JARBTJ010000011.1 GCA_029240245.1 Herbinix sp.
CCTGCAATCCGCTACAGCAGGGGTGATGTTCTGCCTAGGGTGACTTACTGTAGGGCTGCCCTTTATAAGTGATGTTGACGTCTGGGTCTTACGCAACAGGAATTCGTGAACCGTGTCAGGTCAGGAATGAAGCAGCACTAAGCGAAAGCTCCTGTGTGCCGTAAGGCTACCTGGACCGAGTTAACTGTAAAGGTAACGCTTATGGTAAGCATTCGAAGCAGAGCGCACGGAATTAAATATAACATAATCAGAAATGCAGCATGCATTTCTTTTTTTGTACCATTTTTAATTAAAAATACTTAATTTTACCAAAGATTCTGTATAATGCGATAATTATCTAAGTCTTTTGTACTATACACGTAATTTATACCACATTTCGCTTTTTGTATCGGATTTTATAGTATATAATAGAGACAAAGTGAGTGTAAAATTGGAATGGATAAGGCGGTATAATATGGAACTGAGGATGAATCCTAATGCTGTAAACCAATTAGTAAAGGGGACCGAAATCTACACAGAAGGAGACCCGGTATTTAGTGTGGCGCTCATATTGAAGGGGCGGGTTTTAATAAGTAACTGTGGAGCAAAAATAAATATGGGTTCAGGAGCATTTCTGGGTGTTAACGATTTATTTGCCGGAAGGTATTTTAGTACATATACTGCCTGTGATGATGTTCTTCTCTATGTTTTTGCAATTAATAAGGCAGAAGAACTAGAGCAGATTCTATCGGTGAACAAGGATTACCATGGATTTATGGTAGCAGCTTATTATAAAATGATTTATGAACTGGATATGATAGTTCAAGGCGCAGAAAAATTAATGGATGGCGCTTACCAGTTTCTTAAGGACAATTACGCAACATATACCGCTTCCACTGGTATAAGGGAGAATAAGGCAGTTGCAAAACGGCTGGCTGGTTTTTGCGTTCCGGAAAATGATTTGGAATTATTTGCTGATAAGATACGTTATTATGCAGAATGCAGAAAACTTCCCGTTGAGGTTGTGAAAACATTTTATTCCTATGGAAATGAGATTACGTTATACCAGGTTGAGGATCAGGCCAATATGATTAACCGTCAGATGGAAGCGTTAAAAAAGCTGTCCGCAGGATTGGTTTACTTGGCAGAGGGAATGGTTGACGGCAGTGATACCTGTCTTTTTGAGTTGGTTGCAGCGAATACACTGGAAATGGATAGCGCGGACAACAACGGTGAGGATGCTATGAATGTTCTGGATGACATCATCGATGAGGTAAATAAGATAGAGATATTTATAGACCGCTATATGGGGCAAAGCTGGAAGGCTGACCGGGAGAAAATGGAGCAAATCTATCACAAACTACTGACCGCTCCGAGGGATAAAAAGTATCACACTAAGACGCAGACAATGTATTCCGAAAAAGATTCTGCACAAGCTTTAGAACAGCTAAGCGATTCCTTTAAGACAATACTTGAATACTCCGGAATTAATACAGACCGTGCTGAGGAAATGCAGAAATCCATGCGGGATTATATTAACTTAAGAGATAAAACGGATATGGAGGATAGCTCAAGATCATTAAGAAGAAAGCTGACGGAGGATTACTATGAACTGTATCGAAACGTCTTTTTGGAAAACTATCGTCATAAAAGCGCTTCGAGAATCATTGACCTTTTTTTAAATTATGGATATGCTGACGAAAGACTTCTTACGGAGGAACAGTTGATCTCAATCTATTATCTGGAGCAGGGAACAAAAGAGGGTCATTGCAACGTATATTCGATCGGGGAATGGTTGACCTTAATTTATGAGGGAAAAAAGGAACCATCAAAGAATGAATTTGATTTAGAATATTCAGAAATGGTGGCGGGATTACGAAAACAGGCAAAGCTTACGGATGCAGAGGTGAAAGAGTGGCTTACCAGTCCGGAGCGAAAGCTGGAATATGAGATTCAAAATATGTTTCGGTACAATAATCGTCTGGCGAATGGACAAATTACAACATTTGTACCCTATTTACATAAGGAAGCTTTATCTGACAGACTGGATAAAATATTGTTAACGCCTAAGAAAGTCAATGAGGCAGTTAACGAGCTGTTAAAAATCGATTACTCCATTTTTTACCGTGAACTTCTCTATGTAAATAATGAAAAAAATATCACAAAAGAATATATTATAAAAAATATTTACCCAGATATCATTCTCTTACCCATTATGGGCAATAACGCAATTATGTGGCAAGAAATTGCAGGTAAGAGAAGGGACAGTGCGGGTCGGTTCTTATTGCCTGTATTTACGGAGATCAACTTGAAATCTTTATTGGTGCGGTTATTCGGAAGGTTCCGCTGGGAGCTGTGCAGAAGCCTGGAGGGTTCTGCATGGAATGATATCAAGCATAAATCGCTTACCTCCGAATATTCGGATTATCTGCAGTTTTACCGTAGGAATAAGGAGTTATCCGAGGAGAAAAAGGAAAAGATAAAGTTTCAGATACAAAAAGGACGAAATAGTAGCAGGGAGATTTTTGTGCTGGATTATGAGCAGTGGATTGTTTACGAGGCTATGGGAGCAATTAAATTAAATAAGCCGGTCAGGGAACTGATGGCTACCTATTGCCCGTTTTCCAGGGAAATTCGTGATAACATGAGACTACAGCCGTTATTTGAGGAAGCTATGTCACGGTATTACAGGGAAAAATTGAAAAAAGTCCGGGAAATTGAGAACAGACACCGAAATCTACAAAAAGAACAAATTGAGCTTACGGTAGAGTTGATGGATACACTCACCTTTTATAGGGATTTATAGAGGGTGTGCATTTTGCTTGTTTAAACTGTTGAATAATGGTAGTATAATATTAGAAAACGATACTTGCCTTGGAGGTTTCACAGGTGCTGGAGCTGGTAAATGTTAAAAAATATTTCAAAGATAACAGAGCGGTGGATGGAATTTCATTCTTTTTAAACGAGGGTGAAATTCTTGGATTAATTGGAGCAAATGGTGCCGGAAAATCAACAACTATTTCGATGATAGCAACACTGCTTGTGCCGGATGAAGGCAACATTTACTATAGGGGACAGGATATCGTCAAAAATCCCGGCTTTCTGAGAAACAGTCTGGGCTATGTTCCCCAGGAGATAGCTCTTTATCCTTCCTTAAGTGGATTGGATAACTTAAAGTTTTGGGGTAAGGCAAACCATATTCGAGGTAACAGACTAAAGCAAAGCATTGCACAAGTCAGTCGGATGATTAACCTATCAGACGAAGTACTTCATAAAAAGGTGATCACTTACTCGGGAGGTATGAAACGAAGGCTGAACATTGGCGCAGCTTTGCTTCATGAACCAAGACTTGTAATTATGGATGAGCCTACCGTCGGGTTGGATGTAGAATCCAGAAATCAAATACTAGAAGCTGTCCTGGCACTAAAAAAACAAGGTGCGGCCGTCATCTATGCAGGTCATTACCTGGAAGAGATGGAGCGGATTTGCGATAAAATATGTGTGATAGATCGTGGAAAGTGTGTACTTTTCGGAGACAAGGAAATACTGCTTTCCGGAAATAAGAGCCTCGAACAGCTCTATCTGGAGGGGAAAGCCAGGTAAAAGCACGTTTACATGAACTTATTTACAAAGGAGGTAAAAGCATGGGAAGCTACGAAAATATCGTAAAGATTGAAGAGATGCGGAGAAAAACAGATGATGGAGATTATCTGTCTGCTCAGAAGATATTAGATACCATGAGCCATAAAAAAGTTAAGAATTTAGCTGATTTAGGTCTGATGGCAGATATTTATACAAATAACGAACGTTACGATGAAGCCATGGAGCTGCTTCTTAGAATATATCAGAAGACAAAGACCAGAAAAATTATCTTCCAGATGATTGAGATCTCGATTAAGAATAATAAGCCGGAGGATGCAGAACAATATCTGACTGAATACGTAAAGATTGCTCCAAAGGATTTTTATAAATATATCTTTCGCTTTCGAATTGGAAAGCTCAAACAGGAACCTTTCGAAACACTCATTGAAACTTTGGAATCCTTAAAGGAGGAAGAATATCTTGAAAAATGGGGTTATGAACTTGCGAAGCTTTATTATAAAGCCGGAAGGGAAGAGGATTGTATTCGGGAGTGCTCCGATATCATTCTTTGGTTTGGCGAAGGAACCTATGTGGAAAAAGCGAAGTTATTAAAAGCATATTATTCCGGTGAAACCGGTAAGGATGAAATGCTTGAGGAATTAAAACGCAGGGCTGCAGGAGAAAAAAGAAAAGATATCCCGGAACCAACCGAGGAAGTGTCAGAGGAAGAGCATAAGGAAATAGTGACTGATTTAGAACAGGACTCCATTTTTGATAATGAATATTCTGTGATAGATACGGAATCGGAATATTCTATAGATAATTTAAAACAGGACGTTGAGAATATCTTAACAGAAGACGCAGAAGGGGTATCTGCAGTGGCTTGTGAGCCATCTGTCATTATGTCCGAACAGGAGCTTGCTGAGCGTGAGGTGGAGGAAACAATTTATAAGCTTTTAGTGGAAGAGGAGATGGGGGAAGAGGATAAATGGCTTAAGGACCAGTCAAATGAGCTGGGCTTGGATCTTGAGAATATTTTCTGTGATTTCCTTCACGTAAAACAGGTAAAGAAACAATTGGTAGAAAGCTTGGAAATCATAATCAAGGAACCTTCACAGAGCATCCAGATGATGATAACCGGTTCAAAAAAATCAGGAAAGACGGCGCTTGCTAAGGACTTAACCATATTTTTTAACAAAATCGGTAGATTAAAGACAACTAGAATTGCAAAGATTAATGCCGACAAATTAAATCATGTGGATCTAATGGCAAAAAAAGCAACCTTAAAGGATTGCTGTTTCATCATTGAAGATGCAAGCGAGTTAAAGAAGTCAACCATTGATAAGCTGTTGGATTTGATTCAATATTTTCATGGGGATATTATCGTCATCCTCGAGGATGAAAAGAAAAATATGAATAAGCTGTTTCGGGAATGTCCGAAGCTGATGGATTTAATAAAGAACAGAATACATTTGCCAGAGTATACGACGGAGGACTTGCTGGGCTTTTCTGAGGCTTATGCAGCACGGAAGGATTTTGACGCTATACCTTAAATTGTATTGTTATCTCGTTAGGCAATTTCTGGCCTTTTTTTGACATGACGTTAGTTGTGACATGTAACAGATAAGATTCATTTTTACTATAACGTTCCGTTGGCTCAATTTCGATGTAGTTGTTGACGGAATCATAGCGTATATTCGTCTGCAACGGTGTCTGATTAAGAGAGGTTACGTACAAATTACGGTTATTTACGGTCGTAGGATTTAATGGTGCTGTAAATTTAATTCTCCAAACGAAGTTACCTGTTTTAAATTTTAAATTTTGCTTCACACGATTTTTGTTACTGCCGGTGATGGCTTCTATTGTGATAAAGTTATTAGCCATATTAATCATCTCCATCTGGATAGTGAGTATTTGTTTATTCTATTATACCATACAAATTACAAATTTCAACAGTTTGGGTCTAATATCCTGATTTTACATAGGATAGGCATATAAAATCAGAAAACTGGCATTAAGTGGCGGAAATTATGCTAAATACCTTAAAAATAACAAACATACATACGAATATATTCTCATGCGATACTTAAAATATAAGTATCAATTATTATTTAAATAAGTCATAATTTATAACAATTTTACCAATGGATATCGTAAGGAGTGATGCCGACATAAACCTACAAAAAAGGAATAAAATGTAAGGATTGAGCGACCTGGGTTTTACAAAAAACAATTTACAAAACCCTACATTGTGGTATAATCAGAATGGTGGATAAAATTTTAACAAAATATTTACTTATTTTCTATGCAAAATTAACAAGCATTAGTTCGATTGAATGAGCAGAGGTGTGCAATGGAGCAGTATATTATTAAAGGTGGGAGGCCACTGACAGGGGAAGTAATGGTTGGTGGTGCTAAGAATGCTGCGTTGGGAATTATAGCTGCAGCAGTAATGACCGATGAAACAGTTAAGATTGAAAATGTTCCGGATGTGAAGGACATTAATTATATGTTACAGGCGATTGAAGATATCGGTGCAAAGGTTGACCGTATTAATAAAAATACAGTAAAAATAAATGCTAGTAAGATTAATACGGTAAATGTGGACTTTGATTATATCAGAAAAATACGTGCATCCTATTACCTTGTAGGTGCGCTGCTGGGTAAATGTAAAAATGCGCAGGTTCCACTTCCCGGCGGCTGTAATATAGGAAGCAGGCCCATTGACCAACATATAAAAGGCTTTGAAGCATTAGGCGCAGCCGTTAAGATTGAGCACGGTTTAATTTGTGCAAATACCGACAATTTGAAAGGCAACCATATTTATTTTGATGGTGTCAGTGTCGGAGCTACCATTAATACGATGCTGGCTGCGTGTATGGCGGATGGCCTGACCATACTGGAAAATGCCGCAAAAGAGCCCCATGTTGTTGATGTGGCAAATTTCTTAAATAGTATGGGTGCCAACATTAAGGGAACCGGTACGGATATTATCCGTATCAAAGGAGTACCAAAGCTTCATGGCAGCGAATATTCCATTATACCTGATCAAATTGAGGCAGGAACCTTTATGTTTGCTGCAGCGGCATCAAAAGGTGATATATTAATTAAAAACGTGATTCCAAAGCATTTGGAAGCAATCACAGCGAAACTTCTGGAAATTGGTGCGCAGGTAGTGGAATTTGATGATGCAATCAGAGTAAGAGCGTGCGGTAAATTAGGACATTCCCATGTCAAGACTTTAGTCTATCCGGGATTTCCTACGGATATGCAGCCACAAATGACAACTTTGTTAGCAGTATCCCAGGGTACCAGTATTGTTACGGAAAGTATTTTTGATAATCGTTTTAAATATGTAGATGAATTATCCAGAATGGGTGCATCGATTAAGGTGGAAAGTAATACTGCAATAATCGATGGAGTTGATAAATTAACCGGAGCTACAGTTTGGGCACCTGACTTACGTGCAGGAGCAGCTCTTGTAATCGCAGGCTTAATGGCTGACGGATATACAGTGGTTGAACCGGTGGATTACATTGAACGCGGATACGAAAATTTTGAAGAGAAAATGCAGCAATTAGGTGCGGCTATCACAAAGATTGATTCAGAAGATATTAAGGCAATCCGTAAGTTTAAATTGAAAGTTGGCTGATAAATACCGATATAAAAAAAGTGCGTCCTCGTATAAAGGATGCACTTTTTTGTTTAGAAAAACTAGTACTATCGATATAAGATAAACGAATTTTTAGCACGCAATAAGATGCCCACTCACTCGTCAGGAAACATAGAAAATGCATATAACACGTCCAAAATGTATTTCACTTATATCAGACGCTCAATTATCAAATCCCGCTGTTTTGCCAGATCGATAAATTGATCACCAACCTTGATTAGAGGCCTGGACAGGGCCATCTTATTGATACTTACGATCTCACCGATCTCATTATTTGAGAGAAGTACTTTATTGTGTATATGAATCTGAACGATACCCTCTAAGAAAGTCATAATAAACTTCGGGTCATATTTTTGGTATCCCTCTGTCTCAAACAAATCAATTACTTCAAACGGACAGAGTGGACCACGATATACCCTCGCGCTCGTCATTGCGTCATAGACATCAGCGATGGACACAAGCTTAGCAAATGAATTAATCTGATTACTACGAAACCCATGGGGATAACCGCTGCCATCACATCGTTCATGATGCATTAAGGCGGCGAGCTTTATTCGCGGATCGATCTTCTTACTTTTTAGCAGATGATACCCACGCAGAGCATGAGTTTTAACAATGGAATATTCATCCTCGGTTAATTTTGAAGGCTTTGCTATGATTCGGGAGGGTATCATCAGCTTCCCGACATCATGCAGTAAGCCGCACAGAGTTATTGAATCTAAATCTCCGGGTGTATATTTCAGCCATTTTCCGATGATGTAACAGATGAGGGAAACATTCAGGCTATGGACGTAAGTTGTGTCATCATAATGCCTTAAACAATGGAGCAGCTGAAAAAGTTCGAAGTCAGTATTACATTGGTTAATAATATTACTGACATCCTCTAGGAGCTTTGCCGTATCAATTTCCTTCTCCTCAGCTACGATATCATTTAGACTTTCTTTAATTCCGAACAGCATAGTCTGATAGGCGGAGTGAAAGCGCATGAAAGCCTCACTGTTTTTGATTTCCTCATAATAGCTGGGAGGACTAACATCCTGAGGAACAGGTGGCAAGTCGTTTTCAATAAATATGCTAATATCTGTGATAGCATAGAATTTCAATCTCGTTATTATTTTATCTGTTAAGGTGGTATGGATTGCTATTATAAGATGATTGTCTTTTGTATAGATGTCCTCTGCAACAATCATTCCGGGTATAGCCTGATTCGTTAATATCTTTTGTGATTTCATCATTTTCACATGCCCGCAGGTAGGGTGCTCCTTTCGTTCATCACATGTGTTACAAAATTCAACATTTTTTGACATAGACTTAGTATAAGTAAATGGCTTACAAATGTCAATTCATTTCCATTAAAAAAATTCCTTGACGAACCATAGTTTTCGGTATATGCTAATCTCAGAAAAAATAATTCCATATTTTAATATTTCTCTTATTCAGAGTGACGGAGAGTAAAGGCTCGATGAAGTCACGGCAACCCCATATTACGGAAGGTGCCAACCTGAGCGAGTAATCGAACAATAAGAGGATTTGATGAATCAGGTATCAAGTCCGCTTATTGCGGGCTTATTTTTTTCTTAAAGACAGCTTAGTAATGCTTAATAGAGGATAAACTAACATAAAGCAGCCAAAAAACAGGAAATATAATTGAGAGCCGTTTGTTTGCATAAACGGAATTGGAGGAACTATGCAGAAAAAATTATTTACATCCGAATCAGTAACAGAAGGCCATCCGGATAAAATTTGCGATCAGATATCAGACGCAGTGCTGGATGCATTGTTGTCACAGGACCCGATGAGCCGGGTTGCCTGCGAGACTGCCATCACCACCGGGTTGGTTCTTGTCATGGGTGAAATTACCACAGAGGGATACGTGGATATTCAAAAAATAGCGAGAGATACCATAAGAGAAATAGGGTATGATAAATCAGAATACGGATTTGATGCAAATACCTGCGGTGTAATTGTTGCTCTTGATGAGCAGTCGAAGGATATTGCAATGGGAGTGGACAAGTCCCTTGAGGTGAAGGAGCATTTGACAGAAAAAGAGGATTTAGCATCCATCGGTGCCGGAGATCAGGGAATGATGTTCGGGTATGCAACCAATGAGACAGAAGAATACATGCCATATCCAATATCACTGGCTCATAAGCTGACAAAGCAGCTTACGAAGGTTAGAAAAGAGAACATATTAGATTATTTAAGACCGGATGGAAAATCCCAGGTTACGGTGGAATATGATGAGAACGGAAAACCGATTCATTTGAATGCGGTTGTACTTTCAACCCAGCATAACGAGACGGTAACTATTGAACAGCTTAGAAAAGATGTTAAAAAATATGTTCTCGATGCGATCCTGCCGAAAGAGCTGGTGGATGAGAGTACAAAATTCTTTATCAATCCGACCGGACGTTTTGTTATCGGTGGTCCTAACGGCGACAGCGGTTTAACCGGAAGAAAGATCATTGTTGATACCTACGGTGGTTACGCAAGACATGGCGGTGGAGCATTTTCCGGTAAGGACTGTACAAAGGTGGACCGTTCCGCATCCTATGCAGCCCGTTACGTTGCTAAAAATATTGTGGCTGCAGGTTTGGCTGACCGATGTGAAATTCAGCTTTCTTATGCGATCGGAGTGGCTGAGCCTACCTCCATCATGCTGGATACCTTTGGTACAGGAAAGCTGTCCGATGAAAAGCTGTCCGATATCATCCGTAAGCATTTTGACTTACGTCCCGCAGGCATTATTAAAATGTTGGATTTAAGAAAACCGATTTACAAAAAAACTGCGGCATACGGCCATTTTGGAAGAAATGATTTAGACCTTCCGTGGGAGAGATTGGACAAAAAAGAAATTTTGATGAGTTATCTCGGTTAATTAGAAATTCTTTCAAAAGCTTAAAAGACTAAGTCTTATACCGGAATGCATGTGAATAGGAATAACCGACTTAATAAATAGGTTCATAATGATTTTTAAGGTACTGCTTTCATCGGCGGTGCCTTTTTTTCACTTTGATCTAATTTCATGAATTCTTTAGAAATATCATAGTAACTTAATAGAAAACTTAAAATGAGTATGATATACTAAATATGGTACAAAACTTACTGATAGGAAAAATAAATTAGATTGAGGTGTAGAAGCATTTGAAGCTAAAGGGCAGGCTCATAACTGCATTTTTTATTATAATAGCAATGCCGATTATGCTGCTGACTGCTGCGGCAGGAACGATTCTTAGGTATCAGATGAAGTCCATTCATGAATCCTATGATATGGAGGCGGATACCATGCAGGTAATCACAAATCCGATTCAGATTTTAAACCGGGTGACAAGAGGGGTATATAACGAAATCAAGCTGGCAGCCTTAAAGACGCCCGAAAAATTGGAGAACGAGGAATATATCAGTGAGCTCGAGCAGGTGCTTAAGGATAAATATTCTTTTATCACCATACGCAAGAATGGTAACTTCCTTTATACCAGCAACGAAGAGAAATTGGATTTGATATCCAACAGTTTGCCGAAATTCGGTGTTTATAATACGGACGTTGACGGGGGAATGTATGTAGGAGGCAAGCACCCGTTTTTGGTTAAGGCACAGGACTTTTATTATTCTGATGGGGGCGAGGGGACGATTTTTGTTATTACGGATTTAAATAACATTATACCGCAGATTAAGGCGGTAGCTGTCCAGAGCTTTATCTCCTTTTTAATTATTATATGCTTTACCGCAACTATTTTAATGTATTGGATTTACCGAAGCATTATTAAACCTTTAAATATTCTGAGAATTGCAACAAATCAGATCAGAGACGGGGATTTGGATTATTCGGTGCAATCGGAGAATGAAGATGAAATCGGAGAGCTATGTGATGATTTTGAAGAAATGAGAATTCGGCTGAAGGAGCTGATTGAAAACAGACTCTGTTATGAAGAGGATATTAAGGAGTTGATCAGCAATATTTCCCATGATTTAAAAACACCACTGACAGCAATTAAGGGTTATGCGGAAGGTCTCATGGACGGCGTTGCAGATACCCCCGAAAAACAGGATAAATATCTAAAAACCATCTATACAAAGGCCAATGACATGTCTGTTTTAGTAGATGAATTGGCGTTTTATGCGAAAATTGATAATAATACGGTGCCCTATTCCTTTAATGAGATTAATATTCATGAATATTTTGACGATTGTATCGAAGATCTTAGTCTGGATTTAGAGGTTAAGAATATCCGGATTGCATATGATAATGACATTAATGCTGCCGTCAGGGTAATTGCAGACGTGGAGCAGTTAAAGAGGGTAATTAATAATATCATCGGGAATTCTGTTAAATATTTAGATAAGAAAGAAGGAAACATACGAATCCGCATTCATGATGTCTGCGAGTTTGTGCAGATTGAGATTGAAGACAACGGAAGGGGTATTCCGGATAAGGATATACCTTTTATCTTTGACCGATTTTATAGAGCCGATACTTCCAGGAATTCGAAGAAGGGTGGAAGTGGGCTAGGGCTGGCAATATCTAAAAAAATCATAGAGGACCATGGCGGCAGAATTTGGGCGGTCAGTGAAGTCGGCGTGGGTACTACGATATTATTTACATTAAAAAAGAGCGATAGGAAAGGAGAAAAATGAGCAAATTATTAATTGTTGAGGACGAGGTTGCTATTGCAGAACTGGAAAAGGATTATCTTGAGCTGAGCGGATTTGATGTTGTGGTGGAAACATCCGGCGATATTGGGGCAAAGCGTGCACTAAACGAGGATTTTGATTTAATCATACTGGATCTTATGCTACCTAATATGGATGGCTTTGAGATATGCAAAAGAATTCGTGAGGAGAAGAATGTACCGGTCATCATGGTATCAGCCAAAAAGGATGATATCGATAAAATAAGAGGCCTGGGACTGGGTGCGGATGACTATATTACGAAGCCGTTCAGTCCGAGTGAGCTGGTTGCCCGGGTAAAGGCACATCTTGCCCGCTATGAAAGGCTGATCGGTTTGGGTGTTAAGGAAAATGATGTGATTGAAATCAGGGGATTAAAAATTGACAAAACAGCCAGAAGGGTCTTTTTAAACAATGAGGAGAAGATTTTTACAACGAAGGAATTTGATTTATTAACCTTCCTTGCGGAAAATCCGAATCATGTTTACACGAAGGATGAGCTGTTTCGAGAAATCTGGGATATGGAATCCGTGGGAGATATTGCAACAGTAACGGTCCATATTAAGAAAATCCGTGAGAAAATAGAGTATAATACATCAAAACCGCAATACATCGAAACAATCTGGGGTGTGGGATACCGGTTTAAAGTATAATAGTGAGGTGGTATGATGGAGGAAAAATATCAAAGATATGCGGTTGCCTTAAAGGCATTATCGGATGTAAACCGTCTATTTATCCTTGATTATCTTGTTGATGGAGAGCAGTGTGCCTGCAAGATATTGGAGCAATTGAAGATTACTCAGCCTACCCTGTCCCACCATATGAAGATATTATGTGACAATGGTATCGTCAGGGCAAGGAGAGATGGAAAGTGGATGCATTATTCCATCAATCAGGAAGTGTTTATGGAGCTTAAGAATTTCTTGGAGCAATTTGTAAGTGGTAAAGCCTGAATAGACGACACCGGTCCGGTGACTGTTAGATAACCAATCAGGTCTTAATAAAGCGTAATACGTGCGTTTGCGCATGCGTAGACATTCCTGTTAAGATATATTTTAACCTGATTAAGGAATAAAAGTCACTATGGTATAGTTGACAAAGAATTAACAAGGTGCTAAAATTATCCTAGCCGATTTTGAAGGGGTTCCTGACGAAAAGGCATAGGAAATTATATTATCGTATCATGATGCTGCCCGGTTTTGGGGGTCACCCTTGCTGGAAAGGTATGATATTATATAACGGTATTTTATTCCCTATGTCGGAAAGGCATAGGGTTTTTTATTGTATAGTAAAGTTTGTCCTATACGATAAGAAACCATTCGCAAAGCGAATCCAGGATTATAATAGAAACAGAGGTGAGTATATGGAAACAAGAGTAGCGTTAATCGGTATCATCGTCGAGGATTTGGAGGCAGTTGAAAAACTGAATAATTTACTGCACGATTTTGGACAGTACATAATCGGCAGAATGGGTCTTCCTTATCGGGAGAAAAATATCAATATCATCAGCGTTGTTATAAACGCAGAAGCGGATATTATCAGTACCTTAGCCGGAAAACTCGGAATGATAAAGGGTGTTAATGTTAAGACGGTATATTCGAAAAAGTAAGGTAAGAAACCTGGTGGAATATTATATAGTATAATTTAATTGGAGGAAAATGACATGAAAAAGTGGATGGGAATCATATTATTCGTACTATGTATGGTAATGGTTACAGGCTGTGCCAAGGATAATGATGGTGCAATAAAAGGCAATGAAAGCAATGAGGAAGATCTCGATAAGAATCAGGAGACAACGCAGGCGCCGGATGCGAATGCAGATCAACCGGCGGAGGTTGATACAGAAGAGCCTTCTGGTACTATAGAAAAAACAGATATCAATATTGCAGGTTTGAAGGGACCTACAGCCATGGGAATGGTTCAGATGATGGACCTGGCAGAGCAAAATAAGACAGCAAATAATTATAAATATACCATAGCAGGTGCTGCAGACGAGATCAGCACCGGACTGGTTAAGGGAGAGATCGATATCGCTGCGATTCCGTGTAATTTAGCCTCTGTGCTCTATAACAAAACAGAGGGTAAAATCAAACTTGCCGGAATTAATACCCTCGGGGTTTTATATATTGTGGAAACCGGAGATACCATCAATACCGTAGAGGATTTGAAGGGAAAAACCATTTATTCCACCGGCTATGGCACAACACCGCAATTTACGTTAAATTATTTATTAAACGCTTACGGTATTGATCCGGAAAAGGACGTAACCATCGAGTATAAGACGGAAGCTACCGAGGTAGCAGCGCTTTTAAGTGAATCCGATGATGCTGTAGCGATGTTGCCGCAGCCCTATGTAACTACGGTTATGATGAATAATGAAAAGGTAAGGATAGCACTTGATGTGGCGAAGGAATGGGACAGCGTGAGTACAGATAACAGCAGCGTAGTAACCGGTGTTGTGGCTGTTCGCAGTGAATTCTTAGAGAATAATAAAGCAGCCGTTGATGCATTTATGGAGGAATATGCGGTTTCCACTGCATTTGTTAATGAAAATGTGGAGGAGGCAGCAGTACTCGTAGAAAAGTTCAATATCTTCAAGGCGGCAGCAGCAATAAAAGCCATTCCTTATTGTAATATAACCTTAATTCGTGGGGAAGAGATGAAGGAGAAGGTGGGAGGCTATTTAACCGCCTTGTTTAACCAGAATCCCCAATCCGTTGGCGGAAAACTTCCGGCAGACGATTTTTATTATTTGCCGTAAGCCTGCTAACCTGCATCACAAAGTTCAATAATAGATAGGAGCCATATTATGAGACAGCCAAATAACCGGGAACTGATAAAAAAATACGGAGTTAAAATAATGGCTGTATGCTTCTGGCTTCTCTTATGGCAGCTCCTCAGCGTTTATGTGAAAGAAGCTATCTTTATGGCCTCGCCGGTGGAGGTGTTATTCACGCTGCTTCCCATGCTAAGAGAACCGGATTTCTGGCAGACGATATGCTTTTCATTTATTCGGATTGTCGCCGGATTTGTTCTGGCGATCGTTACCGGCACCATTCTGGCGGTATTGGCATACCGGAGCTTTATTTTTAAGGAGCTAATCCAACCGATCATAATTATTATGAAGTCTATTCCGGTTGCCTCTTTTATCATATTGGCACTCATCTGGATTAAAGCGGTAAATCTATCGACGTTGGTTTCATTTTTAATGGTGTTACCCATAATTTTTACCACTGTGGGGGAGGGGCTTAAGTCAACAGACCAAAAGCTGCTGCAGATGGCTACTGTGTTTCATGTCGGAAGAATCAAACGATTGAGAGCCATTTATATTCCCGCTGTATTGCCACATTATATTTCGGCGATTACGATAGGCTTGGGCTTTTGCTGGAAGGCAGGAATTGCAGCGGAGGTAATCGGAATTCCGACCGGCTCCATTGGTGAACGTTTATATGAGGCAAAAATATTCTTTATGACCAAGGAGTTATTTGCCTGGACGGTTGTGATCGTGTTAATCAGTATTTTGTTTGAGAAGCTGGTAATGCGGCTGATAAAAGCGTTTTGGCAGTAGAAAGGCGGTCCTATGGATATTAAACTTTGCAAAATATCAAAGCAATTTGAAGGTAAGCAGGTTTTAACGGATTTTGATGCTACCTTTATGGAGGGGCAGATTCATTGCTTGATGGGGGCTTCCGGTATTGGAAAAACAACGGTAATAAATCTGTTAATGGGATTAATTAAACCCGATGGTGGTGCGATAAAAGGACTGCGAGGCAGACGGATTGCAGCAGTATTTCAGGAGGACCGCCTAATTGAACATTGGGATGCCGTAGAAAATGTCCTGCTGGTTTGCGATAAACATGTAAAAAAAGAAACCGTATTGCAGGAATTTGCCAAGGTAGGATTAACCGAAAATATGGATAAGGCAGTTATGAATTTAAGTGGCGGAATGCGACGTAGAGTAGCTGTTATACGCGCACTGTTGGCGGAAAGCGATTTGATTGTTATGGATGAGCCCTTCAAAGGGTTGGATCAGGCTTTAAAAATATCGGTTGTTAATTATATAAAACTAAGGCTTGCCGATAAGACAGCAATCATCGTGACTCATGATAAAGAGGATGTGCAACTGCTGGACGCATCACTAATCACAATGTTTTAGTATATAAGAAATAGGTAATAGGAATCAGATCATAGTAATTTAAGTTAGGAATGAACGGATTTTCAGATTTGCAGGGCTCTTTATTGTTTTTTCGAAGGTAATCGGCTATAATACTATATTAATAAGCAACATTTATGACAACAATATGGAATATCGGCCCGATCAGTATTCGAGGTTTATCAGACATATTCATTTTTGGTTAAAGTGTCAAAAGGTGCTATGCACTTTTCATACTACAATATACTGATATGAAAGCAAGCTTGAATATCAGTATATTGTAGCACGAAAGCACCGAAGGTGCCTTTGACACTTTAACCATGTTTACAGTATTATTAAAGCAGATTACATTAAGAAAGGCTTGGTAAAGGTTATGCATATTACGATTACGGGTAATTTAGGCAGTGGAAAATCAACCATATGCAAGATATTAAATGAAAAACATCAGTTTGAAATATATTCAACGGGTAAGGTGCAGAGAGAGCTGGCAAGTCAGATGAATATGACAACGCTGGAATTAAACCAGATGATGTGCAGCGATCCCAAATATGACCATATGATCGATGATGCTACAGCCAAAATCTCCAGGGAGAATAAAGATAAAAATATTATTTTTGATTCCCGTCTGGCATGGCATTTTGTAGAACATTCCTTTAAAGTCTTTGTATCCGTAAGCCTAGAAGTAGCAGCAGAAAGAGTCATGAATGACGCAAGAGGTGCTGTTGAAAAATATACCTCCCTTGAAGAAGCTAAAAAGCTTCTTGCGGAGCGTGCCGCTACGGAAAAAGTTCGTTATAAGGATATCTATAATTTAAATTATATGGATTTTTCTAATTATGATCTGGTAATTGACGCAACCTTTAGCCCTCCCGATAAAATTGCTGAGGTTATTTTGGCGGAAGCAAGGAAATATGAAAAAACCAACTCACATCCGGCACTTACGAAAATGCTGGTATCACCGAAGCGCTTAATTAGGGAAGAAGAGATTATTGAGGAAGATCACATTCGCCTGAAGGATAGAATAGAGGAATATTCGAAGGTTTCCTATGCAATCGATACTGTGATCAGGGTTAAAAAATTAGACGATGATTATATGGTAGTAGAAGGTGTCGACCAGGCGAAGGCAGCATATCTTGCTGGAACAGGCTATGCTCCGATCGAAGTCCTTCACGATTAATAAAGGAATAATTCTACAAAATTGTATTTGATAATTATAACTATTTTGATAAAATCATTAAATTTTACAAATTTTCTCCGAGGATATTAAACTACATTTGACAGAAAATATAGATTAGAGGATTCATGATAAATGAATCCTTTTTTCGTTAAAATGTGGAAACTGGGGGTGATTTGTATGAAATTAAAAGAGGAAACTGCGTCTAGATTAAAATGGATTATCATAATCGTGGTCACCACCCTTGGTGTTTATTTGGGCTTCCGGTATTTATTGCCGCTCATCCTGCCATTTTTATTCGCGTATTTTCTGGCATGGATCATCCGGCCGGTAACGGAATTTTTATACCGTAAATTAAAAATACCGCGTATCATCGGGGGTTCCGTGACGTTACTTCTATTAATCGCCCTGGTCGGTACAGGGATTTTTTACCTATGCAATATGCTATTAAAACAGGCGATTGCATTTATTAAAAATATTCCAATCTATATGGATCTTATCGCAGATAAGCTGGACAATATCTGTGGAAATTGTGATAAAATGTTCGGTCTTAATGATGGTTTTATGAAATCCCTGGTGGATGAGCATTTTAATAAAACCATAAACCGCGTAAAATCAAATATAATGCCCCAGTTAACGGAGCATACGGTAACGATTACCATCGGTATAATCGGCTTTCTGGGAATTATGTTGATTATCTTTGTCTCTGCGGTTTTAATTGTTAAGGATTTACCTGCGTTTACACAAAAATATAAGGATAATAATTTTTATCAGGATATTCATACCGTTACCGCTAAATTATCGGATGCAGGAATCGCTTACCTGCGTTCTCAGTTGATCATAATGATAATTATAGCCTTTCTTTGTGTTCTGAGCCTGACCTTTCTAAAGAATGATTATGCTCTATTAATTGGGGTGGGAATTGCCATAATGGATGCCCTACCGATCCTGGGAAGTGGGATTATATTAGTACCCTGGAGCATCATCATGCTGATTAACGGTAATATATTCGCTGCAGCTATATTAATAACAACATTTCTGGTTTGCCAGATTATTCGGGAGATATTAGAGCCAAGACTAATCGGCAAACGTATTGGGATCAAGCCGCTTTTTACCCTGGTAGCCATGTATATCGGTGTAAAATTATTTTCCATTGCAGGATTTATCCTGGGCCCGATTGGTTTGATCATTATAATTACCATCTTAAAAGTAATCAGTGATAAAAGCAAAGAATCTACCCAAGAATCTACCCAAGCCGGTAATACCGTGTAAAGCTCTTGACAAAGCATAAAAACTGGCATAAAATGTGTTACATTGATCATGAGATTTATTTAATGCGATGAAGAGGAATAGTAGATAGCGGACGCATCCCAGAGAAGGAAGCAAAGGTGAAAGCTTCTTATGTATATGCTATTAAACCGGCCTTGGAGCTTTGTATGAATGAATAGGACTTTATTCAGTAAGTATAACGTAGCGCTGGCGTTAACGGTGGAAAAGAGAGCTGCATAATTACAGCTAATTAGGGTGGTACCGCCGAGTCTTTCGGTCCCTTGCGGACAGGAAGGCTTTTTTGCGTTATTGATTATAAAATTTAAAAATGTATATCATAAAGAAAAAAGGAGAGAAAATATGGCTCAGGAGAAGAAATTAGTGGAAGCAATCACCTCCATGGAGGAGGATTTTGCGAAGTGGTACACCGATGTTGTTAAGAAGGCGGAGCTGATTGAATATTCCAGCATCAGAGGCTGTATGATATTAAGACCGAATGGCTATGCCATCTGGGAAAATATCCAAAGACAGCTGGATGCCGATTTTAAAGCAACCGGAGTGGAAAATGTTTATATGCCCATGTTTATACCGGAAAGCTTACTTCAGAAGGAAAAGGATCATGTGGAGGGCTTCGCGCCGGAGGTTGCGTGGGTGACTCATGGCGGCGGTGAACCGTTGCAGGAAAGAATGTGTGTAAGACCTACTTCCGAAACCTTATTCTGTGATTTTTATTCTAAAATAATCCAGTCTCACAGGGATTTACCGAAGCTTTATAACCAGTGGTGCTCCGTTGTGCGCTGGGAAAAGACAACCAGACCATTTTTGCGTTCTATGGAATTCTTATGGCAGGAGGGCCACACAGCACATGCTACCGCCGAGCAGGCAGAGGAAAGAACCATCCAGATGCTGAATGTTTATGCTGATTTCTGTGAAAAAGTATTGGCAATTCCCATGATTAAGGGCCGTAAATCCGAGAAAGAAAAATTCGCGGGTGCACATGCTACCTATACCATCGAAGCGTTAATGCACGACGGTAAAGCGCTACAGTCCGGAACAAGCCATAACTTCGGTGACGGTTTTGCCAAAGCCTTTGGAATTCAATATACCGATAAGAATAATACCTTACAATATGTTCATCAGACCTCCTGGGGAATGTCAACCAGAATTGTCGGAGCGATCATCATGGTTCACGGAGATAACAGTGGCTTAGTTCTTCCTCCGAAGATTGCACCTACCCAGATTATGATTATACCGATCAATCAGAACAAGGAAGGAGTCCTTGAGAAGGCATTTGAACTTAAAGAAAAGCTAAGCTCCTTTAAGGTTAAAGTGGATGATTCGGAGAAGAGCCCGGGGTGGAAATTCAGCGAACAGGAAATGCGTGGTATCCCGATTCGTGTTGAAATCGGACCGAAGGATATTGAGGCGAACCAGGCAGTAATCGTAAGACGTGATACCAGAGAAAAGATCGTTGTTTCTCTTGATGAAATAGCAGAAAAGGCTACCGAAATCCTGAACCTCATGCAGGTAGAGATGCTAGAAAGAGCAAGAGCTCACCGGGATGCACATACCTATACGGCTACCAATATGGAAGAGTTTGAGAACATCCTAAATGAAAAACAGGGCTTTGTGAAAGCGATGTGGTGCGAGGACGAAGCCTGCGAAAAAGAGATCAAAGAACGTACCGGTGCTACCTCCCGCTGTATGCCATTTGAACAGGAGCAAATAGCGGATACCTGCGTATGCTGCGGCAAACCTGCAAAAACCATGACCTATTGGGGTAAAGCGTACTAATTTATATGGTTAGATAACCTTGTAAGAGAAGGATGAGTTAACCTCACAAATCGCTTTGATATTACGGATTGATTGAAATCAATGAAAGCAGTAACTCAAAATGAGATACGATAAAAGTAAATCAGAGCAGATCAAATTTTAGAAAATATAGAAAACAAGATGAACCTGAATGTAGGTGAAATACGAAACCCTGCAGCAGGATCAGGATGAAAAACAATGAAATGTCGTAGCTTGGAGGATGCCCATGAAAATCACAATGCCTGAGAAAGTGAAATATATCATTGAAACGCTGATGCAGCAAGGCTTTGAGGCTTATGCTGTGGGCGGCTGTGTCCGTGATATGCTGCTTGGCAGGGAACCTGGGGATTGGGATATCACTACTTCGGCAACGCCCTATGAAGTTAAGAAGATATTTAAAAGAACGGTGGATACCGGGATACAGCACGGTACGGTGACGGTACTTCTGGATAAGGAGCATTTTGAGGTGACGACTTACCGGCTTGACGGCATTTATGAGGATAACCGTCATCCAAGGGAGGTAACCTTCACTGCCAGCTTATCGGAGGATTTAAGACGTCGCGATTTTACCATTAATGCAATGGCGTATAACGAAAAGGAAGGAATTATTGACTTATTCGGAGGACGTGAGGATTTAGAAAGAGGCTTCATCCGCTGCGTAGGAAGCCCAAAGGAGCGTTTTGACGAGGATGCCTTACGAATACTTCGGGCAGTACGTTTTTCAGCTCAATTAGGCTTTCAAATCGAGCAGGATACCTTAAAGGCGGTTAAAGAAAAGGTGGAACATCTTAAGAATATCAGCGCGGAACGTATCCGGGTAGAATTGACCAAGCTGTTAATATCGGACCATCCGGAGTATTTTAGGGTGTTGTATGAAACAGGAATTACAAAGGTGGTTATACCGGAATTTGATCCCATGATGGTTACCGGCCAAAAGAATATCCATCATATCTATAGTGTTGGCGAACATACTCTGCATGCCCTTAAGACGGTGGCGGATAAGTCATCCGGTCAGCAATTTTCGGCTAGGGAAAAAATTATACTGCGCTGGACCATGTTGCTTCATGACATTGAAAAGCCGGGTACCATCAGCCTTGGTAAGGATGGTCAGAATCATTTTTACGGCCATCAGGAAAAAGGTGCCTTGACCGCAAAAAATATCTTAAAGCGATTAAAGTTTGATAATGATACATTGGATACGGTGGTTCACTTAATACGCTGGCATGATTACCGGTTTGTGTTAACACCGGCAGGAATGAGAAAAGCAGCGGCCAAGATCGGTAAGGAGTATATGGAACTTCTATTTGAAGTAAACCGTGCAGACACCTCAGCGAAAAATCCGGAGCGGACAGCGGAAAAACAGGAAAAGCTTCAAATGGCGAGAACGCTCTATCAGGAGCTGCTTACCAGGGGAGAATGCGTCAGTCTAAAGGAGTTAAGCATAAGTGGCAGGGATTTACTCGCAGAGGGCTTTGTTCCGGGACCAAGACTTGGTGAAATATTAAACCAATTGCTTTCAGCAGTCATCGAGGACCCAGAACTTAACCGGAAGGAAACACTTCTAGCGATGGCAAAGGATAGGAAGGAAGTACAATAATATAACATTTAATGAAAAACACTTTAGAAAATATTTCTAAGGTGTTTTTTATATTCATGAATTAGAAAGTATTAACATAATATTAGAAAGACGGGTATAGGCTCATCATGAATTATTGTAAGGAGGATTAGCTGTGGAGGATAGAAGTCAGGAAGCATTAAAAAGATATCGTCTGAAGATTTATAACATATATAGAGCAAGAGGCGCTTATCTGTTGGAGACTGATGGCGGCTTAAAGCTTTTTAAATGCTTTGAAGGCTCCAGAAACAGAGCCTTATTTGAACATAGGGTAAAAGAGCATCTATTTCAACACGGCTTTCATAATATCGACCAATTTGTGAAAACGATAGATGATGACATCATTTCGGAGGACTCATTAGGGAATCAGTATATTATGAAAAACTGGTTCTGGGGCGAAGAATGCAATCTTAAGGAATTGTCCCAGATAGAAGCGTCTTCTGCTAATCTGGCAAGACTTCATTGTATTCTTCAGGACGTTGACTTTACAAAGGAACAGTTAGATTACAATATTACGGATAACTTAATGGAGACCTTTGATAAACGAAACCGTGAGTTAAAGAGGGTAAAAGGCTACATCCGTGAAAAGCGCCAGAAAAATGAGTTTGAGGTATCCTATTTAAACTATTATGAACCCTTTTATGCGCAAGGACTCCAGGCAGCTCAAAGGCTGGACTGTTCACCTTACCGGACCTTGGTCGAGGAAGCGAAAGCAAAACGCAGAGTATGCCATGGTAATTACACTTATCATAATATCATCATGATGAAGACCAAAACGGATGCCATCTCAAAAACCTATGTTCCACCGGGATGGATTAACAAGCAACCGCTAACGGTTACGGATATTTCATCAAACAGTGGATCACCCATCATAACAACGAATTTTGAGAAGGCTTACATAGGCTTGCAGATATCGGACCTGTATCAATTTGTACGGAAGGTCATGGAGAAAAACGACTGGGATATCCTTTACGGCAGCAATATGATTGAGTCGTATGACAGGGTAAGACCGATTTCTAAGGCAGAACTTAATATACTGTACTTATTATTGCTTTATCCCGAGAAATTCTGGAAGATCACCAATTTCTATTATAATGGTAAGAAGTCCTGGGTATCGGAACGCAATATACAAAAACTGAACAGCATCGGTGAACAGAATGCCAAGAAAGAGATGTTCCTTCAGAGGTTGGAAAGTATCTTATAGGTAAATATCTACGATTGAATATCCTTCCTGGGTAAGCTATAATACAGATAAAGAACAAGGTAGAAAAATCAGGATTGAGGGTACGATGGAGCGAAAAAAGGAACATAAGAAACAATATAAGGTGAATTTGAGGCCAATCATCAGCCTTATCATTGGGTTGACCTTTTTTTCCATTATTATATTTATCACCATGGCGGACGCCTCGAAGGATTCGAAAAAGCAAGGGAATACAAATCAACAGGATGGCAAGCCCTTAGTAAATAACCAGACAGGCAACGAGACGGGATACCTTTCTGTGGTAAAGGAAATCAATGCACAAGCTCACACAATAACGTTATTTCATGTTATGAGCGGAGAAGAACTTATATTATCCTATAACGGTGGCAGTGATATTACAGATAAATACGGACATTTGATCTCTATGAGTCAGATACCGGTCGGAGCGATGGTGGAGGCTGACTATCATGGGGAAACGGGTAAATTAGCGAAAATGAGTATATCCTCCTCAGCATGGGAGTATGCAGGTGTGAAAAATCTTACCATTGACCGAGATTCCGGAATCATGAGGATTGCCGATACAAAATATAAATTTACGGATAGTTTAGTTGTAGTAGATGGACAGGAGCTGATTTCGGTCACAGACATAGCCGAACAGGATGAACTTACTGTTCGCGGATACGAAGAGACCATCTGGTCGGTTACGGTTACGAGAGGACATGGGATTGTTACACTTACGGATTATGAGAATTTAATCGGAGCCAGCATTACTATCGGATATGAGGCCATACAGCAGATTACTGAGGATTTGGTGATAACGGTGCGTGAGGGTGATTTTAACCTGACGGTTGAAAATAAGGATTTTAGTGCAACAAAAAATGTCTCTGTATTTCGAAATCAGGAAACGGTAGTATCCTTGCGTGATATTGGACCAAAGGCAGAGAAAAAGGGCTTACTGGTATTTGAGATTACGCCGTTTGGAGCCGATATGTTTATCGATGGAATACTTACCACCTATGCAAATGCGATTGAGATGGTTTATGGCGAATATCAACTGGAGGTTTCCCTTGACGGTTATACCACCTTCAAAGGGATACTGAACGTTGATTCTGCCGGTAAAACTATGAAAATTGATCTTCCAAAGATATCAAGCGGTGAAGGTGCTGTTATAACGGTAGAGCAGGGAAATAATAATTTGCCTCCTGATACAGGAGCAACCGACCCCATAGAGGATAATTCCTCCGGAGATAATGCTTCGAACGATCCAGAAAACGGTTCGGAGGAGGAAACGGTGGATCAGGAGCATTCCATTATTGTACAGCAGCCAATTGGAGCCTCTGTTTATTTAAATGGAGTATTTAAAGGCTTTGCTCCCGTCACTTTTGAAAAAATCATCGGAACCCATGTACTTACTTTTATCATGGAGGGTTATGAAACAAAAAGTTATACGGTGGAGGTGCCGGATAATGGTTTGGATTCCTATTTCTCCTTTGATAATCTTATAAAAAGCAGATAGTAATCCTACCCGAGCCATATGATACAGGCTGACAAAAAATTAATATTTTTTGTTAGTTTGTGTCGCATGTCTTGGGATTACTTAAAATTGAATAATATTTTGGAGCATCGATAAGATTTGTGTCTACCGATTTTTGATCCTCTCTCTTTTCAAAATAGTTAACGTAAGCTATAATAAATGTTAAATTATGGAAAAGAGAGGGGATTTTTATGGTGCAGTATTTGTTCGAACAGAATATCATTATTTACACTTTCGTAGGGCTATGCGGACTTGGTTTACTATTCCGTTTAATTATTGATTTGGTTCATAATCGATTAGTGAAGGAATCGGACAATCCGGGAGCAGCAAAAAACAAACAGTTAAAGCATATCAAACTTAAATTTGAAACCTGCTATAAGCTCAAAATAGGTGTTAATAATGTGGATACATTTGTGGATAAGAATGTATTGAGGCATCGTTTCGGTGGAATATTATTATCCACATGGGAGGTACTAAGTGGACAAGTCCTCTATTTTAGCTTGCTGCTAGTGCCTACAAGTGCCTTGTTTGGGGTGTTTTTCGACTGTGGACAAGATCTGATCTTGCTAACGGGGACTGTGGGTATTACAACGAGCGCTGTTTTAATCCTTGTGGATAAAGGGTTAAATTTACAGGACAAAAAGAAGATGATTCGAATGAATTTATTAGATTATTTGGAGAATTTCTGTAAAGTCAGACTGGAACAGGAAGTTTTCAATCCGGAAATGTTAGAACAATACCGAAATGAATATTTTATTAAAAACGGAGATAGTATGCAGGGTAATTTAGCTGCAACCAGAAGCAAGATAGAGACGAAAGATGAATTAGACCGTAGAAGAGAAGCAAGACGCAAGAAGGAAGAAGAAAAGAGAGTGCTTACTTTAAAGAGAGAAGAAGAGCAGAAAAAGATAGAAGAGTTCCGTAAGGAGGAAGAAAAAAGAAAGATTGAAGAAAGAAAGAGAATTGCAGCAAAGCGGAGGGAAGAAGAGCTATTAAAGCTGGAAGAGGAAAGAGAGGCACTCGAGGCGAAGCGGAAAGAAGCAAAAAAGAAATTGGAAGAGAAGCAACAGATGAGTGGATCAAAACAACATAGACAGGAGATCAAAGAAAAGCTGTTAAAAAGCATGGAGGAGGACATTAAGGCTCCGGAGAAGAACTCGAATATGGATAATCTGATGGAGGGAATGGAAGAAATAGCTGCTGAAAAGGAACATGAGGAGAAAGAGCATATCATAAAGGTTCCCGAACCGGTAGAAAAGAAGAAACTTATGACTTCCCAGGAAGAAAAATTAATTGAAGATATCTTAAAAGAATTTTTTGCATAGTTTGTGGATTTATGAGGAAAAATCATTGAATAAAAACTTTGTGTTTGCTAAAATAGAAGAAAAGTTAATAAAGGAGTAGATAAACATGGCAAATAAAGTATCATTTGATTTTTCCGCAACGAAGAAATTTATCTCATTAACCGAGATTGAGATGATAAAGGCGGCTACTGAAACAGCCAAGGAACAGCTATTAAACAGAAACGGGGCAGGAAATGACTTCTTAGGATGGATTGATCTTCCCGTAGATTATGATAAAGAGGAGTTTGACCGTATCCTAAAGGCATCCGAAAAGATTAAAAAGGATTCAGACGTTTTACTTGTCATCGGTATCGGTGGATCCTACCTGGGTGCAAGAGCTGCCATCGAATTTTTAAGACACAGCTTTTATAATTCTGTTTCAAAAGAAATCAGGAAGACACCGGAGATTTATTTTGTAGGAAATAACATCAGCAGCAATTATATGAATCATTTGAAGGATGTAATCGGAGACCGTGATTTCTCCATCAACATGATCAGTAAGTCCGGAACAACAACCGAGCCTGCCATTGCGTTCCGTGTATTCAAGAAACTTTTAACTGAGAAATACGGTAAACAGGAAGCAGGAAAACGAATCTACTGCACAACGGACAAGGCAAAGGGTGCTCTTAAAAACTTAGCAACCGAAGAGGGTTATGAAACCTTCGTGGTACCCGATGATGTGGGTGGACGTTATTCCGTATTAACGGCTGTTGGACTTCTTCCGATTGCAGTCAGCGGTGCGGATATTACTAAGCTGATGGAAGGTGCAGCAAGCATGAGAGAATATTGCTTAAACACTGCTTATGAAAATAATGATTCCATGAAATATGCTGCTGTTCGCAATATTTTATTACGTAAGGGCAAAGGCATTGAAATTTTGGTAAATTATGAGCCGAGCCTTCATTTTGTATCCGAATGGTGGAAACAGTTATTCGGTGAGAGCGAAGGAAAAGATCAGAAGGGTATTTACCCGGCAAGCGTTGACTTTACCACTGACTTACATTCCATGGGTCAATTTATCCAGGATGGTCAGAGAACTATGTTTGAAACGGTGGTTAGTGTTGAGAAATCCTCTACGGAGATTATTCTTGAGGAAGAAGAGGTGGATCTTGACGGACTTAATTATCTTGCCGGAAAGAGCGTAGACTTTGTTAACAAGAGTGCGATGAAGGGTACTCTTCTAGCACACACCGATGGCAATGTTCCGAATCTTATGGTAAGTGTACCGGAGCAAAACGAATTCTATTTGGGTGAGCTGTTCTATTTCTTCGAATTTGCCTGTGGAATCAGCGGCTATTTACTTGGCGTAAATCCATTTGACCAACCGGGTGTAGAAAGCTATAAGAAGAATATGTTTGCGCTTCTTGGAAAACCCGGCTTTGAGGCTCAGAGAGAAGAGTTGTTAAAGAGATTATAATAAAATAATAATAAAAGGCGTGTCGCAAAATGACTTTCTAAGTTAGGTGATACGCCTTTTCTTTTTTACTAATAAAAATAGCCGTAGTTTTTCTCTTCAGCAAATATATTCAACCGTCATTAAATAATCTATTAGCTCCTTTTAAAAAGTGAGACGGGTAAACATATTTTTATGAAATGTGAGTTTTGTCTGTAGTAACAGAAAAGGTTTGTGAGAGTATAATATAGTGATAATGAATTTGGTGGGCAATGCAGTAACAACGGGATAGGATACATATCTTTGAGAATACGCAACCGAATCCCTTATACCTCATGTTTTGAGTATGAACAGATTACTGCCTTGATACCTTACCAGAAATATTCGGCTGCTTGACATAGATATGACGATCCGCCCCTTTTCAGGGGCGGATTTGTTATGTCAAAGGGCATTTCCGGTCGTAGTATTCGGAAGCCGCATTTCTTGCCAAGCACTAAAAAAGGGAGCCTTGCTCCCTTAGGTTAGTTGATATGATAGTCTTACGGCATAATGGCTACGTAATGATACATTAAAATAAAGTGGCAAAGGCTTCCGCCCATAACGAATAGATGGAATATCTCGTGGGAACCGAAATACTTATGCTTACCGTTAAATATGGGAAGCTTTAATGCGTAAATAACTCCACCGAGGGTGTAGATGACACCTCCTGCTAATAACCATGCAAAGCCGGCAGCTGAGAGAGAATTAATAATCTGTGTAAAGGCTAATACGCAGGTCCAACCCATAGCAATATAGACAACAGAGGAGAACCATTTCGGGCAGTTTACCCAAATGCTTGTTACAAAGAGGCCGATGATCGCCAGGGTCCAGATAAGAATAAGAAGAGTAATTCCGGTCGTACCACCAAGAGCAATCAAACAGATTGGAGTATAGGTGCCGGCAATTAAAACATAGATCATCATGTGATCAAACTTCTTAAGCCTTCGGTTTATTTTAAGATTAATATTTAAGGTATGATATAAAGTGCTTGCGACATATAATAAAATCATACTCAAAATGAATACACTCAGGGAAATGATGTGAACTGAGGAGGGTTTAGCAGCGGCCTTAATAAGTAATGGCAGAGCTGCAAATAAGGCCATCAATGTTCCGATAAAATGGGTTATGGCGCTTCCGGGATCTTTTGCTTTAATTTTTTTCACTGTCATAAAAATCAACTCCTTTTAAATTTAAGCTATGATGGATTAGTTTTACCAATCTTGTTATGTAATATACATCACGCAATCTATATAATATGTTATGTAGTAATTAAAACTACGTGAGGTATATTCATATACTACAACACATTGTTTTAAATTGCAATAGGTGAATCCGCTAATTTTTATTTTTAAAATATAGGTAATTATGGTATACTGAACAAAATAGCTTGAAAATTTTTGAGCAAGGACGGGTGGATTTGGATGGATTTTTATATTGGTGACATTGTAAAGCTGAAAAAACAGCATCCCTGCGGTAGCAGCGAGTGGGAGATTCTTAGGGTAGGTATGGACTTTCGCTTAAAATGCCTGGGTTGTGGGCATCAGATTATGATTCCCAGAAAGCAGGTAGAAAAGAATACGAAACAGGTGCGTAAGCCGGAAAACGGTCAAATTACCTAATCAAAGGAAGTGTTGTTAACAGAAAGTAGGAAAGAAACCTATTTTCACACTGAAGGTTGTAATATGAGAAGGCATGCGAGTAATTATTCTCGGAACTTGGAAGGAGAATAGAATATGAAATATATACTAATGGATTTGGACGGGACCATCACAAATCCCAAGCTTGGCATAACGAAGTCCCTACAATATGCATTAAAGCATTGGGACATCGTGATTGATGATCTGGATACCCTAACGAAACATATTGGGCCGCCATTAAAAGATACCTTTACCGAGGATTATGGCTTTTCGGAGGAAGAGGCGATCAAAGGGATTAAGGTATACCGTGAGTATTTTGAAGTAGACGGTTTATATGAAAATGAAGTTTACGAGGGTATGCAGGAACTTCTGGAAAAATTAAAGAATGCAGATATGTCATTAATTGTAGCAACTTCAAAACCTGAGCGGATGGCAAGACAGATTTTAGAGCACTTTTCATTGGCAGACTATTTTGATGATATCTGCGGTGCTGCTCCGGATGACACAAGGTCAAAAAAGGAAGAGGTTATTCGATACGCCTTACAACGAAATGACATCACGGATTTTTGTGAAGTGGTGATGGTCGGAGACCGTAAGTATGATGTGGAGGGTGCTAAAACCGTGGGAATTACAAGCATAGGGGTGTTGTATGGATTTGGCAGCCGGGAGGAATTAAAGGAGGCCGGAGCAGACCGTATTGCCGGGACCGTGAAGGAGCTCTATGAGGTAATAATGAACATTTAGAAGAATGGCTTAACATATTGAATTAAATACTAGAAAGGTTCAGGTGCAGGATGAAGTTTATATCATGGAATGTCAATGGATTAAGGGCATGTTTAAATAAGGGCTTTCAGGAATTTTTTCAACAAATGGATGCAGATGTGTTCTGTCTTCAGGAGACGAAGCTGCAGCCGGAGCAGGTTGAGATATCCTTCGAAGGGTATCATCAATATTTTAATTCGGCGATTCGTAAAGGATACTCCGGAACAGCGGTATTTACAAAGAAAGAGCCGCTCAGTGTCTG
Source organism: Herbinix sp. (assembly GCA_029240245.1). Taxonomy (GTDB): domain Bacteria; phylum Bacillota; class Clostridia; order Lachnospirales; family Lachnospiraceae; genus Mobilitalea. Next base: position 30,097 of record JARBTJ010000011.1, read on the forward strand.
CTTTGACTTGTGTATGGACAGGCACAATGATGAGGGGAGAACAATTACTTTAGAGTTCGAGGACTACTACCTGGTAACCGTATATACTCCTAATTCCAAAAAGGAACTGGAAAGGCTGGACTACCGTATGCAATGGGAAGAGGATTTCAGGTCATATGTGTTATCACTGGATGAAAAGAAACCGGTTGTCATCTGTGGTGATTTAAATGTAGCACATCGGGAAATCGATTTGAAGAATCCGAAAACAAATACGAGAAGCGCAGGTTTTACCCTTGAGGAGAGGGACAAGCTTACGAAACTGATTAACAGTGGATTTACGGATACCTTCCGTTATAAATATCCTGAGGTTACGGAGGTCTATACCTGGTGGTCCTACATGTTTAAAGCGAGAGAAAAGAATGTTGGGTGGCGTATCGATTATTTTCTGGTATCTGACCGGTTGCAGGAACGAATTATAGATAGTCTTGCTCATATGGATGTGATGGGAAGTGACCATTGTCCGGTAGAATTAATTCTGGAATAACCGCTTAAAAAGAAACTAATTTCGTAATTGGTGAACTTGACTGCGAGAGGTTAATATTGGCAGTATAAGGCAATTGCGAAACTCATATTCTGTATTAATCGCTCACAATTGAAAGGATTTCGCTATGGAAATATATGATATTACTCAGGAATTGTTCGGTGGAAATGTCTACCCCGGTGATGAAGCCCCAAGCTATCGCAGGGTGTTGGACATGGAAAAGGGTGATCTCTGTAATCTGTCAGTTCTTACGATGTGTGCCCATAATGCGACCCATCTGGATGCACCGAAGCATTTTTATAAAGATGGAAAGCCTATGGAACAGCTTGATTTAGCCAGGTGTATCGGACCCTGTTCGGTGATCGATTTATGGTCTGATTCGCTGGATATACTGGAGGATAGATTAAAAACCAGCCAGAAACGGTTATTGTTAAAAGGCAAGGTAACCGTGACGCTAGAGATGGCAAAGCTTTTTAACCGGTATCAGATTGAACTGGTCGGAGTAGAAAGTCAGAGCGTTGGACCGCTGGATGCACCGATGCCGGTTCATCTTGAGTTATTGAAAACAGAAGTGGTTTTACTGGAGGGACTTGTGCTTGCGAATGTGAAGGCAGACGATTATTTTCTGTTTGCAGCGCCTTTGAAACTGGGCGGATGTGAAGGTGCTCCCTGTAGGGCGGTATTGTTAAAATTTGACGAATAATCTACTTGTAATAATGAATGGGAGAAGGTATACTCGAGTAAGAAGGACCAATGATAAAGCAAAGGGGTGATTTATTGGGTGGAAGCAATAAGAATTAGGACGGATCAGGCCGAAATAGGAATGACGGTTGCTTCGGATATTTATACAGCCAACAATCAGTTAATTATTACAAAGGGAACGATTCTAGATGAAAGAATGATAACCAGGCTTCGGTTTTATAATATATATGGGCTTTTCGTCTATCAGCTGGAGCTTAATTTCGAACCTCCGAAGGATGAATCCTACATAGAAGCATTGCGTAGTACGTCGGAATTTAAGAAATTCAACCGAACCTTTGTAGACACCGTTAGTAATGTGGAAGACAGTTTTCAAGGAGTCATTCGTGGGGAAGAGATCTTTGATATCGATCATCTGCTTGCTGATACGGATCGTATTTTAAAGGAAGGGCGTAACGGAGCTCATGTACTGGAAATGCTTCACGGCATTCGTAATTATGATGATATGACCTATGTTCACTGCCTCAATGTTTCTTTAATCTGCAATGTTTTCGCCGGCTGGTTAAAGCTATCCCATGCAGAAACCCGTGTTCTAACGCTGGCAGGTCTGCTTCATGATATCGGAAAAATGTTAATTCCGAAGGAAATCCTCGCCAAGAATGGTAGATTAAACGAGAGGGAATTTGAAGTAATTAAATCTCATTCCATAAAAGGTTATCAGGTGCTTAAAGATCAGCCGGTGGATATCCGCGTAAAATATGCCGCCTTAATGCACCACGAACGTTGTGATGGGACAGGCTATCCAAATGGATTCCGGTCGAATCAAATAGATGATTATGCAAAGATCATAGCAATCGCCGATGTTTATGATGCCATGACCTCGAACCGACTTTATCGGAAAGCTATCTGCCCTTTTGATGTAGTGGAAAATTTTGAACGGGACGGCTATTTGAAATATGATCCGAAATATATCATGATATTCATGGAACGGATCGTAAATTCCTATATGCATAATATCGTTCGACTGAGTGATGGCCGTGAGGGTGAGGTAGTCATGATCAACAAACTAGCCTTATCAAAACCCGTCGTTCGTGTGGGAACAACGTTTGTAGACTTGTCAAAGGAACGCAATTTGCTAATTGATACAATTTTATAATTGATTTATGATAGTGCAAATAACCTTCGGGTGGCTTGCTGCAGATGAAGAAATAGATGATCTGCTCAAGCCACCCGAAGTTGTTATACAAACACATACTGTACCAAAAACATATACAGCAAGGTGCCCACACCGATACTAAGGAGTGTGTTGCTTTTCCACAGATGGAGGAGGATTATTGCGGCAATACTGATAATTTCCGGTAGTGCGTGATTAGTGTCAGTAAATGAAATGTTTTTTAAACAATATATGACAAGCATACCGATCATCGTAAAAGGAAGCACATTGGCTAAATATTTTAAAAATTTAGGAATTTCCTTACGATCCGGAATCAGAAGAAATGGCAGAGTTCTCGTTATAACCGTGCCAAAAACTACCAGGCCAAAGAAAATAATCAGCTGCAGGCTAGAATAGTTCATTGCTTATTCCTCCTCTCAAGCGGCGTCCGTATCAGGGTTACCGATAAAAGGATCAAAAGCATGGCAGGTATAATAAAATCGTCCGCGCCAAAGAGTAACCGGCAAGAAATGGCCGAACCGATGCCAATCAGGGCAGGAAGATGATTTTTTGTTGCCTTCCACTGATTAATTAATATTACAACAAACAAAGCAGTCAGAACGAAATCAATCCCTTTCGTATCAAAATCGATCATACCGCCCAGGATACCCCCCAGTATAGAGCCGGTAATCCAATAGATATGGTCAAGGAAGGACACGAAAAACAGAAACCATTTGCGGTCAATTCCCTCCGGTGCATCAGTTGAACAGAGAATGGAGAAAGTTTCGTCCGTTAATGAAAATATCAAATATGGCTTCATCTTTCCAAGTCCACGATATTTTCCCAGCATGGAAATGGCATAAAATAAATGCCTTGCATTAACCATAAGGGTCATAAGAAAGGCACCCAACGGATCAAAGTCCAGTGATAAAAGTGTTACTGCTACAAACTGCATAGATCCGGCATAGACAAATACACTGGCAATAAAAATCCATAATAGAGATAATCCTTTGCTGTCCATTAGAAGGCCATAAGCAGCACCAAGAACCATATAACCTGTGAATACAGGTATTGTATGCCCAAATGCAGCAAGCAGGGCTGCTTTTTTATTCATCATTTGTAAGAACACCTCAATTGATTAAATTAAGTTCATAACAATCATCTTCTTGTGTCATATTATTCCGTCTTATGACTTTTTTGTATTGGAGCCTGCATAGACCGGATTAAAATCTGCGGTATCGGCACATACAAACCCGGAGAACTTTTCAATCATTTGTTCAAAATAGGGTTTTACTGCAGGTAAATCCAATTCCTTTAAGCTGATTGCATAAATGGTTTTAATGTTACGATTCTTAATAAATGCAGCATCGGAGGGATCGGTAAATACAGTTTCAACCGGTTCAAAATCCACGGTGTTCTGATTGTGAAGCTCAAGCTCGAGCACATTCATTTCCTCCCATAGTTCAATTCGCATTCCCTTGGTATCCTGTAATAGAGAAGCGATATCTTTTGCACTCACCTCGGAGGGTGTCATATAGAAAAGATCTAAATAACGGTCAACCGTTTTTTGTTCAGTAGGCTTATTCTTATTTGCCATTGGAACTCCTTTCCTTATTCCATAGAATTCTCATATTAAATCAGAATTATGGTTTTTCATTGTGTTAAATTATAATACAAGGCTGGGAAATAAGCAATAAACAAAAGAAGATGGATTGCGAGTGATTCTTATGGTTCATATGAGGGCGGAGTATTTAATATAATAAACAAATGACTAATTGAAAGAGCAATAAATGGTTAAATTATACCAATTTATAAAAAAATAAATGGGATTATTTTCATTTATAGGTTGCAATTATTAGTAAAAGATGGTATCTTAAGAAAGCAAGTGAAAATTTGCATAAAAAAATGAAAAGGAGGTCACGTAATGATTCGTAATTTAAAATTTGTAAACCAACTGAATAGAGACTGCATGACCATCCGTTGTAAGGCTAAGTAAGTAGATGTTATTATAATTGAACTTAAGTAAGCTGCGGAGTATGCCATCTGCAGCTTTTTTATATGGGAAAAGGGTAATCATGAACCAGTTCGACTTGTAACGATAGATTCGCCTGGTTTGGTAAACCACCTTGTATGATTAAGACGCAGAGAGATTCATATCTGCGTTTTTTTGCTTCATAGGAGGAAAACATATTTCTCCCGGTGATCCGCCGGTGGGAGCGGACTTTAGAAAGGATATGAATATGAAACTATCATTCAACAAATATAAAAACCTATTATCTATTTATTTAAAAAACAGCAAATGGCTCATGGCCGGTTTAGCGGTTATCATGACAGGAAGTATTATCATACAGCTGATGAATCCACAGATTGTTAGCTGGTTTATTGATGGAATTGGTGCTGGGAAGCCCACAAAAATGTTAATTGCAGCTGCGGCTATATTTATTGCTGCGGCCTTTGGACAGCAGCTTTTGGATATCGTGGCAACTTATTTGAGCCAAAATATCGGATGGAGTACAACCAATCAATTGAGGCTTGATTTGGTGAGACACTGCCTTGGTCTTGATATGACGTACTTCAAGGAACATCAGTCGGGTGAAATTGTGGAGAGAATAGATGGGGATGTAACAGCGCTATTTAATTTCTTTTCGAAACTATTGGTCAGCTTTTTAAATAATATTCTTCTGATGGCAGGTATCATTCTCCTGCTAATCATAAAGAATATAACGGTCGGACTGACCTTTACCGTATTTATCATTTTGGCCCTTATCGTCATTTTTAAAACACAGGGCAAAGCGGTAGAGAATTATAAGAATAACCGGGAGATTACAGCGAAGTTTTACGGCTTCCTTGGGGAACATATCGCAAGTACGGAGGATATTCGTGCAAATGGTGCCGGTAATTATATTATGAACCGGTTTTATGCTTTACTGCAAAAATGGCTTCCCCTCCGTGTGACTGCAAATTTATCCGGATATAAAATTTGGATTACCTTAGTAGGGGTATACGGTATTGGAAATGTAATGATTTTCGCTTTGGGAGGTTATCTGTGGTATACCAACCAAATTACAATCGGAACGGTCTATCTGATGATTAATTATATGCAGCTCATAGAAAGACCATTAGAGCAGTTAAAGGAGCAGCTTCAGGACATTCAAAAGGCATCAGCAAGTATCATTCGTATTGAGGAAATGCTTCAAATGAAATCAAAGCTTGAAGTAGTTAATCAGGAAAGTATAAAGAACGAAGCAGTTTCTCTTCAAATAAATAAGGTCTGCTTTGAATATGAGGAAAACTCACCGGTTCTAAAGGATGTCTCCTTTGAGCTTCCGATGGGAAAAATACTTGGAATTCTCGGTCACACCGGCTGTGGTAAAACCACTCTTGCCAGACTGATCGTTAGGTTTTATGATCCGGTATCCGGTGAAATACGCTTAAACAATGTCTCATTAAAATCGATAGCACAAAGGGATTTAAGAGACATCATTGCTTATGTCACACAGGATGTCCAGTTATTTCATGCCAGCGTGAGAGATAATATTACTTTCTTTAATAATAAAATTGAGGATGAAGTCATCCTTAAAACGATTTATGAAATGGGGCTTGGAGATTGGTATGAGAATTTAGGCGAAGGGTTGAATACCATATTAAAACCGGGTGGCGGAATGTCTTCGGGTGAAGCTCAGCTTCTTACCTTAGTACGTGTTTTCTTAAAAAATCCGAAGCTTGTTATATTGGATGAAGCCTCCTCAAGACTGGATCCGGTTACCGAAAAGCTGGTGGACCGAGCCTTTGAAAAACTGCTACTGGGCCGCTCCTGTATTATCATTGCCCATAGACTGGGAACGGTGCAGAAGGCGGATAATATAATGATACTTGAGCAGGGTCGGGTTCTTGAGTACGGTGTAAGGGAAAAGCTGCTGGAGGATAGTCAGTCCAAACTGAGTGAGCTAATGAAGTATGGTATCGAGGAGGTGCTTGTATAATGGAATCTACGATGAATCAGAAAGAAAAAGAAAATAAGGGCAAGGAAGCTAAGATCCATGTATTAAAGCTTTTTTGGAAAATGATGACCTATAAACCGGGTTTGTATCTAATCAATTGCATTTTATGGGCACTCATTCATGTTGAGCCCTTGATTTTAGGACTGATCTTTAAACAGTTTTTTAATATTCTAAATCACAATAGAACATTCACTTTTGATTTAATAGGTATTGTAGCAATAACGTTAGCATATGCAGCAGGGCGAATGATTAATATATATTCAGGTGCCAGGATTGATACCAGACACCGTTTTATTATGAGTGCATTGCTTCGTAGAAATATGTTTGAAGGTATTTTAAAAAAACCGGGAGCCTCCTCTATTCCCTGTTCTTCCGGGGAAGCGTTGAATTGCTTTCGGGATGATGTGGAAACCATAGAAAATTCCATTAGCTGGACACTGGACATTATCGGTAATATTATGTTTGTGATAGTAGCGTTGGTAATTATGCTAAGCATTAATGTTAATATTACACTTTTGGTATTTACGCCTTTGGTATTGGTGGTTGGAATTGTGCAGCTACTCAGTTCTAAGCTTAAGAAATACCGAACGGATGCAAGAGAGGCCACGGGAATGGTGACCGGTGCCATGGGTGAAATATTTGGTGCTGTTCAGGCGATTAAAGTAGCAGGAGAAGAAGATAACGTCATTCAATACCTGAATGTTTTAAATAAAAAAAGGCATAAAATGATGTTAAAGGATACCTTGCTTAGTCAGACCCTGGATTCCATATTTTATAATACCGTAAGCTTGGGAACGGGATTTATCCTTCTCCTTGCTGCGGGGCTTATGAAAAACGGAGATATGACCATTGGCGATTTATCCTTATTCATATATTATTTGAGTTTTATTTCCGATTTCACCAGCTTTTTTGGTTGGTTTATAGCGAATAACCGACAGGCAAAGGTATCTTTTTCAAGGATTGCAAAGTTTGTAAAGAATGGTCTTCCTGAGGAAACAGTAAAACATAATCCGGTGCCTTTAAATCCGAAGGGGTTAATGGAGGAGGAAGATTTATCAGTAGATACAGATAAGATTTCAAACTTAGAACGCATTGAAGTTAACAATCTTGGATACTGTTATGAAGCTTCAGAAAATGGTATTCATGATGTAAGCTTTCATATGGAAAAGGATTCATTTACTGTAATAACCGGACGTATCGGTTCGGGTAAATCTACTCTGCTAAAAGCGCTGATAGGATTACTGCCTCCACAGAGCGGAAGTATCAAGTGGAACGGAGAATCGATTGATAAACCGGAGGAATTCTTCGTGGCTCCACATTGTGCTTATACACCACAGATTCCGAACTTAATCAGTGACAGTGTTAAGAATAATATTTTATTTGGTTTATCTGAGAAGTCGGTTGACTTGGAAGAGGCAATTCATTCCGCAGTATTAGAACAGGACTTAAAAGGCTTTGATGACGGATTGGACACCCTGATTGGTCCCAAAGGCATGAAGCTGTCCGGCGGTCAGATACAAAGAGTAGCGGTGGCCCGTATGTTTGTTAGAAACCCACAACTCATGGTGTTTGATGATATATCCAGTGCACTCGATGTTGAGACGGAAAATAAACTCTGGAGCAGATTGTTTGAGAAAAGAAAGGCAACCTGCCTGGTGGTTTCTAACCGGCGGAGTGCTTTAAAACAAGCGGATCAGATTATTGTCATGAAGGATGGAAGGATATATGCAAAAGGAAAACTGGAGGATCTGCTAGAAAGCTGTGATGAAATGCAGGCTATTTGGGGTGGATAGATAAAAGGAATAGGACAAATTAATTAAATTAAACGTAAATAGCCGCCTGAATTCAAAGCGGCTATTTTGATAATAAATTATAGAAGCTCTAATATATACGCGTTATCACCAGGTGTATGGCCTTTTTGCTTAGGCTATACCATCTTTGCGAATGTGTTAGTTATTGAAAAGGAAGCGTTACACTGCTGGTTAAAAACCATGCTGAAGTATTACAACCTCCTCCTTATCATTATAAAGTACATATGTCACATCTTCTAAAGTCCATTGAAAATCATAAAACTGCTCACTATAATCATCACTGAGAGGGAGGATTATCTGTTCCTCTACATTAACTAACCTTCGATGACCATAAGTACGGTATTTATTTTCAAGATTGATGTATTCCATACCGAAGTATTCACGGAGTGAATCCGGCAAATATACCCGGATGTTAAATTCATTGTGTTTTCTGCTATAATCGATTAATTCCAAATCGAAATTCATGGTTAAATCATTGTTTATTAACTTCAAGCTGAGGTTAGAGTCTTTGATATCAACGGCTTCCAGTGCATCATTTTTCAGCCAATGATAATTTGTTCTGTTAACATCCAAAGACCATTTCATGATTGGAATTAGAATGAACAGAAAGGCCATTACAAGTAAAAACTTATTCATCTTCTTAAAGGTTTTAAGGTTGCAAAAACTAACTATACTTAAAACAAATAATATGAACGGCAGGATCCAATTTAAAAAAAGAATGCTGTTGTTCAGCTTTATCGGCCTTATTAAATACTGGCTTATGGTATAGGAGTCGTGTGGGAGTCTGTATATTAAAAGTACTGCGGCACACAGTAGTACGATACTTCGCATTAATTTTTTGTTCTCAATACTCATGACCAATGCTCCTTCTAAGCTCTATCTATGCTTTTGTCATCCTAAAAACAACAAAATATGTATAATAAAGTATACACCAGTATTTAGCAAAAATCAACCTTTCTGCCAAAATTTAAGTATGTCCTTAATTTGATCTTCGATCCAAGCGTGAACTTTAAGAATTTTCTTTTCATAATTTTCGTTAATCTTAAAGAGAACGGTATCATTTAGTTTATAAAACATAAAAAAGAACCTTCCATATAGGAAGGTTCCAGCTGATATCATAATAATTTGATATTTTTATTATAACTAATTCATCCTTAGGATGTCGTATTAGGATTGAGTCGCGGTTTGACCCGGAGCGGATGTATCCGAAAGACACACAACCGCACTTTCTAAGCGGTGATCTTTAATTTTGGTAATTTTAATTACCAAGCCAAATTCTTCTAACTCAGGAGTACTTCCGTCCTCAGGAATGGTTCCTAATACACCAAATACCAGCCCACCAAAGGTATCATAATCATCTTCCGGCAGTAATACACCCACCTGTTTCGTGACATCATCGAGCGGTGTGCTTCCTTGAATAATCCAGGTGTTTGAATCAATGCGCTCAATCTGTGGAACCTCTTCGGGAGCTGTCATATCATCTTCAAGATCTCCCACTAATTGTTCCAGTAAATCATTTATCGTAATAATACCACTCATGCCGCCGTATTCATCTAATACGACTGCAAAATGATTTCGGCTTCGCTTCATGTTTCGAAACAATACATCAGCCCGAACCGTTTCCGGAACAAAGTAAACCGGTTGGACAATGTTCATTACATTTTCACGAGATTTATCTTTTAAACGGAAATAATCCTTGGCAAAAAGAGTACCAATAATATTATCCGGGCTTTCCGAACAGATCGGATAAACGGAATGTCTGCTTTCATTTATGGTATTTTCCCACTGTTCATCGGTCTCATCGCTCCATAAAAGTGAAACCTCTGTTCTGTGAGTCATGAGCTCTCCCGCGGAGATATCATCAAATTCAAAAATATTTTGAATCATATCCTTCTCATCCGGATGAATCGTACCTTTTTCACTACCCGCATCTACCATCATACGGATTTCTTCCTCCGTATTCTCGTCATCCTCGTTATGAGGATCAATACCAAGTAAACGTAATAATCCGTTTGCAGAAACGGTCAAAAGCCAAACGATCGGAGCAAATAGCCTGGACACCACATAGATCAGTTTGGACATGCTTAGCGCCAGCTGTTCTGACTTTTTCATGGCGATCCGTTTCGGAACAAGTTCGCCCAAGGTTACCGTAAAATAGGTAAGGATAAGCGTAATAATAACTAGTGATATCGTATCTAAGACGGATACGGGTATCTTTATGCCCAGATCTACGAAAGCCTCTGTCAGCCGGTCAGAAAAGTTTTGGGCTGCAAATGCACTTCCTAGTAAATTAACGAGTGTAATACCAATTTGAATGGTTGCTAAAAAGGTTGCAGGCTGTGCAGTCAGCTTAGTCAGCCGAATCGCCCGTTTATCTCCGCTAGCTGATAGTTTGGCTAGTTTATTATCATTCATGGAAATAACAGCAATCTCAGCGCATGCAAATACAGCATTAAGTAAAATTAAAAATAATTGTAATAAAATTTGAATAAATATAGGCTCACCTTCTGGCAAAATAATAACCCCCTGTAGTTAAATGCTTCGTTTGATTTGACCGTATGCGGGCAAATCAAATGTAATATTGTTAGTAATAAAAAGAATGATGTACTTTAAATGGATGATATAATATTGCAAAATAATAATCGTAAAAAAATACTTCAAAAGGGACAATATAGTATTGTCCTTCCTAAAGTATATGTCAATTAATTAATATTATTTTTATATCATAACGCTTGACGTAGTCGTCCAAGTGAGTACACCTGTCCTTTCTTTTCCAACATTATATCAAAGTAAAGAGGTAACGTCAAGCATGTGAAACAATAATACCTTGCCCTGACTAAATAGTTTATATATAATTTATAAATTGCTCACTTTCAAACTCTCAAGTACCATCGGATTTCTATAGATTATTGAATTTTTTTAACGTACGAGTCATAGAATTAAATAAGTGATAAGTCTATGGAGGATATGATGAGGAGGTTTAGAATAGCAGTTCTGCTTCTTACAATAGTAATTACAGTACTGGGGATAACCGGATGTAAAACTGAGGATACCGACATCAAGAAATTAAAGGATCTGGAATTTACGGTAGTGGAGGATGCTGATCTACCTGGCGAGTTAAAAGAGATCATTGATGAAAAGAGAGAAAATCCGTTCAAACTGTCTTATTCGAATAAGGATCATTTATATATCGTAGTCGGATACGGAAAGCAGAACAGCGGCGGTTATAGCATTTCGGTGGATGATCTATATTTAACCAGTAATGCAATTTATATTGACACAAACTTAATTGGTCCGAGTCAGGATGATATGGTAACTCAGGGTGTAACCTATCCTTATGTTGTTGTTAAACTGGAATTCATGGATAAAAGCGTTGTATTTGAATAATTTTGTATGGGGCCGCAATCTGCAGCCCCATTTTTACAATTAGGATTACTCCGATTGGGAACTTAACTCATTGTCGTGCGTTAATACAATTATCAGTATTATTCAACGTTTATTATTCTACCATATAATGGGAATAATTCATTTTTAATTCTTATAAGGAATATAAAATTCGATATTTATTCACTTCATACATAATTTCTGGCAAAATACAGCATACTGATATAGAAATTTCAACTGGGCATAACAATATTTAGTAGAAATCCGTAGGACACACCAATATATTGTGGTAAAAACTAAAGTTTGGAGAAAGAGTGGTATTTATATCAATTATTTGGAAGAAAATTGTGCATATTTCTAATTATACCTAGGTATAAGGTACTAGCAAAGTGAAATTATTCCATAAAAAGTAACAAAAAAATTTAGTAATTATGTGCATATTTTTCTTTAAAAGAGTATACCGAGGGTTGAATTGTCTGAAAATTTATTGACAATAACAAGAATTTAATGCTATAATGTCAAGGATGCATGAAATTTGTAACGGATTTATTTAGATAAATGTGGTTATGTCCATTTGGGAATGCCGTTCCCCGCAATGGAGATAGAGAGCATTGACAAGGAGAAAATAATGATGAAGCAAAATGATGTAAACAATGTGCGTAACGCTGTAATAAGACAAACGGGCAAACGAGTGAAGATTAAAATTAACAGGGGAAGGCATAAAGTTGATGTAGCAGAAGGCGTGATATCACAGACATATCCAAGCATATTTTTAATCAAAATACAGGAAAAAGATGATATGCCGATTCGATTTATGTCTTATAGCTATACGGATATATTAACAAAGGATGTAGAACTTATACTATGCAGTTAAAGATAAAATGACAGAGGGCTAAATCGTAGAATATATACGTTTTAGTCTTTTTTTGTGCCTGTTTTTCATAATAATGGGCTGTTCTTTCCATTCAAAAAGAGTTTTATGAAATATTGTACAAATTAAATAAAAGAAATCATAAAACGATTTCCTCACGAATAAGATATGACAGAGGCATTCCGTCGTATGTCCAAATTCAAGGAGGGATTTTGCAGTGGAATTAATAAAAAAGAATATTCATATGAATAAATTGAGATGTAAGAGCACCCTGCAGCTTACATTGGATGATGACTTTAATGTTCCCGACGTCAAGCCGGACATTGATCAAATAATAACTGAGCAGGGTGAAATTAGAATTAATGATATAAAGGTTATGAATGGAAAACTACTGATTAAGGGTGCCCTCGTCTTTAATGTTCTCTACTTATGCGATGAGGACCAAAGACCGGTACATAATATTTCGGGGGAAATCCCTTTTGATGAAGTAGTAAATATGGAGCTGACCTGTGCGGATGACGATCCCGTTTTAAAGTGGGAATTAGAAGATTTAACGACCGGTTTGATCAATTCCAGAAAATTAAGTGTCAGATCCATCGTTCGGTTAAATGTAGCAGTTGAAGATTTATATGATGAAGAAACGGCTGTTATGGTGGAAGGTCCGGAGGATGTACAGTACATTAGTAAGAGAATTGAAATAACAGATGTCAGCATTAATAAAAAGGATACCTACCGGATTAAGGATGAAATCATTCTTCCTGCCAATAAAGGTAATATATCCGCACTGTTATTCAACGACATACATTTAAACAATGTTGAGGTTAGACTTCTGGAGGATAGGTTCAGCATCAAGGGAGAACTTCCGGTATTTATCTTATATACCAGTGATGATGAAGAGAATCCAATTGAATATTACGAGACAGAAATTGCTTTCAGCGGAATGATAGACTGCAACGGCTGTACGGAGGATATGATAGAAGATATCACCTTCCGAATTACAAACAAAAACATGGAAATCAAACCGGATGCAGACGGTGAGGAGCGCGTACTAGATCTGGAGATTATCCTGGAAATGGATATCAAGGTTTACGAGATGGAAGAACCGGAGATTTTATGCGATGTATACAGCCCGTCCAAGTGCATTACCCCGTTAACAAGAGACGCTGTTTATGAGAATCTGGTAATTAAAAATAACAGTAAATATCGTGTTGCAGACCGGATTAAGGTGTCTGAGAATCAACCGAGAATTCTGCAGATCTGTCACGCCAGCGGGACAATAAAAATTGATGATATCGTACCGGTGGATACCGAACTTCAGGTTGAAGGTGTGGTAGATGTTAATATTCTTTATATTTCTGAAGATGATAGAATTCCTATGAATTCCTTAAGAGGAGTGATTCCGTTCAGCCAGACCATCGAAGTTAAGGGTATGAAACCGGACAGCAATTTTGAGGTAAAGCCGAACCTTGACCAGCTGAGCGTTATGATGCTTGATAGCGAGGAAATTGAAGTTAAAGCTGTTATGAATCTCAATACCATTGTATTTGACAAGATAACTGAGCCAATTATTACAGATATAGAAGTTACAGACTTAGATTTAGAAAAGCTGCAGGCTATGCCCGGTATGATCGGATACGTTGTTAAGCCGGAGGATACCCTGTGGAAAATAGCAAAAAAATATTATACAACGGTGGATACCATTAAGAGTATCAATGATTTAGAGGATGATAGAATCAGTGCAGGTGAAAAGATTGTCATCATGAAAAAGGTGGATGTTATCATCTAATCTAAAGTTTGTAATTACGGGGTTGCTGCGGAGTGAATCAGTGGAAGCGGCAGCCCCTGATTTTATTTTCATGACAGCAAAGGAACATTCATATAAGTTAGCATTTATCAAGCCTGCTACAATGAAAACCACATGATACTTGAAATTTGTTGTTGATCCCTATTAAGAAAAGAGATGAAACAACCGAAATATATAACACAGGGAATAATTTCCGCAAAACCAAGGATGGTTAAACAATTAAGAACAAGGAGGTGTAATCCTCTGAAGAAAAATGGGCGAAACCCAAAAAAATTACAGAGGATAAATCGTATGGGTGTAAATGCTATCACAAATGCAGCTGTTTATGAAAGTAACAGCACGACAAAGGGAAAAGAGAAACAGGACAAACAGCCGGCAGCAGTAAAACAGGAGAAAACAGGCTCCGAAACTGCGGCTGTATATGAGAAAACAGATCAACCGGTAGTTAAGAATCAAGTTTATCAAAGAGACAATGCTACGATTGAACGTCTTAAGAAGGAGGCGGAACAACGTACACAGAGTTTAAGAAAGCTTGTTGAAGAAATGCTGCTTAAGCAGGGAGAAACCTATGATAGTGCCACTGATATTTATGCTTTGCTTCGAGAAGGCAAGGTGAAAGTGGATCCGGAAACCAGAGCTCAGGCACAAAAGGACATATCAGAGGACGGTTATTGGGGTATAAATCAAACCGCTGATCGTTTGGTATCCTTTGCTAAGGCTTTGACCGGCGGAGATCCTGCCAAGGCGGATAAGATGATCGAAGCTGTGAAAAAAGGCTTTGAAGCGGCAGAAAAGGTATGGGGAGGAGAGCTACCCGGGATATGTAAGGATACCTTTGATTCGGCTATCGAAAAGCTTGAGCAGTGGAGAGACTCAGAATTTGGTGATAATTCAATGGAACAATCCGCAAAAGAAGCTTTTAGTAATCAGGCCTCAGCCACAGGAATGGCTAAATAGATAGGATATTAGTTCGGAGTTGAGATATAACGAAATAACCGAAACAAATCGCCAAAATAAAAATATAAAAAAGCTACTATAGATTCTATCCTCGGATAGATATCAATAGCAGCTTTTTTTTCGCGAAAATAAAAGGGATTTTCATGCGAATATCGGCCATAGCACGCATATAATTAGCTTCAGGATCGTACATTATATGCTTTGCACCATTCTTTCTTTCACAGGTTTTTTACGGAAAAGGATTAACCCTATTAACATCAGGGTTGGGAATAAAACAGCAGCAAGAAGACCGCTCCGTAAGCCTATTTGCTCTAGGTCGAGTGTACTGTTCTGCCAGTAGGAAAAGACCTGTCCTGACTGCTGGACATTGTCCGATATTTTCCCGGCAAGCCATGGTCCGATAGAGCATCCAAGATCACCGCAAATAGCAAGGATACCAAACATTAGGGTCCCACCTCTGGGAAAGGAGGCAGAAGATAGACTAAAGGTACCCGTCCACATCAGACTGACCGACAAACCGCAGAGACTGCAGGTAAGTAAGGACAGAAGTGGGTTCGGACTGAATACGGTGACTATATAGGTGAGAATACATAATATACTGCTGCCTACCATACATTTTCTCATGGGAAAACGATCACCAAAGAATCCATACAACATTCTCACAATTGCCATAAAAAATGCAAACAGGCCGGGGCCAAACAAATCACCGAATAGTTTCGGAACCTGCAGACCCTTCTCTGCAAAGAGGGAGGACCACTGAGACATGGTGAGCTCACTTGCTCCGGAACAGATCATTAATAGCATAGCAAGATAGAAGGCGGGATGTGAAAACAGTTCCTTTAACCTCATAGCTTTTCCGTCCTTTACCAGAGGAAGCAGCGGAACATGAAAAAATTGAAACATATTATAAAGGGGAAATAAGGACCAGAGGATTGGAAGTATAAACCATACCTGTCGCCCGACGAAGCTGAGTATAAGAGTGCTTATAAATACAACGGACATCTGCCCCCAGCAATAAAAGGAATGCAATAAGCTCATGGAGGCAGCCTTATTATCGTTAGGCAGGGCTTCCACAATGGGGCTTACTATAACCTCAAGCAAACCACCGCCAAAAGCATATAGTATAACGGAAAGGACTAACCCCAGATACGGGGAAGGCAGGATCTGCGGTAAAATTCCTAAGGATACGAGTCCGATAAAGCAAAAAGCATGGGCGAAAATCATACATTTACGGTAGCCCACACGATCGGCATACTTTGCAGCCCAGGTATCGGTAATGAGCTGCGTTGTGAAATTAATCAAAACCAACTGACCGAGTTTCTCATACGTAATATGATAGTCAGTCTGAAAGATAATGAACAACAGAGGCGCAAGATTATTGATGATTGCCTGTGTTATGTAGCCGCGATAACAAGAATAAGTTGTATTACGGTAGGTATATTGTTTGCTTGACATGTTAAGTACCTTTCGTATTCTATTACATGAGGTAACTACTAAGTTGGTATCAAAAATTCGCGTTCAAAATGACCGGCAGTTATAATTCTAACCGATGACTCAGTGGTTGAGTTGTTCAGGCCAATATGGTTTCGTTAAAAAAACCTGATACTTATATTCTGTCTTAATAAAGTGCTTATAAGCCGCGCTGGCGAGATCAGGATCATCAAATACTCCGAATACCGTCGGACCGCTTCCGCTCATTAGTGCAGTCAATGCACCAAATTCCCGTATTTTATCCTTGATTTCTTCAATGACCGGATAATTCTTCACGGTAACGGTCTGCAAAATATTGTCCATTTGTCCGGTAAGTTTTATTAAATTCCCTTCTTCTAAAGCTTCCCGCATGGCTCCAATATTAGGATGATATAATTCGGCGTGTAGGTTTAGATTTTCATATACAAATTTCGTGGAAACACTGATATCCGGTTTAACAAGTAAAATGCTACAGTCCGGCATAGGCTTTAATGGAGTGAGTACTTCACCGATTCCCTGGGATAATGCAGTGCCTTGCAGAATACAGTAGGGTACATCCGCACCTAGCGTAACGCCCAGCTTCATTAGTTCTTCCTTGGATAGCCCGGTCTGAAACAATTCATTTAAACCAAGCAAAGCTGCGGCAGCATCAGAACTGCCTCCGGCCAGACCTGCAGCCACAGGAATTGTCTTAGTTAATTTAAGAATCACACCGTTACCGGGATGATATTTATGAAGAAATACCTCCGCAGCCTTATAAACAATGTTGTTTTTATCACAGGGCAGATAGGGATGATTCGTTTTTAAAGATATCTTATTATGATCTGCTTTTCTTATGGTCAACGTATCGTAAACATCAACGGTCTGCATGATCATGCAGACGTCATGGTAACCGTCCGCACGCTTATTTAATACATCAAGTCCAAGATTGATTTTGGCATAGGCCTTCATCCTTATGGTGTGCATAACTACCTCCGGTTTCATAGATATTCGTATTCTACCATAGATTTTTAGCCTTTACAATCCGACTAGTCAAAAAGGCTTTTTATATATTCCCATAACTTAAACTTGATCTTAACTGGAGTTTTCTTGCTTTTTAGACTGTCATACTCTTCCTCAGTCAACAGATATTTAAGTTTTTGGTCGGTTTTTTTATCTACAATACTGTAGGTCTCATCCACAAAGCAAAGCGGAGGGAACATGACACACCACCAGTTTTGCCCTTTGGCCTGCCCGATTTGCACACGGAGGGCTTCATAGGTTCCTGCCGGGAAGGTGTAAGCACCGTAAACCTTGATGGGAAAATACACAGGTTCCAAGGATACAGTAACCGGGTAATGATAACCGTTTTGTATTATGACCGCTTCGGCGGACTTTTCTATATCAGGAATTCTCTCAAGGATAATCTCACGAGCCTTTGCAAGGTTTTCTGCAGAGGTAAGATAAGAAGACATTTCCTCAACCAAAGCATCCTTTACCTTATACTTTAAAGATTGATCCTCTGTGCTGTCACTGTTTGCTATTACATGGAAACGGATGATTTCACCGGCAATACCCTCCTGCAGTTCATAGGCATTGACGGCATTTGCTTTAATGAAATAGGTTGCGGCTGCAGACAGGAACAGGATGCTTAGGAATAGTAAAGTCCGAAACTTTCTTGAAGCGATATATTGTTCCGGTGAAGTTGTGTGTTTATGAATAACCGGGACGTGATAACCGGCAGTACTTTTCTTATGTATAATCCGCTCATGTTTTTGGTATAATTGCTGTATGTAATAAAATAGTTTCATAGACTTCTCCTTTTGGGTTGTAATATCAGGTTAATAGATGCGAAATATGGATACCATAATTATTGCCAGTAAATGGAATTCTATTCGGTAACCGGTATTTAATTTTTGCATAAGTTAATAACGTATTGCAGCTAAAACAGAGACGATTATCTGCTTGGTTAAGTCTGGAAATAAGGAAAAAGACTTGAACTTACTAGCAAATAATAGTACAATGAATAGGCATTCCACGAAAGAATAACGTAGGTGAGAATGGCAGCAGGAGGCTTAATTATGTCGAGTAAGGCACCAATTGGTGTATTTGATTCCGGCGTAGGTGGACTAACCGTCGTTAAAGAGATCATGCATCAGATACCCGGTGAAACGATTATTTACTTTGGTGATACGGCAAGACTTCCGTATGGAAGCAAGTCGAAGGAAACCGTTACTACATACACGAGACAGATTGTCCGTTTTTTAATGGCGAAGGATGTCAAGGCAATTGTAATCGCCTGTAATACAGCAAGTGCTTTTGCTCTCGAAACGGTGAAGGCGGAGTTTGATGTACCTATAATCGGAGTGGTAAAGCCCGGAGCAGCGGTTGCGGCTGATACGACGAAGAATGGCATGATTGGTGTTATAGGGACGGAAGGTACCATTCGCAGTGGTATTTACAATGAATTTCTTAGCCTGACAAATCCACAGGTAAAGGTGTACGGCAAAGCCTGTCCTTTATTTGTACCTTTAGTTGAAGAAGGGTTAATTGATGATCCTATCACGATGGAAATGGCACGCAGATATATAGGTGAACTTATAGAATATGATATTGATACCCTGGTACTTGGCTGTACCCATTATCCTTTGCTAAGGAAAACAATTCGAAAAATCGTGGGTGATCAGATAGCTCTTGTAAATCCCGCTTACGAAACAGCGAAATCCTTAAAGCAGGTATTGGTGGAGCATGCACTGGAAAATGATGAAGTATTAAAAAGTGATCATAAATTCTTTGTCAGCGACGGCGCCGAAAAGTTTAAACGGTTTGCTAACAGCATTTTACCCTGTGAGGTTGTGGAAACCAAGGACGTCAATATCGAGAATTATTAGGACGGTTTAAAAGATGAAAAGGGAAGTTACAGTGACAATTGACGGGTTGCAGGCAGATGACGAGGGAGAAGCGGTCAGCATTACGGTCCCCGGAATCTACCATTTTCGCGACAATAAGCATTACATCCATTACGAAGAAAATGCAGTCCATGGAGAAGAAACAACAAAGAATTTAATTAAAATTACCGAGGACAGGGTGGAGCTAACCAAGACAGGAAGGAATAGCACACAGATGCTATTTCATAGAAAAGAAGCTACCGAGACTGTGTATCACACGCCTTACGGCACACTGCTACTGGAGATTCGGACCTCTGAACTTACGATAACTAAAATGCAGGATGAAATACGGGTAAAGCTTCTGTATACCCTATGGGCCGATGGCAGCAGGCTTTCGGACAATCAGGTATCGATCCGGATATGTTCTCGGATGTAGGCGAATAAAGAATCATGAATAAAAACTTAATAAGATAAAGAAACCGGTAACTACGAAGGATAATACTAAATTCATGTATTTAAAATCCTGGGTTACCGGTTTTTATATGGTTTTAATTAATCGAGGAGAATAGTATAATACGGTTAAGTGCCTCGAAGATCAGATAGCAACATTGTATAAATTATACCGCATATTACAAGGGGTTGTGATTATTTTTAAGTTCATTAGCTTATGCAAGGTAGATTAAAATCACTCCTGCTTTTCTGTAATAAATCCATCCTTATCAATGGACACTCCAAATGAAATCTCCTCCAAATATTCATAATAGTCCTTTCGTTCGCTTTCCTCCTTAAGGATATACGAATACATGTTGTCAGCCATAACTGGAAGGAGTTGGGTGCGCAGGGCTCCATCCTCTATATATAATTTCACAAGTCCTGAATATTGCGTGGAACTGTTGAACCAGTAGTTACCCAGACTGTAAGCAATCGGTTTTCCTTTATAGATTTCAATCCCCTGCATAACATGAGGGTGGCAGCCAATTACAATATCTGCACCGGCATCAATATACTGCTTTGCAAATTTACGCTGGTAGTCCTCCGGATAATTATTCTTTTCAACACCCCAATGAACAAATACGGCTACATAATCGCTGTTTGCCGAAGCTTCCCGGATGGATTCGATTAGGAGCGTAGGATCATAGGTTCCGATCATACCGGGTCTGGTGTCGGTTGCATACCAGTCCATGGCATAAATAACTCTGGAGGCTGCCACATAGGCGATTTTGGTATCTCCGAGGGTATAATAAATCGGTGCTTTTGCTCTGTCTAAGTTTTCGCCTGCTCCCACATATTCAATACCTGCCTCGTCCAAGGTAGTAAAAGTATCTAAAAGAGCATCCTGTCCGTAATCCAAAGCATGGTTATTTGCTAAGGATACAATGTCAACTCCCATTTCATGAAGAATGTCCACACGCTTTGGATTCGCACGGAAGGTATAGGATTTATCCGGTAATTTGGTACCTCTTGTACTGTAAGCAAATTCGTTGTTTAGCATCATAATATCGACGGCTTTCATTTCCTCTACCAAATCCTTCGAGAGGCCACCTAGGATTCCTTTGTTCTCCCGGTCGTATCTGGCAACCGGTTTGGATTCCTCGTTAAAATTTACATCACCGGCAAACCCAAGAACAATAGGTCCCTGCATCTCATTACCGGTTTGTGAATTCTGAGAATCCTCATCACTGGTGCTGCCATCCGGCTGAGCTGCATCCGTTTCATCGGAGTCTGGGGTTTCGGTTCCGTCTAATTCTGTATTCGAAGTGGAATCACCCAAATCAGTGATATCGTCCTCTTCTGTATTCTCTCCTTCTGCCGGGTTTTGATTATCCGTAGAGGGTGTTTCCTGCTCTGTCGGATCTTCAGAACCGGTATTATCATCGGCGGAGTTGCCAGAATTTAAATCAGCTTCCAAAGGATCCTCATCCGGAGTGAAATCACTATTCTGACTGCTCTCATTGTTTTGCTTATCCTTTTGTTTCTGAATTTCAAAGGCAAAGGCGATGAGTGCGCCTAAAAGGATCAGGGAAAGTATGCAGACGATTGATAATAATATAAAATTTCTTTTCTTCATAGGTTATCCTCACAATTTAAAAGTAACGACTCCCGGTGGAATCCTACTAGTTGTTTATATGTTAAAAATCCCCTTACCTTGTTTGATGAATGTAAGAGGATTGTGAATATTTTTATTTGGTTTTTTTGAGTTTGCCTGTTAATTTTTTAAAGAAGCCCTGTTTCTCTTTTTTTACTTCCAAGCCGCTTCTTAAGCCCTTTACATCCATAATGTAGATACCGCTGATAACCGCTTTGACTTCCTTTTTCACAGGAACAAGATCAAATATCTTGGCATCACATACGAGGGACATTACCTTGGGACCGATTTTTGCTTTTACGATCGGAACCTTAGAGCCTCTTAAATACTTTGGTGTCTGGTCGATAACCATCTTAGGCAGATTGGCATCCTTCATTTTCATTTTTTTCTTATCGATTACCAATATGGGAACGGTCTGGGCAGAGGCTTTCATTTGAGCTTCGCTGGTTTCCTGCTTTTTCTGAAGCTTTTTACCAACAAAATATAAAACTGCAAAAACTGCGATCACTACAACGGTCACGATTAAAAATATTGTTAGAAATGTCTCCATGAGATATGTACCTCCTAATTTTGTACGAATTCACTGCAAGTCCCATAAGGGCAACGTTAATTGTATCACCTTTTCACTAAAAAATAAATAGGAATTTCATAAATCCTGTTATAACCGTTCGACAAATATTACCTAAATGGATTCCGATATCTTATTTTATGAGAGGTGCATTTTTCTTAAGGGTATCCTTGATAATATCCTGAACATAAGCACCAAGAAATTTTAATTGTTCTTTGCTTAAATCCTTCGGATAAATAGGTTTACCATATTCGATCACTACATATGCCGAATGAATCCACGGTGTGTGTTGCTCAAATATTTCTTCGGTATTAGTGATTGAAACCGGAATAATCGCACAACCGGTTTTCTCCGCCATTTTAAAGCTGCCTTCCTTGAACGGTAACATTTCATCGCCGGGGCTTCGGGTTCCTTCGGGAGATATAAAAATGGAGTATCCTTCTTTCATCTGCTCGATTCCCTTAAGAACTACTTTTAGGCCTTCTTTAATGTTATTACGGTCGAGAAAAAGGCATTGAAGGAATTTCATCCAGGTACTTACGAAGGGGACCTTCAGAATTTCTTTCTTGGCGATGAATCCGGTAAGCGTAGGCAGAGTAGAATATGCAACAGGAACATCAAAATAGCTTCTATGGTTTGCCACATACAATACGGCTTCGTTCTTCGGTACATTCTCAACACCGATAATCGTTCGTTTTACTCCGGAAATAAATAAAACTATTTTAAATGCTCCTACAACGATTGCCTGCGAACTTGCAATCATAGCATGGCGGTTGAATTTGCCGATGATCAGTTCTATTAGATATAAAGGTAAACTAATAATAAAGAAAATCAACAAGAATAAAGCGGTTAATATCAAACGCATAAAAATCTCCATTCTGCCGAAACACTAATCTGGTTTCAGAAATTTTAAATCATTCCGTAGCTGGGCCGGTATCCTCTGTAAAACCCTCTTCTTCGTCACCGGATAAACTTTCCGATGCATCTTCTGTACTGTTAGTGCCACCGTGTTCAGAAGTATCTGTTTCATCGGCAGGGTCCTCAACGTCTCCTTCTTCGGATTCTTCGCCTTCCCCGGGTTCACCTTCAGTTTCATCCTCTGACGAATCGTCCTCAGCAGGATCTCCCTCGGTAGGATCTCCCTCAGCAGGATCTCCCTCGGTAGGATCTCCCTCAGCAGGATCTCCCTCGGTAGGATCTCCTTCGGCAGGATCTCCTTCGGTAGGTTCTCCTTCGATTGGTTCACCCTCTACCGGAGGCGTAATCGTAGGTATAGGTGTCGGAGTAGGAGTCGGTGATGGTGTGGGTGTCGGTGATGGCGGTGTATAATTGATAAGATCCGCATAAATTGCTTCAAAATCAAAATCTTCACTTGGGGTATAGTTATAATACTCCTCCAGGGTTAGATGATTGACATATAAGTAGGTTGCAAGTTCCACTCCAACATAGCGTATATGCCAAGGCTCGTATTCATAACCGGTTATTTCGGCCTTATTAAGAGGATATCGTATTATGTATCCGAAGTGATGAGCGTTTTCGGCAAGCCACATTCCTTCCGGAGATTCCGCGAAATCATCTATTAATTTTAACTTTAATGATTTTATGGAAACATCCATGGTTAATCCGGTCTGATGCTCACTGGTACCTGGAACGGCAGAGTATTTAAGGGTATGATCCTTACCGCGTTTTACAATATTGTTAGTGAATATAGAATACTGACGGCTGTAAGAGCGGTAACCGGAAACACCATAAAGAACAACCCCGTTTTCCTCAGCCGTGGAAAATAATCTTTCAATGGCCTCGGCTGCCTCAGCACGCATCAATTTACGTTCATCATAGCCGGTTATTTCAAATAATATGGCAGGTATCACCAAATCTTCGGGAACATAATCTTTTGGAAGGGCATATTCCTTATTTACAAATACCGTAATACTGGAGGGATTTAAATCCATCTCGGTAGCAGGAACAAACGTATTGGTGTCCGGTATATTCGTATCTACATCTATGTTGTCCGAATCACTAGAATCATATTCCGGTATCGGTGTGCTATATGTATCGTCTTCTGTAATATCATCCTCCTGATTAGGAGGAATATCTGTTGAAGCGGAAGCTGTTTCTGTGTCGGAAGTTTCGTCATCGGCACTCGATATATTGTCAAAAACAATATAAATCATAAGTATGGATAAAAATAGTATGGCTGTTATAATAGCAACTCTTCTGTTTCTCAAACAGACTCCTCCTTTCGTAGATTACTCTGGATTAGGATCCTCTCGATTTTTCTCAGTGTATTATGTAATTAAGTTACTTTGATGTCAAACTCAAATAATCGTTTATCCTTATCCTGATACGGATAAGGATAAACGATATCGATATTTATGATAAGCTTTCATAATCATTTCACTGGTACCTGCATTCTAGGTAATTATATCACATTATGGGAATGAAAGCAGTAGGAAAGAGAAAAATGATACATTATTTATTTAAAACAAAGCTATCAAGCAATTCGGTTTTCATACGATATAAGTTTACTGATAAATCTACGTATACAATATGAGGGTTTATAAGACGTTTTGCCTCATCCCATAAGGTATCCAGCTCTTTTGCGCAGTAATCTCTGATGTCCATAACCGAAGGTGAGGTATAAACACATTCACCGGATAGGAAAATAGGTACGAGCAGATCTCTTATGGTATAGCTGTCGGGCTCTAAATAGGTTTTCTTCCAAGTGGCAATCGGATCAAAAAGTAAAAGTGGCTTATCGTTGGTATATTCTTCATCAGCAAGCGCTATAAGGTCTGCTTTCACTTTTCCGCTTTCCTTTTCATAGATACGGAAGATCTTTTTATTACCCGGATTTGTAATTTTCCATTGGTTCTCGGATAGCTTAATTTTAGGAATAAATTTACCATCTCTGTAAATTGCTGATAATTTATATACTCCTCCAAAGGAAGGACAATCCCTTGAAGTAATCAGTTTTGTACCAACACCCCAGGAATCTATCTTAGCTCCCTGTGTTTTTAAGGAGTCAATCAAATATTCATCCAAATCACTGGAAGCGGTAATGGAGGCCCCCGGAAAGCCTGCTGTGTCTAGCATTTTCCTGGCCTTCTTGGATAAGTAAGCAAGGTCGCCACTGTCCAAACGGATGCCGTATTTTGCTGGCATTTTCCCTATTTCCCGAAGCTCTTCAAAAACCTTAATCGCATTGGGAACACCGGAACGAAGCGTATCATAGGTATCCACCAGTAAGGTAGTGTTTTGCGGATAGAGTTCTGCATATTTGCGGAAAGCAGAGAGTTCATCATCAAAGCTCATAATCCAGCTATGGGCATGAGTACCCAAAGCAGGCATATCATATAATTTGGCGGATAATACATTGCTGGTTCCGATACAACCGCCGATGACCGCTGCTCTTGCACCGAGAGTTCCTGCATCCGGACCCTGTGCTCTTCGAAGTCCAAATTCCATAACGGGTTGACCGCCGGCAGCATACACTACACGGGAAGCTTTGGTTGCAATCAAACTTTGATGATTAATTATGTTTAATAATGCAGTTTCTACAAGCTGTGCTTCCATAATGGGAGCGATTACCTTAACAATCGGTTCCATCGGAAATACTACGGTGCCTTCCAATACGGCATAAATATCACCGCTGAAATGGAAGCCCTTTAAGTAAGATAAAAAGCCCTCATTAAATATATTAAGACTTCTTAAATATTCAATATCATCTTCGGAAAAACGCAGATTTTTAATATAATCAATCACCTGCTCCAGTCCTGCACAGATGGCATAGCCGCTTCCGCAGGGATTTTCGCGGTAAAACACATCAAAAATTACCGTTTCATTATTCTGATTATTATAGTAACCCTGCATCATGGTTAATTCATAAAAATCAGTTAATAAGGTTAAGTTCTGTTTAGCCATGTATTCTCCTTGTTCTTTCAACCGAATTAGTAATATGTTCAGCTAGTTGAAAGATTTTTAAATTCCAAATTATTTTTATTATAACACAACATATATCAGAATCAATAAGAAGTCAAGCTTGTGAAACAACCAATGTTTACATATTCGTACGAATAAATTGAACTAATCTGTTAAGTCAGCCGAATTATTCAGCTGGCGATCAAATTTATCATAATATACAAAAAATAAAAATTTAATCCATCTCGGAAAGATGGTGGAGCAGATAACGGATTATTTTGCCTAGATTCATAGGCAATGGAATTTGCGTTTAACAGAATTTAACAATAATTCGGGAGTGGGATGGATAAAACTATTGACATTATGCGAAAGATATACTATCATAAACAAAAATTGATAAAAATGTTGACGGAGAGAGTAAGCATTACGTAAAAGTCCCAGCGAGCCGGGGACAGTGTAAGCCCGGTATGAGTAACGGATGACTGAAAATCACTCCCTAGTTGCAAAGCCCAAAGGTGTGGTGGATATGACACCGAGTAGGCCGCGCCGGTATCCACCGTTAAAAGGATAATGTATGAATGCTGGCAGGGCAGAGTATGTGAAATAGGTGGTTAATGAAAGCGAACGCTCTCATCCTTTTTCGGATGGGGGCTTTTTTATCGTTTAAAATAACTTAAATGTGCCATAATGAGCTTTAACAGTATGCCTTCGGTAGCTATGAATAAAAATATACCACCGTTCAGAACATTGAAAATCTAAGATTTCTTAATTCGATACGGAGAAAATTCTTTAAGAATTAAGTCGTAATTATTTTATTATATAAAGAGAAAAAATCCTCGGTTAAGATCAGGTATTAATTTTTATAATAAGGGAGGACAGAACCTTCGGTTAGGGTCACATATTATTTTCATTATGGCGAAGGAAAGTTCCTTCGTTTGAGATCACTTAATTTTTTTATAAGGAGGAAAGTCCCTCCGGTTTAGCCCATTAATTATATTTATTATATATGAAGGAGGAATTGACATGTACGATAAGGTGTCAACAGATTTAAATTTTGTCGAGAGAGAAAAGAAGATTTTAAAGTTCTGGCAGGAAAATAATATTTTTGAAGCAAGTATTGAGGAACGGAAAGACGGAGAAACCTACACTTTTTATGATGGACCGCCTACAGCAAACGGAAAGCCCCACATCGGTCACGTATTAACAAGAGTTATCAAGGATATGATTCCAAGATACAGAACCATGAAGGGTTACAAGGTTCTTCGTAAGGCAGGCTGGGATACCCACGGACTTCCGGTGGAACTTGAAGTTGAGAAAAAGCTGGGTATCGACGGCAAGGATCAGATTGAAGCCTACGGTTTGGAACCGTTTATAAAGGAATGCAAAGAAAGCGTTTGGAAGTATAAGGGTATGTGGGAGGATTTCTCCGGAACCGTTGGCTTCTGGGCTGATATGGATAATCCTTATGTAACCTATCATAATGAATATATAGAATCCGTATGGTGGTCCTTAAAGCAAATCTGGGATAAGGGACTTCTTTACAAGGGTTTTAAGATTGTACCTTATTGCCCAAGATGCGGAACCCCTCTATCCAGCCACGAGGTTGCTCAGGGCTATAAGGATGTGAAGGAAAAGTCAGTGATAGCGAAGTTCAGATTAAAGGGAACCGAGAATGAATATATTCTCGCTTGGACCACAACTCCATGGACACTTCCCTCCAACGTTGCCCTATGTGTTAATCCGGTTGAGACCTATGTAAAGGTTAAGGTTTCTGTGGATGCGAAAGGAAATGTTGTGAAAAAGGGCGGCTGTGATTGTGCTCACGATCATGGTCATGACCACGGACATGAGGAACAAGTGGCAGTCGGTACCGAAAAATACATTCTTGCCGAAGCACTTCTTGGAGTACTTGAGGGCGATTATGAGGTAGAAGAAACCTATGTTGGCAAAGATTTAGAATATAAGGAATATGAACCGTTGTTCGATTATGCAAAGCCGGATAAAAAGGCCTTCTTTGTTACCTGCGATAATTATGTTACACTTTCCGATGGTACCGGTGTGGTTCATATAGCACCCGCTTTTGGTGAGGATGATAATCGGATCGGTAAGATTTATGATCTTCCGTTCGTACAGCTGATTGACGGTAAAGGAGAATTTAAACCGGAAGCGACTGATTTTGCCGGTCTGTTTTGTAAGAAAGCGGATGAGCCAATCATGAAAATGCTGGCACAAAAAGGTCTGCTCTTTAAAGTCCTTAAATTTGAACACAGCTATCCGTTCTGCTGGCGTTGCGATACTCCGCTGATCTATTATGCGAGAGAATCCTGGTTCATAAAGATGACCACAGTAAAGGATGAACTGATTAAGAATAACAATACCATCAACTGGATGCCCGAGAGCATCGGTCAGGGCCGCTTTGGAGATTGGCTCAAGAATGTTCAGGACTGGGGCCTTTCTCGTGACCGTTACTGGGGAACACCACTACCGATTTGGGAATGTGAAGACGGACATCGCCATTGTATCGGCAGTATCGAAGAATTAAAAGCCATGTCCGATAACTGTCCGGACGATATTGAACTTCACAGACCTTTCATTGATAATGTTACCATCAAATGTCCGGATTGCGGAAAACCTATGACCCGCGTAAAGCCAGTAATAGACTGTTGGTATGATTCCGGTTCCATGCCCTTCGCACAATGGCACTATCCATTTGAAAACAAAGAAGTATTTGAGGATAACTTCCCAGCAGATTTTATCAGTGAGGCAGTAGATCAGACCAGAGGTTGGTTCTATTCCCTCCTTGCAATCTCAACACTAATATTTGAGAAAGCTCCGTTTAAGAATGTAATCGTATTAGGTCATGTTCAGGATGAAAACGGACAGAAAATGTCCAAATCAAAGGGAAATGCAGTGGATCCCTTTGATGCCTTAGATAAGCACGGTGCTGATGCCATCCGCTGGTATTTCTATATTAACTCAGCTTTATGGCTGCCGAACCGTTTCCATCATGGTGCGGTTACGGAAGGTCAGAGAAAATATATGGGTACCCTTTGGAATACCTATGCGTTCTATGTACTTTATGCAAATATTGATGGCTTTGACGCTACGAAATATGAGTTAGAATATGATAAGCTGCCGGTTATGGACAAATGGTTGCTATCCAAACTAAATACGTTAGTGAAATCGGTGGATGAACATCTGGACAATTACCGGATTACGGAAGCCGCCCGAATGCTTGCGGATTTTGTGGATGAATTATCCAACTGGTATGTAAGAAGAAGCAGAGAGCGTTTTTGGACGAAGGGAATGCCCCAGGATAAGATCAATGCTTATATGACACTGTATACTGCACTTATTACGGTATCCAAGCTTTCCGCTCCGTTCATACCATTCATGACAGAGGATATCTATCAAAATCTGGTTGTTAATATTGATAAAAATGCTCCGAAGAGTATTCACCTTTGTGATTATCCTACTTATCATGAAGCATGGATTGATACTCAGCTGGAGGTGAACATGGAAGAAGTTCTTGAGGTGGTTGTTCTGGGCCGTGCTTGCAGAAATGCTGCTAACATCAAGAATCGCCAGCCAATTGGAAAAATGTATG
The DNA here is from genome assembly GCA_029240245.1 of Herbinix sp. Classification (GTDB taxonomy): domain Bacteria; phylum Bacillota; class Clostridia; order Lachnospirales; family Lachnospiraceae; genus Mobilitalea. The sequence continues at coordinate 59,816 of JARBTJ010000011.1, forward strand.
TAAAGGCAGATGCTAAGCTTACCAACTTCTATGTTGATATCATCGCAGAGGAATTGAATGTGAAAGAAGTTGTCTTTACGGATGATGTAAGAAATTTCACCTCCTATAGCTTCAAGCCTCAGTTAAAAACCTTAGGTCCGAAGTTTGGAAAGCAAATTGGCGCAGTTCGTAACCTTCTTGCTGGGATGGAGGGCAATGCCGCGATGGATGAAATCAATGCTACCGGTCAGTTAAAAATAATCGTGGAGGGTGTGGAAGCATTCCTAGATAAGGAAGACTTACTGATTGAGGCTGCTCAGATGGAGGGCTTTGTATCCGACTCCGACCATGGAATAACGGTAGTTCTTGATACGAACCTTTCTGAAGCATTAATTGAGGAAGGTTATGTAAGAGAAATCATCAGCAAGATCCAGACCATGCGTAAGGATGCCGGCTTTGAGGTGATGGATCATATTCATGTATCACAGACTGGTAATGATAAGATTAAAGAGATTATGGAACGCAATACCGAAGAAATTAAATCTGAGGTTCTGGCGGTTGAGTTAATTTTTGATCAGGTACAGGGCTTTACAAAGGATTGGAATTTAAATGGTGAGGACGTAACACTTGGCGTTGAGAAACTGTAAGGAAATAATAGCAGCTATAACCGTAATTATGATACCATTTAGTTAATAAGAATTTAGGAACAAGTTAAGGGGGCTTTTACAATAGCTTAGGCTATGGAATAAAAGCCCCTTTTTTAGCGGATAACAATTTTTATCAAGAATAAAGAACAGAGGTTTATCGATGGAGAAAAGTAGTTTTGAGGATTTTCAATTATGTAATGAAATAAAAGAAGCACTAAAAGGGCTTGGATATACACAACCTACGGAGGTACAAGCTAAGGTCATACCCTTGGTGTTGTCACAAAAGGATCTAATCGTAAAATCCCAGACAGGTAGCGGAAAGACAGCAGCTTATGGAATTCCCATATGTGAGAGTATCGATTGGCTTGAAAACAAACCACAGGCTCTTATATTAACGCCAACCAGAGAACTGGCCGTCCAAGTAACCGAGGACATAACCAATCTGGGGCGATTGAAACGGATCAATGCAATTGCTGTTTACGGCAGACATTCGTTTGACTTACAAAAAACTCAGTTAAAGCAAAAAACCCATGTGGTTGTAGGAACACCGGGACGATTATTGGACCACATGGAGCGAGGTACCATTCATTTAGGCAGAATTAAGTATCTTGTCATTGATGAGGCCGATGAAATGTTAACCATGGGTTTTATTGATCAAGTGGAAGCAATCATAAAAAAATTGCCCAAAGAGCGGTTAACGATGCTGTTTTCGGCAACACTTCCGGAGCGGGTAAAAGCATTAGCACAAAATTATATGATTACACCGGTAGAAATAGAGATAAATCCAACTAACATGACAACAGGGGAGATCAGCCACGCGGTCTATAAAATAGAGGAGCATGAGAAAATGGCGCTTCTTAATGCTGTGGAGGTTGTAGAGAATCCGAACAGCTGTATCATTTTCTGCGGGACAAAGGACCGGGTGGATACAGTTTATAAGTACTTATCCGGTCTTAAATATCGCTGTGATCGAATCCATGGAGGCATGGAGCAAAGGGACAGGCTTGAGGTTATGACAAGGTTTCGCAGGGGTGAATTCCGATATTTGATAGCTACGGATGTAGCTGCAAGAGGTATTGATATTGAAAATATCAGTTTGATTGTAAATTATGATATTCCACTGAAAAAGGAAGTCTATGTGCACCGTACCGGAAGAACCGGAAGAGCAGGTTTCAATGGGAAAGCCATTACTTTTGCTACACCGAGGGAGAGTGGTTACTTGAAACAAATCGAAGAATACATCGGTTTTCAGATAAACTGTTTGGTTCCTCCCACTGAGACGGAGATTTCCGATAAAAAGGAAGTATTTGATCTAAAAATGAGGGACAGACCCACACTTAAGAAATCGAAGGGCGATCAATTAAATCAAGAGATTATGAAGCTGCGATTTAACGGAGGGAAGAAAAAGAAGCTGAGAGCGACTAATTTTGTCGGGGTAATTTCGAATTTGGAGGGAATAACGGCCGAAGATATTGGAATTATTACCATTATGGAGACTTATTCCTATGTTGAGATTCTTCACGGAAAAGGAGCAAGGGTATTAGAGGCTTTGAAAACTACCACAATCAATGGGAAGCAGTTAAAGGTATCCGTTGCCAATAAATAAAAAGAGCAATAGCATAATGGATTGACATATAGCAAGAAACAGGTTAACGAAAAAATAGATTGAATTTTGATTGTATTATATGGAAGAAATAGAAAATATCTGTTATAATTTTGAACAGAATACTAATATGACATACTGTTGTCAGGTTAAATATGTTAATCTTAACGAAACTGGTGATAAATTATGAAGTTAAACAGACTGTTTGAAATAACAACCATTCTCTTAAATAAGCGTACGGTTACTGCGGCGGAGTTGGCGAAGCGCTTTGAGGTATCAACCCGTACCATATACCGGGATATCGACGTACTCTCTGCCTCCGGAGTTCCGGTATATGCAACGCAGGGTACCAATGGTGGGATTTCTATTCTGGAGGAATATACAGTCAACCGTACTGCGCTATCCGATGTGGAAAAGGAGAGCATTTTATTTGCACTACAGTCCTTACAGGCCACAAAGTATCCGGAGATTGAAACGGTAATCGAAAAGCTGGGCAGTATATTTAAAAATACTGCCACCAACTGGATTTCCATTGATTTTTCACCTTGGGGAGCGAATCCGAATGCAAATAATAAATTCATTGATATCAAGAATGCAATACTACAGTCTAAGGTGATAGAGATTGAATATATCAATTCGATCAACGATCGAAGCAAACGAAAAATAATGCCGCTACGTCTTATCTTTAAATCACAGGCCTGGTATTTGTGGGGGTATTGTTTTGTCAAGAAGGATTATCGGACCTTTCGAATTTCGAGGATCCGGCAAGTTATCATAACGGACAAAACCTTTGACCGGAGTCGTATTCCTGCAATCGAGGATAAATCGATGGAAACCTTTATTGAAAAATCCAGAGACAAGGCAGCCGAAGACGGCAATCATACCCTCCATACCCCGAATGAAATAGCGGAAAATGCTGTACGTGAAAAACGTGAGGAAAACCCAAGGATAGTAACAATGACGCATCTTGTGTTAGAATTTACCCGGGAAGCAGTATCTCGTCTATGCGATGATTATGATGACGAGAGGATAATCGATAATGGTGATGGTACCTACACACTTGAGATAGACTTTCCGGAAGACGAGTGGGTGTACGGGTATATCTTAAGCTTCGGACCGTTTGTTAAGGTAATTGAACCGGCACATATAAGGGATATTATCAAAGAAAAGTGCAAGAAATTGTTAGCTTATTATGATAATTAAGAGCAAACGGTCAAGCAAGAGTTGGTTATGGATCAGAATTTAAAGTTAAAAGTGAAAAAGGTACTTTCTTCCATTATAAACAGTGAGGCAAAGAACCTTGCAACTAGTGACCCTGGCTGTCAAAATCGCTGGAACAAAACCTGTAAGGCAGGAGTGCATTATGTGTATGAAGGAGAAGAGCGTTGGCACTGCGGCTGCTGCTCGTCAGCATTCTGGCTACATCCGGCGGTGACGGACATTCCACAGTATATAAAGCTGGTGGAGTTAGGTGGGAAAAAATAATAGATGGGGGAAACACGTTTCGTGTTTCTCCTGTTTTCGTTCCTGCGGAATAGACGGACATGTGGCTTTATTTATCGATATATGCGCTCTATTTTTTAAGAATATCCATGGAGGTCTAATCAGAAAAACCTCATTTTGCCTTTACAATCCGGGCATAATATTATATAATTATATTGTAAAATGGTAAAAAATGATAAATAAATTTGCACCATATTATATAAATAAACAAAAGATAACCTGTAATAATGTGTTATAATACCATTATTTCAAAAGATTACAATTGATTATATCAAATAGAGCAGGGTATTAGTGCGAATGAATCAATGTACCGATTCAAAACAACTCACTAGTACCCGCAAAGGCATAACGATAATTTGTTGAAAGGATGGGAGCCTATGAAATTAGTCTATGTGATTGTGCGTAAGATTGATAATAGTTATGTGACGGAAGCTTTAAATAAACAGGGTTTTTATGTAACAAAGCTGGCATCGACCGGCGGATTCTTAAGGGAGGGCAATACCACCTTAATGATAGGTACTGAGGATGATAAGGTCGATGAAGTCATTAACATAGTAAAAAAAGAATGCGGTCCAAGACAGCAGATCATTTCTAACTCAGTAGGAACCGGTGAGTATGCTTCCATGAATGTTGTAAATGTGGGCGGTGCTACCATATTTGTGGTAAATGTAGACCGTTATGAAAAGATCTGACCGGGCTGAAATTCGAGATGAAATATGCAACTATTTTTTTGAAACGATACTTATAACAAACCTTCAATAGAAATATTGGGGGTTTTTGTTTTATAAAAGCCATTCAAGCGCTTATAGGAACGTTGAAATATGGTGCATTCTCGTTTTCTGATAATTTGAAATATTTGTGAAATGTCTAATTAGTCTTTCTTTTTTGTTCAAAATATGTTATAACGGAGTATAGCACTTTACATTTAAAGAAACGAGCATAAGCGGTAACGCTTAGCATTTATGAAAAGGAAGGAATAGAAGGATGAAGAAGAGGGCTTTACTATTAGTAGCGGGCTTGTGTATCGCAATGCTTGCAGGGGGATGCAATACGAAAAAGGATTTAAATCAGGACAGCAATAATGATGTGACGGATGACGGTGCGGATAACGGTGCGGATAACGGCACGGAGACTCCGGATACAGGTACAGATATCGCTACTCCGGAAAAGGGAGAATATAAATTAGAAGATTACATTAAATTAGGTCAATATAAAGATATTGAGATAACAAAAGTGGAAGTTGCTGAAGTGACGGATGAAGATGTAACAGCTGCAATTGATGGTGTACTGGGCGAAAATCCTAATTATGAAGAGATAACAGACAGAACTGACGTACAGAACGGTGATGTTGTCAATATTGATTATGAAGGCCTTAAAGATGGAGTTGCATTTGATGGCGGTACAGCTACTGATGCAAATCTGACCATCGGCTCCGGTAGTTTTATTCCTGGCTTTGAAGAGCAGTTAATCGGTAAAAAGGTTGGCGAGAAGGTGGACTTAAACCTTACTTTTCCTGAGGATTATTCCAATTCCGCTGAATTAGCAGGACAGGCTGTTGTATTCAAGGTAACTGTGAATAAGATATTGAAAGTAAATCCGGAATTGACCGATACGTATGTAAAATCAAATTTTGATGTAGATACCGTAGATGCTTATAAGGTTAATCTGCGCAATGAGTTAAAGCTCACGAATGAAACGAATGCAAAAAATGAAAAAACAAACAACGTATTAAATAAAATTATCGAAAATTCAGAGATTACGCATCCGCAGACCTTACTTGATTATTATTCAGCTCAGATGAAGAACTATTACACCGAATATGCTTCCTATTTCGGTATGGATATAGCTTCCTTCTTAGGGATGTCCGGTGTAACGGAGGAAGATTTCAATAATGACGTTAAGTCATATTCTGAAACAATGTCATCTCAGGAGCTTGTCATTAAAGCGATTATCGAAGCTGAAAAAATGGGCATTTCTGATGCAGAATATCAGGAAGGTGCAAGTGAATTAGCAGAGGAATATGGTTATACTTCCAGTGAAGAATTTTTACAAACTGCAAAAGAAGAGGATGTGAAAGAATCTCTTTTATGGCAGAAGGTTCTTGATTTTATTACAGCAGAAGCAAACGAAATTTAATTCAAAGAAAGAAGAAATATGCTAAGAGATTATTTACCAATATGCTATGAGGATATGGTACAAAGGGGATGGGATCAATGCGACTTTGTCTTTGTGACGGGGGATGCGTATGTAGACCATCCTTCTTTTGGTCCCGCAATATTAAGCAGATTACTGGAAAGTTATGGGTTTCGAGTGGGAATAATCGCCCAGCCGGACTGGAAAGACATTGAAAGCATCTCCATACTTGGAGAGCCAAGGCTTGGATTTTTGGTTAGCAGCGGTAATATGGATTCTATGGTAAACCATTATACGGTGGCAAAAAAGCACAGGCAGACCGATGCCTATACCCCCGGAGGCATAATGGGAAAGCGTCCGGACCATGCCGCAGTGGTTTACAGTAATCTGATACGTAAAAAATATAAAAACACTGCTATCATTATCGGTGGAATTGAAGCAAGCCTAAGAAGGTTTGGGCATTATGATTATTGGAGTAATAAGGTGAAGAGATCGATACTGCTTGATTCTCAGGCAGATCTTGTTTCCTATGGTATGGGTGAGCATTCTATTATTGAGATAGCTGAAGCTTTAAACAGCGGACTTGCAGTCAAGGACGTTACTTTTATTCCTGGGACCGTATATAAAACCAAGGACAAGGATTCCGTCTATGAAGGTATCGAGCTCCCGAGCTTTGATAGTATCTTAAACAGTAAAGAAGCATTTGCTAAAAGCTTTTACATTCAATATTGCAATACCGATCCTTATACCGCCAAACGGCTGATTGAAAAATATAAGGATAATGAATATGTGGTTCAGAACCCTCCGGCAACACCTCTTACACAGGCTGAGATGGACCGGGTATATTCCCTGCAGTATATGAGGGACTACCATCCTTCTTACCGTGAAGCAGGCGGAATACCTGCGATTGAAGAAGTTAAATTCAGTCTGGTCAGCAACCGAGGCTGTTATGGGGGCTGCAATTATTGTGCATTAACCTTCCATCAGGGAAGGATTTTACAGACAAGAAGCCATGAATCTATTCTGGCAGAGGCAGAGCAACTAGTATGGGATAAGGACTTTAAAGGATATATCCACGATGTTGGTGGTCCTACGGCGAATTTCAGACATACTGCCTGTGAAAAGCAGAAGACCAAGGGAGCCTGTACCGGAAAACAGTGTCTATATCCGACACCCTGCAAGAGGCTGAAGGTAGATCATTCGGATTATTTAGAGCTGTTACGTAAATTAAGAATTTTGCCGAATGTTAAGAAGGTATTTATCCGCTCCGGAATCCGATTTGACTATTTAATTCAAGACAAGGATGACACCTTTTTTAAAGAGCTTTGCGAACACCATGTGAGCGGTCAGCTGAAGGTTGCACCGGAGCATATCAGTGACAGTGTTTTAGAGCTTATGGGTAAACCCGGTAATTCGGTTTATGAAGAATTTTTGGCAAAGTTTAAAAAAATAAATAGTGATATGGGCAAAAATCAATATGTGGTTCCTTATCTGATATCCTCTCACCCAGGTTCTACCTTGAAAGAAGCGGTGGCACTTGCAGAATATTTAAGGGATTTAGGTTATATGCCGGAACAGGTACAGGATTTCTATCCGACCCCGTCCACAATATCCACTTGTATGTATTATACCGGTCTTGATCCACGAACCATGAAAGAAGTATATGTTCCGAAATCGCCGCATGAGAAGGCAATGCAAAGAGCCTTAATCCAGTATCGTAACCCTAAGAATTATGATCTGGTGGTAGAGGCATTAACGAAGGCCAACCGTACGGATTTAATCGGATTTGATAAGAAATGTCTCATTCGTCCAAGACGACTGGCGAAGGAAAAGGCGGAAGTGGCTAACCGGAAGTACAGTGCAGGTAGAGTAGACAGATATCATAAATCGAGTTCGGGAGATAAGAAGGACTCATCCGTGGGATATCGAGGAGATGTTTCAGAGAAGCAAAGTACGCGCAGGGAAGACCATGATTATTCCAAAGACAAGAAAAATACTCAGAAGGGAAATCGAGGTAATACCTCCGATCAACATAAGACCTCCAATGGAAATCGCAGGGATTTCAACCAAAAGCAAAGTACACGCAGGGAAGATCATGATTATTCCACAGACAAGAAAAATGTTCACAAGGGAAATCGAGGTAATACCTCTGACAGACCAAATACACACAAGGATTATCAAGGAAGTTACGCAGATAAAGAAAGTACAAGAAAGAGTAAAAAAGGTAATTTAACAGATAATCAAAGCAATCGCAAGGGGTATCAAGGTAATTCCGGCGGTAGACAAAATACAAACAAGGGAAATAAGAGTAATTTCCGGGAGGAATTTCAAGCATCGGAAATTAATAAGAAGCTGTCGCATGAAAAATCCTTTGAAAAGGGAAATCGGAAAAAGCCCTCTTCACCTGTTAAAAAGGGTAATCAAGCAGGAGGGAAAAGCCGTTCCAAGCATAGATAGTACAGGGCATGTATCGCTTTGAGAGGCATGTGATATGAAACTCGAAGATAAGAGAAGCGATGAGATCTTGTGACCCATTATTAAGGTGAAATTGGTATAGTCAGAGCGATAGGGCGAAAGCATTAAAGCACGGATCGGATAAAAGCCTTGACAAGGAAATGCTGGAATGATATACTCGCAAGGTATCTGTTTCATAAAAAAGTAAATTTTAGATGAATCAGCTCTTGGTCCTATCGACTGAGAGCTTTTTTACGGATTATCTGAATGGATTTGTAGTAATCCCGCTAAACTATTCCCGAGAGGATAATGGTTATCATTGTTTTATTATTTAATGATGTGTTTTTTGTAAAACATAAGAATTTAATTTTATGAGATAAATAAATTATTTGCTACTTTAAACAAGCCTGTGATTTTTACATAGGAAGCTTTTTAAGTGGGAAATATATGAGATAAGTGATAGAAAGAAAGGAAATTTAGAATGGAAGTAAAAAGATTTGAGGAAATGGAATTAAGCTCGTTTATTCTACGTGCCGTAGAGGAGATGGGATTTGAAGAAATGTCACCCATACAGGTTAAAGCGATTCCGGTTATTTTGGAAGGAAAAGATGTAGTTGGTCAGGCGCAGACAGGAACCGGAAAGACAGCAGCTTTTGGTATTCCGCTACTGCAGAAAATCAACACAAAAGAGAGATCACTACAAGCGCTGGTGTTATGTCCTACGAGAGAGCTTGCTATCCAGGTAGCGGAGGAGTTTCGTAAATTGGCGTTATTTATGCACGGTATTAAAATATTGCCTGTTTACGGCGGACAGGAAATTTCAAAGCAGATCAGATCCTTAAAGAGCGGAGTACAGATTATCATTGGAACTCCAGGTCGTGTGATGGATCATATGAGAAGAAAGACCGTAAAGTTTGATAATATTAATATGGTAGTGCTTGATGAAGCGGATGAAATGCTGAACATGGGATTTCGTGAGGATATCGAAACCATATTAAAGGAGACACCTGCTGAGAGACAGACGGTTCTGTTTTCAGCAACCATGCCAGGACCTATTTTGGAGATAGCAAGAACCTACCAGAAGAATGCAGAAATGATTCGAATGGTGAAAAAAGAGCTGACAGTACCGAAGATTGAGCAGTTTTACTATGAAGTAAGCCCGAAAAATAAAGAAGAAGTATTGTCAAGATTAATTGATATGTACAACCCGAAGCTTTCCCTTGTATTCTGTAATACTAAGAAACAGGTGGATGAATTGACAGAGGCACTTCAGGGCAGAGGATACTTTGCAGAAGGCCTTCACGGTGATCTAAAGCAAATGCAGAGAGACCGTGTTATGAACAGCTTCCGTAACGGTAGAACAGAAATTCTTGTTGCTACTGATGTTGCAGCAAGAGGAATTGATGTTGATGATGTTGAGGCGGTATTTAACTACGACGTTCCGCAGGATGATGAATATTATGTACATCGAATTGGTAGAACCGGACGTGCGGGACGGCAAGGTAGAGCGTTTACCCTGATTGTTGGCAAAGAAGTATATAAGCTTAGGGATATCATGGCTTATTGTAAGACCAAGATTAAGCTTCAACCCATCCCTTCCATCAATGATGTCACTGCAGTGAAAGCAGAGAAGATTCTTGATAGGGTTCATACAATGATTCAAAATGAGGACCTTACAAAAATCATAGATCTTATTGAAGACCGTATTAACGGTGCAAGCTACACTTCGCTTGATATAGCGGCTGCATTTCTTAAGATGGCTATGGGTGATGATGGAAGTAAAGCGGAAGAAGGAAAAGCCTTTGAGGACTTCGGGGATACCGGAGCGGAAGCAGGCATGGTAAGACTTTTTGTCAACCTTGGTAAAAAACAGAATGTCAGACCTGGAGATATCCTGGGTGCAATTGCAGGAGAAACCGGTATGCCGGGTAAATTAATCGGAAGCATCGATATGTATGACAAATACACCTTTGTTGAGGTGCCAAGAGAGTATGCATCCGATGTTATACAAACGATGAAAACTGTGAAGATCAAAGGAAAAAGCATCAATATTGAACCAGCAAATCGTAAATAATACTTTAATGGTGGATCATAAGATATAGATAAACAGGATTTCCTTATTAAATGAGGGAATCCTTTTTTGATCATTCATAATGATTGTAAATAGGTAAAAGTATTGTTCGAGTAATGGTAAATATAGTGATATGTACTTTTCGTTGTATAAAAATTAAATTTATGTTGATAAATGTTATTTTTATACGCTTTAACTTGACGTATGAAATATCATGATATATAATAATAATTACTATTATTGTATCGGAGTGAATGAAATGGCAGCAATTAAGTATAGCCGTCAGCGGGAAGCGATAAAAGATTATTTAATGAATACCAAGCAACATCCGACCGCTGACACCGTATATTTAGATATCCGTAAGAATTATCCTAATATTAGTTTGGGAACGGTATACCGAAATTTAAATTTATTGTCAGAGCAGGGTGAAATACTAAAGATAAATTGCAGGGATGGATGTGACCGCTTTGATGGAAATCCGGAGCCTCATTACCATTTTATCTGCAAAATATGCGGCAGAGTATTGGACCTCGAGATGGAGCAAATCGATCATATCAATGTAATTGCAGGGGCAGGTTTTCCTGGAGTCATCGAAGGTCACGTAACGTATTTTTATGGAACTTGTTCAAAATGTATACCAATTAATTAATAACTGGACTGGCTATTCGCTTAAGCGCATGCCAGTTTTTTTATTATATACAGTGAAGGAACATCAAACTTTTTAACATTTTACTAAAATATGTATTGACAAAATCACATTTATCTTTTATTATAATAATAACAGTAACGATTACTATTATTAAAAAGGTAATCAAAGAGAACTTTTTAATATACATAATATTAAGAAGAAGTCTTACTAAAAAATTATTTCTAAAGGAGAAAGTTATTATGAAAAAGTTTGTATGTCAAATTTGCGGTTATGTTCACGAGGGAGATAGTGCACCGGATCAGTGCCCCATATGTAAAGCAGCACAAGAAAAGTTTACCGAAAAAACAGCGGATATGTTTTGGGCTGATGAACACGTGGTAGGTGTGGCAAAAGGTGTTAGCGAAGATATTATCAAGGATTTAAGAGATAATTACATGGGTGAATGTACCGAAGTCGGCATGTATCTAGCAATGGCTAGGGTAGCACATAGAGAAGGGTTTCCTGAAATTGGACTTTATTATGAAAAAGCTGCCTGGGAAGAAGCAGAGCATGCGGCAAAATTTGCAGAGCTCCTGGGTGAAGTTGTTACCGACAGTACAAAGAAGAATCTTCAATTACGTGTTGATGCTGAAAATGGCGCATGCATGGGTAAGAAAGATCTTGCAGTGCGTGCTAAGGCGGCAAATTTGGATGCAATCCATGATACTGTGCATGAAATGGCAAAGGACGAAGCTAGGCACGGTAAGGCTTTCAAGGGTCTTTTAGATAGATACTTTAATTAATAGAAAGATAAGTATTTATAAGGGTTTGAACATTATATAGATGATTAAAGGATACCCTGATGGGTGTCCTTTTTTAGTATAGCGGTTGTACCTAATACTGTACACATATTATATAATCAGTCTGATATAAAAGCAAACGCTGTACACGGTGTACAGTATTTGTTCCAAAAGCCTTGTGTATCAAGGTTTTGAGAATATAAAAAAGACCCTCAGAAGGTTTTATCGGAGGGTCTTTAAGTTCTGTGTATTCAGCTAAGTTTAATCGTGCCTGTTGGTATAAGTCCGTGGTTTTATACTTGAATTTGGCTTTGTTAAAGAATAGTGTTGAAAATAAGATACATTTTAATTGTTAATGTCATCCATATAATGTATAATTAAGCTCGTGTACAATAGTAGTTAAATAGGAGGTGTGTTTATGAGTGAAAAAAGTGTGCTAACAGGTAGGACTGAAAGTGATTGGTCTGTTAGTAAGGCAGGAATAATCTGTACACTAAGAGCTGCAGCATTAATTATAAGAAATAATAAATTACTTGTAGCAAAAAGTATGGACTATGATTGTTATTACACGGTAGGCGGAGGTATTGAGATTAACGAAACCTCGGAAGATGCAGTAATTCGTGAAGTTTATGAAGAAACTGGATATAGCCTTGAAATAGAAAAGCTTGCGTTTGTTCAAGAACGGTTTCTTGAAGTAAATAAGCAACAGTATCATGAAATCGCTTTCTTTTACTTGATGAAGAATAACGCTGAAATGAATATTTCAAATAATAGCTTTACAGACCAACAAAAAGAAACTCTACACTGGCTACCCTTGAATGATTTAAACAAAATCAATTTAGTTCCTGAATTTCTAAAAACAAAATCATTTGATAATATTACAAGTACAGAACATATCATTTCAAAAGAGTATTAACATCTACTAATAAGCATAATCAGGGGTTGTTATAAGTCGCAAATTTCATATTTAACGAACTAAAGGCAACCTTAATTGGTTGCCTTTGTAATTTCAACATTGTTGTTAAACATAGCCTTAAGATGCTAGATGTTGTGTTGTATAGAGAAGATAAGGATTGGATTTATTTTGTAGAGTCAGTAACGTCAGTTGGTCCGATGGACCCTAAAAGAATAAAAGAAATCAATGAAATGACTACTGGTGTACTAAGTGGCAAGATATATGTTACAGCATTTCTGGACTTCCAAACATATAAAAAGTTCTCAGAAGCGTTAGCTTGGGAAACTGAAGTATGGATAGCTGATATAGCTGAGCATATGTTGCATTTAAACGGTGATAAATTCTTAGGTTCAAGATAATGAAAGACCTCACAACCAAGTTTTATTGGGAGTGAGGTCTTTATTTGTCTAACTATACATAAGAGTTAATATTGATTTCACGGCTTGTGGGTCACGATAACTCAGATAACGCTCAAATTTCTTTATAATCAGATTGACCCTGTCTGTAACTGTTTCAGCTCCTGTCCATAAATAATTCTCAGTGTATCTTAGACCTGATAGCCACACCTCACCGTCTTTAACACTAAATTTATACCAGTTCCAACCGTCTGGCATAGCCTGTAGTATTGCTTCGTTGTATTCATAGCGAAATTCTAGTTCAAGTTCTAGTTTGTGTAGAAAAGAAGTGTCCACATTCTCAACATAGCTGACCGCACTCATAAGCTCAAGCCCCAAATCATTCATTGTATCCACGCAGTTCCGCATATTGCGTGTAATGGATACATAGCTTAGAGGGTTACATTTGTGACGAGCCGTAGCTATTTTGTGGCACTTAACACAATAGAAAATACATTTCATATCTTATACCTCCTTGTAGGTTTTATTTGTATTTAAACTATGTGTATATGCTTGTTAATAGCTTCTTCGATTTCTTGGCTGCTAACCCCGATATATTTTTGAGTGACAGCTATGGTGCTATGTTGTAATAAGGTTCTAACAAGCTCTATGTTTTGTTTACTGCTATTAAAGATTTCATTAGCGTAGAATTTTCTAAAACTATGTGTAGCTATGTTCTCAAGATTTAAGTAAGAACATACAATTTTCAACTGTTTTTGTACTGCTCTTTCAGTTAGTCTGAATAGTTTATCATCAGCACTAATGCCATTATCTAAGGCATATTCTTTAATTACAAGATACACTTCTTTAGGGACGGTAAAGGTGCGGTTCTTACCTGTTTTTTCTTCTGTAATGTCTAATACTGTATTAGTTCCATTATTTTTAAAAGATTTCATAGTTAAATTTAATACATCGCCTATTCTAAGCCCTAGGTTGCCTTCTAACATTAATGCTAGTTTAACTTTATGATTAGGGCGGCATTTTCTATCGGCTCCATTAATTCGGTATGTGAATCCATTACTTATGGTTGTTAGTATTGTTGTATATTCTGCTATGGTTATTACTCTTGTTTTCATACGTGGTATAGCCTCCTTTTTATTTGTAGCTTTAGCTTATTGTAGTTAAATAGTTCGCTTTAGTAAAGGAAAAAGTTCGCATTTTAAAGAATATTTTATGTGCCTAGAATAGAAATATTACGAAAACATAGTAATATCAACGGGTACAAGGTATTTATATGTAAAGTGAAAAGTTCGCCTTAGGTAGCAAAGGCGTACTTTTGAACAAGTTAGTACAATTTAGATTACCTCAGATTATTTTAGATTAATTGAGACTGAATCAAGCCTGTTTATGTTGAAGCAAGACATGGGAAAGCCTTCAAGGGATTATTGGATAGATATTTTAATTAGGAATAAACTAAGCATTTAAAGGCTTACAGCTATATAGAGGCAAAATAAGGACACCAGAAATGTTGTCCTTATTTGATTAAGTGGTTGTGTACAATATTGTGTACGGTTATTCTGTAAGTTGAAAGTGAGTTACACGCCTGTAAAATCGAAATGTCAGAATTGTGTAAAAGTCATTGACTAGTAATTCTTTATAATTTACTATGTATATAATCTCAATAATCATTTGGTGGATTGGTTTTAGGGGTTAATTTATATTAGGAGGTGTGAAATGATTATTTTAAATTATATAAGATAAGCTGAAGAAGTTAAAAATGACTTCTTCAATAAAAACAACATTAGAAGGAGTTTGTTTATGAACATAAAAATTAGAAACTTTATTGATGGAGCTGGATACTGCGATGATTTTCACAAAATCTGTGATTTTTTAGTTCGTATAAATCAAAATGAAGTTGTCGTTCCTAACTGGTTATGGGCAAGATGGGTTTGGCAGTACAATACGCATATAAATACGACACAGTCGCACTTTGGTATTGCTGAGGATAATGGAAAAATTGTTGGACTTACATTATATGACCACGGTCTTGGCGAGGCATTCTTTTGCGTTGACATGGATTACGATAGAATAAAGTCACAACTCATAGACTTTGCAATAGATAATTTAAATTTGAATGGAGAAATAAGGTTGGCTTTGCCAGATGGAGATTTAGGTTATCAACAATCGGCTGTTCAAAAGGGTTTTATTTCTACTACGGAAAAGATTCCAACATCACGAATAGATATCAATGACAACGTTTATACTCTCCCGAAAGGGTATACAATTATGAGCTTTGCCGATAAAAGCTTTGACGCTGATAAATAT
>JARBTJ010000055.1 GCA_029240245.1 Herbinix sp.
GCCGGAGGCTAGCGGTAATATTAATAAAGCTTTATTACTTGGCTGTGCGTTGGCTGAAGCAACTGCAATTTATGGCTTTGTAATCGCTGTTTTGATTATACTGTTCTTAAGATAGTATTAGGAGGCAGTTTACTATGTTGAAGGTAGATTGGAATATCGTTATTAATATGATAAATATCTTTGTCTTGTATTTACTGATGAAGAAGTTTTTGTTTGGTCCTATTACAGAAATGATGGAAAAGAGGACAAATGCGGTGAAGGCTTCCCTAGCTGAGGCTGAAAACAATAAAAACGAAGCTGAAAAACTAAAGCAGGATTATGAAGCATGTTTAAAAAACGCTGATGCTCAAGCCGTCACTATTATCAATGAAGCAAAACAAAGGGCATTGGAAGAACGAGCGAAACAAATAAAAGCTGCGAAGGAAGAGGCGGCTAAGATAATTGAAGATGCGAAAAAGACAATAGAATTAGAGAAAAAACTGTCTATGCAGGATATACAGTCAGAAATCGCAGGCATTGCATTACTTGCCGCATCGAAAGTAATCAAGCAGAATGTGAATGACAGTACAAATCAGCAAATGATCAATGATTTCTTAGCGGAGGCAGGTGCAGGCAGATGACGAAAAGTGCCTTTCACTTTGCTAAAGTATTACTTGAACTGAACATTACTGATAAATGCATCCAGGAATCAAAGGACATGATATTGGCAAATCAAGAGCTACAGGATGCCCTTTCCAACCCTGCCGTTAAAAAAAGCGAGAAGCATGCGGTGATTGACCGAATATTTGCCGGAGAGATCAGAAGCTTTTTAAAGGTCATAAGTGATCGGGATGCTTTTTTTATGGCCGAGCAAATTTTTGATGCATATGAGAGTGTTTTACTTCAAAGTAAAAATATGATAAAAGCAACCTTTTCCTTTGTAACAAAGCCCGACTCAGATCAGCTCATAGGGATCAAGGAAATGCTATGCACCAAATTTAGAAAAGCAGATGTTTTATTAGAATTGCAAGAAGATCCTTCTTTAATCGGCGGATTTGTTATTACGGTTGATAATATCGTAATAGACAATAGCATAAAGGGATCAATTAACAATTTATATAAAACTCTTGTATGGAGGTGAAGTACTTGAGTAGTTTAAATCAAGATGAAATATTATCTGTACTGAAAAATGAAATAGAAAATTATGAAATAAAGACAATCGTAAAAGAGACAGGAACCGTAGTTCATAACAGTGACGGCATCGTATCTGCATATGGTATAGAGCAGGCTATGTATGGTGAGCTGGTAGAATTTGATACAGGCGTGCAGGGTATCGTCCAGAATCTCGAGGAAAAAACGGTAAGCTGTGTACTTCTCGGATCAGATTCCGGAATTACGGAAGGTACTAAAGTTTTTCGAACCGGGAAGAAAGCTTCCATACCGGTATCGGATGATTTAATCGGTAGAATCGTAAATGCCTTAGGGAGTCCCATTGACGGAAAGGGACCAATTGAAGCGAAGGACTATTTCCCGATTGAAAATGAAGCCTCCGGTGTTGTTACCCGTAAATCGGTCAATGTACCACTTCAGACCGGAATTCTTGCAATTGATTCCATGTTCCCGATCGGAAGGGGACAGCGTGAGCTTATTATCGGTGACCGGCAGACCGGAAAAACAGCGATAGCGATAGATACTATCTTAAACCAAAAGGGGCAGGATGTAATCTGTATCTATGTAGCAATCGGCCAAAAGGCATCGACGGTAGCAAAACTAGTATCAACCTTAACAGAACACGGCGCCATGGATTATACAATTGTTGTATCCGCCTTTGCCAGTGATTTTGCATCTCTGCAATATATCGCACCTTATTCCGGTACAGCGATAGCAGAATATTTTATGAAGCAGGGAAAAGATGTCTTAATCGTATATGATGATTTATCGAAACATGCGGTTGCATATAGAACTATGTCGTTATTGCTCCACAGACCACCGGGCCGTGAGGCATATCCGGGTGATGTGTTCTATCTTCATTCCAGACTCTTAGAACGTTCCTGCAGATTGGATGAAGCATATGGCGGTGGGTCCATTACAGCTCTACCGATTATTGAAACTTTGGCAGGCGATGTATCGGCCTATATTCCGACGAATGTAATATCAATCACGGACGGACAGATATTTTTGGAAAGTGAATTATTCTTTGCAGGTATTCGTCCGGCAGTAAACGTAGGTTTGTCCGTATCCCGCGTTGGTGGCGCAGCACAGACAAAAGCAATGAAAAAGGCAGCCGGCAGTCTACGTATCGATTTGGCACAGTATAGAGAGATGGAAATCTTTACCCAATTCAGTGCAGAACTGGATAAATCCACGAAAGAACTGTTGGATCATGGAGCAAGGCTGGTTGAGCTATTAAAGCAGCCCTTATCCAAACCATTGCCCCTTCATGAGCAGATCATTCTGTTAGTCGTAGCAAACCACAGGCTTATGCTGGACGTTCCTGTAAAGCAGATTAAAATATTCCGCAATGAACTCATGGATTATATGAGAATGAAATATTGTGCCATAATCGATGAAATAGATACGAAAAAGGTTTTGACGGATGAACTGATAAAACAGATTATTGATGCAGCCAAAGAATTTAAGAGCAGGTGATCCTTATGGCAACGATGAATAAAATTCAATCCAGAATGAAAAGCGTGAAAGATATCATGAAGATTACGAATGCGATGTATTTAATCTCTTCGTCAAAAATGAAAAAGGCAAGAAAAAGTCTTGTTGCAACCGAACCTTATTTTGACAAGCTGCTTTCGACGATTAATGATATTTTACTTAGAGCTCCTCATATGCATCAGATATTTTTTGAGCGTAGAGAAGAAATACCCTATGCGAAACGTAAACGAGGTTATCTTGTTGTCACAGCCGATAAAGGCCTGGCAGGAGCTTACAATCACAATGTTATACGATTAGCGGAAGAGGAAATGAAAAAGGGTACGAATAATTATCTTTTTGTAATAGGACAAGTGGGCAGACACTATTTTTTTCGTAAAAATGTAATGATCGACGGCGAATTTTTATATACAGCACAGAACCCAACCTTGTATCGTGCTAGGGAGATCGCCGAGAGCCTCATTCATTTATTCAAAGAAAAACAGCTGGATGAAGTATATGTAATTTATACCGATATGGTAACGCCAATGAAACCGGAGCCAAAGGTACTTCGAGTTCTTCCGCTAGAACGAAAGAAATTAGAACGAAGAGCACATAATATTCATCATGCACATTTTTATCCTTCGCCTGAACAAGTTATGGACGGCCTGGTCCCTAACTATATCAAAGGTCTTATTTTTGGTGTACTGATAGAGGCTTACTGCAGTGAACAATATTCAAGAATGGTAGCGATGGAAGCAGCAACGAACAGTGCAAAGGATATGATCAAGGAATTAAAATTATTATATAACCGTGCAAGGCAATCTGCAATTACTCAGGAAATATCTGAAATAGTTAGTGGCGCTAGCGGTTTGAAGCATTGAGGAAAGGAGATTTCTCACATAACTTGCGAAGAAATAGACAGCGTTTATGAAAATAGGAAAAATTGTTCAGGTTTTAGGACCTGTAGTTGACGTAGAATTTGAAAGCGGTGGGCTTCCAATGGTAAGAGATGCTCTTGAGCTGAAACGTCAGGATAAAAGAATCGTCATGGAAGTAGCCGGTCATATGGGAAATAATATTGTCCGTTGTATTATGTTGGCCTCCAGCGAAGGATTATCGAAAGGAATGGAGGTAGTTTCAACGGATTCCTGCATTAAGGTTCCGGTAGGGAAGCAAACTCTGGGCAGAATGTTTAATGTATTAGGAGAAACAATTGACGACGGTGAACCGGTGGTGGGTGAGGAACAATGGAAGATACACAGAAATCCGCCTTCCTTTGAAGATCAGAAACCGGTCGTTGAAATATTTGAAACTGGGATTAAAGTAATCGATTTACTGGCTCCTTACGCCAAAGGTGGTAAAATTGGTCTGTTCGGTGGCGCTGGAGTAGGTAAAACAGTTTTAATTCAAGAATTAATTCGAAACATAGCAACAGAGCATGGTGGTTATTCCATATTCACAGGTGTAGGTGAAAGAACCAGGGAAGGAAACGATCTATGGAAGGAAATGAAGGAATCGGGAGTTATCGAGAAAACTGCCTTAATTTTCGGACAAATGAATGAACCCCCCGGATCACGTATGAGAGTAGCACAGACAGGTCTTACGATGGCAGAGTATTTCCGGGATGAAGCAAAACAGGATGTGCTTTTATTTATTGATAATATTTTCCGTTATGTGCAGGCAGGTTCCGAAGTATCGGCACTGCTTGGACGTATGCCGTCAGCGGTAGGCTATCAGCCAACACTGGCAAATGAAGTTGGTGAGCTTCAGGAGAGAATTACCTCCACCAAGAACGGTTCCATTACTTCTGTTCAAGCAGTATATGTTCCTGCAGATGACCTAACAGACCCCGCACCTGCAATTACCTTCGCACATCTGGATGCAACAACCGTACTCTCCAGAAAAATTGTTGAGCAGGGTATTTATCCGGCTGTGGATCCTCTGGAATCCTCTTCAAGAATACTGGAACCCGATGTTGTAGGTGAAGAACATTATGAAATAGCACGTAAGACGCAGGAGCTATTACAGCGATATAAGGAGCTGCAGGATATCATAGCGATCTTAGGTATGGAAGAATTGGACGAAGAGGATAAAATAGCCGTATATCGAGCCAGAAAAATTCAGAAATTCTTATCCCAGCCTTTTAATGTAGCAGAGAACTTTACCGGTATTAAGGGGAAATATGTACCATTAAGTGAAACTATTCGTGGTTTTAAGGCAATTATCAACGGTGAAATGGATGAATATCCCGAGTCGGCATTTCTTATGGTTGGAACCATCGACGATGTAATTGAAAAAACAAAGATTCTAAATGAATCACAGAATACTTAAGTTTATACTTTCCATTACCTGTAAAGGTAACAAAGCATAGGAATAGGTATCATGATGGAGGTTGCTATGGCAAAAACATTTCATCTGGATATAATCGCCAGTGATCATCCTTTTTATTCCGGTGATTGTGAAACACTTGTCTTTCCCGGTCTGGATGGCGAATTCGGTATCCTGCCAAATCATGAAGAAATGGTTACCTGTGTAAATGAAGGTGAAATCCGTTTCAAAGTAGATGGTGAATGGAGATACGCAGCGGTAAGTACCGGATTTATTGAGGTTATTTCCAATAAGGTAATACTATTGTCTGATACGGTGGAACGACCCGAGGACATTGATGCAAACAGGGCAGAAGAAGCAAAGCAACGTGCTTTGGAACGACTTCGTCAGAAACAAAGTATTGCAGAATACTATCAAACACAGGCAGCACTTAATCGTGCTATGAGCAGATTAAAGGTAACAAAAAAGCATAATTAGATGAGGCATATGTAAATGCTTCAAAGGGCTCGGAAATATCGAACCATAGGACGTATCGCCTATATGATGAAAATCATTACGATACGTCCTTTTCATACAATGAATTATTGTTTACGGTTGATAAGCTTCAGCGATATTTCCTATGGGATTACGGTTTTAACAGTAGATAAGTTAGTTGGTCGTGTTGTATAATATTGTGTAAATAGGGAAATTTTATAGTAACCGACAGAAACCTTGATTTGGCAATAGTATGATAGGGTAATAATAATTATTCTTCGTAGCTACAGCATTTTATAGACCGGTACATATCCATTAGGGATTGGGAAAGAAAGGATGTCGTGCATGAGCTTGTTTTCTCGGACTAAAATAGCTGTAAAAAAAGAATGGAAGGAAAGTAACATTAGGTTCTATGTGGATTGTCATAAACTGAAGGAAATCAATCAATTTAAAATTGGTCTTGTCCGGGCTATCGCGAAAGACAGGCGGATTTTTGTGGTCATAGATACCCAATATTCCTATCAGAATGCAGATTATAATATTGATGATGAAGTAAAACATTTAACAGAGTTACTCGATGAGCACACAATCAGCTTTCGGAAAATCATGACCAAAGTTGATACAGATCATTTCGTTTTGGGTTTTCCTATCAAGCTTGGAAATACGAGAAAAATGTCACAATATAAGATAGCCTTTCTTTTATCCTCCGGTGACTTTGACATCATTGCAAAAATACCTGAAGTATTTAACAGCTATTATTACTTTGTACCCAATGATATGGATACGGAGGAATTATTGGATAAGTTTTTCTCCCTTCATAGGAATATGGAGGAATTGGAAACCATATTTGAAGTTTATATTTATAGTGATAATTTCATCCGGAAATTAAGAATTGCTTCGGGACAGGAAAATGAGAATTTTATTGAGGGTTTATTAAAAAGCTTTGCTGAAAATAATTATCCGGAGGAATAGTATGTGTTGTGTGTGCAATAGCAAAAACTATATTGTTTCGCAAACACCTAAATAAAAAAGGTATAAGGGGGAAAAGACTATGGAATTCGTATTATCCGGTTATGGGCGAAAGCCGCAGACCTCAATGACACTTTATCGGATGAAGGAGGATAAAACATTAAAGCATCTTTGGGAAACCTCGGTGAATGAGCCAAGCTTTGTATGTCAGGGAGACGGTTTATTATTTGCAGTTTCAGAAGTACTTGATTCTGCTTCTATCTATGTATTTCGGAGGGAAGGTTGTCAATATATTTTATCCGATGAGAAGGTAATCGACGGAGGACTGTTGTGCCATATTTCCTATTCGTCAAAGAACAAGTCGTTATACGGAGCCTGTTATGAAACCGGTACCGTATTTTCTGTGCGTGTGAATCAGGATAAATTCGGAGAGGTTCTATATCAGGAGATACAGAAGGGCACAGATCCCAATGAGTTAACACGGGCACACTGTGTGTTTCTTAACCGTGAGGAAACAAAATTATTTGTGGCCAATATAGCACTGGACCGGTTGTTTATCTATGATATTGCAGAGGGTTATCTAACGCTCAATTCTTTAATAACCTTGCCTGTGGGAGTAGGACCAAGGCATGTGCTTTTATCTATGGACGGGAAATACCTATATGTCATAACCGAATATAGCAATGAAATTCTATTATATCGTATTGATGCATCATTGGAGCAACTACAAAGAATCTCAACGCTGTCCGAAGGTTATAACGGTCAGAGCTTCTGCTCCACCATGTGCTTATCAAGGGATGGAGCTTATCTGTATGCCGCAAACCGTGGAGCTGATACGATCGCACTATTTCGCAGAGCAGAGAACGGTTTCCTACATAAAATAAAGGAATATAGCTGCGGTGGAAAGCATCCCAGACATATGATGATATCAAATGACGGTAAATATCTTATTGTATGCAACCAGAATTCGGACCGGGTCGTAATATTTGAACTGGACGAGGTAACGGGCAGTCTTAAATCTGAGGCAGCTGTTCTTTCTTTTGCAGCTCCGAGTGGTGTTGTTGAAATTCCTGCAATATAGTGAATGTTTTACTTACCAATCAACATTTGGGTCCCGGTAGTAATCAATTCCCTGACATTCCATTCGTTTGGCATGTGGGATCAGACGTTGCCTATATTCCTCCCAGCTTCTTAATTCTTTCGGTGTCCAACCAATTTCCGCATGGCCGGGAAGACGCGGGAAAGCGAGGGTTTCAAGCTCATCCATGGTATCAATGGTTTCTGACCATAAAGCACATTCAATGCCGAGAATTGATTCCTTTGGCGCATAATTAGTGGGATCCCATTGGTAAGCAAAATCAGTCGGTATATAACCTGCCCAGTTAAGCCCAAGTTTAAAACTCATATTATATTTCATATCAAGGTAGGCCTTACCCGGGGGTGATATAATCATTTTCATATTTTTATCAAGTGCTGCTGTGATTTCAGAATTCCAGTATTGGAGATATGCCTCCGAGGTGGTTCCTGACGAGGTGTCAAAGGGATTCCAGCCAATTGGCTTTTTGCCGTTATTTAATACAATTTCATTTATTCTACCGATAAAATAGTCATAATCCTCCGGTGGCGTTTGTGCTGCTTCGTCACCTCCGACATGGATATATTCGCCCGGTGTAATCGCAGCAAGCTCACGGATGACATCGCTAATAAAGGTATAGGTGATCTCCTCCCGGCACATGAACGAACTAAAGCCTACGTTGATTTTTGTATAGGGTTTTACTCTTTTACCATCCGGATTCAATTCGCCGTAGGAGGCAAGTGCCGCATTACTGTGTCCGGGCATATCGATTTCAGGAATGACCATGATATAACGTTCCTTTGCATAATTTACAATATCTGTGTATTCCTCCTGTGTATAAAAACCACCGTCACCGGTGCCAACCTCAGTGCTTCCGCCGATTTTTGTTAAATCCGGCCAGGATTTAATTTCAATGCGCCAACCTTGATCATCGGTTAAGTGCATATGAAATCGGTTCATCTTATATTGGGCCATTAAATCGATCGTTCGCTTTACATCCTCGACGCTAAAGAAATGTCTCGCAACATCAAGCATCATTCCTCTCCAGGAATAAGAAGGGTAATCCTTAATGTTAACACAAGCCATAACCCAAGGAATGTCCTTCACCACCTCGGCCTTTTCTATTTCAGCAGGCAGCATCTGCCTTATGGTTTGTATTCCGCGAAATAAACCTTCGGTTGTATAGGCCGAGAGGGTAATTTTGTCTGTTGTTACCTCCAGTTTATAACCTTCGCTACCAAGACTCGGATCACTATTTTTGGTAGTAAGATAGATACTACCTTTTTTTGGAGCGGAGGATGGAATGACTTTAAATGGATATCCGGTGGAGGGCATCAAAATATCGGCAAGATAGGTACCTATTCTTTTGATTTCTTCTGTCTCAGAATCGCTATTACCATTTACATAGATAAAAGTTTTCCTGGTTAATTTAAAATATCCTGAATTTTCGGTGAATTCCACAGGCCTCGGTATAATGTTTGGAGTTAGAACCTGTCCTGTCGGAACGATACCTTCCGACGCATTGTTTCTTCCTTTCAATATAACAATTCCCGCAACCAGAAGTACAATAACGAGAAGAGAAGCCAGAGTAAGAAGTGCAATCTTCTTTTTCTTAATTCGAATCATAGAGGATGCTCCTTTTCATTAATATATTTGATACAGCAAAATTACTTCATTACATGGATAGGGTAATAAATATCGGTCCGCTTTACAATATATAGATTTGGATATTTTTAGATATACTTGTGCTGTTTTTAGTTTATAGTCATTTGCGAACATAATCGCCGATAAAATCATAATTATGACATCGGTGAAATCAGTAAATATAAATATTTTATAAAAGTTATAAACGTATTCTAATGAAAGAAGCAATAGTCTTAGAAAGATATTAAAAATTATATAATAGATTCACCTTGCCCTTAATATATGTTATACTATAGAAGCACGTAAGACCCATAGGAGGATGCTATGTTTGGATATGTAAATATTTATAAACCGGAATTAAAAATGAAAGACTATTACAAGTACAAAGCATATTACTGTGGTTTGTGTAAAACATTAAAAGAAAAATACGGACGCTTGGGTCAAATGACACTGACTTATGATATGACCTTTTTAATCGTATTTCTAACCTCCCTGTATGAAAGTATCACAAGGAAGGAGCAGCACCGTTGTGTAGTACATCCCGTAAAAAAACATGATATGTTGACGAATGAAATAACGCAATACGTAGCGGATATGAATATAGCTTTGTCCTATCATCATCTTGTGGATGATTGGATGGATGAAAAGAACATAGCGGGTCTGGCAGGAGCAAAGATTCTACAGAAGTCTTATAAAAGCATTTGCAGGCAGTATCCAAGACAATGCCGAGTCATACATGATAGTTTGAAACTTTTAAAAGCATGTGAGGAAAATAATGAGACTAATATTGATGTGGTTTCCCGCTGCTTCGGAGATCTGATGGCAGAGCTTTTTGTTTACCACAAAGATATGTGGGAGAATAGCCTAAGAAAAGTAGGTTTTTATTTGGGGAAGTTCATTTATATTATGGATGCTTATGACGATCTGGACAGGGATATAAAAAAATCCAGTTATAATCCGTTAAAATCCATGTATGAGAATAGCTCTTATGAAGTTGATATCAAGAATATGCTTACTATGATGATGGCGGAGTGTACCAGCGAATTTGAAAAGCTTCCCTGCATCATGGATATAGATATCTTGCGAAATATTCTATATAATGGTGTTTGGAAAAAATATATTACGATACAAAACGAGAAGAATTCAAAGGAAGGAAAAAAGAATGATAATGGATCCTTATAAGGTGCTTGGAATTACATCAAGTGCATCAAATGAAGAAGTAAAAAAAGCCTACAGAGAATTAAGCAGGAAATACCATCCTGATTCCTATGTGGATAACCCTCTTTCCGGTCTGGCGGAGGAGAAATTTAAGGAGGTACAGGAAGCCTATGACCAGATTATGAAGGAACGGGAAAACGGATACAGTTCCGGAAACTCCGGTTCTTATTATAGCAGAGATACTAATTTCACAGGCTCCAACGAGGATACCATGGAATTGCAGGCTGCCTTTAATTACATTAACTCCGGTTATTATAAAGAAGCATTAAATACACTTTCCGATATCAGGCACCGTAACGCTAGGTGGTATTATTACAGTGCGGTTGCCAATGCAGGCATTGGTAACAATGTTGAGGCATATAACCACGCTCAGCAGGCGGTTGCAATGGAACCCACAAATCAGGAATACAATAATTTCTTGAACCAGATCAAATGGAGAAGCCAAAGATACCAGAATACCGGCTATAACCAAACCGGATTAGGCACCGGAAATTTATGTTGCGATTTATGGTGTGCCGATTCATTATGTGAATGTATGGGAGGGGATTTGTGCTCATGTTGCTAAAGGCAAAAAAGATAGCATTTTTAGGCCTTTTACTTGCTTGCGCAGTTTTGCTTACGATAATCAGCGGCATATTGGAGTTTAATACTTTATTTTTACTGGCAGGTGCCTCCTTCTGCGTCGGAATAGCGATCCGGGAAGAAGGACTATCGTTAGGCATTGGATTTTTTATTGCCAGCACTATATTAAGTCTGTTTTTGGCACCCAATAAGTTATATAGCTTGACCTTTTCAGCTATGGGACTATATTTGGTGGTAACAGAAATTGCGAGTGTTAAGCCGATTTTACATCTACGGCATAGAAGCAGGACAAGTTTCCTCTGGATGGTCAAGCTCATAGTCTTTAATGTAATTTATATACCTATGCTTTTTCTGGCTCCCGGATTAATTTATCAGGGTGAACTAGCTTTAAACAGTGCTCTTTTTATAGTTTTTTTAATTGGCGGTCAAATAGCACTATTTATCTATGACAGGGCCTATAACTATTTCATTCTGTCTGTCTGGCGGAAACTGAGGAGACATTTCGTACCAAGATAACGTGGATTTAATCGATAATAAGAAGACCTGATTCAATCGGTCAGGTTACATGAAGTTATAAAGTAAATAATATAAATCATAGCTATCAAGGTTGGGGGAAGGATTTAAGATTATGCGAAAACTAAATAAGTTCTTTATTGGAGGGCTATTGACTGTATTTGTCCTGATACAGTCCTTGTACATACCCGGTGTTAACGCCAGTCAGCCGTCTGTTCTTGTTACCATACTTTTTACGCATGACATGCATGATAATTTAATGTCATTAAAGGCCATGCAGGGGGATGAGATAACCTATGAGGGTGGATATGCAAGATTAAAAAGTGCAATTGATCTAGAGAAGGAAACGGACCCGGAAGCCATATTAGTGGATGCCGGTGATTTTTCTATGGGTACACCCTTCCAGACCATATTTCAGAGTGATTCACCGGAGCTTAGGATTATGGGTCAGATGGGATATGATGTGGTGACCTTAGGTAATCATGAATTTGATTACCGGGCAGAAGGATTGGCAGAGAGCTTAAGAGCTGCCAAAGCTAGCGGTGATAAGCTGCCTCAAATCGTCCAGTCCAATATTACCTTTCCGATAGATGAAAATGGATCGCTTACCCCGACACTGTCTGATTTAAAGAGTTCCCTGGAGGATTATGGAGTTAAGGATTATGTTGTTAAAGAACGTAATGGTGTTAAAATTGGTATTTTTGGTGTAATGGGTGAGGATTCTGCTTCTAAGGCACCTATGTCCGAAGCGGCATTTAAGGATGAAATCGGTAATGCCAAACGTGTAGTCAAAATCTTAAAGGAACAGGAAAAGGTGGATTTAATCATTTGCCTGTCCCATTCCGGAACCTGGACAAAAAAATCCGAATCAGAGGATGAAATTCTTGCGAAAGAGGTACCGGATATTAATGTAATCATAAGCGGGCATACCCATACCAAACTCTCAGAGCCGATTATAGTAGGGAATACTGTTATAGGATCCTGTGAAAGCTATGGGAAAAGTCTAGGAGTATTAAAGATTACAAAGAGTAAGGGTAAGGACTGGGAACTAAACAGTTATAAATTAAAACCGATTGATGAAAGTCTTCCGGAAGATCCGGAAATTACGAAGCTTATTACCGTTTTTAAGGATGAGGTTCAGAATAAATATTTTGATCAGTTTGGAATGGAATATGATGAAGTAGTTGCGAGATCACCGTTTGCATTTCAGACACTGGAAGAATTATCGGATCACCATGATGAATCGACGCTAGGAAATCTGATCAGTGATGCTTATATCTATGCAGTTAAGAAAGCGGAAGGTGAGGCATATGAGGATCACCCGGTTGCGGCAGCAATCGTTCCCAACGGTACCATTCGCGGAACAATTTTTCAAGGGGACATTACAACGGCAGATGCCTTCAGTATCAGTTCTCTGGGTATTGGACCGGACGAAGTACCGGGTTATCCTTTGATTTCTGTTTACTTAACAGGTAAGGAATTGAAAACCGTATGTGAGGTTGATGCCTCCATCACACCAATTATGGGGGATGCACAGCTTTATATCTCGGGTATGAATTTTACCTTTAATCCTAACCGGCTCATATTTAATAAGGTTACAGATACATCGCTGATTGATGCGAACGGAGAAGCAACAGAGATCATTGATTCCAAGCTTTATCGAATCGTTGCCAATCTGTATTCGGCACAGATGCTTTCTGTAGTCGGAGAGAAATCCTATGGTCTAATGTCAGTGGTTCCAAAGAGGGAGGATGGTACTCCGATTACTGATTATGAAGCAGAAATTATCTATGAAACTCAGAAGGGCAAACAACGGGAATTGAAGGAGTGGTATGCGGTAGTGGAATACTTAAAATCCTTTGATCAGTGGGATGGGGTCTCCATTATCCCTGCCTATTACAGTGATACGCAAGGTAGAAAGGTTGTTGATGATAATCTCAATATCATCGCAATCTTAAAGAATCCCAATCCTATAGCGATTGCGGTATACATCATCGTCTTAATTTTACTGTCTGTCATTACCTTCATCATCGTACACTTTATCAGACGCAGCAAAAAAAAGAGGGGGAGAGGTAGAAGAAAACGAAGGAAATGAAACATTGATACAGAAATTTTCAGCCAAGAGGGTATGGTTACCTACTTGGCTGATTTTTATGTGGTAATAATTTGATGGCCGATAAAATCCGATATATCGTAAGCTGTATTGCGATATTTAATCTTCCTGAAAGATCAATTGTGCAAAATTATATAATCCATTTTGCCAAACGACCCAATCATGACCACCTTTTAAAGTATAAAAGATATGCTCTACATCTTTTTCTGTCAAATATTGATGAATATCATCCGTAACATAGAGGATATTATCCGATAAACCGCAGGATAACCAAAGAACCTTCAGTTTTTCATTTGCTATTTTAGGATCGGGTAATAATTGTCTTGCGGTTCTCGTATTCGGTGCGGCGGAAAATGCCCCTACGTAAGAAAACATATCCAGATCACCCATGCCAATATTTAATGATTGCCCGCCACCCATGGAGAGTCCTGCAATTGCTCTGTGTTCCTTATCGGTATAGACAGGATAATTTTCTTCAATAAACGGTATCAGATCCTTCATTAAATCATTCTCAAAATTGTTAAAAGCCAAAACCGAAGAGAAACTGTATACATTTTCCGGAACGGAATCATCTTTGGCTGCTCTGCCGTTTGGCATGACAATAATCATTGGTTGAACCTTTTCTTCATAATACAGATTATCCATTATGACATCCACCGATGCGCCGTCCACCCACTCGGATTCGGTACCTCCGATCCCATGCAACAGGTACAAGACATTATAGGTTTGATCGGTGGAATAACCGGGAGGAGTATAGATATAGCAATTTCGATCTACTCCGGTGGTGGTAGAATAATAGGTGATATGCTCTAATTTACCCGTAGGTGCGTCTGGATTCTTATTACCAAGTCCGCTCGGAGAATCATACAAGGCGGTAATTACTATGTTGGCTTCAGCTTCGACCTTTTTCCGTTGTGCTTCGCTTGTTTGAAATTTGCTGCATCCATTTAATATAATAATTACCATGCAGATATAGCATAATAAGAAGGATATTTTATGTACTATTTTGATTTTCATAACTTATGAGTCCTTTCATAATAATAGTTTCGGATAATAGTATCGGATATCAGATTTGATCTTTCGAATTTATATCAGTGGGACTGGCTATCATAAACAATTCAGTTACTGTAATTATTTGTATGTACTATTTTGATATAATCACAATTACCATTATTTGTCAAATACATTTTACTCTAATTATTTTTGTGTAAAATTTTATGTTTCATGCAGAAGCATTATCTTTATAGGAGATTATTTATTGAGTAACCAAGATTGAAATAACAAAAACGAAAGTATGAAATAGACATAGATTGTAATGTACGAAAAAATAACTATATGAACGAAGGAAGGGATAAAAACATGAAAGGGATTAAAGCATGAAAGATATGAAAGATATGAAAGATATGAAAGATATGAAAGATATGAAAGATATGAAAGATATGAAAGATATGAAAGATATGAAAGAACTTGTTGGGATACAAAGAGATTTTTATATACAAGGTAAGACAAAGAATATCGCTTACCGGTTAAGGTATCTAAGAAGACTTGAGGTCACTATTCATAAGTATGAAGAGCAAATTCATAAAGCATTAAAAATGGATTTAAATAAACCGGAGTTTGAAGCGTATACAACGGAGGTAGGTATGGTTCTTTGTGAGCTTCGCGATACGATACGAAATATTAATAAGTGGTCAGCACCGAAAAAAGTGAAAACAACCTTGTTACAACAGCCGGCTGTCAGCAGAATATATTCGGAACCGTATGGGATAGCGTTAATTATATCACCGTGGAATTATCCCTTCCAATTAACGATGGTACCTTTCATTGGTGCTATTGCGGCAGGTAATTGTGCTATGATAAAGCTCTCTAACGATTCAAGATATACCAGCATTATCATCGAAAAAATAATAAGAGAAGTATTCCCAAGCTCCTATGTCACGGTGGTACAAGGTGGAAGAGAGGTAAATCAATCCTTGCTGGAACAGAAGTTCGACTATATCTTTTTTACCGGTAGCACGGCTGTCGGCAGAGTGGTTATGGAAGCGGCTGCAAAGCACCTGACCCCAGTTACCTTGGAGTTGGGCGGAAAAAGCCCTTGTATCATAGATGAAACTGCGGATGTGAAGCGGGCGGCAAAACGTATTGTCTGGGGCAAGTTTATCAATGCCGGTCAGACCTGCGTAGCACCGGATTATGTACTGGTTCATGTAAAAGTAAAGGCGGAGCTGCTCTATTATCTTAAAAAATATATTATTAAGTTTTACGGAAAACAGCCCCATCTGAATGAAGGCTTCCCCAAAATTATTAATGAGAAGCACTTAAAAAGACTACTCCGGCTTATGGCGGGAGAGCGTATTGTGATCGGTGGAGAGGTATCGATAGAGTATAACCGGATTTCGCCCACGATCCTTGATGGTATCACCTGGGAAAGTACGATTATGCAGGAGGAGATATTCGGTCCTCTTTTGCCCATTTTAGTATATCAAGATTTCAATGCGGTTATTACGAGGATGCAAGAGCTTCCAAAACCATTAGCACTCTATTACTTTACTCAAAGGAACCAAAACGCAAAAAGGGTGATTCATAATATATCATATGGAGGAGGCTGTATCAATGATACTGTGATGCATTTGGCAAGCTCCTCCCTGCCATTTGGCGGGGTTGGTGAGAGTGGAATGGGCCGATATCACGGAAAAGCTACCTTTGATACCTTTTCTCATCCCAAGAGTATATTAATCAGGTCCAATCGCTTTGATATCCCAGTCCGCTTTCCGCCTTATAAAAACCATGTAAAGCTAATAAAGAAATTGTACTAAATTATATATGGAAATGCCCTTAATTAAGGAAATGATGGTTTTATATGCTAAATGAAATAATGTGTGATATAATAGGAAAGAGCTTTTATTAGAAACAAGAAATTGCTGTAATAAACGCGTATTGAAGAATCAATCTGTGTTTCACACAGGAACGGAGGATCATATGAGAGCATATGAAAGATTAATTAATTACACAAAATACCCAACCGGTTCCGTAAGCGGTAATGAGAGCTGCCCCAGTTCACCGGAACAACTCGAGTTTGGTAAAGCTTTGGCTGATGAAATGAAAGAACTTGGTATAACGAATATCAATATTGATGAAAATGGATATGTATTTGGAACGATAGAAGCAAATATAGAAAATTGGTCGGGGACCGTAATCGGATTTCTGGCACATATGGATGTGGTACGGGATGTTCCATTTTCCGATATAAATACGAGATTAATACAAAATTATGATGGTTCTGAAATCATCTTAAATTCGGAAAAAAATATTCGGTTAAGCCCTGAGGAATTTGATTCACTTAAGGATTATATCGGAATGGATTTGGTTGTTACCGACGGAACAACTCTTCTTGGAGCTGATGATAAGGCCGGTATAGCGGAAATTCTTACAATGGCAGAGACACTCAAAAATCATCCGGAGATAAAACACGGCAAAATTCAAATAGGATTTACACCGGATGAGGAAATCGGAAGAGGTGCCGACTTATTTGACGTGAAACGGTTCGGAGCAGAATTTGCCTATACGGTAGACGGAGCTGCTTTTGGAGAGGTGGAATTTGAGACCTTTAATGCAGCAGCTGCCAAAGTAAGCATCAACGGGATTAACATTCATCCCGGTTCTGCAAAAGGAAAAATGAAAAACGCACTATTATTAGCGATGGAATTTAATACACATCTACCCGAGACTGAAAGACCGGATAGTACGGAGGGCTACGAGGGCTTCTATCATCTAGATAAGATGGAGGGTATCGTAGATCACGCAGAACTTCATTATATCTTAAGAGATCATGACATAGCGAAACTCGAGGAAAGAAAGACAAGGATGTTATCAACTGCCGATAAGTTGAATCAAAAATATGGAAAAGATATGGTCCAAGTCGAATTAAGGGACAGCTATTACAATATGGCAGAGCAAATTAAACCTCACTGGCATCTGATTGACACAGCCTTTGAAGCAGTGAAGGAAATAGGAGGAACTCCCTACAGTGCACCGGTCCGTGGAGGAACGGACGGTTCAAGATTATCTTTTATGGGATTACCCTGCCCAAATCTAGGAACAGGTAGCCACAATCATCATGGAAAATTAGAGTATGCTTGTGTTCAGGCCATGGACCAATGCGTGGAGTTATTAATAAAGATTGCTGAGAAGTATGCTACGAATAATTATATTAAGTAATTACGAAGTAATAAATAGCTA
>JARBTJ010000056.1 GCA_029240245.1 Herbinix sp.
TAATAAAGAAAAGCAATTTAAAATAAATCTCCTTCAATGCCGGCCTTTGCAGACCAAAGGACTGGGAAAAACCGTTGACATCCCGGTTTTAACCAGCGAAGCAGACTGCTTCTTCATCACTAAGGGCAATTTTATGGGCGGAAATATCAGGCTTCCAATCGATTACGTTATTTTTGTCAGGACCACAGCTTATCTTTTGTTACCTGAGAAGGATAAGTACTCTGTTGCCAGACAAATAGGCAGAATTAATACTGCACTCAAGGGGAAAAAGGTAATGTTAGTAGGACCCGGCAGATGGGGTACCACAACGCCTTCACTGGGAATACCGGTTCACTTTACGGAGCTGTGTAATATGTCGGTCATCTGTGAAGTTGCATCTACTGAAGCAGGTTTTATGCCGGAGCTTTCTTATGGAAGTCATTTCTTCCAGGACTTAGTGGAAGCAGATATCTTCTATGCGGCTATCTTCGATGGAGAGGAAAATGTAATATTTCACCCGGACTATATTCTTAATAAGGAAAACAAATTGACGGAGATTCTTTCCGAAGCTGAACCGTATATGTCGGTAATTCATGTTGCGGCTACCAACGGTATGGAGATTTTTTCGGATATTGTATCCCAGAAACTGTTATGCTTATAGAAGTGAGTTAGCCAAACAGCATAGATTCACAGGTTGTTTGTTTATATTTTTCCTTTTATGTAAATAATAACAAATAGGCGTTTGCGAAACTCAAAATCTGTATTAATTGCGCACACAACATATACTACTCCGGAGCGGAAGTTAAGCCCGTAGGAAACGCTTAAGCGGAGGAATAGTATGTATTGTGTGTGCAATAGCAAACTATATTGTTTCGCAAACGCCTTAAATAATAACAAAGAGTATGTTTGTTTGCCATTCTATTGACAATCATAATGTTTGCGATTATCATATACATAAAAGTTTAATAATGAATAAATATGGATAAACCTATAGCTATCCTACTAGATATAGTACAGGGGGAAGAAATGAAAAGAAAAAAACGAAGAACCAAACAGGCAATTATGTTTGTTTTGGGGTTAGAAATAATACTGATTGTAGTAATATTAGTTTATATCCAGATAAAACCGAGGACAGTAAAAGCTGTTACGATTGAAGCAGGAACTGAGACGATTAATGTTGAAGAATTTTTAAACGGAAGTAAGGAAAAGGGCAGCTTCGTAACAGATATCAGCTCCTTAGACTTAACTACGCCCGGAACCTATGAGATTCAAATAAAAGTTGGTGATAAAATTCAAACTGCAACTCTTACCATAATCGATACGACTCCACCATCGGGGAAAACAGTAGATCAAAGGGTGTTAAAGGAAGGTCAGATTGAAGCAAAGGACTTTGTGACCGATATCACGGATTCAACGCCGGTCACGGTAAGCTATAAAGTAACTCCGGATTTTAATGCAATAGGAATTCAGGACGTTGCCTTAGTATTATCAGATACCAGCAATAACCGGACAGAGCTTACAGCAAAGCTTACTGTCATGGATGTTACGAAAACAGTTACCATAGAAGCTGGCTCAGAGATGAAGGTTACAGCAGCTGATTTTAATATGGATAATAAATATACTGTTACAATCGAAACAGACTTAAGTACACTGGATATCAGCAAACCGATTATCCATGAAATTGTCATTACGGTTGACGGAAAAACTACACAGGCTTATATTGAAGTAGTTGATACGACACCTCCGAATGTTACTGCTGAAAACATGGAATTCTGGCAGGGTGACGAACCCGAGGCTATGGCTTTTGTTAAGAATCCGGCAGGTGAAACCGGTTTAACAGCGTCCTATAAGAATAATCCGGATTTTAACTTATTAGGGGAACAGGCTGTGACGATCGTTGTTCAGGATGAAAGCGGAAATCAAACAGAGCAAACCGTAGTGCTCACTGTGAAAAAGGATACAGAAGCGCCGTTAATTACAGGCGTTATCGATAAAACTGTTTATATAGGCGAAACTCTTTCCTATAAGAAGGGTGTAACCGTTACAGATAACAGGGATAAAGAAATCGGTTTTCAGGTTGATAATTCCTTGGTTAACTTAAAGAAGGAAGGTTCCTATCAAGTAACCTATACAGCTACGGATAAGGCAGGCAATAAAGCATCAACAACAGCAACAATAAACGTAAAGGAATCCGTTATATCCTTAGAGACTCTCGCCCAGATGTCGAATGAAATCTTAGCTGACATAACGACTCCGGGGATGACAAAGGAAGAAATCGCATATGCAATCTATAAATATACCAAAAATCATATTGCATATACCGGTCATTCCGATAAATCGGATTGGGTAGCGGAAGCATACCGTGGTATTACGAATGCGGT
Organism: Herbinix sp.; assembly: GCA_029240245.1. Lineage (GTDB taxonomy): Bacteria > Bacillota > Clostridia > Lachnospirales > Lachnospiraceae > Mobilitalea. Next base: position 2,361 of record JARBTJ010000056.1, read on the forward strand.
TGGGGATTGCTTTACCTATTTTGCGGTTTCTCAGTCACTTCTAAATCAGGCAGGAATTGATAATATGGAAGTAAACAGAGTCGGTGGTACAACTAAACATTATTGGAGCTTGGTTAACATAGGGGACGGCTGGTATCATTTTGATTCCTGTCCGAATAAGGATCATAAGAAAACCTTTATGATGACCGATGATGAAGTTGATGCTTATTCAGAAGCCCGTGGAAATAACTATTATACCTTCGACACAACGAAATATCCGGCTACACCGGAGGTAAATCCATATAATTAGAATTTGCCGGGATTAAACTATAACGGAGGGAGCTGACATTACGAAGAAATTAGGTGTTATCGGTGGCTTGGGTCCCATAGCAACGGCGTATTTTTACGAATTGATTATTAAAATGACAAATGCCAGCCTGGATCAGGAGCATATGGAAATGCTAATCTACAGTAAACCCACGATACCGGACAGGACAGAATACATTTTGGGGCGAAGTAAACAAAACCCCTCTGAGCCTATGATTGAAGTTGGTAAGATATTATCGGATATGGGAGCGGATTATATTGCGATTCCCTGCATTACCGCTCATTTCTTCCATGATACCCTATCAAAAGGAATCCAGGTTCCAATCATTCATATTATAAAAGAAACAGCAAAACATTTAAAGGAGCATGGGATAAAGTGTGCAGGCATTATGGCTACCGAAGGCACAATAAACAGTAAATTGTTCCAAGAGGAGCTTGAAAATCACGGTATTCAGGTAGTCATACCTTCCGGAAAAAGTCAAGATATGGTTACGCACTTGATTTATAAGAATGTGAAAGCGAATCAACCGGTAGAAATTGAAAAATTTTATACGGTATCAAAGGAATTAAAAGAATTAGGTGCACAAGTTATCATATTAGGATGCACCGAATTATCCCTGATCAAGAGAGATTATGCGATCGGCGCAGGATATATTGATGCGATGGAGGTCCTTTCCATGCGATCGATACAATTATGTGAAGCAGAATTAAAAGAAGAATATCAATCCTTAATTACAAAATAGAAATCAATTAAGAGAGGCACAATTATGCAAAGGAATGTGTTAGAGTATTTGGAACATACAGTTCATATTGTTCCAAAAAAAGTTGCCTATGCAAATGAGGAAACAGGTTTTACATTTGAAGAGGTTTATCACCGGTCCAGGGCTATCGGCACTTATTTGTCCGAGCAGGGTCATTCGAAGGAACCGATTGTAGTATTTATGGGTAAACACCCCAGAACGATTGTTACCTTCTATGGTGTTATCTATTCGGGAAATTATTATGTACCTATTGATGAAGAAATGCCAAGGCACCGTATTGAGTTAATCTTTAAAAGTTTGAATCCCAAAGCGGTGATTTGCGATGAGGAAACCGGTAAACTGCTAGAAACCTTCCCATTTGAAGGAGCAGTTTATTCTTATGAGGAAATGATAAAAACCCCGGTCAAGGAAGAGGTGATTACTTCCATTCGGGACAAGCAGATCGACACAGATCCTATTTATATCGTTTTTACCTCCGGATCTACCGGAATACCCAAAGGCGTGGTTGCCTGTCACAGGTCTGTTATTGATTATATTGAAAGCCTGTCGGAGGTGTTACAGTTTAACGAGAATACAGTGTTCGGAAACCAGACACCGCTTTATGTGGATGCGTGTCTTAAGGAGCTCTATCCGACACTGAAGTTTGGAGCCACCGCATATCTCGTTCCTAAAAATCTGTTCATGTTTCCTTTACAGCTGGTGGAATTTTTAAATGAACATAAGATAAATACGGTCTGCTGGGTGGTGTCTGCTTTAACCATGATATCTGCCTTCGGAGCACTTCAGAAGGAGATTCCGAAATACCTTCATACGATTGCCTTCGGAAGCGAAGTATTCCCGATCAAGCAATTTAATTTATGGAGAAATGCACTTCCCCATGCCAGATTCGTAAACCTTTACGGACCAACCGAATGCACCGGAATGTCCTGCTATTTTGAAGTAAACCGTGAGTTCGCACTGGATGAAATGATACCGATCGGAAGACCGTTTAAGAACACAGAAATCATTCTTCTGGATGAGAACAAGCGAATTACAGAACCCGGTCAAACCGGTGAAATCTGCATCCGGGGAACCTCACTGACACTTGGGTATTATAAGAATTTTGAGAAAACAAATGAAGTATTTGTGCAAAATCCTCTCAATGATGCATACCCGGAACTGATCTACTGCACCGGTGATTTGGGTAAATACAATGAGCGTGGCGAACTTGTCTTCGTATCACGTAAGGATAACCAGATCAAACACATGGGACACAGGATTGAGCTTGGGGAAATCGAAATTGTGGCTAATATGCTTGAGGAAATGAAGAGTGCCTGTTGTATTTTTGATAATGACAAGAAAAAAATTGTGCTTTATTATGTAGGCGATATTACCACAGCACAGGTAGCAACCTATTTAAAGGAGAAGCTGCCGAGATACATGATTCCAAATGTTATTGAAGCCTTGGGGGAGATGCCACTTACCTCGAACGGTAAAATAAACCGAGTATTATTAAAAGAAAAATATAAAAGTAGAATGGAGAAATAATTATGGATGCAATACTTGAGATTTTAGGCGGATTACACCCGGAGATAGATTTTAACACCTGTAATACCTTAATTGATGACAGAATTATCGATTCCTTTGATATTGTAACAATCGTATCGGAAATCAGTGATGAATTTGACATTACAATACCGGTTGAGGAGATAGTACCAAAGAATTTTAATTCAGCCAAAGCTCTTTACGCTATGGTAGAACGTCTGATAGAAGAATAACAGGGGGCAGCATGCTTTTTACATCGTTTCAATTTATATTGTTTTTAACAGTACTGTTCGTTGTTTATTATTTGATTCCGAAGAAGTTCCAGTGGATGCTCCTGCTTTTAGCGAGTTATATATTTTACAGTTTCGCAGGAAGCAAGTATCTGTTCTATATATTAATAACTACAGTATCTACTTATTTTACCGGTCGTATGCTGAATCAAATTCAAAGCATATCGGCGGCTTATTTGAAAGAAAATAAAGAAACACTTACCCGTGAGGATAGGAAAGCGTATAAAGCAGGCATGAAGAAAAAGCAGCGCAGATGGTTAACCATCTGTCTGCTTTTAAATCTGGGCATCCTCGGCGTAATCAAATATCTGGACTTTACCATTGGAAATATTAATTCGGTATTGGATCTATTAAAGGTGAATAACAATTTACCGTTGATGGGTTTTGTCCTGCCTCTGGGTATTTCCTTCTACACTTTTATGTCGGTGGGCTATATCATCGATGTATACCGGGAAAAATATTCATATGAAAAAAACATAGCAAAACTGGCTCTTTTTATTTCCTTTTTCCCTCAGGTAATTCAGGGTCCGATCAGCCGGTTTGATGAATTAAAAGAGACTTTATTTGCCGAACATTCATTTAACACTACTAACATTTCCTTCGGACTTCAGAGAATTCTCTTTGGCTTCTTTAAAAAGGTGGTAATCGCTGACCGATTGCTCGTTGCCGTTAATACGATTGTCCGTGATCCAAGTGAGTATCAGGGTGTATATGTACTAGTCGGAATGTTTTTCTATGCGATAGAATTATATGCGGATTTCACCGGAGGCATTGATATTACCATCGGTGTTGCTCAGGTTCTGGGGGTTAAGCTTCCGGAGAACTTTGAACGGCCATATTTTTCAAAGTCCATTGTGGAGTATTGGAGAAGATGGCATATTACAATGGGCACCTGGTTTAAAGACTATATCTTTTTTCCGATTTCTGTCAGCAAATCCATGTTGAATCTATCAAAGTCCTGCAGAGCACGATTTGGAGATGCTATTGGTAAAAGAGTACCGGTCTATATCGCTACCATAGTTACCTGGTTTGCTACAGGCATCTGGCATGGTGCAGCCTGGAATTTCGTTGTATGGGGACTTGGAAACTGTCTTGTGATTTTAGTGTCACAGGAATGTATGCCGCTGTATGATAAATTCCATAACAGATTTCATGTTCAGCACACTTTATGGTACCGCTTGTTTCAGGTAATGAGAACCTTCTGGCTGATGAGCTTTTTAAGAACCTTTGATTGTTACCGGAATGTACCGACTACCTTTAAAATGTATGGTACCATTATAACAAAGGGAAACTATCAGGAATTATTTCAGGGTGGTCTCATGCAACTTGGCTTAACCCTGTCGGACTATATTGTTGTTATCTTTGGTGTTGTCTTATTACTTATGGTGAGCTTATTACAACGAAATGGCAGTGTACGCGAGAAACTGGCAGCAAAGCCTTACATCATTCGCTATGCTACTTATTTTGCCATTCTTTTGGCAATACTTATACTAGGGGCATATGGAGTAGGATATAATGCCAGCCAGTTTATTTACAGTCAGTTCTAATTGAGGAGGCTCTTTTGCTTCCGGACGGTTATTGACATTGTGTTAGAAAGGTACGTGTTCATGAAGAAAAAAATTCTTATTAATATAGCTGCAGTGTGTTTTGCAGTTCTGATACTGTTCTTACTTCAGGAACTGTTTATGCCGAAATACGTATCGGAAATTCGTGAGGGCAGTCTGATAGAGGAATATTATGATGACGAAAAGGATAATGATGTTATCTTTATCGGGGACTGCGAGGTTTATGAAAATTTTTCTCCGATCACCTTATGGGAAAAATACGGTATTACCAGCTTTATCAGAGGTAGTGCTCAGCAGCTGATCTGGCAGTCCTATTATCTGCTGGAGGAGACATTAAAATATGAAAAGCCTGAGGTAGTGGTATTTAATGTATTGTCTATGAAGTATGATGTACCTCAGAAGGAGGCTTATAACCGTCTTACCCTGGACAAAATGAAGCTTTCTATGTCAAAGATCAATGATATTACGGCATCCATGATGGAGGATGAATCGTTTATTTCCTATATTTTTCCTCTTCTGCGTTATCATTCCAGATGGAGTGAGCTTACCTGGGATGACTTTAAATACATGTTTCATAAGCCCAAGATATCACATAATGGTTTTCTGATGAGAGTTGATGTGAAGCCGGTAACGGTAATTCCCGAAGGAAGAAAGTTAGCCGATTATCAGTTCGGTCAAAACAGCTACGATTACTTAGATAAGATGACCAAATTATGTAAGGAGAATGATATCGAACTCATATTGATTAAGGCCCCGAGTACATATCCTTATTGGTATGACGAATGGGATGCCCAGATGGTTCAATATGCAGAGGAAAATAATCTGGCTTATTATAATTTTCTGGAAATGTCGAGTGAAATCGGAATCGATTTTAATACCGATACGTATGATGCCGGACTTCATCTAAATTTATCCGGTGCCGAGAAAATGTCGAATTATTTCGGAAAAATTCTAAGTGAGGAATTTAAAGTTCCGGACCGAAGAAATGAGTTGGATACGAGTATGGTCTGGGAGAAAAAGGCGGATTACTATTATACGATGAAAGAGGATCAGCTTCGTGAATTAGCCGAATACGGTTATTTAAAAAGCTACGGAGCCCTTGTTCAGAATAATGATACTGAAGATTAGGCAAATATAACATTAGGGAAACATCGCAAAGAATAGCTTAAGCACAGAAGAATGGGTAGTTAATCAAAAAACTGCTTAAGAAAAATGTAAGTTGTACAATTGATATAAATGGAGTAAAATTGCATTTGTTAAGTAGAGTATACACAATAAATCACAAAAATTAAGGAAATGTAAGCTTAGTAAGGAAAGAGGAGAGATTCAATGAAAAGATTTGTAGTAATCATAGCTGTAATGCTGTTGCTGGTAGGTTGCGGTAATACAGACAAGGACGATCAGGGTGATAACGCAGGTAACAATAATTCACAGGAAAGCAACGATAATCAGGACGATTCTGCAGATGCAGATAAGGAAGGTTATAAATTTACGATTAACGATGTTACGGTTCCTATGAATGTAAAAGCAGATTCTATTCTTGAAGCATTAGGTGAACCTTTAGAGAGTTTTGAAGCACCCAGCTGTGCATTTCAGGGTATGGACAAGATTTATAATTACGGTAGTTATGAGGTTAATACTTATCCGAATGAAGGTACCGATATTATTTCCGCAGTTGACCTAAAGGATGATACAGTCGCAACAGAGGAAGGCATTTATATCGGTTCCACTTTAGCAGAGGTTATAGAAGCTTACGGTGAGGCCGAAAGCAGTGAAAATGGTTTATACACTTATACACTTGGAGATTCTAAATTAACTCTCATCATCAAAAATGATGTAGTAGAAGCTATCACTTATCTTGCTGTTGTTGAAGGTTTGTAATAAAAAACTTAAAAGTAAACCGGTTGCTTTCTTTTTAGCAACCGGTTTTTTGCGTCCCTGGGTGAATGTTTCATTTCTACATTGGAGAACCTAGTTTTAATCAAGCATATTTTATTAAGCCGCAGTATTACCTGGTAAAGAGTAATTGGTTGGTTCTGATTTGAGATATCATTTGGAAAATTAAATTAATTATAATAATCATTGTGAAGCTTAGGCGTTTGCGAAACTCATATTCTGTATTAATTGCGCACACAACATATACTACTCCGGAGCGGAAGTACTATATTGCAAACGCCTAATTGTGAAACAAGGAGAAAGGATGGTGTAAAATGAAAGCATTAGTTTATGGAGGTATTAAGAATGTGGATGTGGCAGAGGTGAAGGACCCTGCGATTGAAAAAGCGGATGACATCATCGTGAAAGTTACTTCAACAGCCATCTGTGGTTCGGATTTACATTTAGTTCATGGAATGGTACCGAACATGCCAAAGGGCTTCGTCTTAGGACATGAAACCATGGGTATCGTGGAGGAGGCAGGTCCGGAGGTTCATAAGGTTAAAAAGGGAGACCGTGTTATCATACCATTTCCGATTGCCTGCGGGCATTGCTGGTATTGTGAGCATGAATTATGGAGCCAGTGCGATAATTCCAATCCCCATGGTAATGTGGGCGGAATCTTTGGTTATAGTGATACCTACGGCGGTTATGACGGCGGTCAGGCAGAGTATTTGAGAGTACCGTTTGCGAATGTGGGACCCACGCTGGTACCGGAGGAGTTATCGGATGAACAGGCTTTATTTCTCACGGATGTTCTTCCTACCGCCTATTGGGGCGTAGATATCGGTGGAGTTAAAAAGGGTGATACAGTAGCTATACTTGGCTGCGGACCGATTGGACTTACTGCCATCAAATGGGCTGCATATGCCGGAGCGAAACGGATAATTGCAGTCGATTATATCGAATACCGGTTAAAGCATGCCAGCAAATATTACGGAGTAGAAGTGGTTAATTTAGAGGAGCATGAGGATACCGGGGAATACATTCGTGATATTACGGATGGTGGAGTAGATGTTGTACTCGATTGTGTTGGTGTGGATGGAAAAATGACAACTTTTGAAAAGATTGAGACACTGCTTAAATTACAGGGAGGATCTAAATCAGCAATAGAAATAGCTACACAGGCGGTACGTAAGGGTGGAACCGTTGTATTTGTAGGTGTTTATGGAACCAGATATAATATGTTTCCACTCGGAGATTTCTTCAGTAAAAATATTACCTTAAAAATGGGTCAATGTCCTGTACACTCCTATGTTGATCCGATTCTTAAGCTAATTAAGGAACGAAAGTTTGATCCTACGGATATCATTACCCATAAGCTGCCTTTAAATCAAGGACCACATGCTTATGAAATATTTGATAAAAAAGAAGATAATTGCATTAAAGTCATACTGAAGCCTTAGGATGGATTTTATTGAATTGAAGATAATGTATTTTGTATATGGAGGTGAATGAATTGAAAATAGGAAATGCTATAGCACCACACGAAGCGCTTGAAATTCATGAATTAGTAGAATTTAAGAATTTATGTGCAACAAAATCTGCAACTATGGCAGCTCTTGTAAAGGATGATGAATTAAAGGGAATACTAGAACAGGATGTCACAGTGACACAGGGACACATTAAACAATTGCAAAATTTGATGCAAGGTGCAGGAGCTGCTTTTGAAGAGCCATCAGGTAATAAGAGTTTTTAAAGATGAACTAAGAAAGAGGGTGAATCAATGGCAAATATTATTCAAAATATAGCAGGAATGGGAAATATGACGGAGCAGGTCATTGCTTCTGATTTTTTAATAGCTTCAAAAAGTGCGATTAAAAGCTACGCTGCTGCCCTTGCAGAAGCGACAACACCTGAGGTTACGAATACACTTCGCGGTCAATTGGATGATGCAATTAATACTCATGGTCAGATTACAACCTATATGATGAACAAGGGATATTATAATGCGTATGATCCTGCAAAACAATTTGCTATGGACAGACAGGCTTCCGATACCGTTATGAAACTCGGACAGACAAATTAATATTGGTTACGAAAATCCTTAGTTATATTTTACGTAAAGACTTGATGAATCAATAGGATTAATCAATTTAAATCTTCCTGCGCATATAAAAATACGGAAGATTTATGTGATAGTAGGAATAAATCTGATTGATAAAATGAATTAACTAGATTCTTTGATATAATCATTATAGAAGAGGCTCAGATCGATTGGTTACCAACGATTTGAGCCTTTTTTGTAACCGGATAGCGGGTATCTTTTAATAATGATGAAATTACAAATTACCTTTTACAATGGAATATATCATAAACTAATATAAATGAAATTCATATATAAAAAACGCATAATATGGTATACAATTGATATATTAAATTGACAATCATAACCATATAAGATATATTAAATTTATAAGAAACATTTATACCTTTTTCATTGACATGTAATAAATAAGGAACGACAATTTTATGAAAATGAATTATCTAGTCGGTAAAATTGTAATATAAAACAAGGAGGATTAGGACATGACAAACATGACAGCAATTAAGCCGCACCAAACGGAGCGCAATAATTTGATCGGTAAGACGGTAGCAGGTTATCAAGCGTGGTTTCGTGCGAGCCGGGATTTGGATCAGGGATGGCACCATTGGAGTCCCGGACGTGCGCCGGAACCGGGAGCAGTACATTTTGAAGTATTTCCTGATTTGTCAGAATACCCGGAGGGTGTAATGTATGACACCAGATTGGGTAAATATTTGGATGGAACACCGGTCCGTGTATATCAGGCACATGAACCTGAGGTTATCGATGTGCATTTTTCATGGATGCAGAAATACGGAGTAGACGGTGTCGGAGTTCAGCGTTTTTATACTACAACGAGTATAGAGGAGCAGCCCGAACCACATCATCTGACCGCAGTAAAAAATGCCGCTGAGAAATATGAGCGCATCTTCTATGTCATGTATGATATGTCAGGCTGCGGCAGGGATGACATGAAGGTTGTCACCCGGATTCAAGGTGATGTAATACATAATGTTGAGAATAAAGGTTTGACCGCTTCCGAAGCATATGCTCATGCCAATGGCAAACCGGTAATCTGCATCTGGGGACTTGCTGGTACTGAACCCGGACGATATCCGATTTCGGCAGCCGCTATCGAACTCATCAAATGGCTGAAGGAAAGAGGATATTTTATCATCGGAGGATTCCCGGATAACAATTGGACTAAGGTGACAGATGAATATGCGGAAGTTTACCGCTTGGTTGATATGGCATCCCCCTGGACACCGGGCCGTTACCGTATGGAGTCGGTAGAGCAATGGTTAACTACGAATATAAAGATTGATCAGGAATATTGCGAAAAGCATGGTATTATATATCAACCCGTCATGTTCCCGGGCTTTGCGTGGTGCAACTTTAATACCGGTAATCCGAATGCAATTCCAAGGGAAGCAGGAAATTTCTTGTGGAAACAGGCGAAGCTTTATGGTGAAGCCGGCGTACGGAATGCTTATTTTGCCATGTTTGATGAATATGATGAGGGTACTGCAATTATGAAAGCTGCTTCGGATTCTTTCATGCTTCCTGCAGGTAGTCAGTATTTTCAAACCCTTGCTGTAGACGGATACTGGCTGTCATCGGATTTCTATCTGAGACTTGCCGGATACATAACTTCATATTTAAGACAGGAAGCGGAGATAACAGAGGAGGTTCCGGTTGAACATTCCAATGGACCTGTATTCTGGAGAAATGGTTTTGAGAAGCGCTTAGCAAGTGTAAGATTAACCAAAAATGAGAATCGAATTCCTATCCTTGCTAATATTGATATCTGTGATAACGGAGCAGCGATTTATTATCAGAATAATATTCAGCTGGAGGCGGCAGCAGTAGTTGAAGGAGCTGCCGGAGATATCTGTTATTCCGGACAAAATGCATTTGCATTCAGTGGAATTGCTATGACAAAGGTTTGCTGTGAGATTTTCTATAAAATTGCCAATGCTAAAATCAAGGTAGACCGGCCAATGACGATTCGATATATGCTGAAAGCTATGGATTCTTCCGGATGCTTCGTAGGAGTCGATTTGCTATTTGAGGACGGAACTAAGTTTAGTGATATCAGTCCGGAGGTACTTGATACTCACGGTGAAATCGGTAAATGGTGTCAGGTTAGTTATGATATCTCAACAGCAACAGGAAAAACGATTAAAGCGATATTACTGGCATATTCTCGAGTAGGAGAGGGCTTTTATTCTGCATATGTAGATGATATAGAAATATTTGAGCATAATTAATAGAATAAATGGTAAGCGGAAGATGATAAATGGACGATGATAAATGGACGATGAATGACTTAGTTACAGATTAATTACAGGTTGAACAGAGTGAATAACATAATAACTTACTGGATGTATTATTTATATCAAACAGTGAAAAAGGTGTCCCAAAGGTTTTAACTTTTGAGGGCATCTTTTTATGTTAACAGATCTTAATATTAAAAGCTTAATATGCTAATTAAGGAAGTATAAAAAGCGTCTGGCGAAGGATTAGAGCTTGGGTTTACCAATGCGTTTACATGGATACATTCCCATGAAGGTTTTATTTTACATCAAGCATAATGTGTTGTATTATAATATGATATGATAAAAAATAGATATTTTTGATTCTTAAAACTTTACTTGAAGCTAGAACAGCATAAACCACACTTCACGTGAAATAATGTTTTAAGAAAATTTACTCTGATTGTCTTAGGCTTATAATCTTTTTGCTGGTTTGGAAGTCAATGACAAGAAGTTACAAACTGATAGGATTGATTTAAACGTTAAAGGTGCTAGGCACACAGATCCGATTACAATATATTGATATGTAAGCAGGCTTTGCAATAACAATATATTGTGACTGGGAAGCGCCGAAGGTGCTTTTAACACTTAAATTAAAAGTTGATTCATATAAGTGCAAATTATATTATAATAATGAGGTCATTATGCTACAGGAGTTATTTATCAATGCTTGTATATTGATTACGGTAATCTTTATTACAAGCCAATTATTCAGAAATAGTGGGATAGGTACCAATTCACCCATTCAACATCGGGCCTTTCTGGGGATTTTGGGCGGATTTGCAACCTGTATATTGATTTATTTTAGTATTAATGTCACATCCGAGATTATTTTGGATTTCAGAGATATCTGTCTGATTCTGGTAGCAATCTTTGGTGGTACTTTTTCTACCTTAATTGCAGGTTTGATCGCTGCCCTATTTCGCTTGACTTATAATGGAATTAATGAAACTTCTATTATTACATCCATTGGTATTCTGGTAGTAAGCTTAGGTTTAGGGATTTTATCAGCCTATCTGCATGATATCATTTTAAAGCGTAAAATCTTATTGTTATACAGTCTGCTTGTACGAAGTGTAGTTTTGTGTATCATTTTTGAAGATAAACGTCATGCCATACCGGTAGTCATTGTAATATGGATATCCACGATTGTAATTGGGCTTGGAGTAAATTATCTGGTGAAAGATTTGGTAGATACACATAAGCTATTAAAAAATCTTAAACGGGAATCCTCCCATGATTATCTAACCGGTTTAAGTAATACAAGACAATTCGATAGAAAATATAAGCAGTTATTGATGGATGCCATGCAGACTGGAAGAAAATTAAGTCTGTTTATTATCGATATCGACTATTTTAAAAAGATCAATGATACTTATGGACATCCGGCTGGAGATGCAGTATTAAAGGAGCTTGGACGATTATTAAAATCCATCAATCCAGACTATTATTTGGTGTCCAGAATCGGTGGAGAAGAATTTGCAGTCGTTTACAAGGATATCCCAAAGGAAAAGGCTAAGCAAATCGCCGAACGAATCAGAGCCTCTGTTGAAGCTCAGCTGTTTACTTTACCCAATAATAAAAAAATAAAAATTACAATATCTCTTGGCGCTGCAGTTTATCCTGATACTGTTAATAATATCAATGAATTAAGAGATATTGCTGATAAAAAATTATATGAGGCTAAATGGGCAGGGAGAAACAGGGTATGCATTTGAGAGCATATTACCATCTGTTCTCTACTCTTTCTGCAAACCCTAAGAAGTCCTTAATATAAACCATGATTCCGTCTTCTAATACTGCATATCCGGAATATTTACCGAAAACCTGATGCTGATTTGTGGATAGCATAAGGGCGGAGAGATTGACACTTCGGTCAAGAATTGGGATGAATTCCATCTCAAAGCGATGGTCGGAGGAGGTTATCGCCCATGGTTTTAGATAATCATATTCATTATTGCAATTTCTTGGAATATGAAATGTGATATCCTCAAGTTTACTGGCTTTACCGTTAAAGAAAAGCATATTTTCGGTTGCAGCGCTGGTATTACCGAAGCCATATCCTAAGTTAAAGCCAAATAAATTGCCATTTACAAGGCCTTGACCAGCTCCCCAATACCAGGTTGTTTTGTAAGGCCATACTCCGCGTCCCCAATCGAGGAGTGCAAAGGAATTGTATGGTTGGAAGGTATACACTTTTGATTTATAACGAACACTTCCCAAAGTACGCATACCGATGATTTTCCGATTGTAATAGAAAGCTTTCTTATCCTCCGGAAAGGGTGTTGCAATCACCATGGAATCTTTTGGTTCCTTAGCAATCTGGAAGGAAACCTCCAGGGGGGAGTCTTTTGTGAAACTGTTCAGGAACAGGTGAATATCCCTCATCCTGCCATGGTGCAGAAAGGATACATCAACATTCTTGTCCTTATAGATAATGTCACCGGATTGTGAGGATTCCGGCAGGGTTAGCATACGATTTGGTACAATTCTAATGACACTTTTTGTTATTTCTTTTTTATTCTTAAGATTAAGCAGACTGACACTGATTAAGAAAAGCGCATTGCTTTTTCCTACGGTTAGTGCGACGGCATAATCCTCGTTATAGATCAGATAATAATCCCATTCTTTTAATCTTATTTTGCGTGCAACATCCTCACGCGTGTATTTTAATATTGGTGCAGTGGAATACCCTTTTTGGATGAGCTCGCCTTTAGCATTCAATAATCTGGAAGGTCTTGTTATTTTGTACTGCATTATTTATCAAGTTCCTTTCGACGAATAGTACTTAATATAATTTATTAAGGAAGGTATGAATTAGTTACATAAAACGAGTGTATATTAAGCCGGAGGTAGACAAAAGCAGAGTTTGTCTTTATAATGTTACGGTGATGTAGTTTATGATAGATTAGAAGGAGGATGGGCAAAGACGTTATTATTAGGATGGAATAATTTGTTGAGATATTAACGAATGCAACAATCATTCGTGATTATTAACAGTCTTGCCTGACAGATAGATGAAAAAAGGACAGATGTATGAAGGTATTATTAGTCGGGTGGACTTCCCGAATAAAGGCATCATTGAGATAGAGGATAAGAAAGTTATCGTTAAGGATGGTATTCATGGTCAGAAGGTTAATTTTGTAGTAAGCAAAATAAGAAGTGAAAAGTCGGAGGGCAGGATTGCAAAGGTTCTTGAAAAATCACCTCTTGAATGCAGGGAAGCTGCATGTAAAAGCTTTGGCAGCTGCGGTGGCTGTAGTTATCAGACCATTTCGTATGAAAGTCAGCTTGAGATGAAAAAAGAGCAAGTGAAACGCCTGATTGATCAGGTCACCAGAGAGTATACCTTTGAGGGGATAATGGGAAGTCCAATCGAGTGGGGTTACCGGAATAAGATGGAGTTTTCCTTCGGGGATGAATTTAAGAATGGTCCCCTTGCATTAGGACTTCACAAGAAGGGAAGCTTTCACGACATAATTACCGTGGATGACTGCAGAATTGTTGATAAGGATTATAATTTTATTTTATCCTGTGTACTAAACTATTGCAGTGAATTGGGATTCGATTATTTTCATAAGCTTACCCATAAGGGGTTTTTGCGTCATCTGCTGGTAAGGAAAGCGGTTAAGACAGGTGAAATATTGATTAATATCATTACGACTTCACAGGAGTATAGTGAGAGTACTACTATGATAAAGGATGCTGATAAGATTGAAGGTGCTGATAGGATTAAAGTACTTGATCAGATTGAAGGTGCTGATAGGATTGAAGTACTTGATCAGATTGAGGATGCTGATAGGATCGAAGTACTTGATCAGATTGAGGATGCTGATCAGATAGAAACTGCTGATAAGATTGAAGTCCTTGATCAGATTGGGGTTGCAAATAAGATCGAAGTCCTTGATCAGATAGAGGCTGCAAAAAAGATAGAAGCTGCTGCTAAGGTGGAGGTTGTTTATAAGACAGATGAAAATAATAAGGCAGAAGATGTTAAAAGTAGTTTAGTGACGGTTAATCCAATGAAAGTTGATTCGTTCGAGTTAGATCAAGATGGTCCTAAGACGGATGTGTTTCAGCCGCTTGTGGATTTATTGTTACAGCTTCCTCTTTCCGGAAATATTGTCGGTATCTTTCATACCTATAATGACAGCCAGGCCGATGTGGTTAAGAGTGACCACATGATATCCTTATATGGAAGAGATTATATCTTTGAGGAGTTATTAGGTCTGAAATTCAAAATTTCCACCTTTTCTTTCTTTCAGACAAATTCACTTGGAGCGGAAGTTCTTTACTCCAAAGTAAGGGAATATGTTGGAGAAACCAGGGATAAACGTATCTTTGACTTATACAGTGGTACCGGAACGATTGCACAGCTTCTTGCTCCGATAGCAGGAAAGGTAAACGGTGTAGAGATTGTAGAGGAAGCAGTAGAGGCTGCTAAGGAAAATGCAG
>JARBTJ010000012.1 GCA_029240245.1 Herbinix sp.
GCATATGTGATCCTATTTGTGATATTAGAGATGAAAGTGTCAAAAAGTGCGTAGCACCTTTTGACACTTTAACTAACTTTTAATTTACACAATATTTTGTCAGGTTAGTTTATTTATTTTTAGACCAGCTGATTAACTTAATAATTTCATTAATAAGTAATGGCACTAAAGCAAAGAGGAATACCACACCCCAGTCTGCGAGGCTTAAGAACTGTACACCGAAAGCAGAAGCAAGCGGAGGAATGGAGATAACTAACAGCTGTAATAATACTCCGGTGATAATAGCACCAATTAAAAATTTGTTTGATAATAACCCAACTTTAAAGATTGACTTCCTTGAATTTCTCATGGATAAGGAATAGAAAAGCTGTGAAGTAGCAAGTACAATAAAGGCCATAGTTCTGGCATAGGTCAACACGGACTGGAATTCTTGGGACTCTGCGTCAATATTCGCTAAATTAGCCAAATTATAACCATGCTCAGTCAGACCCCAGTAAAATGCAAGCAGTGTAAAAATACCGATGAAAACACCGCCTAAGACAGCTCTGAAACCTGCTCCCTGCGCGAAGAAGCTTTCTTTCGGATTACGAGGCTTCTGTTTCATGACATCGCGATCACCTGGATCCACTCCGAGTGCTATGGCCGGCAGCGAATCGGTAATCAAGTTAATCCAAAGTAATTGGGTAGCAAGTAACGGGATAGGCCAGTTTAACAAAATGGAGATAAATATCGTAATAACTTCACCAAGGTTACAGGAGAGGAGGAAGATAACGGATTTCTTAATATTATTGTAAATATTTCTTCCTTCTTCAATGGCATGAACAATGGTTGTAAAATTATCGTCCGTAAGGATCATATCGCTGGCACCCTTGGCAACATCGGTACCGGTAATTCCCATGGCAACACCAATATCGGCAAATTTTAAAGAGGGAGCATCATTGACACCGTCACCTGTCATGGATACGATATTTCCGTGAGCTTTAAAAGCTCTGACAATCTTCACCTTATGCTCAGGTGATACTCGTGCAAATACACGATAATTATTAATGGCTTTCGAAAATTCGTCATCCGATAACTCATCAATTTCAGCACCGGTGATGCTTTGTTCGATAGACTGTGCGATTCCTAACTCTTTCGCAATAGCAACCGCTGTATTCTTGTGGTCACCGGTGATCATGATAGGAGTGATACCGGCCATTTTTGCATCCCGGATGGAATCCTTAACCTCCATTCTTGGAGGATCAATCATACCGACGAGTCCTATTACGGTTAAATCCTTTTCCATCTCAGAAGGATCAA
This sequence comes from Herbinix sp., assembly GCA_029240245.1. GTDB lineage: Bacteria > Bacillota > Clostridia > Lachnospirales > Lachnospiraceae > Mobilitalea. The sequence continues at coordinate 1,300 of JARBTJ010000012.1, forward strand.
TGATTTTGTCGGTATCTTTAAAGGCAACACCAAGAACTCTTAAGGCACTGTCTGACATTTGTTCCGTTATCTTTAAGTAATCTGCTTTTAATTCGGCTGTCAAGGGAACAATTTTACCGTTAACAAATGCTGTACTTGAAATTTTTAAAATATTATCGATGGCACCCTTGGTATGCACTCGATAGCCGCTGCCCTCGATATTTAGAGTTGACATTAGCTTCCGATCAGAATCAAATGGATTTTCTGATACCCTTTTATGTTTTTCGTTAAGTTTGGTTCGGGAAAGGTTATATTTATCACCTAAGATAATTAACGCAATTTCGGTTGGGTCACCGGTTCCCTGTCCATTTTCATAGGTTGCATCCGAACAGAGCACCAGGGATTTAATTAATTCGGCTTCTCCCATGGATGCAGTTAAATTGGACGCATCTCCGGGAACATCAATCAGGGTTCCTTGTGTATATTGCTTCACAACCGTCATTTTATTTTGTGTCAGTGTACCGGTTTTATCGGAGCATATGATATTGACCGAACCGAGTGTTTCAACCGCTGGCAGCTTTTTAACGATGGCATTAATTTTTGACATTTTGGTTACACCAAGTGCCAAAACGATGGCTACGATAGCCGCCAGACCTTCCGGAATGGCAGCAACAGCAAGACTGATTGCTGTTAAAAACATTTCAAATAAGTCTCTTTTCTGAATTAAAGCAATTAAGAAAATTAACACACAAATTCCGATTGCAAGATATCCCAACGTTTTGCCGAGCTCTTCCAGTCTTTTTTGAAGAGGAGTCATTTCTTCATTATCAGAGTCAAGTATTTTTGCGATTTTACCGATTTCTGTTTCCATAGCAGTCGCAATTACAATACCTTCACCTCGGCCATAGGTTGTGAGTGTGGACATAAAAGCCATATTGGTTTTATCGCCGATGGGTGTTTTCGGATCGGTAAGCAAATCAGACGCATTTTTTGATGAGGGCACAGATTCTCCGGTCAGTGCAGATTCTTCAATCTGAAGATTTGCACTTTCAATTAACCTTAAATCCGCCGGCACATACCTTCCTGCATCGAGAATAACGATATCTCCCGGAACTACTTCTTCAGAATTGATCTCCTTTGCTTCTCCATTACGGCGAACCAGGGATCTTGGGGTGGTCATTTTCTGGAGTGCCTCTACCGCCTTACCAGCTTTATACTCTTGAATGACACCGATAACTGCATTCAGTATAATAACTAATAAGATGATTACGGAATCGGTTATTTCACCGATTGCTAAAGTGATAATCGCTGCACCAATAAGAACATAGATTAACATATCCTTTAACTGGGATAAAAAGAGAGTAATAAGACTCTTTTTTGGTTTCCCTTTTAATTTGTTCATGCCGTATTTCTCAAGCCGAAGCTTTACTTCTTCCTCGCTAAGACCGGCGGATGGATTTACATTTAATTCTTTTAAAACATCCTCCTGTGATTTTGAAAACCACATAAAATCACCTCTTTCCATTTCTTGTTTATTATGTTTCCAAAAAAATAATTCTTTATCCTACACTTTCATTGTCGTGAATGATTTATTCGTTGACGATTTAAAGTGCATCATCAGAAGTATAACATCTCAAATAAAATTTATCATTAAAATTTTCTTAAAAATGAAATATTTAGAGAAAAATTTTGACATCCTGTCATATCAATAGTAAAATTTTAATCAAAGAGAAGTAGAAAGAGGGCAAGAAGATGAATTATATTAAGGATTTTTTACTGCAATACGGTTTTAAAGTAGAGATTACCGGGTATCTGGCTTATGCAATTCTGGTTTTGTTCATTTTTATTATTTGTCTGATAACGAATATAATTCTAATTAATGTTGTACTTAAAATACTGACTAGTATTATTAGTAAGAATAAAACAAAATGGGATGACATTTTGCTTAACCGCAAAGTATTCCACCGACTGATCGGTTTGGTTCCGGCAATCATTGTTTATATTTTTGCACCAGCTTTTAATGGATTCCAGATAATTATCCGAAGGTCTGCCTCCACATATATTTTGATTGTATTGTTATTTGTAATAAGCTCGGTCCTGGATTCCATTAATGATATCTATAAAACACATCCCATCTCGAAGGTAAGACCGATCAAAGGACTTCTTCAAGTAATTAAAATTATCACCTATATCATCATAGGTATTGTTGTAATTGCAAACTTAATGGGAGAGAGCCCACTGATTTTATTATCCGGAATCGGTGCATTAGCCGCGGTATTTTCTTTTGTATTTAAAGATTCAATTCTTGGCTTTATTGCAGGAATCCAATTAACCTCCAATGATATGCTCCGGATCGGAGATTGGATAGAAATGGCAAAATACGGGGCTGATGGTGATGTCATCGATATTACATTAAACACGGTAAAGGTACAGAATTTCGATAAAACTATAGTTTCAATACCTGCCTATGCACTTGTATCAGATTCCTTCAAAAATTGGAGGGGCATGACTGAATTTGGTGCTCGTCGGATGAAGCGTTCCATATATATTGATGTGAACAGCATCGGTTTTTGTACGCCGCAGATGATTGATAAATTTAGAAGTATTTATTATCTTAAGAATTATATCACGGAAAAAGAAAATGAAATCAAAGAATATAATCAAAGTTTCGGTGAAGATGAGGTATTATTAATTAATGGAAGGCACTTAACGAATATCGGTACGTTTCGTATTTATATACAATATTATTTAAAAAATCATCCGGAGCTTCATGACAATATGGCACAGCTGGTACGTCAGCTTGCACCGGGAGAGAATGGTCTTCCTTTAGAAATTTATGCCTTTATTAAAAATACAAATTGGGAGCATTATGAAGGTATCCAATCTGACATTTTTGATCATATTCTATCGGTGGCAGGAGAGTTTGGTTTAAGGATATTTCAAAATCCTACCGGTTTTGATGTAAAGCAGATCAACTCCGGAACCTCCGATGGATCTAAGGAATAAATCTATGATAAAAATAGAAAGGAAAATTATTAACGAGAATTAGAAAGGAATTTATAATGAACTTTATATATGATATTCATAATGAGATTTTTATGAAAATTTATATTGAAATTACTGAAGAATGAGACCGGTTAATTACTTGATAGATAAATGATAAGAGCAGGAATTTTTAAATTCCTGCCCTTACCATTTTGGTGTCTCAATTATTCGGTTTTTTTAATGCTTGAATTGATCCTACTCCTCATGGGTATACAAGAACTTTAACCTATAAAGGTTTAGTATTCTTGATATCTTGATGGTACTTCTTACAACATAAAACTAAATCCTAAAGCCTCATAATTGTTTGAACTATCCAACGCAATCATCTCCTAAGTTTCTGATAAACTCTTGCTGTTTGTAATTCTGAGACTAAATTACAAACCTTTCATTTTTGATCAAGTGAATTGTATTCCCAATTCATCTTGCTTCTGGTTAGATACGACTAAAACTTATTTCCGAAATTAGGTCTGATATCTATCATGCAGTGAAGTTCTTTCGTCGTATCTGATAATTATTATGTCTGAAAAACATTTTATTATACTTTTATTATTAATATTTTTAATGTTAAAATTATACATTTTTACTTGAGAGTTTCGAAGCCTATATTAGGTTTAGTGACTTGCAGTCTGTCGCCTTTTAATTACCTTAAGTCTTGTGAATTCCTCCCGTTCCTTTTCCTCTAACGCATTCTGAATGGAGGTCGTAAGGTTAGTATAGAAAGGAATGGTGATGTTTTTCAACGCATTGGCACGTTTTTGTGTTTTGTTAATGCTGGTAGCTAAACGGTAAGCAGAATTTTCGATCATTGATAACCGTATCGTAAGTTCCTTCACTTTATTAAAATGTCGTGTGGCTTCATCCAATGAAAATTTTGTATTATAAAAAGCATAGGTAGGTTTTCGCACGGTATTATTGGATTCTACAAGAGGTATTTCAGTTCCCATGATGCTTCGTTGTTTAATACTTATGGATTGTTCCTCCGGAACGGAGCTGCTTAATTCGGCAACATTTCGGATACCCATCTCAATATTTGCCTTTTGAAGTGCCAAATAAGCAGAAGAGAAGGTGGAATCTATTTCGGTCTGGATGTTTTTCGCAGTATCGATTAGTTCCATTAATTCTCGGATTAAAATATTTCGCTTCTTGTCCATCAGCTCATAACCCTGCTTCGCAAGTTTTAGGGAATTTTTTGCAAGTATTAAATTACCTTTGGTTGGGAAGGTATTTGGATTCACATGATCACCTCTACTCCTTGTCAGCTATTGTTTCAGTATTTGCTATTGGATAATATTTTTCCAACGTCTTTGTATCAACACGGTCCAATTCTTCCTTCGGTAAAATGGAAAGAAGCTGCCAGCCTTTATCCAATGTCTGTATAATACTGCGGTCCTCTGTTAGACCCTGTGCGATATATTGTTGTTCTAAGGCAATACCGAATTTTAAATACTTTTTATCAATCGGAGACAATTCGTCCTCACCGATTACGCTTGCAAGTGCTCTTGCTTCACCAACATGTGCATAGGAAGAAAATAATTGATTGGCAAGATCCTGGTGATCATCCCTGGTAAAGCCTTTCCCGATACCATCCTTCATCAGACGAGAAAGAGAGGGCAGGATATTAATCGGCGGATAAATAGCTTTCTGGTGCATGGAACGATCCAGTACAATCTGGCCTTCTGTGATATAACCGGTTAAATCAGGAATAGGATGCGTAATATCATCATTTGGCATGGTCAGAATCGGAATCTGGGTAACGGAGCCTTTACAACCCTTAACGATACCGGCTCTTTCATAAATCGTAGCCAGCTCACTATACAGATATCCGGGATAACCCTTTCTACTTGGAATTTCACCTTTGGAGGAGGAAACCTCACGAAGTGCTTCTGCATAGGAGGTCATATCAGTTAATATAACAAGGATATGCATTCCTTTGTCATAGGCAAGATATTCAGCAGCGGTTAAGGCAACCTTAGGTGTAATCAGTCGCTCCACGACAGGATCATTGGCTAAATTCAAATACATCACAACGTGGGTGCTGGCTCCACTTTCCTCGAAGGTTCTCCTGAAAAAGTCTGCTACATCATGTTTCACTCCCATGGCAGCAAAAACAATAGCAAAATCTTCTTTAGAATCCTCACCTAAGGAAGCCTGTTTAACAATTTGAGCAGCAAGCTGGTCGTGAGGCAGACCGTTTCCGGAAAATATAGGGAGCTTTTGTCCTCGGATCAAGGTTGTCAGGCAATCAATAGCTGAGATGCCTGTCTTAATATAGTTACGGGGATATTCTCTGGAACAGGGATTTAAAGGTTTTCCGTTGACATCCCTTTTTAATTCGGAAGTGATATTACCAAGACCGTCGATCGGCTGTCCGATTCCATTAAATACACGACCAAGGATATCCTCGGAGAGTGCAAGCTCAAGCGGATGTCCGGTTAATTTAGTGTGTGTATTGAATAAGGACATATCCTCTGTACCCTGAAATACCTGAATAATAGCTTTATCCTCATATAATTCAACAATTCTTCCAATTTTTTTTATTTTTCCTTCTACCGTCAATTCAACAATTTCATCGAAGGAAGCATCTCGTATGCCTTCTAGGGCAATTAAGGGACCGTTAATTTCACTTAGTCCTAAATATTCAATCGACATCTGACGAACTCCCTTCTACGCATTTTTAGTTATGATGCGGTTATAGAAAGCATCAATCATGGTTATATAATCATCAAATCTATGAAGTTCGTTATTCGGAACCTCATATTTGATGGAAATTACCTTTTCGAAGATATCCTCTTCCTTTAAGATGGACATCGGCATACTCATATCAATCAGTTGTTTGGCTTTCGAATAAAGATAAAGAATGGTGCGCATCATTTTCAGCTGCTTTTCCAGAGGTACATAGGTATCCGATGGATGATATGCATTCTGCTGAACAAAGCCTAAGCGGATAACTCTTGCAATCTCCAGAACTAATTTCTGGTCGTCGGGAAGTACGTCGCTACCGATTAATTTAACGATTTCATTCAATTGACTTTCCTGTGTGAGCAGGCTTAATAATTGATTACGACATTCGATAAAGTCTTCACCCACATTGGTAATGTACCAGGGAGCTAAATCATTTAAATATTCACTATAACTGGTCAGCCACTGAATAGCAGGAAAATGTCTTGCATATGCCAGGGATTTATCAAGAGCCCAGAAACAGCGCACGAAACGCTTGGTATTTTGTGTAACCGGCTCAGAAAAATCACCGCCCTGGGGAGAAACAGCACCGATAATGGAAACACTTCCTTCCGTACCGTTTAAATTTTGCATAAAGCCGGCTCTTTCATAGAAAGCGGAGAGTCTGGAGGCTAAATAGGCCGGGAACCCTTCCTCGGCAGGCATTTCTTCGAGACGTCCGGATAATTCACGGAGTGCCTCTGCCCAACGGGAGGTAGAATCAGCCATGATAGCAACGTGGTAACCCATATCCCGGTAATATTCCGCTAAGGTTATACCAGTATAGATACTAGCTTCGCGTGCTGCAACCGGCATATTGGAGGTATTCGCAATCAGAGTAGTTCTGGCAAGCAGGGGATTTCCAGACCTTGGATCTACCAGCTTACTAAAATCCTCGAGAACCTCGGTCATCTCATTACCGCGTTCACCACATCCGATATAAACGATGATATCCGCATCGGACCATTTAGCCAGCTGATGCTGAGACATGGTTTTTCCTGTACCAAAGCCGCCCGGAATCGCAGCAGTTCCACCCTTGGCAATTGGGAATAAAGTGTCTAGAATTCTTTGTCCGGTTATTAAAGGACGGTTAGAAGCATATCGCTTTGATATTGGTCTTGGAATACGAATGGGCCATCTCTGGGTTAAAGTCAAATCCCTATCAATGCCGTTTTTGTCAGTAAAGGTTACAATTGTATCATGGATGGTATATTTTCCATCCGGAGCGGTTCTTGTTACCACACCCTCAACATTCGGAGGAACCATTGATTTATGAAGGATGGCACTCGTTTCCGGCACTTCGGCAATAATAGTGCCGCCATAGATACGATCACCCGGTTTCACTGTAATATGAACCTCCCAGAGTTTACTCATATCCAGGGAATCAACATTAACACCTCTGGAGATAAAGGCACCGGATTGTTTGGCTACTTCTAATAACGGACGTTCGATACCATCAAAGATATTGCTGATGATACCGGGAGCTAAGGTAACAGAAATAGCAGAGCCGGTAGAAATAACATCATCACCCGGTTTTAAGCCTGAGGTTTCTTCGTATACCTGAACCGTGGTTTTGTCCTTCGTTAATCCGATCACTTCACCTACCAGCTTATCTTTGCCGACCAATACCATTTCACCCATTTTAAAGCCCTGGTTACCGGAAATATAGACCACCGGTCCATTAATACCATATATTTTACCTATTAAACTAATCATGGGAATTCTTCCTTTCCGTTTACAAGAGCTTGAAGTTATTCTTTTCTTCGGCAAGCTTTGTTAGAAACGATTCGTCAATTAAGATGCTGCGAGAGGGCAGTACTGCACGGATTCCGCCTATAAAATCCCGGTTGCTTATTGTAAGTCTTACCCCGGTTTTGTCTTCCAGAGAAGGTATCAGCTGTTGATCCGTGGGATTAATATAAATAATCATTACATTGCCCTGGGCAAAGTCACTGGCTTCTTTTATTTTTTTAATGAGAAATTCCGAATAGGAGGGTGTTATCATAAATTCCTTCAATTTTAGCTCTACATCCTTAAAAATCTTTTCCGTAATTTCTTCTGTTTTTTCATTAACTTTACGTTTATATTCGACAGCCACATTGGAAAGATGCCTGTTTTTTTCCCGAAGGATAATATCGGATTCGATTAAAAATGTATTTTCCGCTTTTTTTAATGCAGAGTTTTTGTGGTCATCATATGTTTTTTGAAGAATTTTTTTATAATCTTCAATAATGGATATATATTGGGCCGTAGCACTCTCAATCACCGAATCGTGAAAGTGCTCTAATTTTTCGTTTAGGGTCATTCATTGCACCAAGCCTTTCCGGGAGTATAATATCTCTTATAAATGCAGGCATATACTCCATATATGAATTTGAAATAAGGACTGGAGAACATTATAATTTAAGGCCTATGGCTTCATTTACATAGGCTGTTATAAAGTCAGGCTTACGTCCGGTACCGTGTCTGTCCGGAATCTCAACGATTAAGGGAAGCCTGCGGTTTAATTTAATATCGTTGATGATATCAGGAAATTCTGCGCTTAGTTTTTCGGTGATCAGGACGATACCGATTGTTTTGTCTGCTAGCACCTTATCGAGTTGTTCTTTTAATGCTGCCTTTGTATGAACTACCGTACCTTCGACACCGCTCAGACGCATTCCTGTGTAGGTATCATTATTGTCACTGATAAGATACATCCGCATACGAAAACCTCCATTCCTTAGCCTAAAATTGTAAAGGAAACAATTAAGCCATAAAGTGCAATACCTTCTGCCAGAGCAACAAAGATTAAGGATTTACCCATGATAGAAGCATCCTCGCTGATTGCGCCGAGTGCTGCGGAAGCCGCAGAAGCAACGGCGATACCGCCACCGATACAGGATAATCCGGTAGATAAAGCAGCTGCGATATATTTCCAACCATCCGTTGCAGCGGCTGTAACAGTCTCGGCTTCGGCAGCGGATACTTTACCGCTGAATATTAAAACGTCTGCAATGATTAAGGTTGTGAAGAAAAAGAATGCATTACATGCTAACGTAGCTTTTAGTCCGCCCTTGGATTTTTTTCGTTGTATCAGAAAAGATCCGAAAGGAATAATAATACTTAAGATTAAAGTAATTACGATTGTTATTTTTAATGCCATAAATGATATCCTCCAATGTTATTTTTTATTATTTTTATAAGGTTTAAATTCTTTGCCGGTTCCCCGGTAAAAGCGGCTAAACATTTCATAATATTCGAGACGAAGTACCTGAATACCGACAATCAGTCCCTCCATAGCTGCTACAAAAATATTTCCAAAGATTAAAATAAAGATATTCGGATCTCCCGTTTCAACCCCGGCTAACAGCATAACAACACCCATCATAGCAGCATGACTTAAGGCGAAAGCACCGACACGCAAAAAGGATATGGTGTTAGTAACATAACTTAAAACTACTTCAAACAACTCGAAGGTAGATTCTACAAAGAACATGCCTTTATGTTCCGGAAATATTTTTTTCTTTTTTTCGAGAACATGAGTGAGTGGCTCCCGAAAGAAAATTAATAAAAGCGGAAGGGCAAAAAAGATGATTAACAGTATGGTTGCCGGTAGGGGATGCCCGCTAAAAATCAATAAAACGCAGGTGATTGCCATACCGTAGAATAAAAGGCCGGAGACGCCATTGGTATCAAACAGCACTTTTCCGTACTTCTTTTCTCTTAACCCATTAATAATATTAATTATCATTGCAACAATGATTAAAAATACGCCGAAACCAACAGCAGTTAATAAAACGGTCATAACATTGTGCATCGGTGAGAGCCAAAAAGCGGGTATCAAATCCTCAAATCCAAATATACTGCCGTATAGAAATCCGAAAATGGTAGAAAAGACACCGGCGAAGGAGATAATCGCTGCGATATTCATTTTCTTTATAAAATATAATAGAGCACCGCCAATGACCAGACACAGTCCCTGTCCGACATCACCGAACATAATTCCGAAGATCAGGGAATAAGTAATAGCTACGAAAGAGGTAGGATCTATCTCATTATAAGCAGGAAAGCCATACATCTTTATAAACATTTCAAAGGGTTTAAACAATTTTGGATTTTTTAATTTGGTCGGAGGCTTGGTATCCGATACGTCCATAACATCATCCACCATGCAATATACATTCGGCTCTTTTTCAATATCATGTACAAAATTATCGGCATCCTTTTCAGCAATCCAACCACATAAAATAAAGAATACTTCACTGTTTCCTTTATCTTTGGTACATGCGGCAAGCTTACGGACATCAAAGTTTCTCGTAAAATTATTCAAGGTATTATAAGCCGCAATCAATTCATTTTCCTGCTCTCTTAAAATATCCTTGATTTTATTGGAAACGTCGGCAAGTTCACTAAGTACTCCGCTTTTTTGATTTAAAACAGAGTTATAAGCGTCCTCCGTAGTTCCCTCATAAAGATTAGGCAGTTTGATACGTTCAAAGTGAAGAGAGGCGTAAATTGCATCAATTTTCACCGAATCGGTATGAGATACAAAATAGACACCCCAGACATAATCATGATCCCGTTCGCATTCATAAAATAGGGTGTTCAAATTTTCATACACATATTTTGAAAACCGGTCATAATATTCAAGTTGGATTTTTCCGAACCGGAACTTAATAAATTTTAAATTTAATATTTTATCAATTTCAAAATCCAAGTGACGGAAGGGTTCCAACTGCCTTAAAGAGTCATCCAAATACGCGCGTTTTTCTTTTAAATCTTTTTTTCTTACTTGTAAGTCGGTAAGCTTTGCAATCGTTGAATTTATAATTTCAGCTGCTTTTTCCGGTGGGACAGTACCTGATTGTGCGATTTTACTTTTATCAAATTTTCTGATGAGCTCTTCTGACTTTGTTAGAAGATCCTTGTACGGATTAAGATCGACAAAAGGTTTTAAATCATGAACATCACTGAGTTCGGAAAGGGCATTTTCCAATTGGATATCATATTTATTCAAATAAACATTGATGATATTGTCAAATGCAAGCTTAGGACCGGTAATTCTTAAAAACTTCATTTTTTCAATCAATGGTAACACCTCCGGTATTTAGATTATGCATGATTGAAACTACATAAAGTAACTTCAATTAGGACAGGATATACTTTAGCTTTAGCTGAGGATCTAACCGGTAGCGGATACATTCAACAGCAGTTGTAAGTCTGGCCACTTCGGTATCTTTTTGGTAAAGATAATGATTGACGGTAGCGGTGGAATACGGGTATCTTTCTCTATTTCTCCTGTAAATCCGGTTAACAATGCTTCGATAAGCACTTTCCATGGTAGCATCCTGTAACGAAACAGCAAAGGAGCGGTAATGACTTTGTCGTACGATCAAGAAAAATTCATCGTGAGAAGCTGCATTAATTAATCGAAGCAAATTGTCCTTCGGAAGTTTGTAATTAACCGGTATGACGAAGGATAGAATATTGGCTGATGGCATATCATACATGGTTTTTGCCCGGAAGATCCATAAAATATTCAGCAGATCAATTTCGGTACCTAATCGATCGGTAAAGGATTTCAAACTGTCCCCGGATAAGAATTTATCCTTCAACTTCCAGGTCTTTTTAAAATAATAGATATCCAGCTGCATTTCATAATCAAAAGAGGTGGCATGCCCGGAATTTTGAATTCTCATCAATAAGGAATGGTATTCGGTACCCTTTAAATTATTAATATATTCCTCAATCGTATGACATGCTGCAAGTGTATTAATATTTATTTTGGAATGCTTGCTGAAAAAAGGGTAAAAAATAGATAAATCGTAATTGTCCTGGTCATTATAGATCATACGAATACAGGATTTTAAAATGTTAACCTCATATCGGAAGAATATTAATTCCAAATCCTTTCGCTGGGCTTTATCAGCAAAGCGGTAAATTTTCGTAAAATCGTGATAAAGAGCATTAACAAACAGCTGCTCAGCATCTGACCTATGCAGCTCATGTTCATCATAACGGCTGAAAATCTCTTTATATCCAGGGTGATTTTTCAGAAAAAGTATCAAGTCAGAAACCTTATCTAGGATCGATATTTTGTAAAAATCATCAATACTGATCAGATTTGATTCCATTGCCCTAACCTTCGTATTAATACCGCTGTAGGTCAAAAGATTGCTCATAAGGAACCTCCGTTAATTTAAGTACGTGTTATATGCTCAAATATCTGATTTACCAGCAAATTATATTTCTTTTGATTTATTTCTTCTAGGTCCAGTAAATGCTTTTCACAGTTTTGTATGATTGTTTTCGTTTCATTGGCTAAATCAGCATCTGCCTTTTCCTGTAGAGCTTTTAACTTTTTGGATGTAGAGATATTGATTGATTCTTCCATTTGCTTTATATCTTTTTCACGTTCATCATGTAATCTGGTTTTTTCATCTGAGGCACGATCTATGATTTGATTCGCCTTTTTTTCTATTTCAAAAAGTTGGCTTATCGTTTGCTCCATCTATTAACCTCCCATTAATTTAGACATATATTTACGCAATAATATGTATATTTTAACTCATTTTAAAAAATATGCTATAGCTATATTGTACAAAATTATAATCTAAATGCAAATAAAATATCATATTTCAATAATATAAATGACGAAAAATGGTATTTGTATTAAAAAACAGACTCAATTGATAACATATATCAGATAATTTTTCTGTGAAATCAGGGTTTTTCACAATAAAATGTGATGTTTTTTAGATATCTTTAACATAACCATGATTTAATAAGCAATTCATTTACCGTCATAATAGCATTGAATTTATTGAGATATATTAGTATATTAGAGTGGAGGGATCGTGTGAGGCCATATTTTTCACACGAACATGATAAATATGAATGAAAATTTATTTTATTTGGATGGTGAAATTTATTATAGAATCAAAAGATAGGTAAAGGAGGAATGAAAGTATGGCAGAACAGTGTAAATGCAGAAGTTGCCAGGACAGGCTCTGTATGCATAAGGTGCCGATATTATCATCGCTGGATCAAGAGGAATTATTTAAAATTTCCGAGATATTAAGCCATCGGGATTATAAAAAAGGCGAAACGCTTATTTTTGACGGAGACAAACTGGAATCCCTTGTTATCATAAATGAAGGCAATGTGAAAGCATATAAGTATTCGACGGATGGAAGAGAACAGATTTTGTATATATTTACGGAAGGTGATTTTTTTGGCGAACAAAATCTGCTCAGTGACCGGACAGCTACCTATACGGTGGAAGCACTTCAGCCGGTAAAAACCTGTATGCTGTCAAAAACTCAGTTTCAACTGTTGATTCATAAGCATCCGGATATTGCCGTAAAAATTATTAAAGAGCTTGGAGAACGAATGGTACGTCTGGAGAATGCGTTACAAAGCATGGGGGTACGTAATGTAGATAACCGTATCGGAGGGATTCTACTGGAATATGCCGTTAAATTCGGAACTGAGACTCCGGAGGGTATCGTAATCCATTTGCCGTTAAGCAGGGAAGGGATTGCTAATTACCTGGGGATTGCACGTGAGACTTTAAGCCGTAAGCTTGGTCAGTTAGAAAGTGAAGGAATGATCAGTTCCCTCAACAATAAATCAATTTTGATTACTGATTATGATGGGTTGGTATCATTAGCAGGAAATCCGGAGGATATTCGTATCTAATTTCGTTAATGGGTCGCTTCAAAATAATAAATTTTAGTTTTGATTCAAATCACAGAATTATATTCTCCTATGCGTTAACATGAACGCATCAATAAACGAACATAACAGGAGGATATGAGTATGAATAATATAAATAAGGAAATGACAATCGGTGGTATCGTTGCCGCACTGCCGGAAGCGAAAAATATTTTTAGCGCATTTGACATTGATTTCTGCTGTGGTGGTAACCGATTATTATCGGAGGTAATCATTCATCAGAATTTGAAGGAGGAGGATTTACAGGACCGGTTAAATGCTGCTTTAAAGGAACGTAAGAACTGCTATGAGGACAGGGAGGATGATTTTACTCAAATGAGTCCGTCCGTATTATCCACCTACATTGAGGATAAACATCATTCTTATATGCGTCAGACACTGCCTCAGATTTCCCAGGTTTTAGAGACTATATTACGTGTACATGGCATAAATCATCGAGAGCTGTTTGATGTATACCGTTTATTTGGTACTTTAAAGGCTGATTTAGAGCAGCATCTGTTAAAGGAAGAAACCATGCTGTTTCCTGCATTATCCCGCGATGAAATTAATCGTGGAGAAGTAACAGGGCTTACCACCGAAATCATTGGTGAGCATGTAGCGGCCGGTGATATATTGAGTAAGCTTCGTAATACAACAAAGAATTATACCCTTCCTGAGGATGCTTGCGGTACGTATCAGATGGCGTATTATTTGCTGGAGGAGATGGAGAAGGATCTGCATCAGCACATTCATCTGGAAAACAATATTCTTCTGAAGGAATATGATTTAAGATAATTTTAGTAGGGGCTGTGATAAGGAAAGTATTTCGTGAATCCATTTCATGAAATGTCTATTCATATCACAGTCCTTTTTGATTCAATCCTGCCTAAAATATGAATTTGTTTCTAAGTTACGGGAATAATAGAACTAAATTTCATTTGGAGGTAAATTTGATGTCAGTAGAATTTAAGAACAGCCAGACCAAGGATAATCTGATGCGAGCTTTTGCAGGGGAGAGTCAGGCAAGAAACCGGTATACCTTTGCGGCCTCACAGGCAAAAAAAGAACACCATCATGCAATAGAAGCTATTTTCCGTTATACCGCTGATCAGGAAAAAGAGCATGCAGAAATCTTTTACAATTATTTAAAGGATCTTGCCGGTGAAAATATTCAGGTAGACGGAGCCTATCCGGTAGATATTCATGATAATGTACTTAAGCTTCTCCAGTCTGCGGCTCATAATGAGTATGAAGAATATGATCCGGTATATAAGAACTTTGGTGACATTGCCAAGGAGGAGGGTTTTAACAAAATCGCAACTACATTTCATATGATTGCAGGTATTGAAAAAACACATGGAGACCGTTTTAAACGCTTTGCACAGTTTTTGGAAGAGAATAAACTTTATGTATCAGACGTAGAAACCGGTTGGATTTGTTTAAACTGTGGATATATTCACTGGGGAAAGGAAGCTCCTAAGGAATGTCCGGTATGCCACCATGATCAAGGTTACTTTATCCGTGTTGAATTATCACCTTTCCAAGAGTGATGGGGATAGACGATTGTAGTTAATCATAAACGGTATTAAATTATAATTATGATAACAAATTTGGTTAAAGAGTTAAAAGCTCCTTCGGTGCTTTCGGCACTTTAACCAAATTTCAAACATAAAAAAACAATGCAATTCAATTACGAAAAAACAATGCAATTACAATGCAATAATAAAAACAATGCAATTATGAAAACATGTTATAACGTGATAGAATAAATCATAGGTGACGTTACGAAGGTTATTCCGCATGCTTCAATACTTAAGCGACTGATTATAGAATAGTAACAGCACCTATTATTTAAATTAAATTTAAGTGGTTTTTGATTTAAGTATATATGGTAATTAATACTACATAACATAGAAAAATGCACTAGTATATATTGACAACAAGACTTTATAAGATTATAATAAGGTTACCGGTGGAAACACCGGATTTTATCAGATGAATAGTTTGACAATCAAAGTAAATGAATGGGATTATTAACGAAACCTAAAATAGATTAAATTTTATATAGTTAGTGCCGTAAGTAAACGGAGGAATGGAGGTTAATTATGAAAATGAAACCATTAATCATCGGGGATTTAATAGCAAAAATACCTATTATTCAAGGTGGAATGGGTGTTGGTGTAAGCAGATCTAAGCTGGCTGCCGCTGTTGCAAGAGAGGGTGGCATTGGGATTATTTCAACCGCCCAGATTGGGTATGATGAACCGGATTTTCAAAAGCATCAGGTAGATTCCAATATTATAGCTGTAGAAAAACATATCAAGTTAGCAAAAGCAAATGCAGAAGGCGGAGTGGTAGGAGTTAATATCATGGTAGCTACCAAGCAATATGAAAGATATGTCAAGGCAGCCTGTGAAGCGGGAGCCGATGTTATTATCTCAGGAGCCGGACTGCCGATTTCACTTCCCGAACTGGTGAAAGGTTTCAAGACAAAAATTGCTCCGATTGTTTCAAGCATAAGAGCTGCATCGGTCATACTTAAAATGTGGGATAAAAAATATCAGACAACTGCAGATTTTATCGTAATTGAAGGACCTCGTGCGGGCGGTCATTTAGGATTTAGCAAGGATCAATTGGATCATATAGAAGAAATGGACTATGACGCAGAAATGAAGGGCATTATTGAATATAAGAAGGAATTCGAGGAAAAATATCAAAAGGATATACCGGTAGTGATTGCCGGAGGTATCTTTGACCGGGATGATATCAAGCATGCTTTGGAGCTTGGTGCGGACGGTGTACAGATAGCGACTAGATTTGTGGTTACAGAGGAATGTGATGCCAGCCAGGAATATAAAAATGCTTACTTAAATTCAAAAAAAGAAGATGTAAAGATCGTAATCAGTCCGGTAGGTATGCCGGGTCGTGCAATCATCAATCCGTTTTTAAAAAGGGTAGAGGAAGGCAAACTGGTGATTCATAAATGTTTTAACTGTTTAGAGCATTGTAATCCGAAAGAAGCACCTTATTGCATCACTAAGGCGTTAATCGATGCGGTACAGGGTAACATTGAAGAAGGATTAATTTTTTGCGGCGATAATGTACATCGACTGAAAGAAATGACAACGGTGAAAGCCATCTTTGAGGAGTTAGTATTCTAACGCATAATCATCACGAGCTGCGGTAAACATAAATTTATGTTTACCGCAGCTCTTATATTTACGCGAAGATAAAGTGAAGTATCAGTCAAGCGAGGTTTGAGTTGATACAAACGCAAGAATAAATTACCAAAAGCATGATAAATGTGATTTGTATCACAGAAATATATGGTTTTTTTTATTAAAATAATAGAAAGATAAGATTATGAGGTTAGTTTATGAGATTATTTTCTATTTTAATCATATATAAATTGAATCGAAACATTCTGATATGATAAAATACGATATACATTCCCATAACAGGAGGTAAGAATAATGAGTGGAGAACGTTTGAATTTAAATAAAACCGTATATGAACTCTGCAGTGAATATCCTGAGCTGCCACAGGTATTGGCCCAACTTGGGTTTATAGATATCACAAAGCCGGGCATGTTAAACACGGTCGGTAGATTTATGACACTCTCCAAGGGTGCTGCAGCAAAAAAGATTGATCTTGAACAGGTGAAAACAACACTCAGGGATCATGGATATGAGATAGAAGATTAATGTAATAGCAAACGACACCGATTTATGAAATGTATGTGCATCCTATCATCCGGTAAAGAGATTCAAGCAGGAGGATTATATTTATAACTTTTTGCGACTATAATGATTTATATGAATTACATAGGAGATCTATGATTCGTAACAAGGAGGAAGTATTATGAGAAAGCAACAGGTAGGAGTCATTGGACTTGCAGTAATGGGAAAAAATTTGGCACTTAATATCGCGGAACACGGATTTACGGTATCAGTTTATAATCGGTCACCGGAAAAGACGGATGAAATGCTCGAGGATGCGAAAACAGAAGGCTTAAATGACCGTGTAACAGGAAATTACACTTTAGAGGAATTTGTTGCATCTCTTGAGTTACCAAGAAAGATTATTCTGATGGTAAAAGCCGGGGAAGCCGTGGATGACACGATTAAGCTGCTACTTCCGTTAATCTCAAAAGGTGATTTACTGATGGATGGCGGAAACTCCTATTATCCTGATACTATGCGAAGAAGCATGGAACTAGAGGAGCTCGGTTATCATTACCTCGGAACCGGTATATCCGGCGGAGAAGAAGGTGCCAGAAAGGGACCATCCATTATGCCCGGAGGTAAACTCATGGCATATCATATGATGGAGGAGCTTTTAACAACGATCTCAGCAAAGGCGGAGAATGAACCCTGCTGCACTTATATCGGAGAAAACGGAGCCGGCCATTTTGTTAAAATGGTTCATAACGGAATTGAATATGCGGATATGCAGCTGATCAGCGAAGCTTACTTTATCCTAAAGCAATTGCTTCATCTGACTCCACCGGAGTTTCACGAAATATTTAAGGAATGGAATAAGGGTGAGTTAAATAGTTATCTGATTGATATTACAGCAGATATTTTTACAAAGAAGGATACGGAAACCGGAAAATATATCGTAGATCTTATCCTGGATTCTGCCGGCCAGAAGGGTACCGGTAAATGGACCGGACAGATTTCACTTGATCTGGGCGTACCGGCTTCAACGATTACCATTGCTGTTTTTGAACGCTATTTATCCTCCATGAAGAAAGAGCGTATAGCAGCAGCAAATATTCTGACAGGACCTAGTGTAACCACAGAGAAATCAAAGGATTTAATAGAATCCGTACGAAAAGCACTATATGCAAGTAAAATATGTGTCTATGCACAGGGATTTGGACTGCTTCGGGCTGCTTCCGAAAAGTTTGGATGGAATTTAAAATACGGTGAGATAGCGAAAATCTTCCGTGGAGGCTGCATCATCCGGGCACAATTTTTAAATGAGATATCAAAGGCCTATGAGAAGAATCCGACGTTAGTAAATTTATTACTGGAGGATTATTTTAAGGATTGTGTTAACAGGTATCAACCGGAGTGGAGAGAGGTAATAATAACAGCAATTAAAAACGGAATTCCGGTACCTGCCTTCTCCAGTGCATTGGCGTATTATGACAGTTACCGTAGCGCAGAACTGCCGATGAATTTACTTCAGGCACAAAGGGATTATTTTGGAGCGCATACGTACCAGCGAATCGATAAAGAGGGTAGTTTCCATACCCAGTGGTAAATAATTACGAACGAACAGGAGGAATATGCTTATGATGGATTATATAGAAAGCGGTGATGTGAAAATGTCTGCTATATTAGTGATTTTCGGAGGTACCGGAGACTTGACACACCGGAAATTGATACCTTCGCTGTATAATTTGGTCCTGGATAAGCTGCTTCCGGAACATTTTGCCGTAGTTTGCGTCGGTAGAAGGGATAAAACCTTGGAGGAATACCGAAAGGATATCAAGGAATCCGTCAGCAGGTATTCACGAAATAAAATAGATGAAGATGTCTGGAGCAAGCTTCAGAATATGATTTACTATTATCAATTTGACTTTACGGATACGGAAGGGTTCGGTGGCTTAAAGTATTTCCTGGAGGACATAGATCAAAAACATAAAACCGAAGGAAACCGGGTGTTTTACCTGGCTGTTGCACCGGAATATTTTGAAACCATCGTCCATGGTCTGCAAATTGGTAACATGGCTGACAGGCAGGGTGCCTGGAGTAAGCTTGTGATTGAAAAACCCTTCGGCAAGGATTTAAAAACAGCAAGAAAATTAAACAATAAACTGATTGAAGTATTCGATGAGAATAATATTTACCGGATCGATCATTATCTAGGCAAGGAAATGATTCAAAATATTATGGTTCTGAGGTTCTGTAATCTGATTTTTGAATCCATCTGGAATAATAAATTTATTGATAATATTCAGATATCTCTGACAGAAAAACTGGGTGTAAATTCCAGAGGCGGATATTATGAGCATTCCGGTGCGATGCGGGATATGTTGCAAAACCATATTATCCAGATTCTGTCTCTGGTTGCAATGGAACCTCCGGTAAATCTAAAGACGGATTCCATCCGTACGGAAAAGTTGAAAGTGATTCAGGCAATTGAGGAAATAACACCGGAGTTTCTGAAAAACAATGTTATTTTCGGACAGTATGGAAAGGGATTTATCGATGGAACTCCTGTGCCTTCTTACCGGGAGGAGTTAAATGTTCCAAAGGATTCGAATACGGAAACCTTTGTGGCATTAAAGCTTCATATTAATAATTTCCGCTGGGCTGGGACTCCTTTTTATATCAGGACCGGAAAGCGCCTAGGCTCAGGTTCTGCAGAAATAGTAGTTCAGTTCAAAGACATGCCTAACATTTTATACCTTAAGGATACAGAAATGCAGGAACCGAATCTGCTCGTATTACGTATTCAGCCAAATGTAGGTGTATTTTTTCAGTTTAATACCAAGGATTTTACGACACATCACGGAATTGTTCCAACCAAGATGGATACCAGCTATGAAACACCAACCCAGGGGAACACACCGGAGGCATATGAACGTCTGATATATGATATTTTACGTGGTGATGCAACCCTGTTTTCCAGATGGGATGAGGTGGAAGCGGCTTGGACAGTTGCTGACCAGATTATACAATACAGAGAACAAAAAAAGTCACAATTTCCAAATTATGATTCGGGTTCTATGGGACCGGTCAAAGCCTTTGAGCTTTTAGCAAAGGACGGACGAAAATGGTGGAACATATAGGAGGCGTTAGATATGATAATTAATACCAACAACATGTTAATATATGATATATCCATGCCGATTACAAAACAAATGCCTGTATATAAAGGGAAGGAGGAGAAACGGCCTAATATAACAGTTGCGGCTGATTTTTCTACAGGTTCGGTTTATGAATCTATACTAACTATGAATTTGCATACCGGTACGCATTTGGACCGTCCCCTGCATATGATTCCGAATGGAAGTACCTTGGAGACACTGGAGTTATCCAAGGTAATCACCCGAGCAAAGATTTTAGATTTGACGAGCGTGAATGATAAAATTACAGCTGATGATTTAAAGCATAAGAACATAGAAGAAGGGGATTTCGTGCTATTAAAAACCAAAAATTCATTTGAGGATATCTTAGAAAATCAATTTATCTACGTTGACCGGACGGGTGCCGAGTATTTAAAAGAAATGAAGATCTGTGGAGTAGGCATCGACAGTCTGGGAATAGAACGGAACCAGTCTGAGCATGAGACACATATTATGCTTCTAAACGAGGATATTGTAATATTGGAAGGGTTATGCTTATCGGAAATTGAGGAGGGTGATTATTTGTTAATCGCTGCTCCGGTGAAGCTAGTGGGTACCGAGGCATCTCCGGTAAGAGCGATTCTGTTAAAATAAGATATACTATTATGATATGACTTTTTCGCAGTATAAACGGAGGATGCATATCATATTTTGTGTGTAATCAAGTGCGGTATCATTAAAACTTTCATTTTCTTTTGTAACATATTTCGACATCTGGAATATGATATTAATGTAAACAAAAGATAAAATGAGAGTGCAGAGGCAATCATAAATTCCGTAGCTTAGGTTACAATATGTTTAAATAAATGTATCATCCTGTAATCCATGAAACGAAATAAATCATTGCCTATAGCCTCCTGATAAGCGGAATGGAGGTGAATTAATGGGCTGGAAATTAGAAAAAATTGATTTAAGTGGTTATGACCAATTGAAACCGAATGAAGAGAGAGATCTTTGTATCGTACTCGATGAAGAGAAACGTGCTGTTATACATGGCGTTGTAAAATTCCCAAATGGAAGACCAGTCAAAGATGCAGCAGTAAAACTTTTCAAAAAAGTAGGTCACAAAGACTGCAAAGATTCTTGCGAATTAATTCCGGTTACTTTTACATTTACAGACGATTGCGGTCAATTCATGTTCGGCGTGGATTCCTGTGTAGATTACGTGTTAAAGGTATTCTATTACAAAGAGGAAAAACCTTTTCCTCCAAGGGATATAGATATCGTTGAATAGTGATGAAAAGGATCATTTAGGATAATGGGGGCTGTTATGCTATCGTGTATTAGCGACAGCCCTATTATATAAGAAGGATAAAATTCTCTGACTAAAATGTTCAAAAACAGCATAAGTAGGAAAGGAAATTACAATGAACAAGAGAAATTACGGACTATTTACGGCAGTTACCATGATAACAGGAATAGTTATTGGTTCTGGTATCTTTTTTAAATCGGATGATATACTGAAGTATACCAATGGTAATGTGTTACTGGGTATCATAGTATTTATCGCTGCAGCAATTGCGATCGTATTTGGCTGTCTGGCCATATCACAGCTTGCAACAAGAACGGACAAGCCAGGAGGGCTGGTCGCCTATGCAGAAGAATTTGTTGGCATTAGAAGTTCCTGTGCTTTTGGATGGTTTCAAACCTTTTTGTACCTGCCAACCTTGGCTGCGGTCGTATCCTGGGTTACTGGTATTTATATCAGCCAGCTGTTTGGTATCCCGGCAACCTTAGAAAACTGGACAATCATCGGGACCATCAACATGACATTACTTTTTATTTTGAATGCTTTGTCAGCAAAACTGGGTGGTGTGGTTCAGAATGCATCCATGATTATCAAGTTGATTCCACTATTGTTAATTGCATTCGCGGGACTTGCTTTTGGTAATCCAGGTAATATTTTTGCGAATGATATTGAAGCATTTCCGGCTTCCGCAGGTAATTTTACCTGGTTGGCTGCCTTTGCACCGATTGCATTTTCCTTCGACGGTTGGATTGTATCCACTTCGATTTCGAATGAAATTAAGAATAGCAAGAGGAATCTCCCATTAGCACTTACGATTTCCCCTTTTATCATCCTGATTGCATACATTGCATATTTTGTGGGTATGTCTTTCTTAATCGGACCGGATTCCATAATGGAACAAGAAGATGGTTCCGTGTTTACAGCTGCAAATAAATTATTTGGTGGTATCGGAGCGAAAATTATCCTTACTTTTGTAGTTATCTCTGTACTAGGAACAGCAAATGGCGTTATTTTGGGTTATATCCGAATGCCATTTTCTCTTGCTGTCAGAAAAATGATCCCTGGAAGTAATCAATTAGCCAAAGAAGAGAAAAAATTGAACGGGATGCCTCTTAATTCGGCCATATTTGCATATGTGATGTCACTTGCCTGGATGGCAATTCACTACTTTACCCAGAAATATGGCATGCGCGGGGATGTATCGGAAATATCCATCGGAATCAGTTATTTTAATTATATTATTCTTTATTTTGCTGTTATGCGTCTTGCCCGTAAGGGTGAAATTAAAAGCAAATACAAAGGTTACGTCATTCCGGTTCTAGCTACCGTGGGATCGTTTGTCATCATTTCCGGCAGCATAACCCATCCTTTGTTTTTCTATTATGCAGCGATTTGCTTTGGTGTAATGCTGGCAGGTAGTTTGTTCTATCAAAAGAATGAGAAAATTATCATTTAACTTTTATTAAGGTGTGAAAATAATAGGATTTCCATAAGGAGGTAATCTATGAGTGAATATATTAATAACCGGGAATTTCGTCAAAAAGTACTGAAGGAATTAATACTGGAGCTTCACGAAGGAAAAAGCGTTGAAGAAGTAAAGGAACGATTTTCAAAGCTGATTGAGGGTATCTCTGCCACTGAAATCTCTGCAATGGAGAACGCACTGATAAAAGAAGGAATGCCTGTTGCCGAAGTGCAAAGACTTTGTGATGTGCATGCAGCAGTATTTAAAGGCTCCATAGAAGAAATACACCGTCCGGAAAGGGAAGAGGATAATCCGGGACATCCGGTACACACCTTTAAAGCAGAAAATCGTGCACTGGAGCGCTTAATCGGTAAAAAAATACGGCCGGCTCTGGAACAATTAAACAAGGAAGACAGCGATGATTTCAGACAGAATTTAAGCGATAACATGAAATCACTGTGGGAAGTGGATAAGCACTACTTACGAAAAGAAAATCTGCTATTCCCTTACATGGAGAAGTATGGTATCACCGCTCCTCCGAAGGTAATGTGGGGTGTTGATGATGAAATCAGATTGGACATCAAGGCTACCATAAAGCTGATATCCGACAAAGACGGAAAATTAGAGGACATGAAGCAAAAGGTAGAAAACGCAATAAGCCGTGTGGAGGAAATGATATTTAAGGAAGAAAACATTTTATTTCCAATGGTACTTGATACTTTGTCCGAGGATGAATGGCTGAAAATAGCAAAGGAAAGTGCTGAAATCGGATTTTGCCTTTATCAGCCGGTCAGGGAGTGGAAGCCGATGAAAGTTAATGTGGAAGAGAAGGCGAACGAGCAGGGTGATAAACCGGCAAGTGATGGGTATATTGAATTTGATTCGGGCATTCTGTCCAAAGAAGAAATTGAAGCCATGCTTAATGCGATGCCGGTGGATGTCACGTTTGTAGACAAGGATGGTATCGTCAAATTTTTCTCCCAGGGCAAGGAACGCATCTTTCCAAGAACAAAAGCAGTTATCGGAAGAATGGTGCAGAACTGTCATCCGCCGGCAAGTGTCCATATTGTGGAGCAAATCGTTGCTGATTTAAAATCCGGGAAAAAGGATCATGAGGATTTTTGGATCCATATGAAGGGTAAATATGTTCTCATTCGGTATTTTGCTGTTAGAGATAAGAACGGAGAATTTTTGGGAACTTTGGAATTTACCCAGGACATTCAACCGATACAGGATATCAGTGGTGAAAAACGTCTTGCCACGCAAGAATAATGCATGAAAATAGTCATTCTATCAGTTATAACGAGGTCATAATACTAAGGTAAACTATGAATCTAAGTTTATGTCTAAATATGACCAAGAATAACAGATGGAATGGCTAATTTTTTTGAGCTGTTGCAATATATTATATCAAATACATATCAAAAATACATATCAAAAACACATATCAAAAACACATATCAAAAACATATAAAAAATACATATCAAAAACATATAAAAAATACATGCAAAAATATTATCAATCGGTCAGAACTATGAGTGTCTCATTAAATAAAGTAAGAATTGATATAGTTCTTGTCCGTAAAAATATTATGTTTTTTATCTTTACAAAATTTAAAATAGGTTCATAATAATTATATTAAGTTAAGGAGAAGAAGCATGCGAAAAAATATTAAAATTTTAGCTGACAGTACCTGTGATTTATCTCAGGAGTTGATTTCCAGGTATGATATCAGTATCATCCCATTGATGATTTCCATGGGAGTAACTTCTTATAAGGATGGGATTGAAGTAACCAATAAGGAAATATATCATTGGTCCGATGAAACGGGTGAAACACCAAAAACAGCTGCCCCCACCCTTGGAGATGCCCAGGATTTTTTGAAACCTTTTATGCTGGAGGAAAAGGAAGTAATATTTTTTGGTATCTCTGAGGCTATGTCGGCAACCTGTAATGTACTTCGACTGGCTGCTGAAGCTTTAGAGTATGTTGGTTTGCATGTAATAGATTCCAAGAATTTGTCTACCGGAATCGGTCTTCAGATTATCCGTGCTGCTGAACTTGCTGAACAAGGCCTTTGTGTAGAAGAAATCCTTCGGGATAACCATAATATTAATGGAAGGGTTAGAGCCAGCTTTGTTGTGGATACCTTAACCTTCCTTCATAGAGGTGGAAGATGTAATACGGTTACTGCACTGTTGGCCAATACCCTAAAATTGAAGCCGGAAATTGTTGTGGTAGACGGGAAAATGGATGTAGAGAAAAAGTACAGAGGTAATCAGAAATCGGTAATACTAAAATACATGAAGGATCTGGAGGAGGGTCTTCGGGGAGCGGAACCCGACCGCGTGTTTATCACTCACTCCGGTTGTCCGGAGGATACCATAAAGGATGTTGTTACATATTTAAACAACCTACATATATTTAATGAAATATTCGTTACTCAGGCAGGTGGAGTAATATCCTCCCACTGCGGTCCGAACACCTTGGGAATTTTATATATCAGTAAATAACAGGGAATTTGTTGCTGTCGGGAATAGTTAAGGATTATTTGTTCGTAAAGGATGACAAAGGATGCATGATTTAAGCTTATATGAAAGAAAAATTATTCAAGATAAAGAATTCCCGGTAGATATATTTAAAAATGTTATTCAAAAACCGGGTATCATCTTTTTGCCACACTGGCATGAGCATCTGGAGCTGCATTATATTATGAAAGGACAAGGCTTTTTTTACTGCAACCAGAATCCGATTGCGGTGGAGGAAGGCAGTCTGGTTATTATTAATAGCAATGAATTACATAAAGGAATTGGCAGTACTCAGGATTATGAAGCACTGGTAATTATTTTTGAAATGAATGCATTTTCGAAGGAAGTAGCAGAAGGAAATGTGGTATTTCAATCACATATCAAAGCAGATCAGAAAATCAATGAATTGCTGAAAGCGATCTACCAGGAAGAAAATGAAAAACGGTACGGTTATAAGCTTGCTATGAAGGGTAAATTCTATGAATTGATTACTCATTTACTTCGGAATTATGTATTAAAAAGCGAAGAAGCAAAGGATAATATCAGACGCAGGAGAAATTTAAATCGTTTGAATACAGTTATGAAATATATCCAGGATAATTATTCGGAGCCGATTACAAATGAGGAGCTGGCTGAGTTAGTTCATGTCAGTGAATACCGCTTCTGTCATTTGTTTAAGGAAAGTCTTGGGCAGAGCCCTTCTAATTTTATCAATGAAGTGCGACTGAAAAAAGCCTATCATTTGTTAGAGCAGAAGGAAATGACCATAGCAGAGATTGCTGCAGCCGTTGGTTTCCAGGATTATAATAATTTTGGACGGCTGTTTCGAAAATACTATGGGTTCGCGCCTTCCAATGTATGGAGCAAATAAGGCTTTTCGTTTGGATGAAGGGAATAGATCATAATCGAAATAATCATGGGAATATCTATAGAAGTAGCAAGATTGTATGAGTAATCAGCAAAACTTCTATAGATATTTTTTTAGCAAAAATATATGATATGGTTAACAATTTAATAAGGAAAATAGATAATTTTATGAAATAAAGGAGGTTTTTATATGAAATTAGGCACATTTACTGTAGTTTTAGGTGATATGGGATTGGAGCAGACCTGTGAATTTTTAGCTAAAAATGGGGTTCAAATGGTTGAAATTGGCTGTGGCGGTTATCCGGGTCAGGCACATTGTAACCCTAAGGAATTATTGCAGGATGAAGCGAAACTGGAACAATTTAAAAAGGTAATTCGTGATCACCAATTAGAAATCAGTGCATTGAGCTGTCATGGCAATATGATTCATCCGGTGAAAGAAATAGCGAAGAGCTATGATGATGACTTAACAGATGCAATATTATTAGCAGAGAAACTGGGAATCAATGTAATTAATACATTTTCCGGCTGCCCAGGAGGAAGTCCGGAGGATAAAACCCCGAACTGGATAACCTGCCCCTGGCCGGATGACTTTTTACATGCACTGGATTATCAATGGAATGAGGTATTAATACCCTATTGGAAGCAGAAAGTGGCGTTTGCTAAGGAGCATGGTGTCAATAAAATCGCACTGGAGCTTCATCCCGGATTTTTGGTATATAATACAAAGACGCTGCTACGATTAAGAAAGGAAGTAGGTCCTGAAATCGGTGCAAACTTCGACCCAAGCCATCTGGTATGGCAGGGGATGGATCCTTGTACCTGCATCAGAGAGCTTGGCAAGGAAGGTGCTATTTTCCATTTCCATGCGAAGGATACGAAAATAGATGCTGCAAATACATCATTAAACGGTGTTCTTGATACAACCCATTATGCCGAAGAGATTAACCGCTCTTGGATTTTTAGAGCTGTTGGATATGGTCAGGGTGAGGATTATTGGAAAGCTATTTTATCTGAGCTTCGTATGGCAGGCTATGATTATGTAATCAGCATTGAGCATGAGGATAGCTTAATGACAGGAAGAGAAGGACTGATAAAGGCGATTAAGTGCCTCAAGGATTTATTGATTTATGAGCCTAAGGGAGTTATGTTCTGGGCATAAGCAGAGCAAAATCAGTTATTAAGAGCAAGAAGTAAATATTAAAAGAAATATCACAAGAAATAAATAAGTATAAGAAATAAATAAGCATATGAAATAAATAAGCACATGAAATAAATAAGCATAAGAAAGAGAAGGATGTTATGGAACCGAAGGAAGTTATGATAGGCATTATCGGCTTAGGTGGGATGGGAAACTGGCACAGAGAGACTCTTGAAACCATTGACGGCATCAAGGTCGCAGGAATCTATGATATTAAGGAAGATAGAATAAATTTTGCAAGAGAATGCGGTGTTAAAACCTATGATAGTTTGGAGGATTTACTGGGCGATCCGATTATTGATATCGTATTGATTGCGACACCGAACGATTTGCATAAGCCGATTGCAATACAGGCTATGAGAGCTGGAAAGCACGTAATAAGTGAAAAGCCCGTTACCTTAAATTCCTCTGATCTGCAGGAAATGATAGATGTATCGGTAGAGACGAAAAGATTTTTTACAGTTCATCAGAATCGACGTTGGGATGAGGATTTCCTGACTATGAAGCGTATTTTTGATGAAAACAGCCTGGGAGAAGTATTTCGTATCGAATCCAGAGTACATGGCTCCAGAGGAATTCCCGGCGATTGGCGTCAGGAAAAGGAGCATGGTGGCGGAATGGTACTTGATTGGGGTGTTCATCTTCTCGACCAGATACTTTTGATGATGGGAAATACCAAATTAAAAACCGTATTTGCTACAATGACAAATGTTACAAATCAGTTGGTGGATGATGGTTTTACCGCGCATTTAACCTTTGAAACGGGCTGTGAGGTTTTAGTAGAGGTAGGAACCAGCAATTTCATTTCCCTGCCGAGATGGTATATGCTTGGGCAGAATGGAACCGCGATCATCGAGGATTGGAGCTTAAATGGAAGACTGGTTTGCGCCAACGGGAAAAGCGAAACAGATGTGGTTCCTGTGCGTACCGCAGCCGGATTAACAAAAACGATGGCCCCACGCAGAGATGATACCATCATGACGAAGGAGCTGCCGATTGTAAAGAGTGACATTCGTGATTTTTACAAAAACATAATAAAAGTACTGGAGAATCAAGAAGAGGCAAAGATAAAATTACCTGAGGTTATGCGTGTCATGAAGCTGATGGAGGCTATCTTTACCTCGGCAGAAGATAAAAAGGTCATTAAGTTTGAAGTATAATCTCTCATATTTCAAGGAAAGGCTGGTATCAATATGAAAAAGTTACCTGTTGCGCTGCAGTTATATTCCATTCGGGAAGAAGCGGAAAAAGATTTTGCTAAAACAATGGCAAAAGTGAAAAGTATGGGCTATGACGGTGTTGAGTTAGCAGGATTATATGGTCATACTCCGGAAAAAATTAAGGAATGCTTAAATAAAGTAGGTTTAATACCTATTGCTGCTCATGTATCCTATCTGGAATTCATGGCTGATTTATCAGCAACGGTTAGAAAATATGCAACCATCGGATGCCAATTCTTGGTGATTCCATATCTGACGGAGGATTACCGATATGGTACAAAAAAATTTATTGAGGTAATGGAGAACATCCCGATGATTGCAAGAGAATGCCATAAAGAGGGCATTACACTTCTTTATCATAATCATGACTTCGAATATGCCAGGACGAAGGAAGGCAGCTTTGTTCTTGATTACATGTATGAAGAGATTCCTGCGAGTGTACTACAAACGGAGTTAGATACTTGCTGGATTAAGGTTGCAGGGGAAGAGCCGGTTGAATATATCAGAAAATATAGCGGACGCTGTCCGATTGTTCATCTAAAGGATTTCGTGAATATACCGTCTTTTGATTTTAGAGCAGTCGGCTACGGAGTACAGGATTTTCCGGCAATTCTACGGGCAGCTGTATCGGCGGGCAGTCAATGGGTGGTGGTGGAACAAGACAGGCATTCTCAATATTCATCTTTAGAAGATGCTGATCTTAGCAAAAGCTATTTAGAATCCATCGGATGGTAAAGGAGAAACAGGAATGAATCAAATACAAATCGGTACCTGTATTCCCGGTAATGTAGCACCACAGTGGCTTCCTCATTTTATCAAAGAAGGGTTTGAGACAGTATCCATTAATTTTCATATGTCCCTTGAAGGTATGGATCTGGAGGAACTCTCAAAGAAAGTCATGGATATGATCGGAGATTCCGGTGTAAAGGTAACGACGCTCGGGCTTTACTGCAATCCCATACAGAATGAAGAAGATGTAAAACAACTGGAGTACTGTATAGAAAAAGCAGAATTGTTCGGAGCAAAGAACATCAGTACCTTTGCGGGAGCTTATGAAGGAAGACCGGTAGAGGAAGCAATTCCTGCGTTTGGAAGAGTATTTCGTGAGCTTATAAAACGTGCAGCTGACCGTAATTTAAATATCACTATAGAAAACTGTCCAATGGGTGGAAATTGGCACCGTGCCACTTGTAATATCGGTTTTAACCCGAAGGCCTGGGAGCTGATGTTCAACGAAGTACCGGATAAGAATTTCGGATTGGAATGGGAACCGGCACATCAGATGACACAATTGATTGACCCAATCCCGCAGTTAAAAAAATGGCTGCCTAAAATCCTTCATATCCATGGAAAGGATGCTACCGTTGACCGAGATGTCGTTCGACAGTATGGAGTCCTGGGTGCCGCAAGATACGCGTATGACAGGACGCCGGGCTTTGGTGATAATAACTGGAGGGATATTATATCAATTCTTCATATGGGCGGATATGAGGGTGATATCTGCATCGAAGGCTATCATGATATGATTTATAACGGAGACTGGGAAATGACTTCCCAGCTTCATGCACTACATTATTTAAAATGGTGCCGTGGCGGTGAATTCGTACCAAACCCTTGGAATAAATAGTTCAATTCAATGTAAATAGGGAAGCGAAAAGTTGGTAACTATGAAAAGTGAAGGAAGAAGAGAATACACAATTTATAGGATAAGCTCAATTTAATTACTGAAGGAAAGAAAGGGATAGAACAATGGAGAGAATTAAAGTAGGAATTGTTGGATGCGGCGGTATAGCGAACGGGAAGCATCTTCCGGCAATAAAAAGAAACGGTAACATTGAAATTGTTGCTTTTTGTGATTTAAAGGCAGAGAGAGCTGAGGAAGCGAAAAAGAACTACGGAACAGAGGATGCACGTGTTTATACCGATTATACAGAGCTGCTTAAGGAAGATTTAACAGCGGTATATGTTCTGACTCCGAATAAATCTCACGCTGCTATCTCGATTGCGGCTATGAAATCAGGGAAGCATGTAATGTGTGAAAAGCCTATGGCAAAAACATATGCAGAAGCAAAGCAGATGGTAGACACCGCCAAAGAAACCAACAAAATTCTCACCATTGGTTATCAGAATAGATACCGTGCGGATGCCACCTACTTAAAGAGAGCTTGCGAAAACGGCGATCTGGGTGATATTTATTACGCAAAGGCGCATGCGGTTAGAAGACGTGCAGTCCCTACCTGGGGTGTATTCCTAAACGAGGAGGAACAGGGCGGAGGTCCGTTAATTGATATCGGAACCCATGCGTTGGATTTAACTCTTTGGATGATGGATAACTATGTTCCGGAATCGGTTACCGGATCCGTGTTCCGTAAATTAGCAGACCAGAAGGAACAGGGTAATGCCTTCGGTGAATGGAATCCGGAGGAATTTACCGTAGAAGATTCTGCCTTCGGATTTATTAAAATGAAAAACGGGGCCACCATTGTACTTGAGTCCTCCTGGGCCCTCAATACCCTTGAGGTAGACGAAGCAAAGACAAGCCTGTGCGGAACTAAAGCAGGTGCGGATATGAAGGAAGGCCTGCGCATTAACCGGGTACAATACAATAAGCAAACGGTAGAGAAACCGGATTTAAATTCCGGTGGTGTAGCTTTCTATCAGGGAGAAGGCCAAAAAGAAACGGATGTTGAGCAAAGGATTTTCTACCATGCAATTACAAAAGGCTCAGAGCTGGTGGTGAAGCCGGAACAAGCCATGGTCGTAACAAGAATACTGGAAGCAATTTATGAGTCAGCAAATACAGGAAAAACCGTATATTTTAATGAGTAACAGGATTGGATCGGATGGATTTTCAAGGCATATAACGTATTGCTTTCGTAAATCAGATTCCTGCTTAACTCGAAATTAGTTTCATAATAAATCTGTCATTACAGGGTTAACTTGAATGGTTAACAAAATCCTGGAGTGACAGATTTTTTTATTTAAATTGGAAAATATAAAAAGAACGTAATAGTAATGAGTAAAAAAGGAAACAATGTTATTTAGCAAATATCATACGCTTATTTAACGAATTTATGAAATGGAGGTATTTTTTATGTTGAAGAAAGGCAAAGATAATTTACAAGGCAACAACAATAAAAGACTGAATGATACAAAACCGACGAATTGTGAATGCACTGCAGCCTGGCAAAATTCTGCTGAAAAATATGATGTGGATCAGGTGAATAAACCATCCATAGAACGCGTGATCGATGCGAAAAACTGGGTAGATAACGGAAGTAAGCTGTAGAAGGAGAGGGAAATTATTATGGCTAAGATTCAAATGACGGTAGACGGTAATACCGCTGCAGCATATGCAGCATATGCGTTTACGGAGGTGGCTGCAATATACCCAATTACTCCTTCCTCCGGTATGGCAGAATCCACCGATGAATGGTCTGCGAATGGACGAAAAAACATGTTCGGACAGGAAGTACATGTAGAAGAAATGCAATCGGAAGCAGGTGCAGCGGGTGCCTTTCATGGTTCTCTACAAGGAGGTGCCTTAACTACAACTTTTACCGCATCTCAGGGTTTATTATTAATGATACCTAATATGTATAAAGCTGCCGGTGAATTGCTTCCCGGTGTCATCCATGTGAGTGCAAGAGCAATTGCAGCCCATGCCTTAAATATTTTTGGTGATCATCAAGATGTAATGGCTACCAGACAGACCGGTTGTGCGCTACTCGCCTCGGGGTCTGTTCAGGAAGTTGTTGATATGGCACCGATTGCTCATTTGTCAGCAATAAAAGGAAGGCTTCCCTTTGTTCATTTCTTTGATGGCTTCCGCACTTCCCATGAGGTACAGAAAATAGAAGCACTGGAGTACAGGGATTACGCTGAGATGGTTGATATGGAGGCTGTTTACAGCTTACGAAATCGTGCTTTGTCACCAAATCATCCGTCCATCCGTGGTACCGCTCAAAACTCGGATATCTATTTTCAAGGAAGGGAAGCTTCAAATCCTTTTTATCAGGATATTATACCGATTGTAGAAGGGTATTTAAATAAAATGAGCGAATATACCGGAAGAAAATACGGTTTATTCGATTATTACGGAGATCCGGAAGCAAAATACCTTATCATTGCCATGGGTTCTGTAACACAAACCATAGAACAAACGATTGATTATTTTAACAAACAGGGTGAAAAATATGGCTTAATCAAGGTTCATTTGTATCGGCCTTTCTCAATGGAGCATTTTCTGGCAAAGATACCGAAATCAGTTGAAAAAATTGCTGTTCTTGACCGTACTAAGGAACCCGGAGCAATCGGTGAACCTCTTTATCTGGATGTTTGCTCCACCTTCATTACGGCACAGAATAAACCGGTAATCATAGGCGGAAGGTATGGACTGGGATCGAAGGATACAACACCGGATCAAATTGCTGCAGTATATGAGAATTTAAAACTGGATAACCCAAAGAATTCCTTTACCATAGGAATCATAGACGATGTTACCAAAACATCCTTACTGCCGGTGAGGGATTTTGTTTCAGAGCCGGAGGATGTGATTTCCTGTCAGATATGGGGACTTGGTTCAGACGGAACGGTTGGTGCGAATAAACAGGCGGTGAAAATCGTTGGTGAGCATTCCGATTTGAAGGTTCAGGCTTATTTTGATTATGACTCTAAAAAATCAGGAGGTTTGACTGTTTCCCACCTGCGTTTTGGTAAAAATGAAATTCGTTCGACCTATTTGGTTAACCGTGCAGATTATGTTGCATGCCATAACCAGTCCTATGTTAATAAATATGACCTGTTAGAGAGTATTAAACGGGGTGGCACTTTTGTATTAAATACTCAGTGGGATGAGAAAGAATTGGAAATAAATCTACCTGCGGCTATGAGACGCAAGCTTGCCGAACTGGATATTACGTTCTATACCATTAATGCTATCAATATAGCAGAAGAAATTGGTCTGGGAAACCGTATCAATATGGTAATGCAGGGAGCTTTCTTTAAATTAACGAATATTTTACCGGATAAAATCTATGAGACAGAGTTGAAAAATGTTATAACGAAAATGTATGGTAAAAAGGGTGAAAAAATCGTTAAGATGAACCAGGAAGCAGTAGATAAGGGTATTAATGCGATTCATAAGGTGAAAATACCTCATTCCTGGAAAGATAGTACTGACAATGCTGTTAATGAAGTCGACGAACCGGAATTTATTAAAAAAATCATGAGGCCAATGGCTGCACTAAAGGGAACAGAGTTGCCGGTGAGTGCCTTTACTGGAATTGAAGATGGTACGTTCCCTTCCGGTACTACTGCCTATGAAAAACGCGGAATTGCAGTTAATGTGCCTGAATGGATAGAAGAACGTTGTATCCAATGTAATCAATGTGCTTATGTCTGTCCTCATGCGGTTATCCGTCCATTTTTACTTAATGAGGAGGAGGTCAAAAAAGCTCCGGAAACTTTTGTTACAAAGAATGCTACCGGTAAAGCTTATGCCGGTCTACAATATAAAATACAGATTAGTCCGATGGACTGTACCGGTTGCGGTAACTGTGCGGATATCTGTCCGGCTCCGGGCAAGGCATTAATTATGCAGCCGATTGGTACACAAATTCCGAAAGAAGTGGTTAATTGGAATTATGCTGTTCAGAGTGTAAGCTTCAAGGAAAATCTGGCGTATGGTCCTGCGTTTAAGGAAAGCCAGTTTAAGCCACCGTTAATTGAGTTCTCAGGTGCCTGTGCCGGCTGCGGAGAAACTCCTTATATCAAGCTTCTTACTCAGCTCTTCGGAGAACGTATGATGATAGCCAATGCTACCGGTTGTTCCTCGATATGGGCTGCATCTGCTCCAAGTACCGCTTATACAATAAATCGGGAAGGAAAAGGTCCCTCCTGGGCAAATTCCTTATTTGAAGATAATGCTGAATATGGTTTCGGTATGTATCTGGCTGTAACACAAATCAGAAATAAGCTGGAAGTCGACATGCGTAAGTTGATTGATATGAATGTTGAGGAAAAAGTGAAAGAAGCACTCCACGATTGGATTCATTATAAAAATGACGGAAAAACCTCGGAAGAAGTCAGCAATAAGGTTCTTGATGTTCTGGAACATTTCGTTTCTACAGATGTAGAAGCAAATCAACTGGTCAATAATATTAAGAATAACGGGGATTATTTGACGAAGCGTTCTATCTGGATGCTCGGTGGTGATGGTTGGGCCTATGATATCGGTTATGGAGGTCTTGATCATGTGATGGCTTCGGGTGAAGATGTCAATGTACTTGTATTTGATACGGAGGTTTATTCTAATACCGGCGGTCAGGCATCGAAATCTACCCCGACCGCAGCAATCGCTAAATTTGCAGCATCCGGTAAGAAGCAGGGTAAGAAGGATTTGGCCCGTATGATGATGACCTATGGAAATGTATATGTAGCTCAGGTTGGTATCAATGCGGATAACTCACAATTAATCAAGGCTTTTCGGGAGGCGGAGGAACACCATGGTCCTTCCATCGTTATCGCTTATTCACCTTGTATTAATCATGGTATCAAAGAGGGTATGGGACGAAGCATGGCAACCATCAAAAAAGCCGTGCAGTGTGGTTACTGGCATTTATTCCGTTATAATCCGGCTTTGAAGGAGCAGGGAAAAAATCCGTTTGTTCTGGATTCAAAGGAACCGACCGAAAGCTTCCGTGAATTCATATCAGGCCAGGTAAGGTACAGCTCTCTCGAAAAATCATTCCCGGAAAAAGCGGAGGAACTTTTTGTTATGGCAGAGAACCATGCGAAGGAAAAATATAGGATTTATAAACAGATGGCGGAAGCCGGAGCAATCATAATCGAGAAAGAATAAATAGATAAATCTGCTGCAAGATTGTCCTTACAAACAGGACAGGCTGCGGCAGATTTTTTTATGGTAACTTATTGGATAACTGTCATTAACAAAACTAGAATTTAATACTAAATTGATAGCAAATAATAATGAAATAAAGGAAAAATATAACAGGTATTCTATTAATTACATAGGCCAAAAGGCATATTCCTTATACGTGTTTTACAAAGTATGTGGTATAATGGTGTTGTCAATTATGTGGTCGTTTTCATAATACTTATGAAGAGGGGTGGCGTTGCGTGATAGCTAAGTCGTTTAAATCCAGCACGAGAGTTATTAAGACAGAAGATGTTAATGTGATTTACAATTTAGTTTTTAAAAATGCTCTTTATAGCTTTGAATGTTATAAAGAAGGAAGTAATGGCAGTGATATTGAAAATTATTGCTTGTTGGAAGATGTTACAGATGATGAAGGAGAAGCAGAAGCTTTTCTACACTTAATGGCAAAGGGTAAAGTGTTCCCGGTACATATACAAGATATGGTTGTGGATTATTTTGAAGAATAAGCATCATATCGGCTAGTAATCAGGCTTGATTGATTACCCTGGATGTACGTGAATGTAAGATTATGACTGCATAAAATGCGAGACTTAAGAAGAGGCTGTTATCGAATAACCGGTTTATGGGAGGTTGTTTATGACAACCTCTTTTTAATGTCTTTATAAATTAAAGGTAATAATATACAATGCTTGGGAAATGCATATTTACAGGTGAAAAAGGAAAATATAGGGGTATGGATTTTGATTATGGAAAGAAGGTAGTTCATGGAAATTACACTGAATTCACAGGTGATTAAGGAACATTTCTCGAAAAGCGGCGATGTATTAGTTCGTCCGATTAAAATAAAGCAAAACAATGTAACTTTTCATATTTTCTGTGTGGATGGATTGATCAACTCCCAATTGGTTGATATGGCACTCTTGCAGTCCTTGACGTTAGATCCGTACCTCACCGAAGTGAAAACCGAACGAGCGGTAATGGATTATTTACTGGGGAGTGGCTCTTATCATGTTTTTGCATCAGAAGAGGCGGATATTACTAAGGTTTTAAAGAATGTGTTAAGTGGAATGGTTGCCTTTATTTTTGACGGGGAACAAAAAGCGGTGATTTATGATATCCGTATGTTTGAGAAACGCTCGATACAAGCACCCGAGGAAGAGGGTGTAATGAAAGGGGCAAAGGATTCATTTATCGAAGTGATGCGAATTAATACGGCTTTAATCAGGCGTAGAATTCGTTCGGAATATCTTGTTATGGAAACCCTGACCGCTGGACGAATTTCAAAGACGGATATGACACTTGCTTATATTAGTAATATAGCCAATTTGGAGACGGTCAATCGTATCAAAGATAAGATTAACACCATAGATATTGATAATGTTTCTACACCCGCATTTATAGAAGAGTTCCTAATTGAAAATAAAAAGAGTATCTTTCCGCAGATCATGTATACTCAGCGACCGGACCGCGTCTCCGCTAACCTTTCCGACGGAAGGATTGCTCTGGTGGTTGACGGAATGCCCTTTGTTTATCTGCTGCCTTGTCAGCTTCCAATGATGATGCAGACTCCGGAGGATTATGCGAACCACTTTTTTGTCGGCTCATTTTTACGAATCATCCGGTATACTCTTATGATTATCACGTTATTCTTACCGGCTTTTTATATTGCTGCCACCACCTATCAGAATCAAATGCTACCGGTACAGTTGGCTTTATCCATTCAAAAGTCTAAGGTGAATGTACCTTTTTCATCGGCCACGGAGGTTTTGGGTCTGTTGATCGCGTTTGAAATCTTAATCGAAGCGGGACTTCGGCTACCAAAAGCAGTCGGAACAGCAATGTCAATTTTGGGTGGTTTGGTAATCGGTCAATCAGCGGTGGCCGCAAGCTTGATTTCACCGGCAGTAGTCGTTATTGTTGCTCTAGCGGGTATCGCAGGATTTATACTACCGAATCAGGATTTAAGCAGTGGTGTTCGTCTTACAAGATTTCTACTTGCAATTTTAGCCGCTCTGGCAGGATTTTTCGGTCTGGTGGTTGGATTAGTTATTCTGATCGTTCATTTGTGCAGTCTTGATAATTACGGTGTTGCCTATTTGTCACCCTTTGTTGACATAGAGGAAAGCAACCGGAAGGATACCTTGTTACGGTTCCCAATTAAGTTTTTTAAAAAACGCCCGGATGATATAGCCCCTGAAAACATAACGAAACAAAATTAAGAAAGAAAAGAGTGTTTCCATGAAAAGACTGATATTTTTGCTCCTTCCATTTTTGCTATGCGGCTGCTCCAGGGATATGAATCGGAGGGAAATTGATGAAGTGAATTTTATCCATGCCCTTGGCATAGATTATGCGGATGGAGAATATACCATAAGTGCTATTTTTAATTCCGGAGGAGGTGCCGATCCGGAAGGGTCGGGTGAAGCCGGCAGTGAGGAAATATCAAACGGTACGGGTAAGACGCCTTACGCAGCCTATGAGGATTTAAGGCTAAAGAATAAGAAGGCGATTACATTGACACAAGCGGGTTTCTTTTTGATTGGTGATACAGCAGCAAAGGAGGGAATTGATCTTTGCCTGGATTTCCTTTCCCGGAATGAAACCATTAAGCTGGAATCCTTGATCTATGTTACGAAGGGAGAAAAAGCTGAGGATTTTATTAATGCCGCAATTGAAAATAAGCAGGCGGTCTCCGAGGATTTGGAAGCAATTAAGCAAAAGCAGCAGGAAATTATCACTAGAAATGATAATAATTTAGTAAATATTTTAAATGAAATGAAGCAAAATTATTCCAGCGTTCTCATTCCTTATCTGACGGCTGAGGAAAGTGGTTTTCTGATTGAAGGATATGCGATCTTTGATCAGTTAAAGCTTTATGATTACCTGGATAAGGAAACCTCCAGCGGTATCAATTTCATGAAAAATATAGTCAGAAGTTATCCGATCCATTTAGAGAATGGTACAGGATTATCCATCTCTTATACGGATACCGATTTAAAGACTAAGCTGGAGAATGATAAGATAATTATAAAAATTAAAGTAAATTTTGAAAGTATGATTAAGGAAGTAAACATGGAGGGTGACACCTTTACGTATGAAGTACTTTCGAAGCTTACCAAAGAACAGAATCAATACGTTGAAAATATCATTAGGAAAGCAGCGGATTACTCGGTTACCACGGGTTTGGACATCTTACAATTAGCCCGGATCATAGAGAATCAAAATGTTAGTCAATGGAGAGATTTAAAAGAAACCTGGGAGGATAATATCTCGAAAATCGAATTTGAATACGAATTAAATTCAAGAATTGTGAAGTCATTCATCCTGGGAAAAGAGAGGTAGTTGTAATGATTTATGTTTTTGCTGTAACATTAATTTATACCTTTGTAAAGAAAAAAGAGGAACTGTTGGAGGAAAAAAGAAATCTGGTGTTATTTATGCTTTTATCTGTGATAGGCATTTCTCTTGGTATTATCTATATGATTAATCCGTATCTACCTAGCTTGACCTTGATGCTGGAAAAATATATGAAATGAGGTGATACTGATGAATAGAGAGGTTACCCTGCGACAGACAGCCTTTATGTACCTGTTTATATCCCTATCACCCATATTACGTCAAATACCGAATGCAGTTGCGAGCGAAGCAGGCAGAAGTGGATATTTGAGTCCGCTATGGTCACTGGTTCCGATATTTTTACTGACAGCAATTTTAATAGCAGTAATTAAGACCTTTCCTGGGTTGAACATCTATGAAATTATGGTACAGCTGATTGGTAAGTTTTTTGCTAAGCTGATTATTTTTCTTTACCTGTTATGGATACTTTTATCAATCGTTTCGAAAATAAATATTTATGCACTTACAATACAGTTTACTCTGATGCCCCAGACCAGATCAAATTATTTTATGATCATCTTAATCCTTTTGGTTTACTTCGCACTCAATAGAGGAGCCAAGACAGTATTCCGATTTTCGGAATTTACATTAGGACCGATTCTGTTTCTGTTTGCTGTATTATTCCTCTGTGCATTAACAAGGCTGAGAACCGATTATTTGTTGCCGGTTTCAACCATTAACATCCCGTCCACTATTTTTGCTTCAAAGGATGTGATCGCAGTCGGAGGTAATATAATCGTAATTTTGTTTTTTGCCGATAAATTCGGAATTACAATTACAAAATCACAAATAAGAAAGCTTTGGGGCGGAGTTTTGGTATTCGTAATCCTGTCCTTTGTGATCACGATATTTACTTTTGGGATAACAGGAGCGGATTTTACCGCCTCTGCATCGTTTCCTTTTTATATGACAGTAAAAAGTATATCATTTTTTAATATATTTGAACGCTTTGAAGTACTGGTGACATTGTTCTGCGTTCTATCGGATTTTATTGCTATCTGCATCATGGCATTTCTTGTGCTTCGCTGCTTTGAATGGATTTTTAATTTAAAACAGGGCAAGATAATCGCTGTTCCGTTAACGGTTTTGATTTTCTATCTGACCTATTATATCAGTAGTACCCAGTTTGAGTTTAATTTTTTATACCGCACGATAATTGTAAATGTAAATTTGATTTTTCAATATGTGATTCCGGCTTTACTCGGGTTTCTTTGCCTGATTAAGAGAAAGAAGATACAAAAACAGTTTTGAGATTGCACCTGTATACTGTCTATCTTTATATAATAAAATTTATGTCACTGAACCATAAACGAAGTTTCATGAATAAAAGTATAAGGATAGCTTGATCCGTCATCGATATGTGATGTATGGATCAAGCTATCCTATTGACTTATATGATAAGTATCTGTCTACGTGTCGGTAGCTGCTCAGCACGGTCACTCATAGATATGTATGTCAAATTCCTCATCATCATACTGATAGATGCTATGATTGATATAATGCTCCGCAATCGGATCGATGTATTGATATATTCGGTGATATTCCTTTGTCTCCTGGTCTTTTAACGTTTCACTCCGGTTTCGGTATAAAAATTGGATGAGATCATAGCAATCAATCCAGATTTCGTTCACACTTTCCTTCTGTGATTCATCAAAAATGAGCTGCAGCCCGAAATGAAGATGCGTAGTTTGAATATTATTGGCATTTTCATTGGTACTATAGCCGGTGCGTCCCATATACCCGATGACATCACCGGCTTGAACTATACTTCCCACTTCCAGGGATTTATTGTAAGGAAAATTTTTTCTTAAATGAGCATAATAATAATATCGTTTCTTGTCAAAGCTACGGATACCAATACGCCAACCCCCGTATTGATTCCAGCCAAGAGCTTCAACATAACCGGATTCTACCGCAACGATGGGAGTCCCGACCTGACCCATCATGTCATGACCAAGGTGCTTGCGTCGATAGCCGTAGCTTCTTGAAACACCGAAATCATCAAAATGGCTGTAGGGGTAAAATTTTGCAATCGGCAAAAACACCTTAAGCCCATATTTTTCCTCCCAACGTTTTCCTCCGGGAGCCGTTTCGTCTGCCACTTCTATTTTATAATCACCGACCATACCGCCGAGAACAGCTGTATAAGCTTCCAGATAATATTTATAATATTTGGAGTCCTTGGTTAAGGAGTCCATGGTTTCTTCTTTCGTCTTAAGTTTCGTTACAAGGTCATTCAAGTGACTTTCTTTAAATCTCGAAAAATCTCCTCCGTATTTTGCCCCAAGATAAGCCAATAACTCAATCCAATTGAGTTTCACTTCTTCCTCCCGGGATTTTACATCACACTGGTAAGCTTTTTCCATAGCTTTACTGCTTACGTCAAAACTCACCCATTTAATATAATCTTTCTCGGCATCATACATGGAAGTATAAACAGCGCCTTCTTTATCAAAATTTTGTTTTATCAGAACAGAAGAAAATATAACTAAGATTAACAGTTCACAAAGTATGATGTGCCTTGCCTTATGCTTTCGAAACATTTTTTTACTTCCTTGCATTCAAAACTTGTAACATTTTATGTTTTTTACATGCCATCTATAACCTTTGCAGCCAATTTCATAATAATTTTTTCAACTATTCGAAGATATCCCTTAACATTTTCTTGTTCATCTTACGATAAATATTAATTTTCTCAAGGCTGTAATCATACGTAACCAGAAGTAACTCCTTTTTCTCCTTAATTCCTTTCAGCAAAAGCTGTTTCTCCAACCAGGTTTCATCCTTTCCGGTACTCATTAAATTATCCTTTAGTATCTTTCCGTCGATGATGACATTCGCCATTGGCCTTGCCTGGATAGTATCGATATTTAGGTCATCGGGTGTCAACGGGCGGCATTGGGACTTGGGTAAAATACTAACGGTACCGTTTGATTCTAAATAGACGGAATGGATGTCCTCTAAATCAAAATAGCCGGATAAGCGGCAGGAAGATAATAATTCATCCACGTCAAGTCTTGCCCTTAACAAATTCTTATCATATATGATACCATCCTGATAAAGCAACAAAGCCTGTCCTTCGAAAAAACGTCTGAGAACAATTGATTTGCAGGTAATGTAGGATATGAAGATGGAGGAGACACTGAACACTATCATAGCAACAAGGGGTTCTAAGAAACTATCCGTGGACATAACAGCCATTTCTCCGGCTATGGAACCGATGGCTATACTACTGACATAGTCGAACATACTTAATTGGGACATTTCACGGTTACCCATGATTTTAGTAAAAAAGAATAGGGAAACCATTGATCCGAAGGCGGAAATGGCAATTTTAAATAAATCCATGCGATTGACCTCCTAAACTTCTATTTGTAGTTTTTAATATCTTCCTGCTCTGTTTGGGGAATACTAATATTAGCATTTGCAGATTATTGAAAAATATGAACGATTCCATAAGATTGGATTTACTATTCTATGATCGAGCGTTGATATCATTTTAAATCTGAATTTTGTATTAAATAAAGCGTTTGGTACTTGTAAGCTTTGGGAAATAAGCATAATATTAGGAAATAACTTTTACAAAAGTGAAGAAGTGGAGTGAATTATTGAAACGCTTAATAACACTACTTCGGCAGAAGGAGAACATATATGAAAGACTTTATTGAGTTAAAACAAGTTCGAAAAAAATATCAAATGGGCGAAGTGGTTATTCATGCCTTGGATGGTATTGATTTTATGATTGAAGAGGGTGAGTTTGTAGTAATTGTGGGACCCAGCGGAGCAGGTAAAACTACGGTTCTTAATATACTTGGAGGAATGGATACTGCATCAGAGGGAACCGTATCTGTGGATGGGATTGATATTGCCCGTTTTAATGAGAAACAGTTGACGAAATATCGCAGAGATGATATCGGCTTTGTATTTCAGTTTTATAATCTTGTTCAAAATCTTACAGCGAAAGAAAATGTGGAACTGGCTGCCCAAATCTGCAAGAATCCTCTGGATGCGGAATTGATATTAAAAGAAGTGGGGTTAGAAGAGCGTGTTCACAATTTTCCTGCTCAATTGTCCGGTGGCGAGCAGCAGAGAGTGGCTATTGCGAGAGCACTGGCAAAAAATCCAAAGCTGCTGTTATGTGATGAGCCAACCGGAGCTCTGGATTATCTTACCGGTAAATCAATCCTAAAGCTATTGCAGGATACCTGCAAACAGCGTAATATGACTGTTATTGTAATAACTCATAATACCGCACTTACTCCAATGGCAGACCGTATCATTAAGATAAAAAATGGTAAGGTGTCCGAAATGATACTTAATGAAAATACGGTTTCGGTGGAAACGATAGAATGGTAGGCTAAAATATGAGAAAAAGAGCAATTTGGAAAGATTTTTTCATGGAAATAAGGACGAGCTTAAGCCGTTTTTTATCTATATTTCTAATTGTAGCACTTGGGGTTGCTTTCTTTACCGGAATACGCGCTACCAATCCGGATATGAGATTAACAGCGGATTCTTATTTTGATGACAGTAGACTTATGGATATCCGGGTTGTCAGTACTATGGGTATTACCGAAGAGGATGTTAATGCGATCCGAGGACTTACAGGAGTAGAAGATGCCGAACCAATATTTACTACACATGTAGTATGTGAAAATGATCATAACGAAATTGTTATTGAGATCATGTCAAATACAGAAAGAACCAATAAAATTAATGTAGTGGAGGGGAGGCTTCCTGAAAATGGACAGGAGGTATTGGTGGAGCAAAGCTTCCTTAATTCTGCAGGAGTTAACATCGGTGATAAGATTAAGCTGAAGTCCGGAACCGACGCTGATTTATCTGATACTTTGGCGGAAGAGGAATTTACGATTGTCGGTATTGGTACCACCGCTTATTACATGTCCTTTCAACGCGGAAGTACTGAAATCGGAACCGGAGAAGTAGATAGCTATATCGTTGTGCTTCCTGAGGTATTTGTATCCGAGGTTTATTCCGGAGTGAA
Source organism: Herbinix sp. (assembly GCA_029240245.1). Taxonomy (GTDB): domain Bacteria; phylum Bacillota; class Clostridia; order Lachnospirales; family Lachnospiraceae; genus Mobilitalea. Next base: position 45,435 of record JARBTJ010000012.1, read on the forward strand.
CCTAGTGGTATCAGGAGCAAAGGATTTAATTGCTTTCTCTGAGGGTTATGACGAAAAAGTAGATGAGACAGCGGATTTGATCAAGGGTATTGCAAAGCAGCAATGCCAAGACAGATATTTAGGAATATATAAGGAAGCTTCTGCGAAGATAGAAGAAGCCAAAGATGAGCTTAATAAGAAGAGGGAGGAGGCAAAACAAAAAAGTATTGATGCAGAAAACTCTTTATTCCTATTAAATTTAAATGATATGGAATTACAGACAGCCATTCAAAATATAAACGATGAAATGAAAAAAGCGGAAGAGGAATTTCAAAAAGCAGAGAATAAAATAAAAGTTTCGGAAATTGAAATATCGAAATTAGAAGCCCCGGTCTGGTATGTTTTAGATAGGGGAAGTATCGAAGCTTATGCAGAATATGAGCAGAATGCGGACCGAATCGGAGCAATCGGAGAGGTTTTTCCGGCAATATTTTTTCTGGTGGCTGCTTTAATCAGTCTAACTACCATGACCAGAATGGTGGAGGAACAAAGAACACAGATCGGAACGTTGAAGGCCCTGGGGTATATAAAAACATCAATCGCAGCCAAATATATTCTTTATGCTCTGTTAGCAACCCTGGGAGGAAGTATTGCCGGAGCTCTTATTGGTTCAAAGGTATTACCGATGGTTATCATAACGGCATATAAAATCCTTTACCGGAATATTCCGAAGGTAATTGCACCTTTTAATACCTATTACGCATCGCTTGCTACGATACTTGCTGTCTTTTGTGTGGAAGCAGCTACTTTCTTATCCTGCTTTAAAGAGCTGGCGGCAAAACCGGCGGAGTTAATGAGACCAACTGCCCCGAAAAACGGAAAGAGGGTTGTTATGGAACGAATCCCTTGGATCTGGAATCGACTCACCTTTACCTGGAAGGCTACGATCCGTAATCTAATTCGATATAAAAAACGGTTTTTTATGACGATTTTCGGAATCGGTGGTTGTATGGCCTTATTATTGGTGGGCTTTGGATTAAAGGATTCTATTTTTGTGATTTATACCAGACAATTCGATGAGATCATGCCTTATGATGCGACTGTAAGTATTGATCAAGAGGCTGATCCAATACAGATTGCAGAGCTTGATCATGTATTAAAATCTAGTGCGACAATTATATCCTTTTTAAATGTATTTGATCATAAGGTAGATATCAGCTTTCATGGGAAAGTAAAAAGCATCAATATGATTGTTCCGTCGGATTCTGAAAAAATGGAAGATTTCATCGTCTTTCGAGACCGTGTCGGGCACAAACCTTATGAGTTATCGGAGGATGGTGTCATAATAACGGAACAGATTGCCGGATCACTGGGTATGAAACCAGGGGATATGATCACAATCAAAAAGGGAGACGAGACAGTTAATGCGAAAGTAGCTGCCATTGTAGAAAATTATATGAGTCATTATGTGTATATGGATTCCGGTATGTACCAGAAACTGTTTTTGGTGGAACCGGAGTACAATGAATATTTTCTACTGTTTCCGGATTCCGATTCAGAAGGAGAGTTAAGTATAGGTAATCAATTACTGGGATTAGAAGCAGCTTCCGGTATCTTTTACATCAGTTATTTCAAAAACTTATTAGATAATATGCTTGTAAGCTTGAATATTGTTGTATGGGTACTGATTATAGCAGCCGGAGCATTAGCCTTTGTCGTGTTATATAACTTAAATAATATCAATATCAATGAGCGCAGGAGAGAGCTTGCAACCATTAAGGTGCTGGGGTTTTATGATAACGAATTAGCGAAGTATGTATACCGTGAAAATATGATACTTACTATCTTTGGATCCCTATTTGGAATCCTGTTTGGAATCGTTTTGCACCGATATGTTATTACAACCGTCGAAATAGAGATGGTCATGTTCGGACGTACCATAGACTTCTCCAGTTACCTTTACAGCATCCTGTTAACCTTTTTATTCTCTGCCTTCGTAAACTTTATGATGTTTTTTAAATTAAAAAAAATCGATATGATAGAGTCCCTAAAAAGTGTGGAATAGGAGTAAATCCTTATAGAAAAGACTGATAAATATAACATTCGATATACAAAAAGATCAGGAGATATCAATAACATCTCCTGATCATATTAATGTAATTGCTGTATTATGAATCAAGCAATTATACTTGCAATACGGTACTGACTTTATCCTTTATGCCAGCAAATCCCTGTTCTCCGGATGCTCCTCAAACCATTTGACAGCATAGCTGCAGGAAAGCTTAGCCTTTAGGTTATTCTCCCGAAGTTGTGTTACGGCTTCTTCCATTAGCTTACCGGCAATTCCCTGACCGCGCAGGGAGGAATCCACATAGGTATGGTCAATATTTACAACATTTTCACTTACCTTTGGGAAGGTAACTACTGCGATCATATGCTTCTCGTCATTTTCTAAATAAATCTTATTTACATCATGGATGAAATTCATTTTAAACCCTGCCTTTCTTTCATAAATATAGCAACAAGATGAAATGTCAAAAGCACCTGCGGTGCTTTCCGGCTACAATATATATTGTTAATGCAAGCTAGCTCGCATATTAATATAATTGTAGCTGGTAATGTGTGTAGTACCTTTTGACAATTTACTCAACATGATTATACTATATCATAATTTAAAACAGTATAACACAAAATAATGGATTAGAAAATTACAATTCCAAAAAATATGCTGAAATCGTATAGAGCAAACGTATAGTGCGTATAGAGTTTATAAACCAATTTTATTTCATAGGACGCATTTATTATGAAAGATAAACAATGTATTAATAGGTATGAAAAGTACGTAGCACCTTTTGACACTTTAACCCTATGAAATAAAAAAGAGATCATGACTGCTACCGATGATAGCAGAAAATGATCTCAGCTTAAATTTATTCCGTAAGATCGATGACACTGACAGGGCAGCCATCTCTGGCTTCTTCAGCTCTTTCCAGACAATTTTCCGGTATATCACCCTCGATTGCCTGAGAAACATCATTTTCATTGTAGGTAAAAACCTCCGGACATACATCGATGCATAAACCACAGCTAATGCAGCCGTCTTGGTCAACTGATGCTTTCATGGGAATACTCCTTTCTATTTACAATTATGGAAGGTGTTTGCGAAGCAATAAGTAGTATATGCTGATTGCGCAATTTATACAGAATATGAGTTTCGCAATTACCTTTTACAGTTATTGATTTGAAATATAAACTCACCAATAATATGAGACTTATTCCAATCAAAAAAGAACTTCACGTATTATTATAGGAGGAATATTGGATTTTATACCTGCAACATTGTTTTCCTTCATTGACATATCGGTGAGGAACCGCTAAAATTGGAATTCAAATAAACAAGACAAAGGAGTAGATGGAATGGAAAAGGAGTTTTGGAGACCCGGTAATATGTTGTACCCTATTCCGGCAGTGATGGTCAGCTGTGCGGATGAGAAACATAAGCCCAATATAATAACGGTAGCATGGGCCGGAACCGTTTGCAGTAGTCCTTCTATGGTGTCGGTATCCATTCGGAAGGAACGCTATTCCTATGATATTATTAAATCCAGCAGAGAATTTGTTGTTAATCTGGTAACTAAGGATCTGGTATATAAAGCTGATTATTGCGGTGTAAAATCGGGCAGAGAGGTAGATAAATTTAAAGAGATGAATCTGACACCGGTGATGGGAAAAATGACGTTTGCTCCGTTAATAGACGAAAGTCCTGTAAATATAGAATGTAAATTGAAAGAAATTATACCGCTTGGAAGCCATGATATGTTTCTGGGTGAAGTGGAAAGTGTTGTGGTGGATAAAAAATATATGGATTCTGCCGGTAAATTTCATTTGAATAAATCTGGTTTAATCGTATATTCCCACGGCGAATATTATGGACTGGGAGAACTGTTGGGGAAATTCGGTTATTCGGTAAAAAAGAAGAAGTAATCAAAAATGGACCCTCCACAGGATGAAAACAACCATCTGTGTGGAAAGTCCTTTTTATTATTTTTTGTTCTTTCTCATATATTTAAAATATTCTTCCAGACTTACAGGCTGTTCTAAAATTTCGCGACCAACATAAAGCGTACGGTCCGGTTTCGTCATCAATGCCCATTTTACCAAAGTGATCATCCCGTTTCGAATTTCTAAGGCGGTAATACACCTGGGATGAACACAGCTTCCATCATTAAAATAGAGGGGTTCCCCCGGCTTTGGGAAAACAGCACGATGGGTATGACCTGCTATCACAAGTTGATTTTCCTGTTCCGCCCATTCCATAATCTTTTTCTCTATATTTCCTTTAATGCGGTTATTCTTCGCAGCACTGGTAGGATCTCTAATTCCCATTAACTCCAGTGGTCTCCATACATAACGTACTAAAAAACGAGCCAGTTTCCAGAGAGTACTGTTTAAAAAATCACCTTGATGTCCGTGTACTAAGAACAACATATCATTGGAGGTCCAATGCTTTAATATAATACCTTCGGTTATTTTGATTCCTGGGAAAAGAGGAAGCATGGAATGGATACTGTCGCAATAAAAGGCCGAGCATTTTGTCTTTGTATACTTTGGATCTTTTTTGATGATATCGTGATTTCCGAATAGCATATGAAGCCGGCCTTCTTTGTAAAGAAGGGACATGAGCCAATATGCATCACTGTGTGTATGAATGATATCCTGTATATTACGATTTTCCCATAATTCGTCCCCGTCACCTAATTCGATATAAGTATACCCACTTTCATAATAATAGGACAAAGCGGCGAAAAACAGATTCTGGTTATTAGAAAAATTATCTCCCCAACTGCCATCTCCACGATGGCAGTCGCTCATAATGACAAATCGGGAGGACTCGTCAAAAGGTATCACCTTGGAGGAGGCAAGGGCCTTTGATAAACGTTTTGAAGCTGACATAACCTCACAACCTTCCGTTTGTTCCATTATTTTAAATGTGATTTCAAAGTACTATAGGCATCATATACTGCTTTGGGTTTACCCATATGGAGTATCTGATTATACATAGTCGGGGATTCCTTACGTACTATTACCAATTTATCCAGTGTTTCGCTATAAGATTCCGTAAGTTGGTTATAGGCATCACATAAGGATTCATTGTTACGCTGCATAATAAAGTCTGTAAATGCTGTTCTGGTCAGAGGTTGTGAAGTATGAGGCTTGGAATATCGAATATATACCTTTTTACCTTGAATCGCATATTCATTTTCTTTGTATCCGGCCTTTTGCAGTGCATATAAGAAAGCATAGGCCATTTGTCTGTCAAGTAACTCCAGAGTAATATCCATGGAAAGCTCGGAAGGATTGGTGAATTCACCAAGCTTAAAGCCGGTTAACCACCAATGATAGTCCGATCTGGTAAACAAAATATTGCCGTTTTTACGAAGTACAAAGGACATATTGATGCGATCTTCATCTTTAACGCAAAAATAGAACGTACCGTTAAAAATACCAGGAATATTTATATCAGGACCTGTTGTATAGTAAATACCGACTTCTCCACCGGTGGTCATTCCGTATTGACCTTTCCAAAATTCGATCAACCATTTTTTACCATTATATTCAAAACGTATGGGTTCGCAATCTATAATCATGCTTAAGGCTGCACTTGCTTCGTCATAAAGTCTGCAATAGCCCAGCTGCCGCTGCCAGGGATTCATGATGGAGAGAAAAATATCCTCATAGGGTTCGTAGGCAAAACCAAACGCATTTAAATCACGATTTAATTCCTCAATCCTTTCGGCATCATTTCCGATAATATCATATACCGGACGTATTACTTCTCCTTTCTTTTTCCCTTTTTTCTTCTTGACAAATATCCTGGAAACAATGGATACTATGACAATTATGATAATACCAAGGGTGATGAAAATAGCACTGTATTGGAAAAAGAAGGCCCAAAAGGCAGTCGCAGTCATCAAGCTGTAAATCAGATTCTGGGTTAGTAGAAATAACATAAAATCCACTCCTTTCATTATGTTATATATCATCATATTCCGGTACCGTTTCGGTTGTTCAATGCTTCGTTGATACAGACAAAATAATATTGGGATGAATTTACTAACTTAAATTGACCCTCCAGAGTTTGTAAAGTTAACTTAGAATACGGTTGACATACATTTTCAATGAGATATAATAACTTCGAAGATAGATGAATGGATAACATTAAATTAGTAAAGTAAGGAGAGCAAAAAAATGAGTGAATGTAGCAGTAATTGCAACACCTGTAGTTCAAATTGTGCAGATAGAAAAGAAACGAAAAATGAATTTTCGGTACAAGCGCATGAAATGAGCTGTATTAAAAAGGTGATTGGTGTCGTTAGCGGAAAAGGCGGCGTGGGTAAATCCCTGGTTACCTCTTTGATGGCTGTCACGATGAATCGGAGAGGATTTCATAGTGCCATATTAGATGCTGATATTACGGGACCTTCGATTCCGAAGGCATTTGGACTAAATAAGAAAGCAACGGGTAATGAGCTTGGGTTATTTCCGGTGAAGAGTAACACGGGAATTGATATCATGTCCATCAATTTATTACTGAACAATGAAACAGATCCTGTAGTCTGGAGAGGTCCGATCATTGCAGGTACTGTAAAACAATTCTGGTCCGATGTAATATGGAATGATGTGGATTTTATGTTTGTTGATATGCCGCCGGGAACAGGGGATGTGCCGTTAACCGTATTCCAATCACTTCCGGTGGATGGTATTATTATTGTTACTTCACCGCAGGAGCTGGTTTCCATGATTGTGGGAAAAGCGGTGAAAATGGCAGAATTAATGAACATACCCATCTTAGGGCTTGTTGAAAATATGTCATATTTCCAATGTCCCGACTGCGATAAAAAATATCCTGTTTTCGGTGAAAGCCATCTGGAGGAGATTGCGAAAGCTCATAATATCGAACAGACAGCAAGGCTGCCGATTAATCCGAAATTAGCAGCAGCCTGTGACAAAGGTATGATAGAATTGTTTGAAGGGGATTGGGTGGATTCCTTGGCAGACACATTAGAAAAGCTATAAATTGATACTATAATGAAAAGCTGATGCTTGACATCATTTACGGTATCGCTTATTATTTGAATATTATCAAAAACATCACGCTGTAAGAACAGGTTAAAAGGAGAAAACGTGATTAAAAAAAATGATTTGATTTTAATAGGCGCCGTAATTATTTTGGGGTTAGGAATTATATTTTTTATCAATGTAACGAAAACAGAGGGAAGCAAGGTGCTGATCACCATTGATGGGAAAGAATATGATACGTTTCCCTTAGATGAAGATACCACATTCACCGTGGAACTGGATAACGGTGAATATAATACCTTTGTGATTAAGGATGGACAGGTTGATATGACGGAGGCGAGCTGCCCGGATAAGGTGTGTGTCAGACATAAGGAAATCCATTATAACAACGAGACGATTGTCTGCCTCCCAAACAATGTGGTTCTTCAGATTATTGGCGGCGAGGAAGATGAAATCGATGCAATTGCCAAATAAAATTACAGTGTCAAAAGCACCTTTTGCACTTTAATCCAATTATGGCAATTGCGAAACTTATATTCTGTATGTGCAATTGCAAAAACTATATTGTTTCGCAAACGCCTTCTTTAATCCAATTAGTAAGGAGACACGATGAAAACAAAGAAAATAGCTACCTATGGCCTGTTAGTTGCATTAGCGTTTATATTAAGTTATGTTGAAACCTTAGTCACGATACCCTTCCCCCCGGTTCCGGGGATGAAGCTGGGGCTTGCCAATCTGGTTGTATTAGCAGCATTATATACTATGGGAGGGAAGGAATCCCTCGTTCTGTCCGTACTGAGAATCGTCCTGGTAGGCTTTACCTTCGGACATCCGTCCACTATGTTGTTCAGCATTGCAGGTGGTTTATTAAGTTGGATTCTGATGCTTCTTTTTATGAAGACAAAATGGTTCAGCCTGGTTGGAGTAAGTATCGTCGGTGGTATTTCCCACAATATTGGGCAGATACTAGTTGCTATTTATATCGTAGATAACATAAATATAGCCTATTACCTGCCTTATTTATTGATAACAGGAGCGGTTACCGGTACTTTAATAGGGATACTGGGAGCTATGATTGTAAAAAGAATTAAGAATGTTCAAAACACTTAATTCGTGTGAATTAAAACCGTTGCCGAAGTATGGTATCATTTTTACTGTGTTAAAGCTTTTGGTATGTTAAAAGACCTAAGAGAATAAACTTCATCGGATAAAGGAAGGTTCATATGGCAAAATTATACTTTAAATATGGTGTAATGGGAAGCTCAAAAACAGCACAGGCATTGATTACGAAATTCAATTATGAAGAACGGGGTATGAAGGTATTATTAATTAAACCCCAGACAGATAGCAGGGAAGGAGAAGGATTAATAAAATCACGAGCCGGCCTTTCTGCCTCTGCCTATATTCTTCCCTTTTCAGAGAACGTATATGAAAGCTATCAAAAACGAAGTAATCCGGTAGATGTCATCATTGTAGACGAAAGCCAATTCTTATCGGAAGATCAGGTGGACCAGCTGGCACTTCTGGTGATTGATTATAATATTCCTGTTTTGTGCTTTGGACTGCGTACGGATTTTCGTACGAAAATGTTTCCCGGGAGTAAGCGCTTGTTAGAAATCGCCGATTCAATTACGGAAATAAAAACGATTTGCTTCTGTGGAAAGAAGGCAACCGTGAATGTTAGAATGGATGGAAACGGTACGATTATCACCGAAGGGGAGCAAATCTTAATCGGTGGAAATGACCGGTATACTCCGATGTGTTACCAGTGCTATATCGAAGGTCTGAAAAAGCAGAAGAAGTTGTAATCGATGGAATGAACAAAAGATTTAATAGGAATGCTGTAACAATGAAATCCTTTCCATAAGAATTTATAATTGAAGGGAAATGTGTAGCCATAGCTACATGTTTCCCTTTTTTTCTATGATATACTAATGCAGAACCCAGAGGAAATTAATAAACCTTTAAAATAAATAAATCTCATGTATATGATAATCAGGAGGAACAAAATGATAAGAAAAATAATACAGATTGACGAAGAATTATGTAATGGCTGCGGGATTTGTGTCAGTGCCTGCCATGAGGGTGCCATCGGTTTAGTAGAGGGAAAGGCGAAACTTTTAAGAGATGATTACTGTGACGGACTCGGAAACTGTCTGCCGGCTTGCCCTACCAATGCGATAACCTTTATTGAAAGAGAAGCCTTAGCTTACAATGAAGAAGAAGTAAAGAGGAACATGGAAAAGCTGGAAAAGGAAAACTTCACAAAAAAGGAGAGCAGCACTCCTGCAGCAGAGGTCCATGGCGGTTGTCCCGGTTCCAGAATGATGAGTTTGCAAAGAACACAGGAGCAGGAAATACCCACGGATGCTGCAATAAAACCGGCGGTATCCATGTTAAGGCAGTGGCCGGTTCAAATCCAGCTGGTGCCCGTTAACGCGCCTTACTTTAAAGATGCGGATCTTTTAATTGCAGCAGACTGTACTGCATATTCCTTTGGTGATTTTCATCAGTTTATGAAGAATAAAATTACTTTAATCGGTTGTCCGAAACTGGATGATGCTGATTATGCAGGAAAGCTTTCTCAAATATTATCTCTTAATAATATTAAAAGCATCACGGTGATCCGTATGGAAGTTCCCTGCTGTGGAGGTATTGTCCATGCAGTGAAACAGGCAATGTTAAACAGTAGTCAGATGATACCTTGGAGAGTAATTACCATATCTACCGAGGGTAAAATAATCGAAGACACACAATAAGACACACAATAAGACACACAATAAGACACACAATAAGACACACAATAAGACACACAATAAGACACACAATAAGACACATGATAAGAACAGACAGCAAGATACACAATCCTTATGTTTGTCGTTATGAATGAAAAGTAAGCAATGGAAAGCTAGCTGTGAAAAGGTTAGGATATGAATTCGATTTATGGGATGCTTCACTATATATTATTCCTGGTTAAGGATTAAGTATAGTGAAACATCCTTTTTTACAGTCTTGAATTAATTATAACTGTCAGGTTAAAAAGATAGCATTGCAAATACGCGATCACCGGAATGAAGTAATAATTATTTCCTTCAAGCTGTTAAATATTTTTATTAATGGACAAGATAAATAACGATTGGTAGTTGATGAACGGTGAAACCTTACCTGTTAATTTTATTCAACGTTTTAATCTATATTATATTGGAAATAGTTGAATTTTTTTGAAGTTTTAGTATAATGTATATGACGGTGCTTGTACCGATAAAAATATGGAGGAGAAAATTTTATGAAGAAATTACTATCAATTATGTTAGTGCTGGTTTTAGCATTAAGTATGCTGACCGGCTGTGGCACAAAGGATGACGGTAAGGATGATGGCAACAACGATGCCGGTAATAATGCCGGTAGTGATGCCGGTAGTGATAACACAGCAAGTGGTTATGAAATTGCGCTTATCACAGATAAAGGTAATATTGATGACAAGTCCTTTAATCAAGGTTCCTGGGAGGGCGTTGTAAAATTTGCAAAGGAGAATAATATTACGCATAACTATTATAAACCGGAAGAGGCTTCCGATGCCGGTTATCTTCAAGCAATTGAGCTGGCAATCACCGGCGGAGCTAAGGTTGTTGTAACCCCCGGTTTCTTATTCGAGGTTCCGATTTATGAAGCACAGACTTTATATCCGGAAGTGAAATTCATCTTACTTGATGGCTCGCCTCGTACGACTGATTATAGTGATTTTACGATTAAAACCAATGTAGCAAGTATTAAGTATGCTGAAGAAGAATCCGGTTATCTTGCAGGTTATGCTGCAGTAAAGGATGGCTATAAGAAGCTTGGCTTCATGGGTGGTATGGCTCTTCCTGCAGTTCAAGCTTTTGGTTACGGCTTCTTACAGGGTGCACAGGATGCAGCCAAAGAGTTAGGACTTGCCGATAATGAATTATCCGTTATTTATCACTATACCGGTAACTTTGATGAGAATGATACCAACAAAGCAACCGCAAAAACAATGTATCAGGAAGGCACTGAAGTTATCTTTGCTTGCGGTGGCTCCGTTGGTAAGAGCGTTATGGCTGCAGCTTCTGAAGCCGGCAAAAAGGTAATCGGTGTTGATACAGACCAAAGATATGATAGTGAAACTGTTATTACATCAGCAACCAAGGGCTTGGGAGCATCTGTATTTCAGGTTCTTGATGCTATTTATAATACCAAGACCTGGGAGACATATGCAGGAACTACAACATATTTCAATGCTGAAAATGATGGCGTTGGACTACCTACTATCGTAATTGGTGATGCCAATGCCAATGCCTTTGACAGATTTGCTTCCTTTGATAAAGCAGCATATGATGTTGTATTTAAAACATTAGTAGACGGAACGGTAGATCCGATCCGCGAAATTACATTGGCTGATACAAACGGATATGCTACTGCAGAGGAACTTGTTAATAGTCTTAGTTTAACAAAGGTAGCTGTTGAGGTTAGATAGTATTCGTCCCTATATAAAATAGCAGACATATTGTCCTAAAGCCTTAAGAAATGTAAGTCTCGAAGGGGGAAGACGAATGTCTTTCCCCTTTTTTAAGTCACACATGCCAAAAGTTGATTGGTTACAGCTATCGGCACCTATGTCATAATTTTATGAGAGAGGTTAACGTGGAAAACTATATTATAGAAATGCTTCATATAACGAAAGAATTTCCGGGGATCTTAGCAAATGATGATATTACCCTACGGCTTCGCAAAGGGGAAATTCATGCATTGCTGGGGGAGAACGGTGCAGGAAAATCTACGCTTATGAGTGTACTTTTCGGTCTGTATCAGGCTGAAAAGGGTGAAATCCGTAAAAGCGGAAAACCTGTGAAAATCAATAATCCAAACGATGCTAATGGACTGGGAATCGGTATGGTGCATCAGCATTTTAAGCTGGTCGACATTTTTACAGTATTAGAAAACATTATTCTGGGTGTTGAACCAAAGAAAATGGGTTTTATCGATAAGAAAGAAGCAAGAGAGAAGGTTATCAACTTAAGCAGACAATATGGTCTTAAGGTAAATCCGGATGAACTGATCGAAAAAATATCTGTCGGAATGCAGCAGCGTGTTGAAATTTTAAAGATGCTGTACCGTGAAAACGAAATCCTAATATTCGATGAGCCGACAGCAGTACTTACCCCACAGGAAATAGATGAACTGATGGACATCATGAGGGGGTTTGCCAAGGAAGGAAAGTCGATCTTATTTATTACACATAAATTGAATGAAATTATGGCTGTTGCAGACCGTTGTACAGTACTTCGAAAAGGAAAATGCATCGGCACAGTTGATATAAAGGACACCACGAAAGAAGAATTGTCAAAAATGATGGTAGGTCGTGATGTCAGCTTTAAGGTCGATAAAAAGGAAGCCGAGATGAAGGAGGTAATATTAAAGGTACAGAATGTTACGGTTCCTTCGCATTCCCATAAAAACAATGCAGTAAAAAATGTTACCTTTGAGGTGCATGCAGGTGAGATTGTCGGTATCGCCGGAATTGACGGAAATGGTCAGACTGAGTTTATCAATGCTCTGACGGGACTTGATAAAATGAGTAACGGTTATATCACACTTTGCGATAAAGATATTACAAAGGCGACGATACGTGGACGGTCGAAATCAGGTATGAGCCATATCCCGGAAGACAGACACAAACATGGTCTGGTTCTTGATTATTCCTTAGAAGAGAATATGGTATTACAAAGATACTGGCAATCGGAATTTGAAAATAAAGGCTTTATACGTAAAATGAAAGTCCGTTCCTATGCGGAAGACTTAATTACCCGATTTGATATACGCAGCAGCCAGGGTCCTGTGACGATTGCTAGAAGCATGTCCGGCGGTAACCAGCAGAAGGTAATCGTTGCCCGTGAGATTGATAAAGAGCATAAGCTTTTAATCGCGGTTCAGCCAACAAGAGGTCTTGATGTAGGTGCAATTGAGAATATACACCGCCAGCTCGTAGCAACCAGAGATGCAGGTAAGGCTGTTTTACTGGTTTCCCTGGAGCTTGATGAGGTCATGAATGTTAGTGACCGGATTCTTGTCATGTATGAAGGTGAAATCGTAGGCGAACTTGATCCGAAGAAGATTACCGTTCAAGAGCTGGGCTTATATATGTCGGGGGCAAAGCGGGACGTAGTAAAGGAGAATGGGAATGCAAAATAATAGGACTTCACAAAATAAAACATTTGCATTAACAAAGATAATGAAAAGTAAAGCATTTTCTGCATTTACCTCTGCTTTACTTGCTATTATTCTAGGCCTGTTGATCGGTTTTTTGGTTATGGTCATCGCTGGTCCCGAAAAAGCGGTTTTAGGTTTTCGAACGGTTTTAACTGGTGGGTTTAAAAAGCTCGGTAACGTATTTTATTATGCAACACCAATTATGATGACCGGTCTTGCCGTAGGCTTTGCATTTAAGATGGGTCTGTTCAATATCGGAGCCTCTGGCCAATATACCATGGGTATGTTTTTCGCCTTGTATGCAGGATTTATGTGGAAGCTTCCGGTAGGGATTCACTGGATTGTATGTGTACTTGCCGGAATGGTCGGTGGTATGCTATGGGGTCTGATTCCCGGTATTTTCAAGGCTTTACTTAACGTAAATGAGGTAATTACTTCAATTATGTTTAACTATATCGGAATGTATCTGGTAGACATGTTAATCCAACAAAATGCAACCATGTATGTGGCTACAACAACAAGAACGGCCTATCTGCCGGTTTCTTCCCAGCTACCTTCACTCGGAGTACGTAATTCCAATGTAAATATATCCATATTTATCGCTATTGCAATAGCTATTATTTTATTCATCATTCTGCATATGACGACCTTTGGTTATGAGTTAAAAGCGACCGGATATAATAAGCATGCCAGTAAGTATGCCGGTATGAACGGTACCAGAAATATTATCCTGACTATGGCAATGGCCGGTGGTTTGGCAGGCCTTGGCGGTGCCTTTTACATTCTGGCCCCAGCTACCATTCCGGGAAGCAGTATGACCTATGAACCGATTAATATTATCGCCGCGAATGGATTTAACGGTATAGCGGTTGCGCTTTTAGGTAACTCCAGTCCGATTGGTATTATATTTTCCTCCATATTCATTTCCCATATCCAGCGAGGGGGTACCTTAACCAGCTTATATGGATATAAACCGGAGATTATCGATATCGTTATAGCAATTATTATTTATTTTTCCGCTTTCTCTATGTTAATGAAAACAGCGGTTGGCAGCTATTTAAAAAGGTCCTACAGCAGAAGACATACGGAAACAGAGCGGAAAGAGGAAGCAGATATTCCAAATCCCTCCGAATTGAAGGATGAAGTGGACATACCATCTGCCGTGGACGCCCCGCCGGATACGAAGAAGGATACTGTGAGGGCAACTAAAACTGAGGAGAAAGATGCCGTGAATGTAACAGAAGATATTAAATTGGAAACTTTACAGGAAGAGAACACGGCAGTAAATAACTTGAAAGCAGGGGAAGAGGAGGTTTAAATATGGATATATTTTATTATCTAATTCAGAATACACTTCCGGTGATGGTTGCTCTGCTTTTGGTAGCACTTGGCGGTATGTTCAGTGAACGCAGCGGTGTAATCAATATTGCTCTAGAAGGTATCATGCTTTTTGGTGCCTATATTGGTTGCTTGTTTGTATATTTTATCGAGAAATCTTCGCTACCTTCTCAGATTATTCTTTTATTGGGAATGGTAGTGGCAGCTTGCGCAGGCTTAGTCTTTTCCCTGCTGTTATCCATGGCTGCAGTCAATATGAAAGCAGACCAGACAATTGTCGGTACTGCCCTAAATATGCTGGTTCCGGCCGGTGTCCTGTTATTTTCCAAAATGTTTTTCATGAGTGACGGAGTAACAACTAATATTAATTTCTATGTTAGAAATGTACCGGTACTTGGCAAAATACCAATTCTCGGAGAATTATTTTTTCAGAACACTTACATTAGTGTATATATCGGTATACTAATCTTAATACTTGCTACAGTTGTATTTTATAAGACCAGTTTCGGTCTTCACCTTCGTGCCTGCGGTGAACATCCCCAGGCGGCTGACTCCGTAGGTATTAATGTTTATCGTATGCGGTATGCCGGTGTAAGTATCTCCGGTATTTTGGGAGGAATCGGCGGTTTCTTCTATGCAGTCGGAGTAACCAATGGTAATAGTAACGGTCATACCGGAGTAGCAGGCTTTGGTTTCCTTGCTCTGGCTGTAATGATCTTCGGTCAGTGGAAGCCAATAAAGATATTGTTCGCCGCTTTGTTTTTTGCCTTCTTACGTACCATGGCATATTCGGTCGCATTGATACCGTTCCTGAAGTCCTTGAACATTAACCAGACTTACTATAAAATGCTTCCTTATGTGGCGACGATGGTGGTACTTGCTTTTACCTCTAAAAAATCACGTGCACCGAAAGCAGAAGGAATTCCTTATGATAAGGGTATGCGGTAAAGGGTTATTATACCGGTCATTTACGTAGAAGTAATATTTATCTTCACGTCACAAAAACTGTAGCAGATGCTCGTTTCCTATCATATCCTTGTAGTATAACTATAAAAAGGGGATTATTATGGAAGATCGTCTGGCTTATCAAATGCCGTTAATCGGTGATAAAGCACCTTCATTTCATGCAATCACTACCCAGGGAGAAATCAATTTCCCTCAGGATTACCATGGAAGATGGGTAATCCTTTTCTCCCATCCGGCAGATTTCACTCCTGTTTGTACTACGGAATTTATGACTTTTGCTTCCATGATGAATGAATTTAAAGCACTTGGCACGGAATTAGTCGGCTTATCGATAGATGCTATTTATTCTCATATTGCATGGTTGCGCAAAATCAGGGAATTATCCTGGAAGGATATCAAGCATATTGAAGTAACCTTTCCGTTAATCGCTGATTTAACGATGGATATTGCAAAAAAATACGGCATGGTGCATCCGAGCAGTTCGGGAACACAAACAGTCCGTGCAGTATTCGTCATTGATCCGGAGGCTACGATACGGGCAATTATCTATTATCCGGCAACAACCGGTCGAAATATGGAGGAGATAAAGCGTCTTATCATCGCGCTGCAGAAATCGGATTGTGAAAATGTCGCAACACCAGCAAACTGGATGCCGTGTGATGATGTGATAGTACCGGCACCGGGCACCTGTGGTGCAGCAAATGACAGAATGAACCATGTAAATGAAAATTCTTATTGTTTAGATTGGTTTTTATGCTTTAAACAATCAAACTGCAGTCCCTGCGGAGGTTCCCTGCCGGAAGCGATGCCTTATCCTTCCGCATTCTCAAGCAGGCTGAGAGACCATTATAAAAGATAAGAAATAACAACTTCATACGACCAATATATATAATATGAAAAGATCCTTCTTGGGAAACGATGCGAAGATAAAATTCTCCTAAGAAGGATCTTTATTCATGCTGATAAAGCATTTCGCAGAGTTGTTAGTATTTTATAAGTTGATTTTGAATCAGGAGGATTTCGGAATTTATATTATACATCGATGGAAAAGACTTTTGTGTAAGTAATCCATAGAAAATTTTGAAGTAATTCATAATGATATGTAAGATTATGAACTGCTTTTGCAAGATTATAAAGTGCTTATTTTACTGTATTTTGCTTGTTTTCTACAACTTGACAGTAGGTCGTGTTACGACTATAATGACTGATGGATATGAATGATGAACGATTGAGGTAATTTAAAATGAACAAAGGATCGAAAGCCTTAGCAGCAAAGTTTGCTTTATTCGGAGCAGCCCTGATATGGGGAGGCTCTTTTCTTATTGTGAAAAATTCGATGGATGTAATGAAGCCGCATGTACTGCTGGCACTGCGTTTTACGGTCGGATGTTTATTGCTTTGTTTGATATTTTATAAAAAGCTGAAGAATTTGAATAAGGAATATTTTATTACAGGTGGAATCATGGGCTTATTCCTGTTTACTGCTTATAGTTTGCAGACGATCGGAATTACAGACACGACACCAGGAAAGAATGCATTTTTAACAACGATTTATTGTGTTTTGGTTCCATTTTTATATTGGATCGTGGACAAGAAAAAGCCGGATATCTATAATTATATCGCTGCTTTTTTGATTATTACCGGAATAGGTTTCGTATCCTTAGAGGGCAGCTTTTCCATACGAATGGGAGATGCCTTCACCCTGGCGGGAGGTGTCTTTTACGCAGCTCATATGATAGCAGTCACTAAGTTTACCAGAAAGAAGGACCCGGTACTTCTTACCATCCTGCAGTTTGGTTATGCAGGTGTCTTTTCCTGGATTGTGGCTTTCCTCTTTGAAGATATACCGACAGAATGGTCGTTTGAAACAATAACGGGTTTGTTGTATCTTTCGGTTTTTGCAACCGCGGTTGCTTTATTATTACAGAATATCGGACAAAAGTATACTAAGCCGTCTCAGGCAGCAATCATATTAAGTTTTGAGTCTGTCTTTGGCGTTATCTTGTCCGTTCTGTTTTATCAGGAGGAGCTTACGCTTCAGTTGATGATCGGCTTTGCATTAATTTTCCTTTCGGTTATAATTTCCGAGACAAAATTAAGTTTTCTGTGGAAGGGAAATCCAGCTCACAGCATGACGAAAGAGCTTATGGAAGAATAATCTATGAATATGAATCATTGTCACAGATCAGGTATGCTGCATAAAATGAAGCATAGGAATCACTTTGCACTGCATAGGCGTTTTGCCAAGCTACAGTACAATCTGATCAGGCGACGAGCAGTTACCCGACATATCGTGCAGCCGGGCTGACATTCAGCAGCAGGTTTATAATGCCTGTGGGACAGTAGTTTACTCTATGTGTTCCGCAGG
Source organism: Herbinix sp. (assembly GCA_029240245.1). GTDB lineage: Bacteria > Bacillota > Clostridia > Lachnospirales > Lachnospiraceae > Mobilitalea. The sequence continues at coordinate 63,394 of JARBTJ010000012.1, forward strand.
CTTTTTTCGTCTTGCGGATCACAATATCATATGCATTGCCTTGTATTTAGGAGGTAATTATTCTGACGAAACAAGACGGTTTAACTTTACAGCAAGTGAGAGAACTTCAATTACAATACGGCAAAAATGAAATAGCGATAAAAACAAAGCAAAAATTTGTAAAAAAAATAGTTCATATTTTTTCGGAACCAATCTATTTCCTGTTATCCTGTTCGGCAATTATTTATTTTCTGCTTGGCGAGTCTTTTGATGGGATTATTATGATAGGATTTGTTGGTTTTGTAATAGGTATTGATGTACTGCAGAATGCCAGAACGGATAGAATCTTAAGAAAATTAAAAGAGATTACTACTCCTAAGATAAAAGTTATCCGCGATGGCAGGGAAATGATGATTTCCGGTGTCGATTTGGTGCCGGGGGATGTCATGCTGATCTCAGAGGGAGTTAAAATACCTGCCGATGGTTATCTTTTATCCGCGACCGGATTATGTGTGGATGAAAGTATATTAACCGGTGAGTCGGAAAGTGTATATAAATATAGTGTCAGTAATCCAAAAGAACCGGTTACCGAGGAATATGTATTGTTCCGCAGGGATTATTGCTATACCGGAACCTTAGTGGTATTAGGAAGCGGTACCGTGATCGTGGAGAAAACAGGAAATGAAACGGAGTACGGTAAATTAGCTGATAAAATCAAAAAGACAATACCGGAAAATACTCCGCTGCAGAGTCAGATGTCTCATTTGGCGAAGCAGTGCACCTTATTAGCCGCCATACTATTCATCATAGCTGGTTTTGTAACCTTCATAAATTTGTCAGATTATGAAATGGGGCACCGATTTATTCATAGCATCTTAGCCGGAATAGTTCTGGCACTCTCCATGGTACCGGGTGAATTTCCGGTAATACAGACTGTGTTTTTATCCATGGGAGCGTTAAGACTCTCAAAGAAGAATGCTTTGGTTCGTTCGCTTCCCGCGGTGGAAACCTTAGGAGCCATATCGGTTTTATGTGTTGATAAAACAGGTACAATTACGCAGAATAGATTAATGATTCATGAATTTTGGGCCAATGACCATCAGGAGGAAAAGCTATGCAAGACCTTAACCTTAGCATGTAAGGAAGGTACTCACGACCCCTTGGAAATTGCGATGTTAAAGTACGGGGAGGAGCTTTGTAGTAAATGTATCATATGCTCACAGGATCCGTTAGCCTGCGATAAAATCACAATAAAGCCGGAGTTTCTTAAGGAATATACATTTACAAATGATTTAAAGGCTATGGGGCAGGTCTGGCACAAGGGCAGTGTGATCGTGATAGCGGCAAAAGGGAGTCCGGAAACAATTCTTTCTCTTTGTATCATATCGAAGGACAAAGAAGCTTTTGTAAAGGATAAAATTAATCACTTGACTAAAATGGGATTAAGGGTAATTGCGGTAGCCGATCGTACGTTAAAAGAAAATGAAAGGATACCTGAGAGTTTAATTGAATGCAGATTATATCTTAGAGGAATCATTGGACTTATTGATCCTCCTAGAGAGGAAATCCGGGATAATATGAAAGAATGTTATCAAGCGGGAATTCGTATTGTAATGATTACAGGGGATCATCCGGTTACAGCATTATCCATAGCTAACAATGTCGGCATACGTAATGAGAATAAGATAATCAACGGTGATGAGATTAGTAAACTTAACGATGAAGAGTTAAGAAACAAAGTGCGAGAGTGTAATATTTTTGCCAGAGTAATGCCCTTGCACAAGCTCCGGATTGTGAAAGCGCTGAAGGAAAATGGAGAAATAGTAGCCATGACAGGAGACGGAGTAAATGATTCACCGGCTCAAAAAATGGCTAATATCGGTATTGCAATGGGCAAGAGTGGATCGGAGGTTTGTCGGGAAGCAGCTGATCTGATACTTTTGGATGATAACTTTTCCACCATATTAGAAACGGTTGAGGATGGAAGAAGAATTTATCAGAACGTCAGAAAAGCCGTTGCCTATGTCCTTTCCATTCATATACCGATAGCACTTGCTGCGCTGGCGGCACCTTTACTTCGAATTCATCCGGAGGCTTTGCTTTTATTACCGCTTCACATTATACTTCTGGAACTGGTTATGGATCCAACCTGTTCCATTGCCTTAGAGCGTCAGCCTGCAGAGGATCATATCATGCAGAAACCTCCCAGAAATCCGAAAACTAAGCTGTTAACTAAAAACTTATTCATAAAATGTCTGTTTCAGGGAAGTATCATTTTTATGAATACCTTTATCCTGTATTATGGTTTGTTATTATTCTCATTCTCACCGGAAATAGCAAGAACCTCAGGGTTTACAGCTCTGGTATTATCTAATTCATTTCTGGTACTGGTAAATTGCTCCGAATTAGATTCCATCATCAGAATTGTTAAAAAGTTGAAAAAGGATAAAGCGATATGGCTAATCAATGCCATCACCTCAATCATCTTACTGATTATGATATATTCACCGTTTCATAACCTTTTGGAATTTGAAGAATTGCCGCTATCATTACTTGTACTAACCATTGTTAGCTCAGCAAGTTCAGTACTTTGGTATGAACTATTTAAAATATTTTTAAGAAAAATACAAAAGGTGTAGTTGAATTCCCGTAAATCCCATGGTAATATAGTAGTAATATTGATTTTTGTTGAACTTTATATATATTTCGCGTATTTTTGAAATGGGGAATATTTCACGCAACTGATAAAGAACACATGAAAACATCAAATGAGGAGGTCACTATGAAAATTTCTACAAAAGGCAGATATGCACTGCGTCTCATGCTTGATTTAGCATTAAATAATACAGGTGAATATATTTCCATTAAGAGTATTGCATCCAGACAGGAAATATCGGAAAAATATCTGGAGCAGATTATTTCCCTGTTAAGCCGTGCTGATTATGTGAAAAGCATCCGTGGGGCACAGGGTGGTTACCGTCTTGCAAAGGAACCTGCTGAATATACGGTAGGGATGATTTTAAGACTGACCGAAGGAAGTTTATTTCCTGTGGATTGCCTGGAAGCTGAAGAAGGCGGCTGCTGCCGAACAAATGTATGTGTGACCAAGGAAGTTTGGAAGGAATTATATGAGGCGATTTCAAGCGTCGTTGACCGGATTACTTTACAGGACTTGGTTGATAAACAGTTGAATTCAGTGCCCTTCGATTATTCCATCTGAGAATTAGAAAAATATTCAAAACCCACTTGACATTATTTCCAAGTGGGTTTATTATTAATACAATTCAACTATATCATACTAATAATGTATGAATACTATGATATGATACAAATGGTATTTATCAAGCTGAAACAGAATATAAAAGTCCGATACGGAAAGAGGTAATAAGTTGAATAAACCGTTTTAATGTACGAATACTAATTTTTATTTCGAGGAGGATTTGACAATGGCATCAAATAAAAAACTTCATTTTGAAACCTTACAGCTTCATGTAGGTCAGGAAAATCCCGACAGTGCAACCGATGCACGCTGCGTACCTATTTATCAGACGACATCTTATGTTTTTGCGAATTCGGCTCAGGCTGCTGGAAGATTTAACTTAAGCGAAAGCGGAAATATCTATACAAGACTTATGAATCCTACCTCTGATGTATTTGAACAACGTATTGCAGCTTTAGAGGGCGGTATTGCAGCACTTGCAACCTCATCCGGTTCGGCAGCGATTGCTTATTCCATACAGAATATCGCACATAGTGGTGACCACATTGTATCTGCAATGACAATTTACGGAGGAACCTACAATTTATTCGCACATACTCTGAAGGAATTCGGTATTGATACCACCTTTGTTGATCCAGATGATGTTACGAATTTTGAAAAAGCAATTCAACCGAATACAAAGGCAATTTTTATCGAAAGCTTAGGTAATCCCAATTCCAATATTATTGATATTCAAAAGGTTGCAGACATAGCGCATAAGAATAGGATTCCTTTAATTGTTGATAATACGTTCGCAACACCGTATTTATTACGGCCGATTGAGTACGGAGCAGATGTGGTGGTGCATTCCGCAACTAAATTCATCGGCGGACACGGAACCTCCATCGGTGGTGTCATAATCGACAGCGGTAAATTCGGTTGGGAGGGTTCAGGGAAATTTCCCTATTTAACAGAACCAAATCCGAGCTACCATGGAGTCGTATTTACGAAAGCAGTGGGTGCGGCAGCCTATATCGTAAAAATCCGCGTAACCCTGATGAGAGATACCGGAGCCACCATAAGCCCCTTCAACTCCTTCTTGTTCTTGCAGGGACTGGAAACCTTATCACTCAGAGTGGAGCGTCATGTATATAATGCATTAAAGGTAGTACAATTTTTAAACAATCATCCATTGGTGGAGAAGGTAAACCATCCTGCTTTACCGGAGAACCCATATCACTCTCTGTATGAGAAATATTTCCCCAATGGGGCAGCATCTATATTTACCTTTGAAATCAAGGGTGATGCCGATACAGCAAAAGCATTGATTGATCAGTTGGAGTTATTTTCGCTGCTGGCAAATGTAGCAGATGTGAAGTCCCTGGTGATCCATCCTGCAAGCACAACCCATTCACAAATGAATACAGAGGAATTACGATCCTCCGGAATCAAGCCAAATACGATTCGTCTATCTGTCGGAACGGAGCATATAGATGATTTAATAGAAGATTTATCACAAGCATTATCAATCATTGAAAGGAGATAATAATATGTCAAATATTAAAAAAAGTATTACAGATCTTATCGGAAACACCCCTCTTCTAGAACTTACGAATTACAATAATAATCACAATCTTGGTGCAAAGGTTATTGCTAAGCTTGAGTATTTTAATCCGGCCGGCAGCGTTAAAGACAGGATTGCAAAGAAAATGATTGAGGAAGCACTAAAATCAGGTGAAATCAATCAGGATACGGTTATCATTGAACCTACCAGCGGAAATACCGGTATTGGCCTTGCCAGTGTATGCGCAAGTCACGGCTTGAAATTAATCATTGCAATGCCTGAAACCATGAGTATTGAACGCAGAAATCTCATGAAGGCTTATGGAGCTGAGCTTGTACTTACAGAAGGTGCTAAGGGAATGAAGGGTGCCATTGCTAAGGCAAATGAATTGAAAGAAGAGTATCCGAACAGTTTTATTCCTTCGCAATTTGAAAACTTAAATAATCCGAAGGTTCATGAAGAGACCACAGGAGTCGAGATTTGGAATGACACCGACGGTAATGTAGATATCTTTGTAGCCGGAATTGGTACCGGCGGAACGATTACGGGTGTTGGTGCTTATTTAAAATCAAGGAATCCGAATATTAAAATTGTTGCGGTAGAGCCGACCGATTCCCCGGTGTTATCCGAAGGTCGTGCAGGAGCACATAAGATTCAAGGTATTGGTGCAGGCTTCGTTCCTACAACATTAAATACGAAAATATATGATGAAATTCTTACCGTAAATCACGAAGATGCTTATGAAGTTGGCAGAGAATTAGCGAAAAAAGAAGGCGTCTTGGTGGGTATCTCCTCCGGAGCGGCACTATGGGCAGCTACCCAGCTTGCAAAGAGACGCGAAAATGCGGGAAAAACCATTGTGGTGGTACTTCCAGATACCGGTGAAAGATATTTATCGACACCGATGTATGCGGATCTGTAACAAATCAGTTAAAAGCTTAGTATAAATCAATGGAGTTAATTATAATGAAATCCCTGAAATGCGGCCATTTTAAATACCCGTGTTTCAGGGATTTTGCCATAGGTGGCAACACCCAATTGAACGAGAAGTAACTGTTTACAAGAATTCTCATATAATGATAGGTAAATAATGACATATTATGTTTGGTATCAGAAGGAGAGAATTTGCATGGCTAAGGTTATCCTGGATGCAGCACATGGCGGAAATGATCTTGGGGCGGTATATAATAATAGATTTGAAAAGAATGATACGTTACGATTAGCGAATGAAATAGGTAAGTTGCTTGTGGATAATGGACTTGAGGTTTCCTATACCAGGACAGATGATCAATATCGTACTATCTTGGATAGAATTGAGATCGCAAACGAGCAAAATGGAGACATTTTTCTATCGCTTCATCGGGGTTATGGGCCTGAGGATAATAGGTATTCCTATGCGGTAGCCTATGGTAACGAGGTGGGTGGACCGGAGCAGGAGGTTGCCGAAAATATACTCGATAATTTGGAAGATATAGGATTCCGCAATCAAGGCTTTATCACACGGAAAGATCGTCTGGAGTTAAGAATGATAGAATATCCTTCCCTATTTTTAGAGGTTGGCGTTATTAATACGGACGCTGATAATGAATTATTAGATAACAGGTTGCAGGATATTGCTACGGCAGTCACAGATGGTATTTTAGAAACTTTCTCTGAGGTCGGTATTATGAGTAATAAAGAATTACGCCCGGTCAGGGGCTGTAATTGTACAGAAATAAATCAAAGACGGGAGGAGGACCGGGTATATCGTTACCGCGTACAGGTGGGACTGTTCCGACTGTATAATAATGCGTTTGGTTTGCAGCAACAATTACTATTCCAGGGGTTACCGGCAGTAATTGACAAGCAGGGCGAATTGTATGCTGTTCACGTAGGTGATTTCTCTAATATGGATGATGCCGTCCGATTAGAATGGATCCTTCGTTTCAGAGGTAGATACGATACTCTGCTGATAGCAGTTTAGTTTCACTTTTGGAGGATAGAATTAGTAAGTATGGCTTCGTGTATGTGATGCTGACGCTACCTATCATTGGTTGAAACGATTTACGTTCGTTGAAAAAGGGTTGAAAAAGATTTACGATTGCTTGACTTGTACCATGATTTCATTTATAATAAGTTGAATATAAAAAAAGATATCAATGGCTTGTTAGAAAGCCATTTATTCTTCAATGAAAGAGTGTGCATCCTATGTTAAAAAGTATGACAGGCTTTGGTAGATGTGAGATTGCTGAAGTAGACAGAAAAATCACTGTTGAAATGAAAGCAGTAAATCACAGATATTGTGATATTTCAATAAAGATGCCAAAAAAGTTAAGCTTTTTTGAGGCAGGTATCCGAAATGTTTTAAAACAATTTATTGGCAGAGGGAAAATCGATATCTTTATTACATATGAAGATTATACTGAGAATAATATATGTGTAAAATATAATTCCGACCTGGCCAGAGAATATTATACCAACTTAGAAAAGATTAGTAAGGAATTCGGAATTGAGAATGATATCCGGGTTTCCGCTTTATCCAGATATCCGGAAGTATTCACATTGGAAGAACAAACCATTGATGAAAAGGAATTATGGGATTTGGTTGAAAAAGCAGTAAAAAGTGCTGCTGCGAGCTTTGTTGAGACCCGTATAGCGGAGGGTGAAAATTTAAAGCAGGATATTATTGCAAAGTTGAATGGAATGCTCTCTCTGGTAGAATATATTGAATCAAGATCACCTGAAATTGTAGCAGAATACCGCAATAAATTAATGAACAAGGTTACCGAGTTATTGGGAGATACCAAAGTAGAAGAAAGCATTTTAATAACCGAAGTCACCGTATTTGCGGATAAAATCTGCGTTGATGAAGAGACGGTAAGACTTAGAAGCCATATCATGAACATGAAGGATTCACTGAATGATAGTGATAATGTCGGACGAAAACTGGATTTCATTGCGCAGGAGATGAATCGGGAAGCAAATACCATTTTATCTAAGGCAAATGATCTGGAAGTAACGAACCGCGCGATAGATTTAAAAACTGAAATTGAAAAAATCAGGGAGCAAATTCAAAATATCGAATAGAAGATACCGAAAAGAGGAATAACTTTGAATAAGTTGATTAATGTGGGCTTTGGAAATGTAATTAACTCAAGTAAAATTATTGGAATCATCAGCCCTGATGCTGCACCGATTAAACGAATGGTTCAATCTGCAAAGGACGCCGGAACAGCGATCGATGCTACCTGCGGAAGAAAAACAAAGGCAGTCATTGTAACAGAAAGCGGACATTTGGTACTATCCTCCTTATTACCGGAAACGATTGCAAGCAGGGTAAACCAAAAAGAAGCATCGGACAGCGCAAATGCTTTATCAACGGATTGATTATTTATCCGGAAATGACAAGAATATTGTAACCTAGGAAGGAGAAATGCATATGTTACATCCATCATATACAGATTTAATGCGAGTAGTTAATAGTGAGGTAGAGCCCGGAGAACAGCCGGTTGTAAACAGCAGATATTCCATCGTGATTGCAACTGCAAGAAGAGCTAGACAGTTGATCGACGGAGCAACACCACTGGTTGATATCCAATATCCCAAGCCATTATCCATAGCCATCGAGGAGTTATATGAGTCCAAAGTTAAAATCGTCGGAGATGACGATTCCAACGAGGACAACTCTGATCAAAATATATAATTTACACGAAATAGTAAATAAGATAGCACTTTCATATAAAATATGGAGGTGCTTTATCGTGTATAACTGTTCTTCGATACAGTTAAGGAAAGGGAGCGCTAACATGTCTTTTATTCTGGATGAAAATGAAGAACCAAATACTGATAGCACAACAGAGCAGATCGAGGATTACAGCGAAGCTGCAGCAGATGATCCGGATTATGATTATGAAGAACCATTTGATGCTCGGTCAAAAGTGAAACCGGAATCAAAAAGCAATATGAAGGGTTTTCTCAATGATCTGATATTTTATGCTGTTTTAATCTTTGTCTGTATTTACATTCTGCCTAACTTTGTGATTCAACGTACCATAGTTGACGGTTCCTCCATGGCCAATACTTTACTGGATGGAGAGCAGCTTTATGTTGAAAAAATATCATATCATTTTGATATGCTGGACCGTTTTGATATCATTGTATTTTATCCATATGGGCGAGAGAATAAAGAATATTATGTCAAACGAATCATCGGACTTCCCGGAGAAACAGTCCAGATTAAAGGCAGCGACATTTATATCAACGATGTTAAACTGGAGGAACACTTTGGTAAGGAACCGATTGAAGACCCCGGCAGGGCAGCACAGTTGATTAAGCTACATGACGATGAATACTTTGTTATGGGCGATAATCGTAATATCAGTAAGGACAGCAGAGATGAAACCGTGGGTAATGTATCAAAGGACAATATCGGTGGTCGAGCGATTTTCCGTATCAGCCCATTGAGCCGCTTCGGAACTATTAATTAAAAATGTGTAAAAAATTGCAATAGATAAGTTCACGGTAAAGGACCAGACAATCTTTAGAATATGGATTATTATTGGAACCGTGAAAAAACATATTTTGTACTTGCATTTTACCTGGGAATTAGGTAGAATAAATAATGTTCGAAAAGACAGGAGATACATGAACTATGAAGGTGATTAAGGAGCATATTAAATCAGGAAGCTTCAAATCCTTCTACCTTCTGTACGGTAGTGAAGATTATTTAAAGAAGCTCTATCGTGAAAAATTGAAAACTGCCATCCTTGGCGACAATAATGATATGAATTTTTCCTATTTTGAAGGAAAAGACTTAAATCAAAAGGAATTAACGGCAGTTGCTCAGACCTTACCTTTTTTTAGTGAGCGCAGGTTGGTAATTATTGAAAACAGCGGTTTGTTTAAATCAACAAGTGAGATCAGTGAAATACTGGTTACTTCTCCGGAGAGTACAACCTTACTTTTTGTAGAATCAGAAGTTGACAAGCGAAATAAGCTTTTTAAGATGATTAAGGACCATGGCTATGTTTCTGAGATAAATGGCCTGGATGAAAAGAACTTAAAGCTTTTTGTAGCCTCTCTTTTGGAACAGGAGGGGAAACGGGTTACCGAACAGACCGTATCCTATCTTCTTGAGAAAACAGGCTCTGATATGGAAAATATCAGGAGCGAAGTTGAAAAAGTCACTGGATATGCTCTGGATCGGGATATCGTTACACAACAGGATATTGACGCAGTGGTTACTGTGCAGACAACCGGCAAGATATTTCAGATGATTGATGCCATTGGTTTAAAACAACAGAATAAAGCACTTTCCTTATATTATGATTTGCTATCCTTAAGAGAAAAGCCGATGTCCATATTGTTTTTAATAACAAGGCATTTTAATATATTGATGCAGGTGAAGGAGCAATTTACAAAAGGAACCAGTCCTTCTGTCATTAGCGAAAGGGTTGGAATACCACCATTTGCAGCAAGCAAATACATCAGTCAGTCGAAAAATTTTACTGCCAAACGGTTAAAAATAGGCGTAGAGCTTTTTTTAGTCACCTTCAGTAAATAAGTGTTACGAATTCGTAAAAAGTACAAATAAATTGATATAATGTATGATTACACTCTGAATTCTCAGATTGTTTCATTATAAATTTGGATGAGTATCGAAGCGGTCACAACGGCCCGCACTCGAAATGCGGTAGTCCTCAAAAGGGGCTCGTGGGTTCGAATCCCACCTCATCCGCTATAAATAGCAAATTTACGCTAAGAGCGGAGATTGTGTTACAGAAAAAGCTTTGCGGTATTGATGATATCAATCCTGCAAAGCTTTTTTATTTTTTGGAAATAGCGGCCTATGAATAATAAAGTTCACCGTTTAGGAGGCGCATCTCGCGGTAAGAATTATTTGCTACGCAATCCGCCATGACACGTAAAATATCGCAATCTGACACTTTGTTCCTGTAGTATGGTAAATGTTTTACTGTTAATATTTTTACAGTATGGTATAATTTAAAAAAGATTTCAAAAAAATGAAACCATGGAAGAAAATACATCGTCTAACAGATGAAAACAAATAAGGATAAAAATATATGATTTAAATTGAAAGGAGAAAGCTTATGAAAAAATTATATGCATTGCTATTAAGTGGTGTCATTTTAGTGACTTCGGTTCCGATCAGCAGTTTTGCTGCGATGAGTTCGGATACCATGTCGGGAGAGGTGGCAGTAGCTCCCGGTACTACAGTCGCTGAGGTAGTTCCAATTTCCATTCGGGAGGATTATCCCATGGGTGGTGTCAGTAAACAACCGGATACGAAGGCCTTAGAGAGTGCAATTAAGGCTGTAAAAGCAAAAATTACAATTCCAGCCGATTATTCGGAATTTGATTATTACTTCTATAATACGACTTCCTACGCTGATTCGTATTGGAGTTTATCATGGAGAAATCCAGGTACCGGAAGTCAGATCAGAGTAAATTGTGATCAGGACAATCATATTGTCAGCTACAGCAAATACGATTATAACGATTACAATAACAGTAGTATACCTGTTTACTTAAAGAAGGAATTGCAGGGTAAAGCTAACGATTTTATTAAACAGATAGCGCCTTCCATCACTTCCAAGCTTGAATTTGTAGAAGCTACTTATGATGGTATTTATAGTGGTAATTATCAATACCGTTACACACGAAAAGAAAATGGTGTTATATTTCCGGATAATTCTGTATCCGTTACGGTAAACAGTGTTACCGGTGAAGTTAGATCCGCCTCCATAAATTGGCTTTATGACACCGTGGTACCTACGGCTGAGGTTAAGCTGACAAAGGATGAAGCAGCTAAGTTGATAAAAGAAAATATGAAAATGAACTTAGTTTACCGTTCCAACTATTATCGTATTATGGAGAACGGTGAGTATGTTCAAAAAGCTTACCTGGTGTATGAACCAAGTCGTTTCTATATCTCCGTGGATGCCAAAACCGGTGAAGTGTATCTTACAAGAAATGAATGGGTTGAACTTCCCTCCGATATGAACGGAACAAAAGGAGCGGACGAAGCTGAAGCTGAAGCTGCAGCAGGAGAACAGCAGCTGACCGAGGAAGAGATAAAAAAGATTGAAGAACTGAAAAACCTCATTTCCAAGGAGGAAGCGATTAATGCAGTTCTTAATAATAAATATCTTTATATTGATAAAAGCTTAAAGGCATATACCGCAACACTGAGTAAATCATACGGCTCAAAGGACGCGGATAATTATATCTGGAATGTTAACCTTAGCGATCCGCGCGAAATAGATTATACAAAAGAAAAGGATTTTTACAGAGGTTATGCAAGTGCTCAGGTGGATGCGAAGACAGGTAAGATTTTAAGCTTCCACGCAAGTATTAAGAGTCAGTATGACGAAGTGACCGGGAAATGGAACTCAGTAAAAATCCCATATGACAGGGAAGAAGGACGTGTATTACTGGAGAAATTCTTAGACAGCCAGGTAAAAACTCGTTTTACGAATTCCAAACTCGTTGAATCAAACAACGATTATATCGTATATTATAAAGAAGACAGTACACCGGTGTATGGAGGCTATTATTATCAATATAACAGAGTGAATGAAGGTATTGAATATCCTTATAATGGAATATACGGATCTGTTGACGGTGTAACCGGTAAAATTTATTCCTTCAATTGTAATTGGAATGACAATGTAGTATTTGAATCACCTAAGAATGCAATGTCTGCAGAGAAAGCTTTGGAAAAATACTTAAGTAAAGAAGGCTTCGAGTTAAAGTATGAAATCAATGTAATTGAAACTTATGATCCCAATGTGATAAAAGATGATGTTTATGTTGATTACAGTGAGGCTGTTACCGTAGATTATGAAATAAGACTTGTTTATCGTCCTGACATTAACCCATATTACATTTCACCATTTTCCGGTGATCAGCTAAATTATAACGGTGAAGTTTACAAAGAAGAAAAGCCTTATGCCTATCTTGATATACCGGATACTGAGGAGTATAGAGAAATCCGGTTGTTAACCGATATGAATATTGGTTTTGAAGGAGAATACTTTAATCCGAATTCAAAAATTACAGTTAGTGAATTCGATGAATTAATGCAAAAGATAGGATATGGCTACGGGTATAGTACCGGTTCAAGTGTTAAATCAGACAAATTCATTACGAATGAAGAACTTGCTTATAGTTTCATTTCGAAATTAGGTCTGGGAAAAATGGCAGCTTTGGAAGGAATCTATAAGACCGGATTTTTGGATGAATATGATATTAATCCGAACTACATTGGAGCAGTAGCGCTCGCAAAAGCACTTGGCTTGATGGAAGGAACTAATATGAGTCTGTTTTATCCCAAAAATGAAGTATCAAGAAAAGATGCGGTTCATTTAATTCTTACTTATATTAATGTACAGCAAAAAGGTGTTTTGTATTAATTATTTCTATAGATTATGGCTTTTGGGAAACGATATCATTAATGAATATGAATGTTGCTAATGCCTAATATAAGAAGATAAAGTTGGGGAGTATTTCAATCATTAGGGTAACCATAAATGATTGAGGTGCTCCCCCTACTTTTATGTGAAGGTGCAAAACGAGCATGGATTTCGGTAAGTTCTAACCTATTGAAACCTATTGAATTGAAGCAAAAAAAAAGAGGCTGTCCAATGGACAGCCATTACATTCTTCATTAAGCAAGTTTATTAACAGCTAAAGATAAACGGGAAACTTTTCTAGCAGCTGTATTCTTATGATAAATGCCTTTTGTGCTTGCTTTATCGATTTCGGAAACTGCATCAACTAAAGTAGTTTTAGCAAGTTCTTTATCTCCGGCAGCAACAGCAGCATCTACTTTTTTAATCATAGTCTTAACTTTAGACTTAATAGCCTTATTTCTTGCAGCCTTAGTCTCGTTAACTAAGATTCTCTTTTTAGCAGATTTAATGTTAGCCAATTCGTACACCTCCAAAATAATAATTGATAACAATAGAAATATGAATTCTCCTATTGCTTTTTTTGATCAACCATTGCGCCAAAGACAATAATTCATGAGAGTGAGATGTCTAATTGGGTATTGGTTGTTTCGAATACTTCGTTTTCATTAAATCCGGACACGGACGCTCTAATGCAAACATACTATTATATAGTAGTATATCCAAATCATTCTGTCAATACATATTTTTTATTTCTTTGCAGAAAATATAAGGGATGAAAGCTTGATTTCACATTATTTTTCAAGGTGAAAGCATCTGCTCCTGATATCAGCATTAGATTTTATTTAAAATTGGAGGAATGATTATGAGTATGAATATTAGAACCGACTTAGCTTTAGAGGCAAGGGAAAGCTTTCCTGAGGATGATGTAGAAATAAATGGAGTTGAATTAACGGAAGATTATGATGAAGAAAATAAAATCCGTGTTTCTACCGTCGTAATCAAGGATGAAAAAGGCGCCAATGCGATGCAGAAACCAATCGGTACTTATATCACGATTGAAGCGCCGGAAATCAATCAATCAAGCGAGGATTATCATAAACCTGCTTCCGAGGCGATTGCGAAGAATTTACGAAAGCTTGCGGGCGACTTAAATAAGGATGAGGTATTGGTAGTCGGTCTGGGGAATCGTGATGTAACACCGGATGCGTTGGGCCCTCAGGTTGTAGATAATTTATTTGTAACAAGACACTTAATTCGGGAATATGGTAAAGAATTTCAGGAAAAAAATCGTTTGGGAACAGTAAGTGCCATTACTCCCGGTGTTATGGCTCAAACCGGCATGGAGACTGCTGAAATCATTAAAGGTGTAGTGAAAGAGACAAAACCTAAACTCTTGATTGTGATTGATGCGCTTGCCGCCAGAAGTGTCACTCGCTTAAATACCACGATTCAATTAACCGATACCGGTATCAGCCCAGGCTCAGGTGTGGGTAACAACCGTAAAGCGTTAAATGAAGAAAGTCTTGGAACTAGGGTTATTGCTCTGGGTGTTCCGACCGTTGTGGAAGCTTCTACCATAGTATCAGATACCTTAATTGGATATATGGAGAAAAGTGACTTTGATGAAGAGGAAATCCATCAATTTGTATCCGAAGTAAACAGTAAGATGATCAACAACATGTTTGTCACTCCGAAAAACATAGATGAATCCGTGAAACGTATCAGTTATACCGTATCCGAAGCATTAAATTCCTGTTTTTCACAGCCTGCATGATTGACCTAAGTGACAATGCACCTTCAGCGCTTTCCGGCTACAATATATTGCTATTGCAAGTTTGCCTGTATATAAATATATTGTATCTGGTAATGTGCGTAGCACTTTTATACTTTAATCAAAATAAATGCTGTATAAATCTGCCTTTACGACCTAACTGAAAAATTATGATTTAAAATATATGAAGCCTGGTTAAAATTTATTCTTTCTTAAGTGAAATGTAAGCATTAGGACAGCTTAACAACGGTAATAAAAACAAGCCCTCCGAATATAATGAAATAGGTGAAATGGATAAAAAGTAGGTTAAATGAGCTTCAATCCGAGTTTTATTATAAATCAGCGTTATATTTGGAGGCGGTCATGATAAAAAGAAATTTAATAATACAAGGAAAAATTTTGTTGGTTGTCTGGGCAGGGATATTTATTGGTGCGGTTTATCTTATTTCACGATTTGCTGCTATATCCTTTTCCGATGATGTAGGCCAAGCCAATCGAAATATTGGAGAAGTTATCATGACTAGACTTAGTGTAAAAGCAATGGAATCCGGCTCCTCCTTCATCAGTTATTACGCAGATGGGAGGGAGGAGGCCGATCCCTTTCCACTTAGTCTGGTAACCGATGAATTTACCTTAAAAGATTTCATCAAAGAGAACGAACCTAAGACGGCTATGGCGCAGGAACAAACCGTACTACCGGAGGCTACTAGTGTCAATGTGCCGGATGACCTGGTAAACGAATTCCTCCAGGAAAATAGTAGTCAAAAAAACACAACAAAAAACACCTCTAAGTCGATCGGTTTTTATAATATTATAAACGGAAATCTCTCAAAGGAATACATAATGACTAATGGAGCAGTGTTTGGAGCCGGTGATGTCAGTGAGGGACTACTGACAGAAACTCTTTATTCGAATATTAATCAAAATCCGAACTTAAACCAATTACAGATAGGATTTTTAGAAGGGGATGTCTTTCGAAGCGAAACAGATGAAAAATCAACACCGGACAAGGAAGAAAAAGCTTCGGAAACGGTTAGTACAAATATCGCTCAGGATTTTACCCTGGAACAGTTAAAGGATACGGGTTTCTTAATCAGAAATTTTTACATCGTGGATGAGGATACCAGAGTACTGGATAGTCTGTTTGATGCTGAGGTGATGCTTGAAAAGGATATGACCATCCATCAAAAAAATGATGCTCCACAGATCCTGATTTATCATACTCATTCTCAGGAGGCATATGCAGACAGCCGGCCGGATACGGAAGCAGATACTGTGGTAGGAATCGGTACATATCTTGCTAATATATTAGAAGACCAATATGGTTATAATGTAATTCATGATAAATCGCAATATGATATAACAAAAGGATTTTTAGATAGAAATAAAGCATATAATTATGCAAGAGACGGAATAGAAAAAATACTTGAGGAAAATCCTACAATTGAGGTGGTAATCGATTTACATAGAGACGGAGGATCGAAAAGAATAACGAAGATTAATGGGGAAGAGGTGGCACAGATTATGCTGTTCAACGGACTGTGCAGGGATCAGGATGGACCACTTACCCGTTTGGATAATCCGAATCTAGAGGATAATCTGGCCTTTAGTCTGCAGCTCCAGATGAAATCAATCGAAATGTATCCCGGATTATTCTTTAAAAACTATCTTCATGCTTATCGCTACAATCTGCATGTGAGACAAAAAGCCATTCTGATGGAGTTGGGAACGGATTATAACTCCGTACAATCAGCAAAAAATGCAATGGTTCCTTTTGCCGAAATTCTAGATAGTGTACTGAAAGGGAAATGAAAAGAATCTTATCCAATCAGCGATTCGATCATAAAAGGAAATGAAAATTATCCTATCTTGTCTCAATCAAAACACTATGTTATAATATACGCGATAAGCGAAGGACTGTGATAAACATATCGATTGGAAACCGCTTTATGGTTTCTGAATCGGTATGCTTATCACAGCCCAAGCAACGCGAGCGAGTGAACA
>JARBTJ010000013.1 GCA_029240245.1 Herbinix sp.
TTAGAGTAATACTCTTAAATTTGGATGTTAAATCATTTTCGTGTGTAGTATTAAGTCAATTAGAAGACAGAGTACCGTTTGGTGTTCTGTTTTTTTATTACATAAAAATTTCGTCCTATGAAATAAGAAAAGCACTCACTGCTGTATGCGTATTTTACGGGTAGGAAGTTTATTGCTTCGCAATCCGCCAAGCGCGAAAGTGTCATCTTGCTGACACTTTGTACTTCTATTATTCTTAAATGCTCAAGGTATTAGGTAAATGCTTTATGCTTTTCTTATATTATATTTCGACAAAAGGTTTTTCTGTTTGTAATATTTCGATTTTTATACTATAATAGAAACATAATTTTTTGTAGATATTTAGTTATATGCTATTTTGGACGATATACATATAGAGAAATAGATTTCATGGGAGGTACCATTATGGAACAAACAATGGAGCTTGAAATTCTTGAATTTAAAGCCGGAGGAAATTTTTACGCTGCAGACGTAAGTGATATTAACGAAATACTACCATATAATAAAAAAACTACCCCCGTTCCAAATTCACATCCATTCTTAGAAGGAATCATTATGCCGAGAGATTTTTTAATATCAATTGTTGATTTGGTAAAGAATTTAAATCTTGATGATGTGGATGATTTAAAGCGTGAAATGTTAATTGTTACTGGGATAAAAAACCTGAATATAGCATTTCATGTAGATAGTGTAGTAGGAATTCATAGAATCAACCGTTCTGAAGTAGCAAAGCCGGGTAAGAAGCTTAGTACTTCCGTAAAAGGTGTTGTAACAGGTATCTATACCAAAGGTGATAAAAAGATAGAGCTTCTGGATTTAAAAAAGATGATTTCAGATATTAATCCCAATCTTGTTTAAAATTGAAAATCAGGCTTTAATAATTTCATAATTATGGACGGTGTCAGAATGGCAAAATGCAAACTGTGTAAAACGAATATCCCTGAGGGGACTGAATTTTGTAAATCCTGTCTGGATAAGAATGATTCAAAGTTAAATGAATCTTATCTGGATAGTCTATTAAGTTCTGTCATAAATACAGTGCCATCTGCCGAAAGTGTTTATAACAAAAACAAGAAAAACAACGGATCTGAAAGTTCGGTAAATAATAAGAACGATAGCATGCAGGGAAATAAACAGGGTACACCGAAAAGCGATAGTCCATTAGGCACGATTTCTTATTTGAATGAATCTGATGGTATTATTAATATTGATCCCTTTAATATTGATTTGGATGATCTCGAAGATTTTGATCAATATGATATAGCCGGGGATCTTGACCAAGAGTATTCTATTAAAATCAGTGATGATGAATTATTCGGTCAGGGACTTGATGATATTTTATCAGATGCGGATACTGGTTTAAAACAAAATCAAGAAATTAATAATTATCCTGAAGATATAGTGGAAGAAGACCGTACTAATATAAATTCTGCAGATAGCAAATTGAAACAGACAGTTGAAGTACAGACACAGAGTAACCCACAGGTAGAAACCCAATCTCTGGCAGAATCAAATAAAGAAAATAACCCGGATGCTTTACATAGCAATATAAATTCTGATGAACTAGATAATTTAGAGGATGAGGAAAACTTAGATCCTGCATTAAATGATCTTTTGAATGAACTTGATTTAAGTTTAGATGATATCAATGATATAACAGAAAATGATGTAAATCAGGAGCAGATAAACACTACCTCCGAAGTAAATGATATAGAGGAACAAAATATATCGAAGGATCAAGATTTTGAAGATGACGATATATTGAATTTATTGAAGCAGATTAGCTCTGATGATCCTGTTGCAGATGATGTACAAGCAATCAGCGAATTGTTAAACGGAGCTGCTGTACCAAAACAAGAAGAGAATTCTTCCCCTGGCGATGTAGGAGCTGTATTTTCAGATGCCTTGAAAGCAGTTTCATCTTTAGACGATCCGGATTTTGATGAATTAAGCCTTCAGGATCAAATAACTGATGTCGATGCTTCAAAGAAAAAAGGAAAGAAAAAAAGGGTTAAGAAGGCAAAAGTAAAAAAGGAAAAAGTCAAAAAGGTTAAGGTTAAGAAGGAAAAAAAGAAAAAGTCAAAGGGTAATCAATCAAGTGAGGGTGAAGATTCTTCCAATAGTCAAAGTGGACCCAAGGCTGATAAAGCTGCCGGTATTGTAAAAGGCAAGAGTAAATCACCCGTCGATGAAGAAGCAGCAACAAAAGAAAACCCCAAAAAAGCTAAGAAAAAGCCAGCCGGGAAAGGAAACAAAGGCATTAGTTCTGAGGAAACATCGGAAAATGATAAATCAGGAAAAGTTCAGCCAGCCGGTAAAAATCAGAAAAAAAAGGATACTAAGGAAAAAAAGAAAAAGAAAAAAGAAATAATGCAAGTAATCGATGAAATCGATGAGGATGAAGGCAAAATTAACGGTTTCGGTGCTTCTTTTATCTTTGTTTTTTTTGGTTTATTAGTTACCGTGTTGCTTATAGGAACTAATATTTTCTCCTATACACTCAGTATCCAGAATGCTACGAAATATTTCAACAGGAAAGATTATACTGAGGCATATAACGAGGTATATGGAATAGATTTTAAGGACGAAGATTTAGAAATTTATGATAAGATTAGAACAGTAATGTTTGTTAATAAACAGTTAAATTCATATAATAATTATTACGCAATCGGGCAGTATCCGGAAGCCTTGGATTCGCTTTTGAAGGGGTTAGGCCGATATGAAAAATATATAGAGCTGGCTACTATGCTTGGTATCGAATCAGATTTGAATTATGTCAGAAATCAGATCATGGCTGAGTTGAATAATGTATTTAAGATTACCGAGGAAGAAGCATTAAATATAATAAACAGCGATAGTCAGGCCAAGTACAGTGTATTGGTTTATGATATCGTATTAGAAAATATGAGCAACTGATAATTCAGACAGAGTAAAGGAATGTGTAAAAATGATTGCTATAATTGATTATGATGCAGGTAATTTAAAAAGCGTAGAGAAAGCACTGGCACATATTGGAGAAGAATCTATCATAACTAGGGACAGACAATTCATATTAGAGGCTGATAAAGTAATTCTACCCGGAGTCGGGGCTTTCGGAGATGCTATGCAAAAGCTGGATCATTATCAGTTAATCGATACGATCAAGGAAGTGGTAGCAAGGAAAACACCTTTTTTGGGAATCTGTCTTGGGCTCCAGCTATTATTTGAGCGAAGTGCCGAATCAAAGGGAGTAGAGGGATTGTCTGTATTAAAGGGTGAAATACTGAGAATTCCGGATTGTGATGGGTTAAAAATACCGCATATGGGATGGAATTCCCTCTCGGTGAAGCCGGGTTCCAGATTATTTGAAGGTTTTGAGGATGATACTTATGTTTATTTTGTTCATTCTTACTATTTAAAAGCAGAAGATGATGCAATCGTAGCAGCCACCACGCACTACAGTACTACAATTCATGCTTCGGTTGAGAAGGATAACGTATATGCGTGCCAATTCCATCCGGAAAAAAGCGGTGAAGTCGGCTTGAAAATTTTAAAGAATTTTGCATCACTGTGATACTTAAACTTGCATGCTAAGGTAAGGCCTGCTTATACCAGGCCTTGTCACCTACTAACATTGTGATGTCGATAAATGAAACAGATTATTAATAAAGAGTGTTAGGTTATTCAATTGATGGGAGAAATGTTATGTTTACAAAAAGAATTATCCCGTGTCTGGATGTTCATAACGGACGGGTTGTAAAAGGTATTAATTTTGTAAATCTTCGGGATGCGGGTGATCCGGTTGAAGTTGGCGCAGCATATGATAAAGCTGGTGCTGATGAACTAGTTTTTCTGGACATCACTGCTTCTTCCGATGCCAGAACCATAAAAATTGATATGGTCCGCCGAGTAGCAGAAACCGTATTTATACCCTTTACAGTTGGCGGAGGTATCCGTTCGGTAGAGGATTTTAAGATGATTTTAAGAGAAGGTGCAGATAAAATTGCTGTAAATACAGCAGCCATCTTAAATCCGGATCTAATCAGTGAGGCAGCGATTAAATTTGGCAGCCAGTGTGTGGTACTTGCTATCGATGCAAAGCGAAGGGCGGATGGTTCCGGATGGAATATATATAAGAATGGCGGCCGTATTGATATGGGAATTGATGCTGTAGAATGGGCTATGAAGGCTTGTGAGCTGGGAACAGGCGAAATACTTCTTACTAGTATGGATTGTGACGGCACAAAAGATGGCTATGATCTAGAACTTACCAAAGCAATTTCGGAGAATGTTTCTGTACCTGTTATAGCATCCGGCGGTGCCGGTACCATGGAACACTTTCATGATGCTTTAACGAAGGGCAAGGCTGATGCAGCTCTTGCGGCAACCCTTTTTCATTATAAAGAAATGGAAATCATGGAGTTAAAACAGTATTTGAATCATAAAGGTGTCAGCGTAAGAATGTAGTAAAGTATGATTTGTTTGACTTATTTTATTATTATGGTATTTAGGGTTGTTTTACGAGAACTCTATATATTAACATAATCATACTAACAGTCTAATTTTAATCTAGATATATGAGCAATAAACTGCCGTAATTATCTAATAACTATGTAAGATAAGTTGGAAATCGTTTATATTGTATGGAAAGAGGTATACGTTTGGGAGCGATTAATAATGATTGGCTCGGGGCTGTCGGCGAGGAATTTCATCAGCCCTATTACTCCGAGTTGTATCAGTTTGTGAAGTCGGAATATAGTAATTACATTATCTATCCTAAATCGGAGGATATTTTTAATGCATTTCATTTTACTCCATTAAAGGAGGTAAAAGTAGTTATTCTGGGGCAGGACCCTTATCATAATGAAGGCCAAGCCCATGGATTATGTTTTTCTGTTCAACCTAAGGTTGAGATACCCCCCTCTTTGGTTAATATTTATAAGGAGTTAAAGGAGGATTTGGGATGTTATATTCCGAATCACGGATATCTTGAAAAATGGGCCAGACAGGGAGTGTTATTATTAAATTCCGTGTTAACGGTAAGAGCACATCAGGCCAATTCCCATCAGGGAAAGGGCTGGGAACGATTCACCGACGCGGTGATACAAGCAGTGAATGCGCAGGACCGCCCAATCGTCTTTCTGTTATGGGGCAGACCTGCTCAAATGAAGAAGAATATGTTGAGTAATTCAAAGCATCTGATCTTAGAGGCACCGCATCCAAGCCCTTTATCCGCTTACCGCGGTTTTTTTGGAAGTAAACCCTTCAGTAAAACCAATGAATTCCTTATACATAATAAAATTGATCCAATTGATTGGCAAATTGAGAATATTTAAAAAGGCTGTTTCAAAATTCTATCGGATATTATAAGAATTTTGAAACATTTTTTTGTATCATAATTTATATAAAAGTTTGAATTGAGTTTGCATGGATGAATTGTGGATAAACAAGTTAAAACAAGGCTTTATTATGGAAATTAGAATAGGTTTGACAACAGCCGAAACTATAATTTATGTGCGAAGTAAATAATTTAAGAATGTAATATAAAAAATTCGGAATAATAACCTTAGAAAAATTATTACAAAATGGTTTGTAACCTGTTAAAACATACTTGGAAATACTTATGCATGTAAGGTTTTATTGTAATAGAATGTTATTTTCGGAGGTTATTATAATGAAAAAGAATGAAAAGGGTTTATCTGCCTGGCAGCTTACAATGATGGCATTAGGATCCGTTGTCGGGGGATCATTTTTCCTGGGCTCCTCTGTAGCAATAAAAGCGGCAGGGCCTGCAGTACTGATATCGTTTATTCTGGGCGGAATTTTGATTTACTTTATTTTATATGCCTTATCGGAAATGACGGTCGCAAATCCTGATTCCGGCTCGTTCTATACATTCACGGCTAAGGTTTTTGGACCCGGGGCCGGTTTTGTCGTGGGCTGGGTATATTGGACAGGTATGGTTTTTGCGATGTCCAGTGAAGCAACAGCAATTTCAATTTTACTGAGGCAATGGTTCCCGGGAATCTCAATTCCTATCATAGGAAGTCTGATTATTATTGCGGTAACCTTATTAAATCTGCTAGGTGCAGATAAGCTCAGTAAACTTGAGAGCAGTCTTGCAATTGTTAAGGTTATGGCGGTAATCTCCTTCATCGTAATCGCTATATTGTTAATTGTCGGTTTTATCAGGGGTACAGCTGCAGTTGGTGTCGGTGAATTGACCAAAGAACCGTTATTGCCGGGTGGAATTTCAAGCATTGCAGGAAGTATGTTGATTGTTATATTCTCCTATGCCGGTTTTGAAGTTATCGGTTTGGCAGCCTCTGAGACAGGTGATCCCCATAAAACAGTTCCTCGTGCTATTTTATATACTGTTATCGGTTTAGTTGGCTTATACATTTTAGCAATCGTAACACTTCTGCCTTTAATTCCTACCGCAGATTTAAGTGAAAATGTCAGCCCGTATGTTGCAGCTTTATCCCGATGGGGTATGGGGTGGGCAGGAACTGTCATTAATTTTATTTTAGTAACCGCAATATTGTCTACCATGCTTGCTTCTATGTTCGGGTTGGGAAGAATGATGCGTTCGGTTGCAGACGAAGGTCATGCACCTGTCTGGCTGAAGGATAAGAAGGATGTACCCATCCGTGGGATTTTATTTTCCGGTTTCGGAATGCTGCTTGGTCTCTGGCTGGGTTTATTGTTCCCAAGTGTTTATCTTTTCTTAATCAGCTCCGGTGGTTTTGCAACACTTTTCACCTACGCTGCCATTTTGGCAACCCATATCAAATTCCGTAAATGCAATGGTTGTCCTCCGGAAGGTAAATGTCAGATGCCAGGATTTCCGTATACAACATGGATTGCATTAATTAGTATGATTATTATTATATTTAGCATGCCAGCGATTCCAGGGCAAGCCTCCGGGCTCATTACCGGTATCATTATGGTGGCACTCCTTTATGGAATTTATTTTATTATGAAGTATGCGGACAATCTCCGTACGAACGATAAAACAAAAAATCATAGAAAATATCGTACAAGATTTTCAGAAGAATTTTCTGATGAATTAACAAAACCCATAGTCAAGAATAAAGATAATGATATGCAGGATTGATCAAGTAATAAATCAAGCTATAAATAATAATATTTAGTTTGACTTTATGTTGTTACAGTGTTAATATAAATGAAATTTAATCTAAAAAAGCTAGGAAGAGAAAGAGTAGATATGTGCCGGATTCACAGAGAGAAGATGCTAGGTGGAAGTCTTCATGAAGGTCATATTAAAGCAGTCTCGGAGCTGTGGACCGAACAATTTTAAGTAGGCTCCATCGGAGTTTCCGCCGTTAAAAGGAAAGCAGTATCAATAGGCTATAAGCTAATTCGTACTGGTAAAGTGCAGAGTTTTCTCTGAAATTAGGTGGTAACACGGACGTAAGGTTCGCCCTAAGTTGATGTTTTTTCAACTTGGGGTTTTTTTTATTTCATAGAAATTGCGTCCTTTGAATCAAAAAAGCACTCCGTGCAGGATGCGCATATCACAATAAGGTAGTTTATTGCTTCGCAATCTGGCAAGGCGCGTAAATATCAGCAAGTTTGACACTTTGTTCTATCCATAAGCCAGTTACGGAGATGATGTTATCGTCAAGTTTCATAGAATTTCACTTTACCGAGAAACTGTGAATTGGATTTTGGTAAATTAACAGCGTGAAAAATCATGATTTTCAAGTATCCTTCGATACCTTTTGTCTTTGATTAGATTACTGATATAGGCAGTTACGAAATGATATAGTTTTTGCTATTGAACACAAAACACATACAATTCTATTCCTGAAGTGTTATCAATGGGTTTACCTTCCGCTTCGGGTTAGTATATGTTGTGTGAGCAATTAGTTTAAGATATGAGTTTCGTAATTGATTATAGATTACCAATAAGAAGGGAGATTAACAGAATGAATGAAATTGTAAGCAAGCAGATTAAAAATGCACAGGACCTAAGAGACAGTTATGTAAAGTTTTTTAAAGTAAGGGGGCACAAGGAAATCGCCTCGGCATCCCTGTTTCCGGAAAATGATTCCAGTGTACTGTTTACCACGGCTGGAATGCATCCATTGGTTCCTTATCTTTTGGGTGAGAAGCATCCGGAGGGAAAGAGACTTGTCAGCTGCCAGAAATGCATTCGTACCGGAGACATCGATGAAGTTGGAGATCCAAATCATTTGACTTACTTTGAAATGCTGGGCAATTGGTCCTTGGGAGATTATTTTAAGAGTGATGCCATATCCATGAGCTACGAGTTCCTTACAAAAGTTCTAGGTATACCGGTTGATAAATTAGCAGTGACAGTTTTTCAAGGAGATGAGAGTGTGGCAAGGGATGAGGAAACATATCAAATTTGGCGAAGCTTAGGGTTATCTGAAGAGCAGATTTATTTTTATGACAGAGAGCAAAATTGGTGGGGGCCAGCCGGAGTTACGGGTCCTTGTGGACCGGATACAGAGATATTTTATGACCATGGAGGTGCGAAATGTTGTGAAAGCTGCGGACCTGCTTGTAGCTGCGGCAAGTTCGTAGAGATATGGAATAATGTTTTCATGGAATATACGAAAGACGAATCGGGCAATTTTGAGCGATTGGAGCAAAAAAATGTTGATACCGGAATGGGGTTAGAGAGAGTACTGCCGATTGTTACCGGCAAGAAAAATGCATATGAAACCGATGTACTAGAGCCTTTGGTTAAACAATTAGAACGAATTACAGGAAGAATAATGGAAGGCGAAATGATTCACCCGTTTCGGGTTATATCGGATCATATGAGAGCCATCACCTTTTTATTAGGAGATGGGAAAGCTTTGGTGCCCTCCAACACCGATCAGGGCTATATATTACGGAGGTTGATCAGACGCACAATTCGTTTATTTAAAAAATTGGGAATTAAGGAGGAAAATTTATATGAGCTGGCAGATACCGTGATGGTATTAAATCAGATGGTTTATCCGGAACTATCTGAACACAGGCAATTTATTATGGAGAAGTTGAGAAAAGAATATCATTTGTTCCATAAAACCTTGGACAGTGGTATGAAGTTAGCCCTACAGATGTTAAAAAAACTGCCTGCGGGTGAAAATTTAAGTGGAGAGACTGCCTTTATGCTGTATGATACCTATGGATTTCCTCCGGAATTTACAAAGGAAATAGCTGCTGAGTATGGCTGTAGTATGGATATGGAGGACTTTCAACTGCGATTTAGTGAACATCAGGAAAAATCCAGAGCCGGAGCTGAAGCTAAATTTAAGGGTGGTTTGGCAGACCATAGCGAACAAACCATCAGACTGCATACAGCAACTCATCTACTGAACGGAGCACTTAGGAGGGTGCTTGGTGAGGGGGTTTATCAAAGGGGAAGTAATATTAATACAGATCGGCTTCGATTTGATTTTTCTTTTGAACGTAAGATAACACCGGAGGAGCTTTCCGAGATCAGTAAAATTGTAAATGAGGCAATCGAAAAAGAGATTAATGTCACCAGTGATCAAATGACGGTGGATGAAGCAAAAGCACAAGGGGCTATCGGAGTATTTGATAAGAAGTATTCGGAAATTGTTAAAGTTTATACCATCGACGGCTATTCGAAAGAAATATGCAATGGACCCCATATACTTAATACAAGAGAGTTGGGTAAATTTGAAATCTTAAAAGAGGAGAGCTCATCAGCAGGAGTAAGAAGAATAAAAGCTATTTTACATGAAGTTACGACCAAATAATTGTTATATCAATCAAATACCTAAATGGATCTGTTACAAAGGTAATTGCGAAACTCATATTCTGTATTAATTGCGCACACAACATATACTATTCCAAGCGGAAGCTAAGCCCGTAGGAAGCGTTGGAGCGGAGGAATTGTATGTTTGTGTGCGCAATAACAAAAACTATATTGTTTCGCAAACGCCTTGAGCTCAGTTACATACTCGGAGGTTGCCACGGATTCTGACCGGAATAATCGTCCTGTAGCGGGATTTTTGGTTTCCCCGTAGGCTCAGTAGCTATGAAATCAAAATGGCGTTTCCTATAAAAATGTTTAACAAACAGGAAGCTAAGCACTAGGATTATGGTTACAATCAGACCACCTTCAGGACCAAAATCACCACCGTTAAGTATATTGTTGCTTTCATAGGTGGTTGTCCAAATACCTTTCGTATCAGTACCGCTTACCTTAAAACCAAATACATTTCCTTGAAAATAATTCCAGGTGATATGATATCCGATGGGCATCCATATATTATCCGATTTTATATACATATAGGCAAACAGAACTCCGACGAGTGCAAGGTTAACATATGCCAGAATGCTGATACCTTGATTGGAGGAATGTAAGAGTGCAAATATAACGGAAGAAACAATAACAACTACAGGAATATTTCTTGTCTGGCGAAGGGTAGACATAACAAAACCGCGGCCGTAAATTTCCTCTGCAAAACCTACCATTATAAATAAGAGAAGATAGATTACCGTATCGGAGGAAAACCTCGGAACAAAAGATTCGACATAGGCATTTCCGGTGGCAACGATCATTACAAATACAATAGTGATAGATGCGATACCAAATAGTAAACCTGCAAATAATTCTTTTACGTTAATTTTAAAAGCCCCTAAGCCCATATTCGTTAACGGACGCTTAAGGATAAACTTCCAGGTGATGATTGGAATAAGGATAAATACAATCTCCTGTAGAAACATGCTAGCCAGGGTCAATCCCTCCATTACCTTAGCGCCTTCTTCATTAAATTTCATGGTGGCATAATCAAAATCACCGCTTGCCATCAGATTTGTAATTGGGATAATACTAATCATTATGGTAAAAAGCAGGATCATACCGAAAATGGAGGCAGTTACTGCAGCAATCTTCCAGCCGGAACGAACCTTACCTTCTTTGTTCTTAAACATAAAAACCTCCCAGATAGTGCTTGAAGCACATAGTATAGAAATAATATAGAATACAAGGATATGCTCCATCGACAGAAGGAATTTATTCCATAACAACTGCCGGGGAGCATATGATATTTTATTTATTATTCTTTCTTAAATTTTTTTCAGCTGTGGATAGCATTAACTTGATTCGATTTAATTGATTAACTTCACTGGCACCTGGGTCATAATCGATAGCCACAATATTCGCTTCCGGATGCTGCCTTCTGAGCTCCTTTATAACACCTTTACCAACGATATGGTTCGGCAGGCAGCCGAACGGCTGGGTACAAACAATGTTATTTACGCCGGAATGGATTAACTCCAACATTTCGCCAGTTAAAAACCAGCCTTCACCGGTCTGGTTACCGGTGGAAACCACGGGTTCAGCAAGTTCAGCAAGCTTTTTAATTGGTACGGGAGGCGTGAAACGATTACTTTTGGAAAGTGATTTTTTCGCGTCCTTACGTAGCATTTCCAGTGCCCAGATAACGATATTACTGATTTTGGCCCCGGATTTTTTCTTGCCAAGGTAGCGTACCTTAAAGTTATTGTTATAAGCACAGTATAATAAGAAATCCAATAAATCGGGTACCACTGCCTCTGCCCCTTCTGCCTCTAATAGTTCAACTAAATAGTTATTCGCAGAGGGTAGGAACTTAACGAGTATTTCGCCTACGATACCTACCTTGGGTTTTACAAGTCCCTCATGGATGGGTAATTGATCAAAATCTCGGATAATACCGCTGATATTCTTTTTATAATCACCCCATCTACCCTTTTCGAGGCTTTTGATGCAGATGTCTCGCCATTTTTCATGCAGGGCATTGGCTGAACCGGCGACCTTCTCATAAGGTCTGACATGGTAAAGCACTCTCATAAAGACATCACCGTAAACAAGTGCCTGCATCGCTTTTAGGAGTAATTTGGGAGTAATCTTTAAACCCGGGTTTTTCTCTAGCCCAGAAGCACTTAAGGAGACTACGGGTACCTGAGGCATACCTGCCTTTTCTAATGCCCTTCGGATAAATCCGATATAATTTGTAGCTCTGCAACCGCCGCCCGTCTGTGTAATCATGACAGCCACTTTGTTTAAATCATATTTACCGGATAGCAAAGCGTCCATTATCTGGCCGACAACCATTAAGGAAGGGAAACAGGCATCGTTATTAACATACTGTAGGCCCACATCAACGGCTCTGCGGTTATCGTTAGGAAGCACTACCACATTATAACCGCCGCTTCTTAAAGCCGGACCTAACATATCAAAATGGATCGGTGACATTTGCGGAGCAAGAATGGTAAATTCCTTATCATTTCTCATATCCTCCGTAAATATTGCTCTGTGGTGGGCGGTATCTACGATATGAGGCTCTATATGCTTGGTTTCGCGTTCACGTACTGCGGAAAGCAGGGAACGGATACGGATTCTTGCAGCACCGAGATTATTTACTTCATCTATTTTTAGAACCGTATAAATCTTACCGGACTTCGTCAGGATATCATTTACCTGATCCGTAGTAACAGCATCAAGGCCACAACCAAAGGAGTTCAATTGAATCAATTCGAGATTCGGCTGTGTGCGGACGAAAGAAGCAGCAGCGTATAATCTGGAATGATACATCCACTGATCGATTACTATGGTAGGACGGTCTATTTTTCCCAGATGGGATACCGAATCCTCGGTTAAAACAGCAACTCCGTAGGAATTGATTAATTCCGGTATACCATGATGGATTTCAGGATCAATATGGTAGGGACGTCCTGCCAGCACAATACCCTTCCTGCCGGACGCCTTTAAATATGCAAGAGTTTCCTCACCTTTTTTACTGATATCTTCCCTGGCAGCAGCAAGCTCCTTCCAGGCGGCGTCAAATGCCTTCCTTACCTCATCGGAGGTGATTCCTGACTTGGCGGTGTATATCTCAACCAAACGATTGCTTAGAATTTCTGCACTTTCAAAGGACATAAAAGGATTTTCAAAAAGGATGGAGGGATCCTTTAATTCTTCCACATTATTCTTGATATTTTCCGGGTACGAGGTTACGATCGGGCAGTTATAATGATTGTTTGCACCCTCCACTTCCTTTCTTTCGTAAGGAATACTCGGATAAAAGATATATTTGATACCCTGATCAATCAACCATTTGATATGCCCATGGGCAAGCTTTGCCGGATAGCATTCGGATTCGCTGGGAATAGATTCAATACCCAGCTCGTATATTTTGCGACCGGAGACCGGTGATAAAACGATATGGTATCCCAGCTCGGTAAAGAAGGTATGCCAGAACGGATAGTTCTCGTACATATTTAACACCCTTGGTATACCGATGGTTCCGCGCTTTGCCTGATCCGGGGGTAGGATAGGATAGTTAAAATAACGCTCTAATTTATAATCAAATAAATTCGGAATATTTTCTGCATTTTTTTCTTTACCTAGGCCTCTTTCACAGCGGTTACCGGAGATAAACTGCCTGCCGCCGGTAAATTTATTGACGGTTAAAACACAGTTATTGGTACAGCGTTTACAGCGTGCGAGGGTGGTGTCAAATTTCAACTCGTTGATCTCATCGATGGAGAGCATAGTGCCATCTTCACCTTCGTAATGTTCTCTGGCAATTAATGCTGCTCCGAACGCACCCATAATACCGGCGATGTCAGGTCTAACGGCGGTACAGCCTGAGATTTGCTCAAAGCTTCGTAATACGGCATCATTATAGAAGGTACCGCCCTGAACAACCATTTTTTCTCCCAGGTCCTTGGGATTGGTAATTTTAATAACCTTATATAGGGCATTTTTAATGACGGAGTAAGCCAGACCTGCCGAAATATCTGCAACGGTTGCTCCTTCCTTTTGAGCCTGCTTTACCTTGGAGTTCATAAATACCGTACATCTGGTACCCAGGTCAATGGGATTTTTCGCATACAGAGCAACCTTGGCAAATTCCTGTACTTCATAATTTAAGGACTTTGCGAAGGTTTCAATAAATGATCCACAACCGGAGGAGCACGCTTCATTTAATAATACATTATCTACGGTATGATTTTTAATTTTAATACATTTCATATCCTGACCGCCGATGTCCAGGATACAGTCTACCTTTGGTTCAAAAAAGGCAGCAGCATGATAATGAGCCACAGTTTCTACTTCACCTTCATCAAGCATCAGGGCAGCTTTAATTAAGGCTTCCCCGTATCCGGTGGAGCAGGAACGTACAATTTTTGCATTAGCAGGAAGAAGCTCATAGATCTCTTTGATCGATTTGATCGCAGTTTTTAAAGGGCTTCCGTTATTATTGCTATAAAAGGAATATAATAGAGCACCGTCCTCACCGACGACGGCAACTTTAGTCGTCGTGGAACCGGCATCTATTCCTAAATAACATTTACCTACGTATTCTGTTAAACTTCCCTTTTTCACGGTATGTATTGCATGTCTCTTTTGGAATTCCTCATATTCTGCTTCATCTGTAAAGAGAGGTTCCATTCGATTTACTTCGAAGTCCATTTTAATCCCTTGTGACAGCTTCGTATAAAGAGAGGATACGGTAATATTTAAATCTGTTTTAGCGTTTAAAGCGGCACCTATGGCTGCAAACAGATGGGAATACTCAGGCGCAATAATCTGATCGTCGTTCAATTTTAATGTTCGTATAAATGCATGCTTAAGCTCTGAAAGGAAATGCAGCGGTCCTCCAAGGAAAGCTACATTGCCACGGATTGGTTTACCGCAGGCAAGTCCGCTGATGGTCTGATTTACTACAGCTTGGAAGATGGAGGCGGAAAGATCCGGTTTGGTTGCACCTTCGTTGATTAGCGGCTGAATATCGCTTTTAGCGAATACACCACATCGGGCAGCGATCGGATAAATAGCCTGATAGCTTTTCGCATATTCATTTAGGCCTGCCGCATCGGTTCTTAGTAAGCTTGCCATTTGATCGATAAAGGAACCGGTACCACCAGCACAGATTCCGTTCATCCGTTGTTCAATTCCATTGGTGAAATAGATGATTTTTGCATCCTCACCACCTAATTCTATCGCAACATCGGTATGCGGAGCATAATCCTGCAGTGAGGTGGAAACAGCCACTACCTCCTGAACAAACGGAATATCAAGATGTTTTGATATCGTTAAACCACCGGAACCGGTTATCATGGGTGAAACCGCAAGATCTCCAAGTGCATCCTGTGCCTTCTTCATAAGCCCGGCCAGTGTCTCCTGTATATTAGCAAAATGACGTTCATAATCGGAAAAAAGAAGCTCGTTATTATCTCCCAAAATGACGATTTTAACTGTTGTTGACCCTATATCTATACCTAAAGTTCGTTTCATTGTCATGACCTAAATCTCCTCATCAAGATTTCCGTAAAAAAATGGTTTTAAAAATAGGCTTTCTATATTATACGATACATATTTAGTAAGTTCAACAGCATTATTATAAGAAAATTAAGTGTACAAGTTAAATTTATTTACATATCATGGGAAATAATATGAGATATGACGATAATCTGTTACCAAAAAGCATGTCGTTCCCAATTTATATATTCCTGAATATATTGTATAGGAAAGGGATCTACTATGTATATTAAATGGAAGGGGTAAAGGTATGTATTGCATCGAGTATGTCATTCAAAAGGGCGATACACTTTATAAAATCAGCAGACAGTTTAATGTGACAATCGACATGATTATGCGAGCAAATCCGTTGGTTAATGTGTATCAACTTCAACCCAATGAGGTTCTCTGTATTCCGGTCAGTGTACCACAGGATAATTATACGAATTATACAACCTATTTAGTACAAGAAGGAGATACGCTTGGTAGCATTCTTGATAATTATCACTTGAATATGGCTGATTTGATGAGACTTAATGAAATAAATGAAATTAGATTAGAACCGGGCTCGACAATAAATGTACCGATTTTTGATAATGATAACAATGAAATAACCTTATAATATAGGAAGCTTTCATTTTCGATGAACTTACAGAATAACCATCATCAATTAAGCAAATCCTATCCATTTTAAGAGGATATTACAAGTCCTGTGAAATGGGTAGGTTTTTATTAATTGTTTTTTGTTTGACAAAGGTAGGAGAAAAACATATAATATGCTTACAATAATTAAGGTAAGGAAGTGGTAAGGATGGAAGCCGGCCCCGGTAGTAGTAGCAATTCTGAGAGTATAAGACAAAATACGGTTAACTGCTACAAGCAGCAGGATAAATATGAATCCACTGATTTAAGAAGGACTTCCGCCCTTAAATAGTCGTAATGCATATTTACTTCCTATTGCTTCTATGCAGTAGAAAGGAGCATTTATGATCGATATTTATAAAACCACAGAAGGTATTTTACAAAGATCAACTGAGATTACGGAGGGCTGCTGGATTGCGATGACGAACCCTTCCGCAACCGAACTGTTAGAAATAGCTGAAAAGACCGGAATTGAAATTGATCACTTAAGAGCTCCGCTTGATGAGGAAGAGCGGGCTAGAATTGAGGTGGAGGAAAACTACACTTTAATTTTAGTAGATATCCCTACCTTAGAGAAAAGAAACGACAAGGACCGCTATGTAACAATACCCTTGGGTATTATTGTTGCTAAACAATATATAATCACCGTATGTCTGGTGGAGACGCCTATATTAAAATGCTTCATAGATGGTCGTGTCAGAGATTTTTATACTTATAAAAAGACCAGATTTATTCTGCAGATGTTATACAGAAATGCTTCCACTTTTCTTTCTCACCTTCGTACGATTGACAGAAAGAGTGAGGAAATCGAACGTAAGCTTCACATATCAACGCAGAACAGTGAGTTGATTGAACTCCTGGAACTGGAAAAGAGTCTGGTTTATTTTACAACCTCGCTGCGTTCTAATGAAGTTGTATTTGAAAAAATGTTAAAATTAGAGACAATCAAGCATTATCCTGAGGATGAGGATTTGTTGGAGGATCTGATTATTGAGAATAAACAAGCGATTGAGATGGCTAACATCTACAGCGGTATTTTAAGTGGGACCATGGATGCCTTCGCTTCCATTATATCGAATAACCAGAATATCGTTATGAAATTTTTGGCTGCCATTACGATTGTGCTCTCCATACCGACCATGATCGCAAGTTTTTATGGAATGAATTTTGTTCATATACCCGGTGGCGGCAGTCCTTACGGGTTTTATATCGTAACCTGCGGAGCATTGTTACTGACCAGTATTACAGTATTAGTATTTCGGAAAAAGAAGCTTTTTTAGGTTTCGTAAATCAAGGAGAAGAATTTGGGTTCTCTTACTTATTTTATAGAAGTAATTTTTAGACAAGCTTGAAAGGTATAGGTGTTATACATGGGATTACTTAATAAACTGGAACGCAAAATTGGTAGATATGCAATTCCGAACCTGATGAAATATGTTGTTGTGTTGTTTGCAGTCGGGTTAATCATGGGAACCATCAATCCGCTCATTTACGGAACTTATTTCAGCCTGGATTTTTCCATGATCATGAAAGGTCAGGTTTGGAGATTATTCACGTTTATCATACCGAACGAATCCATTCATAATTTACTGTTTGTTGCCTTAAGGGCTTATATGTATTTCCTGATTGGTAATTCTTTAGAGAGGGCATGGGGAGCATTCCGGTTTAATGTATATATCTTTTCCGGTCTTTTTTTTACGATCCTCGGATCCCTGGCAGTTTATTTAATTAATCCCATGTTTATTCTGGAGACAGACTTAGAGTATATTTATCTGTCTATGTTCTTTGCCTTTGCTGTGCTTTATCCGGAAACACAGTTTTTGATCTTTTTTATCGTTCCTGTAAAGGTAAAATACCTGGCTTGGCTTAGTGGTGCATTTTATATTTATTCGGTAATCAATAATATTTTCAATGGTTTTGCTAAACAAAATCCGGTTTATTTTGTCATAACGGTTCCGATCATTGTTTCCATGTTGAATTTCCTGATTTTCTTTCTAGCAACTAGAAACTACAGGAGAATTTCACCGAAGGAATTCCAGAGAAGGGCCAGATATCATAGGCAGATGCAGGAAGCTAAAAATCAGGGAAATGTGTCGCAGCATAACGGACGCAATGTCATCACCCGACATAAATGCGCTGTTTGCGGCAGAACGGAATTGGACGGAGATCAGCTAGAGTTTCGCTTCTGTTCCAAATGTGAAGGTAATTATGAATATTGTATGGATCATTTATTTACCCATGAGCATGTAAAAAAATAGGCATGCCGTATAGATCATCTACGTATGTCAATACGTTCCTGATGTGTATATCCAGCCAGGAGGGGAAATGTTAAATACATTTATCAAAGAGCTGAAAGAACTTACTGCAGACAAAAAAATATGGATAGGAATTCTTACAGTGCTTATTATAATTATAATAAGCACTTCTTATAATAAGAAGAACCCGGAAATCGATGCAGTGAAACCCTTAATGCTCGGCGTAATCAATAAGGATAACAGCTCCTATTCTAATTTATTATTAGATTATTTTCATGGCAGCAATACCTTTTCCAGTTTAATTCAGGTGACAACCGGAGACGATAAGGTGATTCGGGATGCGTTTAAAAACGGTGAGCTTGATATCTATTTGGAAATACCCGAGGACTTTGCTATGAATATGATAAAGCTTGAGCATTCTCCGGTAAAGGTATACTATCAAATGGACGATACCACAAAAGCACTTCTTTTTCAGAATGTTTTAAAAAGCTATGAAAAGTATATATCCGCAGTGGAAGTAAATGCCGTTGGACTGTATGAAATTATGGAAGCTGACGGAATGGGCAAGGAGCTTATAGAGGATGCCAATGTTACCATCTCCATGGATATGATTTTTACAGCTCTTGGGAAGGAAAGCTTTTTTCGGTTTAAACCGGTAGCTAAATTTCCTACCACTACAGTGGCAGAGTATTATATTATTTCTATAATCGTTATGACCTTAATGTATGCCGGCATTTATGCGGGTTTTCGGATTTTAAGGGAGATGAAGCAGGGGACTTTTGCGCGGCTTAAGACGACGAAGCTTCCGTTATTTCAGTTTTTAACTGCGAAATTGCTGCTGATGATTATGGTATATACCATAGCAATAGCAGTATCTATTCATATATTGGGAAAAAACATTGATACCGGCCTTAATCTGTTGTACAGTTTCACCCTGTCTTGTTTTAGTGCTGTAATGGCGACATTTTTATGTGCCTTATTACAATCGACTCTAAGATATAGCCTTGCGGCAAACCTGTTTGTGTTCTATTGTATCGTGATGGGTGGAGGAATTATTCCAATTCAGTTTTTACCCGAGGACATCATTCGTCTATCTAAAATTACTCCAATCTATTATATGATAAAAGGAATTATTCTTTTAAAACAAGGGCAAACAACACCCGTATATAGCATTGTGGCAGGATTATTAATAACCTCCGTAATCTTATTTGTTGTGGCAGCAGCCTGTTTTTACCGAAGGAGTGTGGTCAATGAGGAGGCATAGAATGAGTGAGGTACTCTATGGTATAGGTACCGTTTTTTTGTTAAGAATGAAGTTAATCGGAAAGGACGTTACCACCAGAATTATTTTAATAACATCGGTGTTATTGTTCGCATATTTGGTGTTTTCTTTATCAGAATCGGCAGCAGAGCAGAGTTCACTTCCGATTGGAATTGTGGATAAGGATAAAAGTAATACCTCTGAGGAGTTGATATTTAAATTAAAAAAGGTGCCTTCCATAAAAGTTATCGATATGTCAGAGGAAGAACTATATGATTTGTTACTGGATGAGATGATTATGTCCTACTTTATAATTGAAGAAGATTATGAGCAAAAAGTTCAAATGGGGGATTTGGAAGGACTGATATCAGCTTTTTATAAGGAGGATAATAAGGCTGCATCCATTTTAGCCGATATTGTTGCCGGTGAAATGATGTATACCATCTGTTATTACAAAAGTTATCAATTATACCAGCGGATATCTTTCAGTCAAAAACAGTTTATTGGAGCTGAGTATCGGTCCTATATGGATCAATTGCTGATGAATGTGGAGGACTTTAATTTTGCATTTCAAATGCATTATCAGAATGATGATTATCATGCGGCGGCACAGGAAGAAAAAGTCACGAATACAATTTTATATCAGCAGTTGATTGTTGGAATCCTGGGCATACTCATTGCTCTGATTGCGATGTTTGTGATATCCCAGGCAGTACAGGAGAAAGAAAATAGAGTTGAGGATCGACTGAAGCTATCAGGTTTTCACTTCCTGATACAGGATATTGGAAATATGTGTGCTCTCCTTGTAACAGAAGGTACTATTTCCTTCTTGTTTTGTATTTTCCTATTTACTAAGTTTTCCTTGAAGGATGGGAGGCTCTTTCTAAGTGTGTACCTGCTATTATTATTAAACTCCGTAGTACTTGGAGGAGTGTTTCTGTTGTTTACAAAGGTTATGAAAAGCATGATAATTTATCAGTTAGTAGGCTCCACTTTCATTCTTATCACAGGAGGACTTGGGTATTTTCATCTGCTTTCCGGTTTATATCAGAGTTTTGCGGACAAACTTATAAAATTTATACCAAATAGCTGGTTTATTCAGGGTATTACTGATATAATAATATATGGTAATTCAGGCGGATATATCAAAGTAGGGCATCGTGCACTCGCAGTAATGGCAGGAGCGGTATTTGCTTTGATGATATTGTTTCCTTTTCTGAACCGGGCAATTGTTACCGGCAGAATAAAAAACAACGGACAAAACAGGATGGTAAATTAGAATGGATAAAAAGATAATCAACATCAGCAGGGATATAAGAAGCGCTAAACTACTGGATGAAAACATTCCCATGCTTTTTAATTTTTTGGCAGACCAATATCATGCCTATGCGGCAGTCAAACTGGTTATGCATTATGAAACCTTTTATGAAATTTACCTGGAGGAGCAGGACTCTTGGAGTTCTGAAGCCGTGGAAATAGCAACACAGATAAATAAAATAATTAAATTGAATATCCTTTCCGGCAGTCAGGGAACCGAGGCGCAGGAATCCATCTTACTTGCGGACGAGCTTCGTAATTCAATCATGAAGCGGATGAGTATACTAACACAGTATACGGATATTTTCCAAATATATGAGTATGTCTTAAATAGAATCGAATATCGCTTTAAAGAGGAGTGTATAACATCGGGGGATGATGAGTTTGCAAAGGAAGTTCTACGCTTCATATTTGATACCGAGGATAATTTTATCGTTAATGAAAAAATAAAGGAAATCATCGGTCAATTACCCATTCGGATGACCAAACAGAAGTATTTTGATTTGGTTAAGGACAGTATTCTGCTATATAACGGAGCAGACCAGTCTTCTCTATATACCTATCTCTACCTGCTTCGGACTTCAGCTATGCTCGACCAGAACGGGGATATGGAGACGTATTATAAAGATTTATGGCAATATAAAACCTATTTATCCGGTTTAGCATATAAGGATCTTACGGAGGCTGACTTTACGGAGGCCGAGAGAATCTTAAAACTTGCTACCGAGGTGCTTAATCGAGAAGTCACGATATATTATAGCCTTCAGGAAATCATCAATGAAGTATATGCACTATTACTTTGCGAACCTTATGCAGGTATGGCACAAAACAACAATCCTGACCGCGAGAAAGCAATCATAGCGATATTAAATGGAATTAACCAGTCATTCGAGCAAATGCAGGGCTTAGATATTGATACTGAGCTGATTGATAAATTTTCGGTAATAGAAGGAGTTCAGGAGGAGCTTGTTGAGAATATATCACTTCTTGAGGATGTACTTCATGAAGTGGATAAAAATCACCGTGGCTTAGCCGAAAGCATGATGTTAGATAAACTGCTTAATGTACTTCTTCGCACGAAGGACCTTCTATCAAACAGCTTATTTATTGATTGGAAGGATGAAACCTCCGACAAAACGGCAACAGAAGATGAGGTGCGTGCTGAGGCCGATAAGCTCATTAACGACTTATCAGTATTATTTTCAGGACAGGACCGTACCGTCAGCAGAGCTGTTATGGCAAATACCTTGAATAAAATACCGGTATTTTTTAAAGATCATAAGGAAGTGATGGACTATGTCCGTTATGCTCTTGAAAAATGCACTGATATTTACGAGAAAACAGCTTGCATGGAGATAATAAATGTCATAATCTCGGAATAGTCTGTTTACCCTTGGTAGAATGTGGAATACTTAAAAGAAGGACTATAATTTTACTGGTTTTATAAGGTGGAGAGCGATTTACGGAGGGTTTTACAATGGTAAAGTGGACATCAAAGCTTTATGTTGGTGATAAAATGAGTAAGAAGAAGGAGAAAGCGATTGCCTCCATCAATAATCGGGAGGCAACCTTTGGCATTTATTGTATCGCCTTCGCTTCCCATCCAAGCAATCTTTTTGATATCATGGATGCGAACGAACTTTTGTTTCCCCATTATAAAAAATCCGAGGTTTGTATCGTAGGGTTAGCGAAGGGTAAGGATGAAGCCGTCAACTTAGTTCAGGATATGCTGATGGAGGTTTATAAAAAAACAGGTGATTTTAATGTAAGGACATATTTTACATAAGAGTAGTCACATACAAGTACCTGATCATAGTATCCTGAGCATGAAAATTTATGGAAGGATTTAGCCGTATTATATATTATACGGTAAATATAAATTAGGATGTTTCATATTATCTTGCTGATTTTAAAAATAATTGGAATTATTATATTAGCAGTCATCGGGCTTGTGGTTGTTCTGCTGCTTACAGTACTTTTGGTACCAATCAGGTATCGGTTAAAGGCTGCCCATGGTGAGAATTATTTGGAGGCGGAAGGTACTGTCAGCTGGCTGTTTCATTTTATCCATGCACGTATTATATTCAGGGATTCTAAACCGCATATTCGAGTACGTATCTTCGGCAAAATCATCTTTGATAACTTAAGACCTAAGAGTGTGAAAAGCAAAAAAGTGAAAAAGACGAAAACGAAGCACAAAGCTGCTCGAAGGAAAAAGCAGGTAGCAAAAAAGCCGCCGGTTGACCATGCTCCGGGAGTACCAAGGGAGGATACCGGCAAAGAGGCTGGTCCCAAAGACCGAGCGATAGATAAAGAGCAGCTAACTGAGTTTGAGAGTCTGGATGAGAAGATATCGGAGCAGACGCGACTGACAGAGCAGGAGAGGCTGGAGGAGAAGATAGCAGAGCAGACGCGACTGACCGAGCAGGAGAGGCTGGAGGAGAAGATATCGGAGCAGACGCGAATGACAGAACAGGTGCGGATGGATGAGAAGGAATCGGAGCAGACGCGGTTAACAGGGCAGAAGAATAAAAAACCTACCCTTTTTGAGCGATTGAAAAACAAATTTAAACAAATAAAAAATTCTATCATAACATTCTTTCAAGGAATTCAGGGTAAAATAAAGAAAGGGATAGAAGCTTTCGCTAATATTAAGCAAAAGATAAGCTTAATAAAAGCGTTTATAAAAGATGAGATAAATAAAGAGGTTTTTAAATTAACTTTTAAAAGCCTCATAAAAATACTAAAACATATCATGCCGAGGAAATTAAAATCAAGTATAGTTTTCGGAACCGGAGATCCCTGTTCCACTGGGCAGACCTTAGGAGTTCTAGCATTTTTATATAGCTTCTATGGAGATAAGATTCAGATAACACCTGATTTTGAAAACAAGATATTTGAAGGCAGGCATTATGCTAAGGGAAGAATAAGATTAGTTACAATTCTAATAATAGTAATTAAACTTATATTAGATAAACGATTTACACAATTCAGAAATAATATGAAAACTTTAAAGGAGGCTTTATAAATGGCGGATAACAGTTTTAATTCAACAGTAGAATCACTATTTAAAGGTATGGATAGCTTTTTAACAACGAAAACTGTAGTAGGCGATGCAGTTAAATTTGATGATGGTACAATCATTTTACCTTTGGTAGAAGTAAGCTTTGGTGTAGGTGCAGGAGCATTCGCAGGTGAAAATAAGAATAATGCAGGCGGTGGTATGGGCGGTAAAATCTCACCCAGTTCAGTGCTCGTAATTCAAAATGGTACTTCTAAGCTAGTGAACATAAAAGATCAGGATGGTATCACAAAGATATTAGATATGGTTCCGGACTTTATTAATAAGTTTACAAAAGGTGGGAAAAAGAAGGACGATCTTGAGGAAAAGGTGGAAGAAGCCTTAAATTCATAAGCAGAAACCTCATATTCCGAGTAAGTAAAGGAAACAAGCAAAAAATCGCTTGCAATATAATTCATATTCTGGTAGAATAAATTTGTTTGTAGGACCAATTGGGTCTATATTTTACCTAAGGAGGTGCTTTTGATGGCTAAATGTTCAATATGTGATAAAGGTGCTCACTTCGGGATCGCTGTGAGTCATTCTCATAGAAGATCGAATAAGATGTGGAAATCTAATGTAAAATCCGTAAAGGTTAACGTTAACGGTACAGCAAGAAAATTGTATGTTTGTACTTCCTGTCTTAGATCCGGAAAAGTAGAACGCGCATAAGAAAAACGATGGGTGTCAGGGGATCTTGACACCCGTTTTTTTTCAAAATCAGGTCCAGAGGATGGATGAAATAAGTATAGGTAGACTTTGAAAGCTTTTTATGTAAATGAAGAATGTGTTGATTTGTCAAAATAAAAGTGTTAGGTAAAATTAACTGCAAAATAGATTATAACCAAGAATAAGACATAAAATAATAATACATATCGCTAGAATTCCATTCGTAATGAAAAGCATGATTGTCATGCCGATGGCGATCCAAAAAAGGATAAATCCTATCATTCTCTTCATATTTGTCACTTCCATTCAATATTCATAGTAATATATATTATGCAGGTGATCCTAAGGTTATCTCAAATATGTTAAGATTCGTGATAGGCTTCATAAAACGGTTTCGTTCATATAATTTACAAAGTATGTAATTCGAATATTAAGCAATAATATGAGCAACATAAATTAGGAAAGAAGAATAGATAGGAGGGTTAATATGAAAGGACACATGAATACGCAGATTGGTGAAATTTTAATAGATAACGACGTACTGGCAAAATATGCCGGAGCTTCGGCAATCGAATGTTTTGGCGTAGTTGGAATGGCTTCTGTCAATATGAAGGATGGTATAGTAAAACTCCTAAAACGAGATAATTTAAGCCATGGTGTAAATGTAACACTGGAAGATAATAAAATTACAATTGACCTGCATATTATCGTATCCTATGGTGTGAGTATATCTGCAGTTGCTGATAATTTAATCAGTAACGTGAAATATAATGTTGAAGAATTCTCAGGTATTGAAGTGAAAAAGATTAATATATTCGTTGAAGGGGTAAGAGTCATCGACTAATCCTGAGATTAGCAACGTTTAAGGAGGAAAGAACCAGTGGTTGTTAAAACGATAGATGCTATAACTCTGAAAAAGATGTTTCTTGCCGGAGCTGCAAGTATAGAAGCGAAAAAGGAATATATCAATGAATTGAATGTATTTCCCGTACCGGATGGTGATACAGGTACCAATATGACACTCACCATCATGTCTGCAGTGAAAGAAGTCAATGCATTAGTTAACCCTACAATTGAAGAATTATCCAAAGCAATTTCATCAGGTTCCCTGCGCGGAGCAAGAGGAAACTCAGGCGTAATTTTATCACAGTTGTTCCGGGGTTTT
The DNA here is from genome assembly GCA_029240245.1 of Herbinix sp. Taxonomy (GTDB): domain Bacteria; phylum Bacillota; class Clostridia; order Lachnospirales; family Lachnospiraceae; genus Mobilitalea. The sequence goes on from JARBTJ010000013.1 coordinate 25,669, forward strand.
ACGAAAGAAATTAAGGATTTTAAAGAAATTAATGTAACTATTATGTCAAATGCCTTTCAAAAAGCGGTGGAAACAGCATATCGTGCCGTTATGAAGCCGAAGGAGGGAACCATACTTACGGTTGCCAGAGGCGGAGCGGAAAGAGCTGCGCAATTAGTTTCAGAGACAGATGACTTGGTGTATTTTGGTAAAGAGGTAATTGCTCATATGGAGAAGGTGTTGGCACAGACACCTGAGCTACTCCCAGTATTAAAAGAAGCCGGAGTTGTTGATTCCGGTGGACAGGGATTATTAGAAATCGTAAAAGGATGCTATGATGCCTTACTTGGCAAGGATATTTCCTTATCAAATATTTCAGTAACGAAGGAAATTAAGGGAACCGGCATTAATATAGAACGTGTTGCGTCAGAAAATATTAAATTCGGATATTGTACTGAATTTATTATCATGTTAGAAAAAGAATACGATATAGAAAAAGAGCTTTCTTTCAAAGCATATCTTGAATCAATTGGTGATTCCATCGTAGTCGTATCGGATGATGATATTGTTAAAGTTCATGTACATACGAACGATCCCGGTTTGGCAATCCAAAGGGCATTAACGTATGGTTCTTTAACAGCAATGAAGATTGATAATATGAGAGAAGAGCATAACGAAAAGGTTATTAAGGATGCAGAGAAAGCTGCTACCGAGCATAAAACGGAAGTTAAAAAGCCTGTTGATAATAAACCCAGAAAGAAAGCCGGCTTTATCGCAGTTTCTATGGGTGAAGGCTTGGGAGAAATATTTACGGGACTTGGAGTGGATCATCTGATCGAAGGCGGACAGACCATGAATCCGAGCACGGAGGATATGCTGAACGCCATCAATGAAGTAAATGCGGATACCATTTTTATACTGCCAAATAACAGTAATATTATCCTTGCAGCAGAACAGGCGAAGGAATTAACGGAAGATAAGAAGATTATTGTTATTCCGTCCAAAACAGTACCTCAGGGTATTACAGCAGTAATTAATTTTGTTTATGATAAATCACCCGAAGAGAATGCAGCAAGAATGACCGAAGAAATGCAAAAGGTGAAATCCGGTCAGGTAACCTATGCAGTTAGAGATACCAGCTTAGACGGTAAAGAGATCAAGCAGGGAAATATCATGGGTATCGGTGATAAAACCATTCTTTCTGTAGGTACTGATATTAAAGATACAACAATTGAACTGATTAAGTGCCTTGCAGACGATGATTCGGAATTAATCAGTATATATTATGGCGATGAAATCACTGAGGAAGCTGCTGCAGAATTGGCGGAAGAAGTAGCAGCTGAATATTCGAATCTGGATGTAGAAGTGCATTATGGTGGACAGCCGATTTACTATTATGTTTTATCTGTAGAATAATAAAATTAGCATAAAATATGCTATCAAAGATAAATATCTTTTCATTTTTCTTACACAAGAAAAAAGGATTAAATTGGTGGTTCGGCGAAAATCAGCGAACCACTATTTTAATATAAATTAACATAAAAATATGGGAAATTGTAGATGTTTTCAGGGGAAAATAAAGGTAAAAAGGGAAATGCTATATGCCCTATAAAGATCAACGAATAAGGAGGGGATATTTTGGATAAGGAAAGAGTGCCAAGACCATGGGATATTTATATCCATTTTAAAGACAAGCCATATCAAATAATAACAATAGCATCACACTCAGAGACGGGTGAGCAAATGGTGGTATATCAGGCACTATACGGGGACTTTCAGACCTATGTAAGACCGCTCAGTATGTTTGTTAGTGAAGTGGACAAGGTGAAATATCCATACGCTACTCAAAAATATCGCTTTGAGCTTCGAACGGATTTTCAAAAGAAAACAGAGTCCATATGTACTAAGGAAGAGGTGCAGACGACAGGGAATAATATAAGTAACTCTTTATCAGAAGTGAAGGATGCGGATTACTTGACGGATTTCGTTAAGGCACAGGAGCTGCAGGAAATACCGGACCAAATACCCGGTCTAAATATTACAGCCTCAAAAGGTGATGTACAAGATAACCATAAGGAGCAGTTACCTACTGTTAATACAGAAGGTGAGATACTCCCGGAAAGTGTAAATTCCATCTTAATGGATTTTTTAGATGCAAATTCCTACACTAAGAAGCTGACAATACTGACGAGCAATATAAAACATATAAATAATCGACTGATTAATGATATGGCTGTATCCTTAGACTGTTCGATTGACGAGGGACCGTTGGATAAACGCATTCAGGAATTAATTTTCTGCCTCAATTCAATGATACGATTTGAAGACAGAAGATTACGGTAATACACAACAGGCTGCCACATGATAAAATATAATCGTTTCGGAGAAGTTGGCTTCCCCGAAAGGTATATCTTTCATTCATGTGACAGCCTCTTTGGCACTGTAAAGTGTTGATGAATACCTAGAAATCAGTTTTATATCAATACTATTCTAAATTAAGCTTACGTTTGAAGATTAAATCAGTAATGAAGTAGTAGATAACACTCAATATGATTAGGGATAGTATCGTTACCGGGAATACGGTGGTACGAATGAAGGTTACGTCTTCAACGATATCTTTAAATATCAGGCTTGCAGCAAAGATTAGCAGGGTAGCAAGGATCTGCAGGACCGTTGTTATTCCGATATAGGAAGCGAAGGCACCGATGATCTTATGTCCGTTCAATAACTGGCCAATCGCTATGGATAAATAAATCAACAGGATATTATTAATCAAGCTTAAGAACAACATAAGAATCAACTCAATAAATATAGTAAGACGATGATCCTCGGAAGGACCGGAAAGCTCAGCCCAGAACATTTTTAAACCTTCGTTAAAGGCCTTTAAATTCTCCGGTGTAGCAGCAACAATAAATATGGAACCGATTACGGCTATAATACTGACTACGGTCCATAAAATGGCGACAATAAGCTTTGAATTGATATGATGATAGGATTTTACTGGAAGAGTAAACATTAGGTAGCCTTCATCTGTAAATAGGTTCTTATAAAAGCGCATGATCATTAATATTGCTGTTACTACAACAATCGCTACTATGGATAGCACATATCCTATCGTGATAAGACCTGGGATTAATGACAGGACTCCTTTGAAAATATCTAGATGAAGTACAATCCTATCCATAATGGTAAAGAATAACAGGATCAGATATAAGGGAATTAATAATCTGGCGGTTGCTTTTAACTCATGCTTCAATAATTTATTTAACATCTGAATACCTCCCTGAATAATGTATCTACAGATTTTCCTTCCTTCGTTCTTATATCATCCACGGATGTATGAAGGGTAAGAAGACCATCTTTGATAAAAACAACTTCATCTAGTATGTTCTCGATATCTGCTATCAAATGAGTGGAAATGATTACGGTTGCATTCTCATTGTAATTTGAAATAATTGTGTTAAGGATATAATCTCTGGCGGCCGGGTCAACACCACCGATGGGTTCATCCAGGCAGTAAAGATCAGCTTTTCTGCTCATCACTAGGATTAACTGGATCTTTTCTTTCGTGCCTTTGGATAAGGTTTTTAAACGTTTCTTCGAATCTAAATGAAGTCGCTCCAGCATCTCATATGCCTTCTTCTGGTCAAAATCCTCATAAAAGTCCGAAAAGAATTCAATTGCCTGTGATACGCGCATCCATTCCGGTAAATATGTTTTTTCCGGCAGGTAGGATACAATCTTCTTGGTTTCGGTACCTGGCTGCTTTCCGTCGATTAAGATCTCTCCGGAATTTGGTACCAGCAAACCGTTAATTAATTTAATTAATGTGGTTTTCCCACTTCCGTTCGGACCTAAAAGTCCGATGATCCGGCCTCTTTCTAAGGCCAGATTAACATTGGATAGGGCAGTGAGGTTTGAAAAATTTTTAGTAAGTGATTTACATTCCAATATTGTATTCATTCTATATCTCCCATCTGCGTTAATACGCTAAATTAATCTTGTTTATGGCTTTTCACTATTTCGATAAATAAGTTCAGTGTTTCCTCCGGTTCAAAGCCAAGCTGGTGCATTTTGTCGATAAACTCAAGGATCTGATTCTTTGCTGATTCTGCCTTCAACTTTTTAATCATTTGTTCATCAGAGGTAATGTATCTACCGCTGGTACGGTTCGTAAGTAAAAGTCCTATACGCTCCAATTCGGATAAAGCCTTCTGCATTGTATTCGGATTTACAGTGGCTTCTGCAGCTAAGTCACGGACGGAGGGAAGCTTATCTCCGGGTTTATAATTACCAGATATTATTTCCGCCTGTATTTGTTCAATCAGCTGAACATAAACCGGTCGGTCTGAGTTTAATTCCCATTTCATTAAGGATCTCCTTTCACTCAATGTATTATTGTACTAAGTGGTTAATACAATAATACATTCAAACAATTCGAATGTCAATACCTTTTTCTGTTTCTTTTCTATTTTTTTCTTTGATATTACCTAAATATGGGTTATAATAAATTTATTGGATTGAGTACTGGGTAATGAGGTGGAACAATTGGAATTCAATGATAAAATCCATGTGATTAAAGGTATTGGTGAGAAGACTGAAAAAGTTTTTCAGAAACTTGGAATAGAAAATGTACAGGATTTAATAGAGCATTATCCGCGAGGGTATGAGGAATTTGAACGTCCGGTACCGATCACCTCTGTAAGGGAAGGGATGGTTACCGCAATAGAGGCATCGTTGTTTAAGTCACCGACGGTAAAGAAGGTGAGGAACCTTCAGATTATTAATGCTTCGGTTAAGGATTCTTCGGGCACAATGTTTCTAACCTGGTTTAATATGCCGTTTTTGCAGAGGTCTCTGCACAGTGGCAGTTACTATATATTTCGGGGTAAGGTCACCCGTAAAAATGGTGTTTTGGTGATGGAACAGCCGGGAATTTATCAAAAGGATAGTTATTTTAAATTGTATAAGGTTTTACAACCGGTTTATCCGCTCACGGAGGGGCTGACTAATTCAGCAATTACTAAGGCTGTCAGACAGGCACTCGAAGGACTTGCGTTTGCGAAGGATTATATACCAAAACAAGTGGTGAAACAGTATGCTTTGATGGACCGCACGAAGGCAATCAAGGAAATTCACTTCCCGAAGGACAGAGAGAGTATGATGAAGGCAAGGGCACGCCTTGTTTTTGATGAGTTTTTTCTCTATGCACTGGCTTTACGGAAGTTAAAGGAACATAAAACGGTTATCTCAACGGAATATACCATGAAGGAAAAACCGGAGTGCGGCAGGTTGATAGACAGCTTTCCGTACCCGTTAACTAAGGCTCAGTTACGGGTCTGGGAGGAGATAAAAAAGGATTTGTTAAGTGATTATTCCATGAACCGGTTAATACAAGGTGATGTTGGTTCTGGAAAAACAATTCTGGCAATATTATCACTTCTGATGGCCGTCAAGAATGGATATCAGGCTTGCCTGATGGTTCCAACTGAGGTTCTGGCAAAACAGCATTTGCGCTCCTTAGAGAGCCTGTTATCAGAGTTTGACGTCCGTATCTGTCTACTGGTAGGCTCCATGACTGCAAAAGAAAAACGGGAAACCTATCATAAGATTAAGAGCCATGAGGCTGATATTATAATAGGAACACATGCATTAATACAGGAAAAGGTGGAATATGACCGACTGGCACTGGTGGTTACCGATGAGCAGCACCGCTTTGGTGTAAAGCAGAGGGAAGCACTGATGAATAAAAGCGGACAACCCCATGTACTGGTCATGAGTGCAACGCCAATTCCAAGAACACTGGCAATTATATTGTATGGAGATCTCGATATTTCCATCGTGGATGAGCTTCCCGCAAAACGTCTTCCGATTAAAAACTGTGTGGTAGATACGAATTATCGCCCAAGCGCTTACCGCTTTATTGATAAACAGGTGGCAGCAGGGAGACAAGTCTATGTGATCTGTCCAATGGTCGAGGAAAGTGAAGAAATCGAAGCAGAAAATGTAATAGAATATACGCAGCGGCTACAGGAAGCCTTATCCCAAGAGGTGATGGTGGAATTTCTCCATGGCAAAATGAAACCGAAGGATAAGAATGCTGTTATGGAGCGTTTCGCAGATGGTGAAATACATGTTCTGGTTTCGACCACGGTAGTGGAAGTTGGTGTGAATGTACCGAATGCAACAGTAATGATGGTAGAAAATGCGGAACGCTTTGGTCTGGCGCAGCTTCACCAGTTACGTGGGCGGGTCGGACGTGGTGAATACCAGTCTTTTTGTATTTTTGTCTGCGGTAGCAGCAGTAAAGAGGCCTGGGACCGCTTAGAAATTTTGAATAAATCCAACGATGGCTTCTTCATTGCAGGAGAAGATTTACGACTCCGAGGTCCCGGGGATATTTTTGGTATTCGCCAGAGCGGAGAGATGGATTTTAGGTTAGGGGATATTTTTACCGATGCTAATGTATTAAAAGAGGCTGCGGAGGCAGTAAAGAGCTTAAAGGACAATGAGGTTACCCGGATCTTTGAAGCGAATCCTTATCTGGAGGCGAAGATATTATATCAAAATAATACCTTATAACTTATATGGAATTACTTAGCCTTAAGTGTAAAGGCAGCCTGAATAGTTACACCACGGAGGATGGCAGGAACCACGGAAGACATGTTCTTGGTTAGGAATAAAAGAGTACCTAATCGGAAGCTGAAATGAAATATCAATTTTTGATATGAGGTATCGTATGGAAGCAATTATAAATAGTTTAAACCACAACAGAACAGCAGAATCAAGATTATCCGTGGTACTTCCTATTTATCAGGAAGGAAGTCATATCAAGAATTCCATAAGAATGATTGAAAATATTTTAGTAGAACACCATATCCCATATGAGTTTATTTTGGTGGATGATGGATCAACGGATAACACCTGGAGCGAAATAGTAAGCTTAGCCAAGGAAAATAAGCATGTAACGTCCGTAAGGCTCAGCCGTAACTTCGGTAAGGAGGCGGCTTTATGTGCGGGTCTTGATTACGCACAGGGGGATATGGTATTAGTCATGGATGCCGATTTGCAGCATCCGCCTGCCCTCATACCCCAGTTGGTGAAAGCCTGGAGAGAAGAGGGCTATGATGTGGTAGAGGGAATTAAAAATTCCAGAGGGAAAGAAAATTTCATTTACCGGACCTGTGCCAAATTCTTTTATTATATTATCTATAAAACGTCTGATATTCACTTGGGTAAAACCTCTGACTTCAAATTGCTGGACCGGAAGGTAATCGAAGCCTGGAAGGAAATGCCGGAGAGAGCTACTTTCTTTCGTGGTATGTCCGCATGGTTAGGCTATGACCGGAAGCAAATTGGTTTTGATGTAGCAGAGCGGGTGAATGGAAAAACAAAATGGTCCTTATTCCGTCTGACCAGACTGGCTGCGAATGCGATTACCTCGTACACCTCGGTACCGCTGCATTGTATTACATTACTTGGGATCATCATGTTTCTTGGTTCTATTATTCTTGGTGTACAAACCTTATTCATGAAATTTAGCGGAAAATCTACAAGCGGCTTTACTACCGTAATCTTGCTCCAATTATTCATTGGAAGTTCTATTATGGTTAGTCTTGGTATCATTGGAATTTACTTGACGAAAATATATAAGGAAGTAAAGGCCCGGCCGCGCTATCTGGTTTCAAAATGCGTAAGAGGCGGTGAGACAAAATGTTAGGGCTTATCTATCTGTTTCTTTGCTTTGGCCTCGGCTTTGTCATCTGCACTTATGCATTTCCTGGTTTGGGGAGGATAACTGAGGTTTCCTATGATGGGCAAAGCATTCATGTCAGCCCGTATATAGTTCTATTACCTGCCTGGTTTATAACCGGAACACTGGTAATGACATGGATAACCTATCTTACGGCACTTTTGTTTTCGGAGGCGAAAGTGCCGCTAAGCTTTGCGAATTCCCTAACTATGACCTTGGTATCTATAACAGTTGGATCTGTCATTTACTTAAGGAATAGAGGCAAAGGTGATGCAGGACAACACAACATCTGTATATTCGCACCATTTTTTAACCGCAATAAGAAGGCTGTCTTTCTGGAGTCTATTTTGCTTGCAGCTATTACAGTATTAGCTTGTACCTTGATGTGGATAACATTTTTTGTTAAGGATAGTAATTTATATGTAGGTGTAACGGTATTCAGCGATTTTTCTCCGCATATCGGAATGATACGATCGTTTTCGTATGGTAACAATTTTCCTACTCAATATTCCCATTTTGCAGGTGAAGATATCAAATACCATTTCTTGTTTCAATTTCTTGTCGGAAATTTGGAATTCTTAGGCCTGCGTCTGGATTATGCATTTAATCTACCGAGCATCCTAAGTTTTATAGGAGCTTTCCTATTGTTGTACCTGCTGGCAGTAAAAATCACTGCAAAGCTAACCGCAGGGGTTTTAGCATGTCTGTTTTTCGCATTCCGTAGTTCAAAATCATTATTCATCTACCTTTCGCAGCTGCCCGACGGTACGAACCTCATCAAGGCTTTGACCGATAATATGAATTTTGTTGCCAGTACGCCGAATGAGGATTGGGGATTGTGGAATTTAAATGTATATTGTAATCAGCGCCATTTAGCATTTGGACTGGCCGGCATTTTTCTGGTACTGATCTTACTATTACCCAGACTGTATGAGATGTTTGATGACTTGAAACAACCACATAAGAATACTGCGGACAGGGAAACAGGTAATTTTGTTACTATGATCGGGAAGGGAAAGCGTTTTTTTATGATAGCGTATTTTCGCAAGGAAGGCTGGGAAGTCAAGGATATACGGCTTTGTGTGTGTTGTGGAATTTTGCTTGGCAGTCTGTCTTTTTTCAATGGAGCCACGGTGATCGGATGCCTTCTGGTGTTGTTTGTTATAGCGATCCTGTCCAAGAGACGTCTGGAATTTTTAACGGTAGCAGTAATTGCCATAGTTCTTTCTTTATTGCAGACACATTTATTTATTCATGGGAATGCGGTATCCACCTCCTTCTTCTTTGGATTTTTAGCAGAGGTAAAGACATTACTAGGTGCGGCCTCTTATCTGGAACGGCTCCTTGGTATCTTACCCTTTGTATTGTTTGTGGCTTTTTGTACGGAAAAAGGTGTGGGAAGATATCTGATGGCAGCGTTTACAATGCCCCTCGTCTTTGCCTTTACCGTATCCTTAACGACTGATATTGCCGTAAATCATAAATATATCATGATCAGCTGTATCCTTCTTTCGGTCTACGCAGCAGCCTTTATTTCAAAAATATGGCAGAATAGGGTTTTTTTCTTGCATTTAGTAGGAGTAATCCTTATAATTATGCTTACGGCTACCGGTATTTATGATTTTATTACGGTTATTAAAAAAAACAATCCGCAGTATGCAATTAAGCTGGATTTAGCGAATGATGTTACCCGGTGGGTGGACAGTAACAGTGATTCAAAAGACATTTTCTTAACCGCCAGTTACTCCCTAAATCAAGTTGTACTCGGTGGAGCTATGCTTTATCAGGGTTGGCAGTATTATGCCTGGTCGGCGGGGTACGATACCTTTTACCGGGATGAAATGGTAAAAAGCATGTATGAGGCAAAGTCTCCGCCTCAGCTGGACTACCTGGTGAAGGAAAACAATATCCGATATATTATAGTAGATAAGGATAACCGGGATAGTAATCTTTATGTGGTAAATGAAGATAATATTGAGGCAACCTATCCAATCGCATATACCGTCGGGGAGGGTGAATGGAAATTTACCATTTATGATACCCGACATCCGTTATATGAGTAATGAAAGATGATAGAAAATGGAAGCATAAAAGAAAATGGAAGCATAAAAGAAAATAAAGAGAAGTGGAGTTAACAGGTATGAAATTTAAATATGTAATTGTAGGTGCAGGTTTAGCAGGTCTTACGATGGCGGAACGAATCGCTAATGTATTGGATGAAAAGGTTCTGGTAATAGAAAAAAGGAACCATATTGGTGGAAATATTTACGATTCCTATAATGAGGAGGGTATATTAATCCATAATTATGGTCCGCACATTTTCCATACCAACGACCAGGAGGTATACAATTATCTTTCCGGGTTCACCAGATGGAATGATTTTTGGCACCGGGTGCTTACCTATGTAGATGGCAATCTGATTCCGATGCCGATTACCGTAGAGACGATTAATAAATTATATAATTTAAACCTGGATTGCTCCCAGGTAGAGGAGTTTTTAAGAAAACAGGCATTGCCGATTGAGGAGATCAAAACCAGCAAGGATGTTGCATTAAGTAAAGTCGGACAGGACTTATATGAGAAGATATTTGAATCCTATACCAGGAAGCAGTGGGGGATTGATCCGAGTGAGCTGGATACCTCTGTAATCTCACGTATACCGATCCGCTTAAACAGGGATACCAGATATTTTAGTGACAAGTATCAGGGGATGCCGACCCACGGATATACCAAGATGTGCGAGAGAATGGCAGAAAACAGAAATATAAAGATTATGTTAAATACGGATTATAAAGAGGTACTCAAGGATATTTCCTATGAAACCTTAGTCTATACAGGTGCTACGGATGAATTTTATGACTTTAAATACGGTAAGCTTGCTTACCGAAGTATCCGGTTTGTATTTGAAACTTATGATAGAGAGGAATTTCAGGAGGCTCCGGTTGTAAATTATCCGAATGATTATGATTTTACCAGAATTACGGAGTTTAAGAAGCTTTCCTGGCAGCAGCATAATAAGACAACCATTTGTAAGGAATTCCCTTTCACCGGCGGAGAACCATATTATCCTTATCCAACGAAGGAATACAAGGCACAATTTGCTCAGTATGAAGATGAGATGAAGAAGGAAACGAATATCATCTTTCTCGGAAGACTTGCGGAATACCGTTATTATAATATGGACGGAGTTGTAAGAAGGGCTCTGGATTTATTTAACCAAAGAATAAGAAAAGGAGAATAACCGGTGGATAAATTATATATAGTAATTCCGGCGTATAATGAAGAGGCAAATATTGATGCGGTGATTAAGGCATGGTATCCGATTGTTGAAAAGATAGGCAAGGAAAGCAGACTGGTTATCATTGATGACGGTAGTAAGGATACCACGTATCAGATTATGAAAAAACATGCGGAGGTTTTGCCTTTCTTTGAACCGATCACCAAACCGAATGGGGGCCATGGTGCTACGGTTCTTTATGGGTATCAATATGCGATCAAGGCAGGAGCAGATTATATCTTTCAGACGGATTCTGACGGTCAGACCTTACCCGAGGAATTTTGGCCGTTCTGGAAGCAGAGAGAAGCCTATGATATGGTGATTGGCCATAGAAGAGGCAGACAGGACGGCTTTTCCAGGGTATTTGTAACCAAAACCTTAAAATTAGTTTTATGGTTAAGCTTTCATGTTAGTGTTACAGATGCCAATACACCGTTTCGACTGATGAAGGCATCTACCTTAAAACAGTATATTAAGCAGATACCGGAGAATTTCAATTTATCCAATGTAATTATATCCGTCATCTACGCTAAGAAAAAACTTGCAGTGAAATATATGCCGGTGACATTTCGTCCGAGGCAGGGCGGAGTCAATTCCATCAACATGAAAAAAATTATCCGGATTGGGAAGCAGGCCTTCTTGGATTTCAGAAAAATGAATCAATCAATGAAATAGCTAAGCGAATCATAAGTCAATGAAATAGCTAAGCGAATCATAAGTCAATGAAATAGGATCCGGAGTAAACGGTAAATTTTATAGGAAATAGGAGTCAGTGATGTGGAAAAAAAGAGTACAGGCCATAATACAGGCTATAACGGCGATTAGTTTAATAGTTATTGCATATTTACTGCTACGTGGGGATTTTATACCCTTTATCAAGTGGTGGCTGACAATCCTTTGCATTGGAATTGTATTTTTGCCGATCACTTCCCATATATTTTCTACCTTCCATGATAAGGGATATTTATTTTCGAAAACAATCGGAATTGCAATCAGTGGATATCTGATGTGGCTTCTGGCTTCCCTGCATATTCTAAAATTTACCGTAACCTCCTGTATTATTGCGGTGGTAATCGGTTTACTGCTTAATCTTGCTTTTTTGCTGTATCAAATGAGATTACAGAATGGAAAACAGAAGCTTCAATCTGTTCTTTATGCACTTAAAGGCGATGTTCTTAACGCAGTTGTTACAGAGGAACTGCTTTTCTTAGCAATCTTTATTGTATTTATTTATATCAAGGGTTTTAAGCCGGAGGTTTACGGTACGGAAAAGTTTATGGACTATGGCTTTATGACTAACATGATGAGAAGTGATTTTATGCCTCCCCAGGATTTATGGTTTTCAGGGACCAGTATTAATTATTATTATGTGGGACAGTATATGGCAACCTTTTTGACCAAATTATCCTTCGTAAAGGTATCTTACGGATATAATCTAATGCTGATGATGATTGGAGCGTTTGCCGTTATGCTACCGTTTTCTCTCTGTTATAATTTAATCAGACGCTATCTTTGGGAGAGTGGTAAGAAATTACAGTTATATCCGGTACTTGCAGGCTTGCTTGGAGGAGCGGCCGTATGTATCGCAGGTAATATGCATTACCCGGTTTTTAAATGGTGGGTTCCTTCGTTAAAGAAGATGCTGGGAGTAGAACCGGTAGATGAGGGTTATTGGTTTCCGGATGCTACCAGATATATAGGTTATAATCCGGAGACAAACGATAAGACAATACATGAATTTCCCTCTTATTCCTTTGTTTTAGGGGATTTGCACGCACATGTCATTAATATTTTATTTGTACTTACAGTATTGGGAATCTTATTTGCCTGGCAACAAAGCAGGAAGAAAGCAGATCATCAGCGTATAACGTTATGGAAGGAAATAGTTCAGCCTTCGATAGTTATGATTGGATTTTTCATCGGACTCTTTCATATGACAAACTTTTGGGATTTTCCGATTTATTATGTAGTTGCAGGTGCAATTATTCTATTTTCTAATATGGTTGTATATAATTTTAAAAGGATATCCTTCTTAATTACAACACTGCAGGGAATATTCATATGGCTATTTTCAGAGGTAGTCTGCCTGCCCTTTACCTTAAATTTTGACCAGATATCTACCTCGATACAGCTAACGGTTGCCAGAACACCCCTTTATCAACTGATGATATTATGGGGATTGCCCATGCTCATGGTGATAGCTTTTCTTGCTTTTTTAATTGCCTGCTTTTTACGATATGAAAAAAAGTTAAAAACAACACGTTTGGATAAGAAAAGAGATCCATTGTTCCGATTTATGGATTATTTAAACGATGCAGATTTGTTTGTTCTTACCATTGGGTTATGTGCAATCGGACTAATTCTGATACCTGAGGTCATATATGTGCAGGATATCTACTCCGGTGATTATAAAAGGGCGAATACCATGTTTAAGCTTACCTATCAGGCGTATATCCTGTTTGGTATCAGCATGGGGTATCTGTTTGTTCGACTGATACGTTTTGGAGAAACCATCTGGCAGCGTATTTATGCTCTGATCGGACTGATCTTTTTCTCATTTACCTTGTGCTATGCAGGGACAGCAGTAAAGTCCTGGTTTGGCGATATTTTTGACCGGACGAGGTATGAAGGAATTGATGCAACCGCATTTATGGAAAAAACCATGCCGGAGGATTATCTGGCCATCAAATGGCTGAATGAGAATGTATCCGGTTTACCGGTTACTTTGGAGGCTAATGGGGACAGCTATACGGATTATGAGCGAATCTCGGTAATGACAGGGCTTCCAACTCTGCTTGGCTGGCGGACTCATGAGTGGCTTTGGAAGGGTGATCCTTCATTACTCGATGTAAGAGCAGCGGACATTCAAACGATTTATACCTCGGACGATACAGACCAGGTAAAAAGTTTGATTGAACAATATAAGATTCAATATATTTACGTAGGAAAACTGGAACAGGAAAAGTTTGTCACAGTGAATCACGAACTGATAAAAGAACTGGGGGAAGTTGTTTACGAGGATCTGCGAACTGGAGATAAAACCTACGAAACGTATATTGTACGAATTTCAAATTAGGTGAATATACTAAATTATAAATGATATAGCCAATTGGGCAGTCTCCTGTCTAGTGGGTTATCATACGTAAAGTCACCGGCGGTTGCGATATATTACTCTAATAAGCATCTTGGGTTCATAATGCAGACGGCAACATTCAGCAAAATGTAAGAAATAAGGGGTGTAGGTATGGAAAAAGATATCAAAAGAAGAGCTAATTTACCATGTTTTGCAATAATCATTTTTGTGCTGCTGATACACATGTTGATCAGTGCACAAAAGGTTTCTGCTGAAGTACAAAGCGATAATCCTTATCTGATTAAAGTAAATAGGATATTTAATACGATAACTGTTTATGAGAAGGATGAAAACGGACAATATAAGATACCAATCAAAGCGATGGTGTGTTCCGTAGGGGAAGAGGGAACACAGACGAAGCTGGGTACCTTTCAAACGAAAGCGAAATACCGTTGGAAAGAGCTGATGGGAAAGGTTTATGGTCAATATTCCACCCGTATTGTCGGAGGTATATTATTTCATTCCGTATATTATTATCAAAATGGGAATCCAGCTACACTTGCTACGAAGGAATACAATAAACTTGGCTCCGCGGCTTCGCACGGCTGTATCCGGTTAACGGTAGAAGATGCAAAATGGATATATGATAACTGTCCGGTAGGAACAACAGTTATCGTGTATGATGACAAAAAAAGTGCCGGACCTCTTGGGAAACCGGAAACAATCAAGATTCCGACTTCTGTACGTTGGGACCCAACCGATCCCAGTAATAAAAATCCGTATGCTGCTAAGAAGCCTTACATTACGGGAGTTAAGAACCGCACAATTTCCTGGGGTGCTACCGTTGATTTAATCAAAGGTGTAACAGCTAAATCAACCGTAGGTCTCGATATCACCCCGAAAATAGCGATAGAGGGAGAGGTAAATCCTTATGTAGCGGGGGACTATAAAATCAATTATTCTGTCATTGATGTCATGGGAAGAACCGGAACTAAGACAATTACCGTAACCGTTCGTAGAAGCAAAGCAGCTCCTTTTTTTGAAGGAATCAATGACAGGGTACTTACAGAAGGAACTGTGGTGGATGAGGCGTTAGCGCTGGAAGGTGTCAAGGCATTTTGCTCCGACATTGAGTTGAAGCAATCCGATATTAAGGTCGATATTCAAAGCGAGAACGAAACACAGTATTTTGTTACTTATTCGATAGACATTGGAAAGAATGTAATTACAACAGAAACTGTAACCTTCCAATACGACAAAGAGGCACCGGTGATTACCGGAGTATCCGACAGGATTTTAAATCCGGATGAAATACCGGATGAGACTATGGCTTTAATCGATGTAACCGTATCGGATAACCTGACTATCATGGAACCAGGAGATATTACAGTAGAAATTATTACTAATCCGGATGGAAGTTATCAGGTAACCTATACGGCAGTAGATGATATGGGAAATGAAGCGAGTACAAGTGCCCTGTTTCATTATTGACAACTGGAAATAATTGCATTACTATAGAAATGTGTATAATTTTGGGGAGTAAGGGGATAGATACATATGATTATAGTGAAAGAGCGGGTAAAAGCGCTTAATTTGTCTACGCTTTTTAGCTGGTTTATTATTTACAGTTATATCGGCTGGTTATACGAAACGATGTATTGTTCCTTTACATCGGGGAAATTTGTAAATCGAGGATTCTTGTATGGCCCGGTTTGCCCGATTTATGGGGCAAGCATCCTGTTGATGATACTATTGACCGGAAGATGCAGAAATGCTATGTCGCTTTTCCTATCCTGTGCTCTCATTGCCTCAGTACTCGAATATGTTGCCTCCATTGGAATGGAGCTCGTGTATGGCAGGCGCTGGTGGGATTATTCCGATAAGTTTTTAAACATCAACGGTCGTATTTGTCTGGGTGCTGCTGTTTTATTCGGCGTATGTGGCGTAGTGATTGTACGCTATTTACATCCGTTAATCATACGATATATGGAACATAATTTTACCACCAATATGATACGAAAAATCAATGTATGCTTATTAGCACTTTTTATATTTGATAATCTCGTATCCATTCAGATGAGTTTAATATGAGGATGAATTTCAATTATTAGTTAGTCATACTGTAATAATCGGCAGGTAAAAGCATACTTTACCTGCCATTTTTTAACAAAAACAGTTTTTTTAGTTTTCAATCAAGCTGTTTTATGTTATACTATTAACATTCTAGGTATAAGAAAGGAGTATGACAATGAGCAAATATTCAGAAATTACCACGGAACTAAAAGATTTAGCAGAGTTGTGTAAAAAAAATACTACAATTAATCCGGAGTTATATGCAAAATATGATGTAAAACGTGGCTTAAGGGATATCAGCGGAAAAGGTGTTTTGACCGGTCTTACGGAAATATGTGAAATACTTTCCTATACACTTGTTGATAACGATTATGTTCCCTGTGAGGGAAAACTTTACTATCGAGGAATCGATGTGGAAGATATTATTCAAGGTTTTATCAATGATAAACGTTTTGGTTTTGAAGAAGTGTCCTATTTATTGCTTTTCGGTGAATTGCCGACAAAAGAAAAATTAGATGAATTTACGAAATTATTAGAAAAATATCGAGAATTACCGCCGAGTTTCGTACGTGATATTATAATGAAAGCTCCCAGTAAGGATATGATGAATACTTTGGCGAGAAGTGTTCTTACTTTGTATTCTTATGATGAGAAAGCAGATGACATCAGTATGGAGAATGTTCTTCGCCAGAGCTTATTATTAATTTCGGTATTTCCATTATTATCCGTTTACGGTTATCAGGCTTACGGACATTACTATTATGGACAGAGTCTTGTAATTCATCCCCCGAAGGAAGGGCTTTCCACGGCAGAGAATATTTTGTATATGTTGAGACCAAATAAAAAATATACTGAATTGGAAGCAAAAATTCTTGATATAGCGCTGGTACTACATGCAGAGCATGGAGGCGGTAACAATTCCACTTTTACTACCCATGTTGTAACCTCTTCCGGAACGGATACTTATTCGGCAATCGCTGCAAGTTTAGGCTCCTTGAAAGGACCGAAACACGGTGGTGCAAATATCAAAGTAATGCAGATGTTTGATGATATGAAGAAGAATATCAAGGATTGGGAGGATGAAGAAGAGGTAAGCAATTATCTTTCTGATCTTTTAAATAAGAAAGCTTTTGACCGTGCGGGGCTTATCTATGGTATGGGTCATGCGGTATATTCGATCTCCGACCCAAGAGCAAATGTTTTCAAACAGTATGTTAAGAGCTTGTCCGTTGAAAAAGGACTTGATAAAGAATTTTCTTTATATGAAAAGGTTGAACGACTTGCTCCGGAAATCATCGCAAGAGAAAGAAAAATTTATAAAGGCGTAAGTGCCAATGTGGATTTTTACAGTGGTTTTGTGTATCATATGCTTGATCTTCCAATGGAATTATATACACCAATCTTTGCTATAGCCAGAATAACCGGCTGGTGTGCACATCGCCTGGAGGAGATAAATAATGCGGGTAAAATCATACGTCCAGCTTATAAGAGCGTAGCTAAAATAAAAAAATATGTTGATTTAGACGACCGGAACGATTCTTAATCAAATAATTATGTTTAAAGTGTTAAAAGGTGCTACGCACTTTTCATGCCACAATATACTGATATGGAAGCAAGCTTGCATATCAATATATTGTAGCACGAAAGCACCGAAGGTGCTTTTGACACTTTAACCAATGATGGAACTTATGCTGCTCAATAATGTTATTTTACTTGTTAAATTAAATTATTAAATGTTAATCAGAGGGTAGATCTTTTTATACTATACATCCTCTGATTAATTTATATTATTCAAAGTTGAATTTATTAAGAGATTTCATAAAAAAATAGCCAGGAAGCTACATTTTTTGTTATATCCAAACATTTCTAAATAAAATACATAAAATTCTAGTGTATTTCGACTTTTAATGCGCATACTATTCTCGTAACATCTTAATAAATTAATTGAAACATGATTTATTAAGTAAGTAAACAACAACAAACATTATTTTGAAAAGCTGATTATGAAATCAGGTGTTTAATCAAAATAAAAAATGGAGGAGTTTATATGTCAAGAAGAAACAGATCAGAGGTTCCGGAAGCGCAGGAAGCATTAAACAGATTTAAGTATGAGGTAGCAAATGAAATCGGAGTTCCATTGAAAAATGGTTATAATGGTGACTTAACTTCGAAACAGAACGGTTCTGTAGGTGGCTACATGGTGAAAAAAATGATCCAGGAACAAGAAAAAAGAATGTCAGGTCAATAATTTATATTTTTTATATTATGGAACTGTTGCAATATGCAACAGTTCCATTTTTAATGGTGTGCACGGTGGGCAAACGTTTATAAAATATTGCGAAATCGTGAAAATGATAATATTATTTACGTTATAAATTACATGATGACGCAAAAAATCTATTGAAATCTTTTACTGGATAGGATAAACTAACTATAGACAAGTCATGGAATGTTCATAATACTATAAGTGTAGTAATATGTATCAAGTGGAGAAAAAGTATGAGAGTGATAGCGGGTAAAGCCAGACGATTACAGCTAAGAACACCGGAAGGCTTTGAAACCAGACCAACTACTGATAAAACGAAAGAAACTTTATTTAATATACTCAATCCATACTTAGCAGATTCGGATTTTTTGGATTTGTTTTCCGGAAGTGGTGCCATTGGAATTGAAGCAATATCAAGAGGTGCAAAATATGCTGCCTTTGTTGAAAATGGGAAAGCTGCTTATGAATGTATCCAAGCTAACTTGAAGACAACAAGGTTGGAAGAACAAGCGGAGATACTTTGCTTAAACGTGATGGATGCCATAAAAGCATTGGAAATAAAGGGAAAAGTCTTTGATGTTGTTTTTATGGATCCGCCTTATAATTGTATGCTTGAGAAGGATGTATTGCTGGCATTGCAGGATTCCAACATTATTTACTGTGATACAATTATAATTATAGAAGCATCGTTAAAAACGGATTTTGAATATCTTGAGAATACAAAGTTCCGTATTTATAAGAAGAAAGAATATAAAACTAATCAACATGTATTTATTGAATTTAAATAGAGTATTCAATAAAGGGTATAAGGGAGAGAATTACATGAAAATAGGCATTTATCCCGGCAGCTTTGATCCGATAACCCTTGGACATTTAGATATTATAATGCGTGCCTCCGGCTTAGTAGACAAGCTAATTATCGGCGTTTTAAAAAATAATACAAAGAAGCCATTGTTTACAGCAGATGAACGTGTAGAACTGATTAAACGGGTAATTAAAGATAAACCGAACACAGATCACATTACAGTAGAGTCGTTTGACGGTTTGTTGGTGGATTTTGCAAAACAAAGAGATGCACAGATTATTGTCAGGGGACTGCGTGCAGTTACCGATTTTGAATATGAACTTCAGATAGCACAAACCAATCATAAAATAAATACTATGATAGATACTGTGTTTTTTACCACCAGCGTTGAATTTTCTTATCTAAGCTCCAGCGTTGTAAAGGAAATAGCAGCTTTTGGCGGTGATATTAAACAGTTTGTGCCGGAAAGTATAATACAGTCTGTTTACGATAAATTTAATTCGATAAGGAGTGTCTGAAAAAATGGGAGCAAGCAGAATTGAGCAATTAATTGAGGATATTTATGAATTTGTTGAAAGTTGCAGAATGCAGCCACTGTCAAGCACTAAGGTAATCGTTCCAAAGGACGAATTGTATGATTTGCTTGATGAACTTAGACTTCGGACACCGGATGAAATCAAACGCTATCAGAAAATCATATCCAATCGAGATGCGATTTTAGCTGATGCGGAAGAAAAATCGGAAGCGATTTTAGCGCAAACCAGAGAAAAGGCAAAAGATCTTTTGAATGAGCATGAAATCATGCAACAGGCTTATTATCAAGCGAATGAAATGATCATGCAGGCATCGGAGGAAGCGGACAGAATGCGCAAATCTGCCCAGGAGGAAGCAGATCAGATAAGAACCGGTGCACTTATGTACTCCAATGATGTCCTTACCGAGGTTCAACGGGTGATTGCAGGTGCTTATGAAACTGCTGCCTCTAAGTATGATGGTTTTATCAATACCTTAAAAGTAAACTTAGATACCGTTAACAATAATAAAAGAGAACTTTATGAACAGTTATATCCTCAGGAAAACACACAAAAATCTCAGGAAGACGAATTTAATGACGGAGATTTTAATTTTGATGAGAATACCTTTTACGAGGATGTCAGGTAAACGATATCAGGTTTACATAAATTGAAGCTAATACGAAAGTGATAACTGCACTAAACAGCTTAACAAAAAAATAATACTTCATAGATAGTCTTGTGTCGCCTATTACACTTTTGGTCTGAGCCATTCCGGAAATGCCGCCAAAAGAGGTAAGTACAGCAACCAGGACTATTTTTGTGTTTAGGCCGAAGCTTAAGTTACAAATCTGGTTAATTCCGATGGTTATTTCCAGAATACCCATAAGGAAGGCTTTGAAATAACTGATATCTGGTCCGATATCATTTACAATATGTGCCAATATGGAGAAAAGGATGATATATCCACCTATTTTTGTGATAACCTCAAAACCATTGGTAATAGCATTATCGACGATACGAAAGGAAAAACGAGCTGGATTATTTTGAGTGAGTTCTGCCTCGCAGGTATCAAGTGAATTGGTATGCAGGAGAAGGGAATTTTTTTTTGCTGCCCGACCGGAAATAAAACGATAGACGGACCGGAAAAGCAAGCCGCTGATGATAGCGGAGCCATATAAAATTACGAATAATGCATATCTGATTTGGGGAAGCTTTAATTGTGTGATTGTTATATAACCGATAATAAACATTGGGCTGGCATTGTTGCACATGGAGAAAAGAAATAGCCCTTCTTCCGGTTCTATTTTCTTTTCCGTAATCAAATCTGCGGTTGATTTTGCACCCATCGGTATTCCTGATAAAAATCCCAGAACAATCGGGTAGCAGCCGTGACGTGTTACCTTGAACATTCTTCTGAAAAACGGATAAAAAAGTTTGCTGACCTGTTTTGTTATATTTAACCGGATCATAAGATTAGACACGATGATAAAAGGCAGCAAATTAGGAAGTATATTATGAAACCATAACAATAGTCCGGAGCTTGCACCTTCATATGCTGCATGAGGAAAAAGTATCATAAGAATTAAAAAAAGGACGATAAAACCTTTTATAAATTTGTTTTTCATATTTTTTATGTAGTTCATTTCTGCTCCATCTGCCGGAAACTGAGGCGTTTTTCGTGATTATTACAAGTTATCCTTAACATGTATAATCAAAATCTGCGGGTTTACTATAATTTATTGAAAAAGGTTAAGGTTTATTCTATAATGTTAATGTAAAATATGGAATTGTTACCTTAATGTGACTATTTTGTTAATAAGGATAGTAGCGAAATACTTGGTCAATGCTACATATTTGACAGGCTTTATTAGTCAGGAATTAAAATTAACATAGAAAAGGGCAAAAGGAGATAATGAAAATGGCAGAAAATAAGAATTTACCTAAGAGAAACGAAATGGATCCTAAGCATACTTGGGCAATCGAGGATTTATATGCCTCGGATGATTTGTGGCAGAAAGATTATGAAAAAATCAAGGAAATGCTCCCAAAGGCGACAGAATATCAGGGAAGATTATCAAAGACAGGTGATTTACTTTACAGCTTTCTTCAGTTATCAGATCAAATCAGTATTTTGTTAGAACAGATCTATGTCTATGCCAATCAGAAGTATCATGAGGATACCTCCAACGCGGTGTACCAGGACCTGTCAAATAAAGCCAACGCGTTATCGGTTCAAGTAAGCAGTGCACTTTCTTTTGCCACACCGGAAATCTTATCTATTCCTGAAGAAACTATCCATCAATTTCGTATAGAGAATGATGGACTAAAGCTATATGATTTCTTTATCAAGGATATCCTCCGCCTAAAGCCGCATATTTTATCAGCAGAGATGGAGGAACTTCTTGCAGATGCTGGTGAGATGGCAGAGGCTCCAGATAATATTTATTCGATGTTTAACAATGCAGATATAAAGTTCCCCTGCATTAAAGACGAGACAGGAGAAACCATACAGATTACCCATGGGCGATATGGGCAATTGCTGGAAAGTAATGATCGCAGGGTACGGAGAGAAGCATTTGAAGGTGTGTATACTACTTATAGCAATTATCGCAACACCCTTGCAGCAGCTTTTAGTTCAAATGTGAAACAGGAGATTTTCTTTGCCAAGGCAAGAAAGTATGCATCCTCCTTGGAAAAGACATTGGATGTGGCAAATATTCCGGTTGAGGTTTATACTAATTTAATCGCCGCAGTACATGAAAATATGGGATTAATGCATCGTTACGTATCCCTACGGAAAAAGCTTTTAGGCTTGGATGAACTTCATATGTATGATTTATATACTCCTTTGGTTCAGGATGTTAAAATGGATATTCCATTTGAAGAAGCGAAAAAGATGGTTGCAGAGGGATTGGAGCCGTTAGGTGAATCATATCAGAAAATATTAAACGAAGGCTATACTCATCGCTGGATTGATGTATATGAAAATGAAAATAAGCGAAGCGGAGCTTATTCCTGGGGAGCTTTTGGTACTCATCCGTATGTCTTGTTAAACTATAATGATACTTTGAATAATGTATTTACCCTTGCTCATGAAATGGGCCATGCAATCCACAGCTATCATTCAGATAAAGAACAGCCCTATATTTATGCAGGCTATAAGATTTTTGTTGCTGAGGTGGCTTCTACCTGCAATGAAGCTCTTCTGATTGATTACATGTTGAAAAATACAGAGGATAAAAAGGAAAAGGCATATTTGATTAACCACTTCCTTGAGAAATTTAAAGGAACTCTTTATCGCCAGACAATGTTTGCAGAGTTTGAGATGATTACCCATAAGCTGGTGGAGGAGGGTGAAACCCTTACCGCAGATGCATTATGTAAGATTTACCATGATTTGAACGTGGCATATTTCGGCGAGGATATCGTTGTTGACTCTGAAATTGATATGGAATGGTCAAGGATACCTCATTTCTACAATGCATTTTATGTTTACCAGTATGCAACCGGTTATTCGGCGGCTATTGCATTATCCAAACGCATTTTGAAGGAAGGCAAACCTGCGGTGGAGGATTATATCCATTTCTTAAGCAGCGGAAGTTCCAATTATCCAATCGAAATTTTAAAGGCTGCAGGTGTTGATATGAGCACCAAGGAACCGGTAAATGAAGCACTTACTCTATTCGCAGAGCTGTTGGACCAGATGGAAGAGCTGATGAAGTAAGTTGCCCGCCCATATTTATGTTAATTTAAATACTGTGACAGCAGGTGTCCTGCTGTCACAGTATTTTAGGTTACGATATAATTGCTAATACATGCTAATAAAGATACATATTCTTAACAAATCAAAGGGGTAAAAAGTCTAATACGTAAACAGCTACACAATCTGATGCATAACCGGTTATGATATCGTAATCAAAGGTTCTTTTAATCCTGGTCTGTGATTATGCTGTATTTTCCTGTTACTACAAAATCCATATGGATAGGAGAGTTGTTTTGGCCTCCGAATAAGGTATTCATACCAATGCCGATATGGACGGTACCGTACATTTTTTCATCGAGAAGAGCGTCTCCCGAAATCTCTGTGATATTAGGGTTTAGACCGATTCCGAATTCACCGATTACAGTTCCGTTTTCGGGGAGCTCCTGTAAGAATTCGTTGAACGGAGGATGATTGGATGTAACTATTTTGCCGTCCTCGACGGTTAATGTAATATGATTAAATTCACCCATATCTTCTACGAATAACTTTTCAAAGTATATCGATCCCTGCGACAGCTCTTCCTTAGGTGCTATATATACTTCTCCGCAGGGAAAATCACCGTCACCGGCGTCTATGTTCCACTCGCGGTCCCCTAAGTGAAAGGTTAATCTGCAATCTGCTCCGGTTGTTAAAGTAATTAATTTGCTTCCTCTTAATTCTTCTATTTTGTCAATGCATGCTGTTCTAAGACATTTATAATCAACGTCATAAGCTTTCTCCATACGATAAATATAGTCCTGGGCAGTCAGCGCAGAGCTTTCTGCATTTGCTATCGTTGGAATACGAATTTGCACAAATTTCTTTTTAGCGGTCAACGCTTGAAACAGTCTGCCCATGTATTCCCTGTAAAGAGCCATTCCTTCCGGTTTCATCTGCTCACCCGGAACCACCGGCTGATACATGCAGATATCGATTACAATATCGATCGGTTCAAAAAGCTTAAAATAATTTGTTCCCATTCCCAGGCTGCCGGTTTTCATGCAGTCAAATAATTCTGCGTTAAACTCTCTTGATTGCTGGATAGAGATGGGAGAGGCCCCCTGACTCGCAATTGCCAATTCAAACATATGTAATACGGGTCGGTCATTGTCCTCACCCCAAAAATGCAGAAGCACCAATTCCTGTTTTTCAATTCCTATCGCTTCAATAATGTTATAAATGGTTTCTTTATTTAACATTTCAATCTCCATTCTGCTGAAACACCGCAATTTGGGCGTCAGCGCTATATTTGCATAGCGAGATAATTCGCTTTGTGAAAAACCTTGATTTATCACAATAATTTTCTCTAAGATGATTTTCCCGGATAATATGGACGGAGAATTAAATGGTTTGGAATGAAATCAGCACCTAACAGCAAATTTTATAGCATTAACCGAAATCATCCGAATTTTTTCCTAATAATTATCATGGCAATAATCGTCTTCTATGAAACATAATAAACGCTAAAATAAAATATGTCAATATAAATCCATGAATATCGAAACAAAAAATAAAAAATGTTTTTGCTATGCAAATCATGAGGACTAGCTACAAATACATCAGGATGCGGACCATTTAGACCATTTTGGAACTTTTGACGTATGGATGGGATTTCTATATGCCGTCCCTCATAATCAGACCATGTTTGATGCTATGGATTGGTTTGAGAATATTCGGCTTATGGACGATGAAAAATATAGGAATGAATTAAATTATGAAATCAGCAGGCGGATTTTTGATGAAAAAAGCAGCTTCATAAAATATTTCAGCGATCGTTTTCGGGTAGAAGGAACGGGTGGAATATGGAAGGAAGACGAAACTTTAAATGATTTCTTTAAACAAAGTCAGGAGATAAAATGATCCGGATACGACCATTTAAAATATGAAATGCTAAAGTTACAATGAAACGGGTTAGGGAGGAACAGCTTGGTTTTTATATCATACATATCCCATGCTTATATTCATTTAGCAGCGTGGTTTTATATTTTTCGTAAACGGCTTGGTTATAAATGTGGGCCGCGAAAAGATCCCCGGATAACATCCTCAATCCCAGTGCATCCAGCTGCTTATCGGCTTTTGATACTTTTGTAATTACAGGAATTTTATCGGCCTTTGTTATTTTACGCAACAGGTGGGAGGATTCCTTTTTTATTCCCAGAACACGGGCATAAAAAGCATAGCCCTTTTGATTATATTCATCAAAGGTACTCTTTTGAATATTTAAAAGTATGTGAATGAAAGCACGGTTGATTCTGGTCAAGGTCATATTCCGGGTTTTTATATTTTGGGCAAGTTGCGCCAGACTGACATTATAATCTGATAAATTCTTTATTCGGTCCGCAAGACCATTCGTGATATCCGAATAGCTCGTTAACGTTCGATTGTTTTCGAACAATAATTTATATTTTAAAATTCCCGCAAAATCCTCCTCAGTGATGGGAAAGGTTTTATTGAAACAGGATGAAAGTATCTCAAATACATCCTTTGGGACACTGTTCTCCGATAAAGCTAATCCTGCTGGATGGTGATCCAGTAAAGCTCCACGGATTGCAGTAGCTGAACTGATGACAGGATGGTCTGTAACAGTGGATTCTGACAGGGACATTGCGTATGACTGCTCTTGATCAGCTAATAACTTTGCATGGTAATGAGCAGACTTTCGTTCT
Organism: Herbinix sp.; assembly: GCA_029240245.1. Lineage (GTDB taxonomy): Bacteria > Bacillota > Clostridia > Lachnospirales > Lachnospiraceae > Mobilitalea. Next base: position 51,818 of record JARBTJ010000013.1, read on the forward strand.
ATCGTAACCGGAACGATAGAGGAGGATAATTTGATTAGTGCTTTTAAATATTCAATGCCCAGTATGTTATTCGGTTCGCTCAGTACTTTTGAAATTTCGCTTTTGTTGTATATCGTTGTATCTGCATCAGCAGCATTATCCTGCTGATTCAATTGTTTTTGATTCCAGATTTGTTCGATAGCTTTTGTTCTGGCAGCAGGATAGGTTAATCCTTCCTTTAAAGAGGTGAGCAACTGTTCGTCAAAGCCTTCCGGAGTATCTATAAGAAGCTTGGCTGTTTCCATAAGCAAGCCGATATCACCACATTCACTGCCAAAGCATAAATAATCCACTATTCCCAATTTGTCCAGTAAGGCAACAGCACCATGAGCAAAGTATTCCGCACTTGCGGTAGCATAGCAGACAGGAAGTTCAAGGACCAGATCGACACCATTTTTCAATGCCATTTCAGCACGGCTGTATTTATCGATAACAGCGGGTGTACCCCTCTGCACAAAATTACCACTCATTACCGCAATGGTATAATCCGCCCCGGTGATGCGTTTTGCTTCTTCGATATGATATTTATGTCCGTTATGGAACGGATTATATTCCGTAATTAAGCCAACAACCTTCATCGGTGATGATAACTCCTTTCATGAATTGTATGTAAATTATTGTTTTCTATAAAAAATCAGTGCTGCGCACAATTTCAGATACGCTAAATTGATCTGCAAGCAAACTTTTACTGGCACAATATTGTATCTGGAAAGCACCGAAGGTGCTATTGATACATTAGTCAAAAATAATTTAACCAAAATGCGTGCTAAGAATGTAAATAAATGTTCTGGTTTGCTGCTAAGTACATTTTTTACATCAGATCAAGTTTAATAACGATGAAATCATATATACTATATCATATAATATCATATTTTACAGCCAAATTTATCCTCACACCAATTTCTGACCGTTTGTAGCAAATGTTACTAAAATTATATTATATTTTATGGAAAATATACAAAACTGTTTAGAAGAGCATGGGAGAAATTCAAATATTTAGTCTAATTTTATGAAAATAGACTTGTAACACATGGCAATATGTTTTATAATAAAGTTTATGGGTTTTATGAAAAAAGTATCATAAATTGGCGAAAATGATTTACAAGGAGGAAAAACATCATGGGATTCATTGATGAGATTAAAGAAAGAGCAAGACAAAACATGAAAACTATTGTTTTACCGGAGGCTAGTGACAGAAGAACCTTAGAAGCAGCCCACAAGGTTTTGGCTGAAGGTATTGCACACATCATTCTGGTAGGTAATAAGGAAGAGATAATGAACGGCGCGGATGGTTTGGATTTATCAAAAGCTACGATTATTGATCCGAATCAGACAGACAAGCTTCAATCCTATATAGATTTACTCGTTGAAGTTAGAAAGAGCAAGGGAATGACACCAGAGCAGGCAAAAGAGCTGCTGACAAAAGATTATCTGTATTTTGGTGTTACCATGGTAAAGGCAGGAGATGCAGACGGTATGGTATCAGGAGCAATTCACTCCACAGCAGATACCCTTCGTCCATCCTTACAGATCTTAAAGACAGCACCCGGAACGAAACTGGTTTCCTCCTTTTTCGTAATGGTGGTTCCGAATTGTGAATTTGGTGCTAACGGTACCTTTATTTTCTCTGACGCCGGACTTGTTCAAAATCCGAATCCGGAGGAGCTTGCAGCAATTGCTGGCAGCAGTGCAAAAAGCTTTGAATTACTGACCCGAAAAGAGCCTGTAGTTGCTATGCTTTCCCATTCAACCAAAGGCAGTGCAGCACATCCGGATGTTGATAAGGTAGTGGAGGCCACAAAGATTGCAAAAGAGTTATATCCGAACATTAAATTGGACGGAGAGTATCAGCTAGATGCAGCGATAGTACCCAGTGTTGGTGCTTCCAAGGCTCCCGGTAGTGATATCGCAGGAAAAGCAAATGTATTAATCTTCCCTGATTTGGATGCAGGTAATATTGGATATAAGTTAACACAGAGACTGGCGAAGGCAGAGGCTTACGGACCTGTTACCCAGGGTATTGCAAAACCGGTAAATGATTTATCCAGAGGCTGCAGTGCAGACGATATTGTTGGTGTAGTCGCTATTACCGCAGTACAAGCATCTGCTTTATAAATCGTGTAACTTAGGACAGTAGTCCGTGGTATTGTGATAAACGAAGGCTGCGGCTGAACGTTTTGATAAATTTTAAGTGAGGTATATAAAATGAAAGTTTTGGTTATTAATTGCGGTAGTTCATCTTTGAAATATCAATTAATCGATTCCGAAACAGAGATAGCTCTGGCAGTCGGTATTTGTGAGAGAATTGGACAGGATGTAAGTGTTCTAAAGCATACACCTAACGGTGGTGAAAAGGTTGTTAAAGAAACATCCATGAAAAATCATGAAGTGGCGATTCAAATGGTGCTTGACGCATTGACCGATGCAGATCATGGTGTAATTAAGTCTCTGGACGAAATCGGTGCAGTTGGACATAGAGTTGTTCATGGTGGCGAGAAATTTGCTGTATCTTCAATCATCACAGACGAAGTAATAAAAGCAATTGAGGACTGCAATGATTTAGCTCCTCTTCATAATCCGGCTAATTTAATCGGTATCCGCGCTTGTGCTAATCTGATGAAGGGTGTGCCTATGGTTGCAGTATTTGATACCGCCTTCCATCAGACAATGCCTCCTAAGTCCTATCTTTACGGATTGCCTTTTGATTACTATGATGAATATAAGATTAGAAAATATGGCTTCCATGGAACCAGTCACAGCTTTGTATCGAAACGTATGGCTGAATTTGCCGGACTTGACCTTGAAAATTCAAAAATCATCGTTTGTCATTTAGGAAACGGTGCCAGTATCTCAGCTGTATTAAATGGCAAATCCATTGATACCAGCATGGGCTTTACCCCGTTATCCGGTTTAGTAATGGGAACCAGAAGTGGTGATATCGACCCATCCATCATTGAGTTTATCTCCAAAAAGCAGAATAAATCCTTAGATGAGATTATGAACCTGTTAAATAAGGGCTCAGGCATTCAGGGTATGAGCGAGGTATCCAGTGACTTCAGAGATATTAATGAAGCGATGGATAATGGTAATGAAAAGGCAAGACTTGCCTTTGACGTATTCGTTTACCGCGTTGCAAAATTTATTGGTGGCTATGTAGCAGCAATGAATGGTGTGGATGCTATCGCATTTACTGCTGGTGTTGGCGAAAATGACCATAAGGTTCGCGCTGAGGTTTGTGAATATCTCGGATATTTGGGAGTTAACATTGACCTTGATAAGAACATGACAAGAGGTAAGGAAGTTATGCTGACGACGCCGGATTCTAAGGTGAAGGTAGCAATCGTTCCTACCAATGAAGAACTTGCGATTGCAAGAGAAACCGTTGCTTTACTATAAACTAATCATTTCATGCTTTTATCAGCATTTAATTGGTGTTATTTGTGTCCATGAGTAAATAAGTTGCTTGATTTAATCCTTGACAAATAATAACACTGTAGGTATAATACAAGAAGTGCGTAAAGAATCTAGTGAAAGCATTGAATATTCGGAGAGATTAACATGCTGATATCTTTGTCAGAGATAATGACTACAAAAGATAAGGTTGAACTTATCACAGCCCCTATCGAGATGAACCGTTTTGAATATATGGGACATTCCTATGAAATTCTCAAGAAAGAAAACGGGAATGCGATGGATTTAACCATTACGAATCTTGGTAACAAGACCGTTTTGATTGAGGGCAGCGCGAATATTTCATTGATCCTGTTCTGCAACCGATGTTTAAAGGATATTATTTATCCGATGGAAATCCATTTTTCCAGGGAGATTGATTTTAAACTGACAGAAGAGGAACGTGCAGAAAATTTGGATGAGACAAATTATATTATTGGATACGATCTGGATGTAGACATATTGATCTACAATGAAATATTAATCGGTTTTCCAATGAAGCTGTTATGCAGCGAGGATTGTAAAGGACTTTGCAAAAACTGCGGAGCGAATTTAAATGAGAAGACCTGTGACTGTGACAATACAGAATATGATCCCAGAATGTCAGTAATCCGAGATATCTTTAACAATTTTAAGGAGGTGTGACAATGTCTATTTGTCCCAAGAACAAATCATCAAAAGCCAGAAGAGATAGCCGTAGAGCTAACTGGAAAATGGCTGCTCCCAACTTAGTAAAGTGCAGCAAGTGTGGAGAACTTATGGTTCCTCATAGAGTATGTAAGGCATGTGGTTCTTACAACAAAAAAGAAATCCTTCCACAGGAGTAATTAAAATTTAAAATTAAGGGCTTTCCGATTTTTTTCGGAAAGCCTTTTTGTTAAATAACTCAATATGATTCGTACTCTGAAGAAAATTATGCTATTCATAGAATACAAAAGAACCAGCTGATACGAGACTCTTATGTTACAGGGTACATATGCAATTCGGATGCTTTTCCACTTAATGTATGATCATTGGTTAAAGTGTCATTATATTAATATAGATAATTCCAATACCTTTTGGTTATGCAGTTGCGTAAGAAAAATTTGGTAGATAGCACTATAAATATGTAGTAAGATAAACATATTATACGTTTCATTAAAATATCAAAAACTGAGGTTGCTCATGAACGATTATACCAACAAAGATTTTAGCTGTACGCTTCTAAAACTTGAACGAATTAAACAAAATAAAGGGCAAAAGGAAGTATGCCATGGAATCTGTGTTCCATCATATTTAAGTAAAATTGAACGGAATCAGGTGAATCCCGACCGATATATCCTAAAGCAGCTATTTCAAAGATTGGGAATAGATTTTTATTTTGGTGAGGAGTTTATGAAGAATAATCAGGCACTTATCGACCGGTATTTTGAACAATTAAGTTATGGTCTTGAGCGAAGTGCCTATGTTACCTTGCAACAGGCGGACAAAGAATTATCCTATAGTCCACTGGCATTGGACTGGCTAATAATACAGGCATATGAAGAAAATAAGGAAGCTTATGAACTGTTATCGAAATGTCAGGATAATATGTCCGATCAGCAAAGAGCTTATTATTATATGCTGCTGCCAATCGAAAAAGGCAGTGTTAATGGATCACTTAATTTATATATTCAGGCATATTACATATTAAATAACAGCTATAGCCTTTTCAATCTGATGTTGGCATATTTTATGAAAGGAAAATATGATAAGGTACAGGAATATACAGATAAATGCATCTCCCATGCTATTGAGGAGGGCAATACCTTTCAGCTCGCTTCCTGTTATGAGATGGTAGGCAGTGTATATGCCTGTCTTAATGTAGTAGACCTGATGATGCCGTTCTATAACCGAGCAATTCATTTACTTCAAAATACCTATTGGAACAAACAAATGGACGGTATCTATTATAATATTGGAGCCACCTATGTCTCAGTTAAAAAATACGATCTGGCCATGCATTATTTGAATATGGTAACCTGGGAGGATAATTTTTTGTTAAGCCATAAGAAAGCACTGGCAATGATACGGAGCGGTCAGATAGAAGCCGCAGAAATGTATCTCAAGCAGATGGAGGAATGGCTACATAAGCACGAATCGGAGAAGGCCCAGGTCGTAATTGAAAAAATGATGCTGGAAGAGGCAAGGTATGAATGTGATAAGGATTTTCTTGATCATCCAAAGTATATTGAGCTATTGGAGGCCGTGAGGGAACGATAAAAATCCGACCGACATAAGGGTTATGTGATTTTCTATCAAGATATCTTAAAACAGGCATATTGTAAGCAGCGGAAATATAAAAAAGCACTGGAGATTTTTGAATGAATTTCCTGAGTGAATGAATTTCCTGAGTGAATGAATTTCCTGAGTATAAGATAAAATTGGGCTTTAATATATGAAATACACTTCGAATTTCTCACATAATAGTACTTGTTGATTGCTTAGATTTATCGATATAATTAATCTAAAATTAACAGGGGAGACGAACGAATGAAAAAAAGTGGACTATGGACAAAAAATTTTAGCTTGATTACGGTTTCAACCGTATTATCAGCCATTGGCGGGGAAGCCATGAATCTTCCCATCAGCCTTTTGGTCTTTGATGAAACTAGGTCAACCTTTCTGGCATCCTTAATTATGATATGTGGTATGCTTCCCGATATCATATTACCCATCTTTATAGCACCTATCATTGATAAGGGCTCAAAGAAAGTCTGGATTGTCGGGTTGGATGCAATTATGGCGATTGTATTTTTTATCATGGGTATTTATATTTTATACCATGAATTTGTGTTTTTGTTATATGTGGTACTTACTCTTGTAATTGGTACGATTTCAGTTTTTTATCGTCTTGCTTATGATGCATGGTATCCGGATTTAATACCGGTGGGATTTGAACAAAAAGGGTATGCGGTCAGCGGAACCATTTATCCAACTGTAGTTATTGTTATGGCACCGGTAGCAACCTTTTTATATCGAAATATGAACTTGGGATATATTTTCATCATGGTTGCGGTAATAGGTGTAATTGATGTTATTTTAGAAGCAATGATTACGGAGGTAAAAAGCGAGACGGCAGCGACTATGACCTGGAAGATGTATAAAAAGGATATCGCAGAGGGCTTTTCTTTTTTAAAGAAGGAGAAAGGGATTCGCAATATCTATACCTATATGAGCATTACGAGCGGAGCCTCCCAGGGCGTTTCGGTAATAACACAGGCTTTTTACCAAACACAGGCTTATCTTACTGTCACAATGCTGGGTTTCTTAAAAAGCAGTGAGACCATCGGAAGGTTACTTGGAGGTTTGTTGCAATACAAAAAAGAGATTCCGGTGAAGAAACGATATGGCTTTACAAAACTGGTATATTCCGTATATGACATTATGGATGCGTTCCTGCTTTTTATGCCCTATCCTGCAATGTTACTTAATCGGTTTATCTGCGGTGTATTGGGTTCACAGAGTGCAACCATCCGCGCTGCAGCGGTACAATCCTATCTGCCGGCACAAATGAGAGCAAGGGTAAATGCATTATTTGGTGTAATCTTTGCGGCGGGTGGAATCCTATTTCAGTTATTAGCAGGCTTACTCGGTCAGGTTTTGCCTTACCGGACGGTTGCATTGCTACTGGGAGGAATTACCTTTATCAGTATGTTTATTCTAATCTGGCTTCCGAAAAAGGATAACAAAAAAGTCTATGAGGCTACAAGGGTGAAGATGGAGTCTGAGTAACACGGCAGATAAATCATTTTTCTTTAAGTAAATGATGTAACATGTGCTTCGCATATAATTCCAGATTTTCTTCTTTCAACAGAAAATCCGTATGAATCTCAAGAAAGGATACTTTATCCGTATAGCTATGTTTGAAACTGGGGATGATAACTGCTTCATATTGAGGCACAAACATCCCCTGTTTTTTTGTGTAGCAATTTGAGGGTTTTGCTTTCTCCTTAAATTCCTTCTCGACAAACTGGGCTATACTTTTGTGGACAACACTATCCTCCTGGGGCAGGTAAAAATAGTCCTTATAATTTTCATAGAAGTATTTTAATTCGCCCTGATAAATCGAAACGGTTAATATGGCTGTTTTGTCACAAGCTGTGATGGAGGCTGCAGTATTGCCGAAGTTCACACGGATGGGTAGTGGGGAGGTTAATTCAAATTGAAGGGAAAATAATTCATCCTCAACTCCGGCTTGTATGATACGTATCGGCTTTTCGAACATATCTTCATAATTTAGTATGGAGCAAATACTCACCAGTCCCTTAATATCATCTTCATTATGAAGAAATAGTAAGTGGAGCAATTCGTCCGCTTCGGAGGCAGATTTCACAGGAGTATTGGCATTTCTTGCACTGCGAAGGGTTTCAAGGCGTTTTTTTCCCAGATATCCGGCATAAATCTGAATTAATTCTTCGCCGCCTAAGGTATCCTTACGCTTTACATGTAAGAAGGCTTCTATTGTCTTCTGCCTGTAATTTTGCAGTTGAAGTAGCTTTTTATAGGGTGATATCTTTTTAAATAGATCGAGGCTTACCACTTGGTCAAAGGTAAAATCCAGATTTAAACTGTGGCACTTTCTTAACAGATAAGGAATATCAAAGCTGGTCCCGTTAAAATGGATTAGAATATCATAATTCTTTAAAAATTGAAAAAAGGAGGTAATCAGCTGAACCTCTTCACGGATCTCTTCGGAAAACCACTGGATTAAATGGAAGGATGAATCCTTATAATAAACGCAGCCGATCAGATATAGGTAAGTAGTATCTGCTGATAATCCTGTTGTCTCTATATCAAAAAAAGCATATCTTTCCATGGGAAATTCAAATTGGTACGATATGGTCAGATCAATTGGAAATTGCCTGGTTATCAACCGGTATCACTCCCTTCTTGTTTTAAACTCTATTTTATCATAAAATCGTAAAATAGAAAGTATGCCGTCGCAATTTTCTCATCTTTCGTATTATTGTAAGTTTGACATAAACTAGCAATATGTTAAAATAATCTTTAGGATAAAATAATCTTTAGGATAAAATAATCTTTAGGATAAAATAATCTTTAGGATAGAATGATCTTTAGGATAAAATAATCTTTAGGATAAAATAATCTTTAGGATAGAATAATCTTTAGGATAAAATAATCTTTAGGATAGAATGATCTTTAGGATAAAATAATCTTTAGGATAAAATAAACATAAGTGGGGAGTTTAACCGTGTGGGATGTCATTCTGTTTGGAAATGAGTTTTACTATTTATTTTATATATTTCTTTTATATAGTATCGTTGGTTGGGTTTATGAGTGCATACTGGTATCTATCCAGACGAAATCCTTCGTCAATCGGGGTTTTTTGAATGGACCCATCATACCGATTTATGGCTTTGGTGCTTTGATCGTCTACCTTGTATTTTGGGACTTGAGGGAGCATTATGTACTTTCTTTCATTGGTGGTGCTTGCCTTGCTACAGCGATCGAATACATAGCTTCACTAAGCATGGAACTTTTATTCCACACCAAGTGGTGGGATTACAGTAAGTTCCGTTTTAATATAAAAGGCAGAATTTGTCTGTGGGTATCCTTGTTCTGGGGAGCGCTTACACTCCTTATGTTATATCTGTTACAGCCCGGAATGAATTTATTCATTATGAAAATACCGAGAAGGTTGGGGGAAATATCCGGTTATGTGATAATTCCGCTGATTACTGCAGATATTATTGTTACGTCTGTAAATACCGTCAAATTAGATAAGCTGCTTGTCAAGCTTCATAACTTAAGACAGGATATCTTAACTTACGTATCGACTGCCAGAATCTTAGAAACCGGTGAAGGATTAATTGAAAAGATATCTAATTTACGAATGCTTGGCATATTTTCCGAGGTAAAGGGTCTGGTAGAATCGAAGTTATCAAATGCCAAAGAGTACCGGCAGGTAAGTAAATCAGAAAAGAGAGAAAAAAATGCGGAGTTGGAAGTAAAGTTCAGGGAATTTTTCAGACGGTATCAGGATGTCAAAATGATCAAAACACATATACGTCTGTTAAATGCATTTCCCAACATGAAGGTTTCAAGACGGGAAGCTGCACTAAATGACTTAAGGGAAAAGCTTGCGAAGAAGGGAGTGCGAACAATGAGTAAGGAGATAAAGGATGATGTGACAGGAAGAATTAAGAATTATTTAAGCGGTATCCTTTGGGTAACCATCGTCGGGCTCCTGGTGCTGGTGCAATTCGGGTTGGTTATTGCACTATCCATATATTTACGCGGTTATACAGTATACATTTATTCTTTTATTCAGGTTCTCAGTATCATCATCATCATTGTACTCGAAAACGACCAAAGGAATGCTTCCTACAAAATAAGCTGGATTTGTATTATTGCAGCACTTCCGATTACAGGACACATTATGTTTATGCTTTGGGGTAACCGAAGAGGCAGAAAAATTGAGAAAAGAATTCTGAGGAAATTGAGACGTGGGGCTGAATATCTGGATTTTACTCCCGAGGTTAGAGATCAATTTGCACAGACATATCCAACGAAAAGTAGAATGGTACGGTATTTAGAAGCGAACAGCTTTCCTCTCTATAAAAATAACAAGGTAACCTATTACCCCATGGGGGAGGAGGCATTCGAAGCTATCTTTCATGAGATGGAACATGCAAAAAAATTCATATTGCTAAATTTCTTTATCGTTGGGGAAGGTGCTCTGTGGGAAAGAATGCACACGATGATATTAAAAAAGCGCAGTGAGGGCGTAAAAATTATGTTCCTTTATGATGATTTCGGTGCAATCCTGCGTACACCAAAAAACTTCCGAAAAAACCTGGAAAATGAAGGTGTTGAGGTTCGGGTATTTAATCCGATTTACCGATATACCGATAAATTATATATGAATTATCGTTCTCATCAGAAGATTATTGTGATTGATGGGAATGCAGGTTTTACCGGTGGCATGAACTTAGCAGATGAATATGTTAATCTGGTATCCCGTTTTGGAGTCTGGAAGGATAATGCGGTTAAGGTAGAAGGTGATGCTGTCTGGGGACTCACCGTTACGTTCTTACAGATGTGGGATGTCTGTTCCGGCGGGGAGCCCCTGGATTATAATCCATATCGACCGACAAAAAGCTTTGAACAAAATGATGTATACTGCCAGGTAATATCGGATGGACCGGCGAATAATCCCAGAAATCCGATTGAAAATATCTATAAGCAGATGATCTATTATGCAAAGAAAATGTTGTACATTACCACACCTTACCTTATAATTGAAGATGATATGAGGGATGCCTTAATTACAGCTGCAAAGAGCGGCATTGATGTAAGGATCATTACCCCTTATATTCCTGATAAAAAGAATGTTAAAATACTGACGAATTATAATTACGGAAGATTACTGGAAGCGGGTGTCCGAATTTTTGAATATGCTCCAGGTTTCATCCATGCTAAGACAATCATCAGTGAGGATTCCGGCATTGTGGGTACCGTCAATATGGATTTTAGAAGCTTTCATCTTCATTATGAATGCGGCGTATGGATTTGCGACAAAGAAGTCATTGATACGATTAAATCAGATTTAGTAATGACGATGGAGCAAAGCCATGAGGTTACATTTGAGGAATGGAAGAACCGACCATTTTTAATAAAAGGATATCAACTAATATTGAATTTATTCTCAACACTCATGTAGGAAAGGAGACTCCCATGTATACCAATGTATGTAAACACTGCCATAAGGTTTTTATGTCAAGATTAAAGGCTTATTCCTGTGAAGGCTGTAAAGAGATTGACAGTGACCATTTTGACGATATTGTTCAATACTTAAAGGATTATCCGAACAGCAATGCACTACAGATATCGGAAGCACTTGGGATTACCGCATATGAGGTTTTAAATTACTTAAAAGAAGGCAGACTGAACATATCCAGGGGGCGATTTGAACGTTTACCGGATTGATTTAGTGAAACGTAATGATAAAGTCATAAGCCGGAAAGGAGCAGCCAAGTACTGTTTCGGGCTTATGACAGCATAAAACAGAATGAGGTGTAAGGATGATCGGTTATTTAAAAGGCGAATTAGCTGAAGTTAAAGAAAACTATGTTATCCTTGAGGTCGGAAATATCGGATACGAGGTCAGTCTTCCGGGGAGTGCTGTCATGGAGCTTCCTCCCAAGGGTAGTACAATAAAGCTTTTTACATATCTCCATGTCCGTGAGGATGCTATCAGTTTGTTTGGTTTTTTAACTAGGGATGATCTTGAGATGTTTAAATTATTAATCACGGTGAATGGAATCGGACCGAAGGGAGCACTCGGAATTCTATCCTCTATTTCTGCAGACGAGATCAGGTTTGCAGTATTGGCGGAGGATACGAAAGCAATTGCAAAAGCTCCCGGAATCGGAAGTAAAACTGCCGGGAAAATGATTTTGGAGCTGAAAGATAAATTCAAATTAGAAACCGCCTTTGAACAGCGATTGCATAATCAGGCAGAAAAAAGAGATAGCTCCGGAATTTTCAGCAAGAGAGAAGAAGCTGTCCAAGCTCTTACGGTGCTTGGATATTCGGGTACGGAAGCATTAAAGATTGTAAATCAGATTGAAATAACCGAGGATATGACCTCCGAGGATATCCTGAAATATTGTCTGAAGAAAATGGGTTAAACCGCATGTTACGATAGATTTATAGCGTTTATGGATAGAATTAAATGTGTATGAATTAGTTGGCGGAGAATAGTGTTTTATCCCAAAATCGCTTAACAGAGCGGTCATGTCATATAGCATGAATTTTGTAAGTGAAGATAATGGAGAAAATAATGGCAAAGCGAATGATAACGACGGATTTAATCGAAGAGGACAAAAAGCTTGAAAGCACCCTTCGACCGCAGATGCTGACGGATTATATCGGGCAGTCAAAGGTGAAGGATAACTTGAAAGTATATATTGAGGCCGCGAAGCAGCGAAAGGAATCCTTGGATCATGTATTGTTCTTTGGACCGCCGGGCCTTGGAAAGACAACCCTAGCAGGAATTATTGCCAATGAAATGGGTGTTAATATGAAAGTGACCTCCGGACCGGCAATTGAGAAGCCGGGTGAGATGGCAGCAATTCTTAACAATCTATCGGAAGGTGATGTATTGTTTGTAGATGAAATTCACCGCCTGAACCGACAGGTGGAGGAGCTGTTATATCCTGCCATGGAGGACTATGCCATAGATATAGTTATTGGGAAAGGAGCAACTGCGAAATCCATTCGGATAGACTTACCGAAATTTACGTTAGTTGGAGCAACCACAAGGGCAGGAATGTTGACTCCTCCGCTCAGAGACCGTTTTGGCGTGGTAAACAGGTTGGATTTTTATACGATTGAAGATTTGAAGTTGATTATATTGCGTTCCGCAGAAGTATTTCAAGTAGAAATTGATGAAGCAGGAGCAGTAGAATTGGCCCGAAGATCCAGAGGAACCCCTCGTCTTGCGAATCGCCTATTAAAGAGGGTAAGGGATTTTGCACAGGTAAAGTATGATGGCAGGATTACCAAGGAGGTAGCAGGCTTTGCACTTGATTTACTTGAAGTGGACAGGCTTGGGCTTGACCATATTGACAGGGAAATACTTGTGACCATGATTGAAAAATTTAACGGTGGACCTGTGGGAATTGAAGCAGTGGCAACCACGATCGGTGAAGATGTGGGGACCATTGAGGAGGTTTATGAACCTTTCCTGGTACAAAATGGACTGATTCTTCGTACCCCGAGAGGAAGAACTGCGACTGAGCTTGCTTATCATCATCTGGGCTTAACACTTTAAATCATTTAATTAAATATCATTGAAATATGTAGCTCTTTTGAAATGACAGCTTGTATAACCCTTCCACTTAAGTTATAATATGTGTCAGAGTGGGGCATCTTACTGATATTCAAAGAAAAACAGGGGGCGTAGTTATGAATAAGTATCACGACATTGAGGTTATTATTAATAACAAAAGATATACATTGAGCGGATACGAGGGGGAAGAGTATCTGCAGAAAATCGCTTCCTACATCAACAGTAAGCACAATGAATTTCGTAATCGGGATGCCTATAAATTTTTGGATACAGATTTAAAGAATATATTAATACAAATAAATATTGCGGACGATTATTATAAAGCCAGGGATAAAATGAAGGATTTAGAGTCGGATATTGATGCAAAAACAAAGGAAATCTTTGATTTAAAGCATGAATTAATATCTGCACAGACAAAGCTTAATTCAGCTCAAAAGGAAATGGAAGACCTAAAAAAGGAATTAAACGAATCCCAGAAGAAAATCATCCGGTTGGAAACCGAATTAAACGATACAAAAAAAAGAGATAATTAGTCATATAACAGAGGCTGTCCAAAGCAAGAAAGTTAGCATACACCGAATAAATCGGCTGATGCAATCTTAATTTTGGGCAGCTGATTTTATAATATAAACAGAAGAAACCAATGCATATGAAAGGTATGGCGTATGATGAACAGACAGATTGAAATATTAGCACCTGCAGGCTCTTATGAAGGGATGCGGGCAGCCATGAATGCCGGCTGCGATGCGGTTTATATCGGTGGAAGCAGCTTTGGAGCTAGGGCTTATGCGGATAATCCGGATACAGAAGGACTTCTTCGGGCTATCGATGAAGCACATATCCGGAATAAACAGCTTTATTTAACCGTCAATACCTTACTTAAGGAGCAAGAGCTTGAAAGTAAACTGTATTCCTTTTTGGAGCCATTTTATATGCAGGGTCTGGATGCAGTCATTGTTCAGGATGTCGGGGTTATGAACTCTATCCATAAACATTTTCCGGGTCTTCCGATTCATGCCAGTACTCAGATGACCTTGACCATGGCGGAGGGTGCTAACCTATTAAAGAATTACGGAGTGACACGACTGGTAACTTCCAGAGAATTGTCATTGAATGAAATTAAAAACCTCCGTGAGAAGACGGAGCTTGAGATAGAAACCTTCGTTCACGGAGCATTATGTTATTGTTATTCCGGACAATGTCTCATGAGCAGTGTTATAGGCGGGAGAAGCGGAAACCGTGGCCGTTGTGCACAGCCCTGTCGTATGCAATATCAGTTTTTTTCAGGAGACAAACAGGTTTCCTCCAACCGAGAAAAATATCTGTTAAGCCCGAAGGATATCAATACCGTAGCCATCCTTCCGGAGCTTATCGAAGCCGGAATTAATTCCTTTAAGATCGAGGGCAGAATGAAACGTCCGGAATATGCGGCTGCAGTGGCCAGCCTTTATCGGAACTATGTAAATTTATATTATACACTCGGTAAGGAGGAATACCGAAGATATTTACAAAGACCGGAATTTAAGACAGATATGATAAAACTTCAAGACGTCTTCAACCGGGGAGGCTTTTCGCAAGGCTACGGAGAGACCTACAACGGTAAAAAGATGATGTCCATGGGAAGACCAAACCACAGCGGGGTATCGGTGGGTGAGGTAACAAAAATAAACGGCAGCCAGGTATCGATCACCTTGAAAGAAAACGTAAATGCACAGGATATTCTTGAAATCAGGGAAACAGAAGAGGATGGCTATGAATTTACGGTGAAGGATTCACTGGAGCAGGGGAAAACACTCGCGACAAATGTAGGTAAGCGACCGGATTTACGACGAAATGATTCGGCGAAAGAAGCGATAACAAAGCAGAACGTTCGGTTTCAGAAAGGCAAAGAAAGAGACAGGAAAGATAAGTGGTTGGAACAGCCTAAGATTCATATTGGTGATAAGGTATATCGGACGAAAAATAATTACCTTTTAGAGCAACTAGCAAATGAATACATGAAAAAAGATGCAAAACTTGGCATGAAAGGCCACCTAAGAGCCAGAAGCGGTGAAAAGCTGGCACTAAGCATCACCTGCATGGATTTAACAATAACCGCTTATCATAATATCGTAGAGGAAGCTTTAAAACAGCCAATGACCAAGGAAAAGTTATTAAATCCTCTAATTAAGACAGGTGATACTTTGTTCTTCTTTGAAGAGTTTAATACGGATACAGATGATAACATTTTTGTTCCGGTTGCCTGGTTGAACGAAATTCGCAGGGATGCAATCCGGCTTCTTGAAGAAGCAGTTATAGCAAGGTACCGGAGAAATGGCGAATTACTGAGGAAGGATAAACCTGGTTATGAGAATACAAAACCATCTTCCGGTGCAGAGGCAGGAGAAGCCTTTGGGGTATGCATATCCGTAAAAACAAAGGAACAATTTGCTGCGGCGATATCCTTCGAAGAAGTAACAGCGATCTACGTGGAATACGATACGCTGAGTATGAGTGAGCTTTTAGCCATGGCAGAGGAAGCTATAAGTAAGAAGAAAGCTTATTTTCTGGTTTTGCCGCATATTTGCAGAAGTAAAGTATATGAAAAAGTAAAAAGGGATATAGTTTCTTTTATAGATAGTAAGAACGTTTCCGGATTTATTGTGAAAAATTTTGAAGAAATCGCACTGCTTCAATCGTTATATACTAAGGAAGGTCATCCGATTAATATTCGATTAAATCATAATATGTATGTATTTAACAGGGAGGCAAAAAGTTTTTGGAACAAAATGGGTATTGCACATTTTACTGCTCCCGTGGAATTAAATTATTCGGAATTAAAGGAACTGCAAATTAACGACTGCGATATGATTATCTACGGTTATATGCCATTAATGGTATCGGCACAATGCTTGTTTGAGAACTGTGAGGGCTGCCGGAAACGTAACAAAGGAGCGCAAAACAATTCGGGCTTTCTGCTTGACCGTTTGGGAATGAAATTTTATGTCGAGACAAATTGCAATGGGTGCTATAATATTATCTATAATGGACAATGCTTATCTTTACTGAGGCAAGCCTCGGAGGTGAAAAGACTGAGACCTGCAAACCTACGGCTGGATTTTACAATGGAAACCAAAGAGGAAACTAAAAAAGTAGTACAGGCATTTTTGGATACGTACCTTTATGACAGAGAAAATACTTATGAAATTCCCAATAACACGGCAGTTCATTTTAAACGCGGAGTGGAATAAGCTTAAATTCAGGAGAGAATGGATCAATAACCGAGGGGCAGGTGACACGGATGCAGTTAATTGCGGAAATAACAAAATATATGATGCTGATTCTGCTAGGTAATTATACCTACTTCAGTTTTCGTATCCTGCGTTATAGGAATAAGCAAAAGCAGGAGCGCACCTATTCTCTTTTGACCGTCATTATTTTTTCTCTGCATTTCATCGGCTATATGACACTATTGCTGCAGACAGGGAATTTAAAACTCTTGTTGTTGTACGGAGGAGAGGTCATTGTATTTATCCTGATTCTTTCACTTTATCACAGGTTATATCCCAAGTTATCGAGGCTTTTATTGCGAAATATGTTAATGCTGCTTTCGATCGGTTTTATTATCCTGGCTAGATTATCCTTTGATAAAGCAATCAAGCAGGTATTGATTGTAGCTTTATCGTTTATGGTTTGTTTGATCGTTCCTTATATAATAAAGCGGTACTCCTGGTTAAAACGATTTGGTCTGGTGTATGGAGCTTTTGGTATTGCATTATTAGCTGTCGTATTAGTGGCTGGTTCGACCTATTACGGGGCGACCAACTGGTTGAATATCGGGGGAATTATTATTCAGCCCTCTGAGTTTGTGAAGCTTTTGTATGTATTTGGAATTGCAGCAATGTTTCATAAGGCTGCGGATTTTAAACGAATCTGTGCTGTTACCGTCATGGCAGGAGCGAATGTACTTATATTAGTTCTTCAAAAGGATTTGGGCGGTGCATTGATTTTCTTTGTGACATACGTGTTTATGCTGTATGCAGCAACTGCAAAACCGATCTATTTTTTTGCCGGATTGGCTGGAGGAAGCGCAGCAGCATATATTGCATATCAATTATTCGGTCATGTCAGAGTCCGGGTTATGGCATGGCAAAATCCCTTTGGGTATATTGATGATGAAGGCTATCAGATATCCCAATCCCTATTTGCCATCGGGACCGGAGGATGGTTTGGAATGGGCTTAAACAGAGGTCTTCCGACCAGCATACCGGTGGTGGACAGTGATTTCATCTTTTCGGCCATTTCAGAGGAGCTGGGAGGCTTCTTTGCCATATGTATCATCCTTCTCTATATCAATTGTTTTATCTTGTTTATTAATATTGCCCTTGAGCAGGAGAGTGCATTTTCCCGGTATGTATCGCTTGGCTTCTCTGTAATGTTCGGTTTTCAGATTGTACTGTCTATTGGCGGCGTCATTAAATTTATCCCATCCACAGGTGTCACACTGCCTCTAATCAGCTACGGCGGAAGCTCCGCCTTGAGTACGATACTGATGTTTATGGTTCTTCAGGGCATCTATATGAAGGGAAAGCATGAGAAGAAGAATTTGCAGACGGAGATAAATGCAGAGGAAAAGGAGGTCATGTGATATGAAGGAGAGACATCATTCGGACAGAAAATCAATTCTTTCTATTGTATATATATTTCTTGGCCTTTTTTTACTTATGATGGGTTATTATATTTATTTTATGGTGATGCGCAGCGGAGACATCATTAACAGTACGTATAACAAAAGGCAGGATATTCTGGCACAGCGCGTAATTCGAGGTGAAATACGGGCTACCGATGGTTCGATTTTAGCCAGAACAGTCGTTGATGAGGACGGCGATGAACTGCGGGAATATCCATACAAGGATATGTTTGCCCATGTGGTTGGCAGGTTTTATGAAGGAGCTACGGGTATCGAGGAGACAGAGAACATCCATCTTCTTACTTCAAATATTAATACCTTTGAAAAAGCCTATCATGACTTAACCGGTGTAAAAAGCCTTGGAAATAATGTTGTGACTACGCTTAACACAAAACTACAGCAGGTAGCGTATGATGCACTGGGAGATCACCGTGGAGCGGTGGTAGTCATGGAACCGGCAACCGGCAAAATTCTCGCCATGGTATCAAAGCCTTCCTATGACCCCAATCATATCAAAGACAATTGGGAAGAATTACTTGAGGATAAAGAGAAAGAGTCGCCTTTCTTAAATCGAGCCACACAGGGACTTTATCCGCCCGGTTCTACTTTTAAGGTATTAACAACCCTTGCTTATATCCGTGAATATCCGGATTATGAAGATTATGAATATGAATGCGACGGAAGCATCAAGCAGGATAAAATGGTGGTCCACTGCTATAATAATAAGGCTCATGGAAAGGTTGATCTTACTTTATCATTGGTAAAATCCTGTAATACCTCGTTTGCGAATATAGGCAAAATGTTGGACCTGGACCGTTTCCATAGCTTATGTGAGGATTTTTTATTTAACTCCTATCTTCCCATTCATATGGCAAGCAGTCAGAGCAGTTTTACCTTGCAGAAGGCACAATCCAGTGTGAAGGAGGCCATGCAGACGGCCTTCGGTCAGGGAAATACCTTAATAACTCCGATGTTGAATGCTATGATTGCGGCAGCTGTGGCAAATGACGGTGTTATAATGAAGCCGTATGTTATTGATTATATCGAAAATGCATACGGTAATCCGATTAAAAATTATTCCCCGCAGGAGCATTCAAAGCCGATGACAGCAGAGGAATCGGAATTACTTGCAAAGATGATGCGTGAGGTAGTGAAAAAAGGTACAGCGGATGATTTAAATGATATGAAGGTAAAGGCAGCAGGGAAGACCGGTTCCGCTGACCATGGGGAGGGAAAGCCGGCACATTCGTGGTTTATCGGCTATGCACCATATGAGAACCCGGAAATTGCAATCAGCATTATAGTAGAAAGTTCGGGAACCGGAAGTGAATATGCTGTTCCTATCGCAAGAAAGGTGTTTGATGCATATTTTAATTAGTAAGAAATGAATTCGGACTGTTTTTGGTAGCAGAAGTGACTATTTAAGTATTCTTATTATATCAGCTTGTATATCTGTTGTGAAAAATAGGTTGATAACTGTTGCATATTGATGTATACTTTTAGATAGTTAAGACACACCAAAAAGCAGGAGGAATTGCGATGGTAGAAGCAACGAGCTGTGGTGGTGTAGTTATTTTCAGAGGAAAGATTTTATTACTGTATAAAAATTATAAGAACAAATATGAAGGGTGGGTGCTACCGAAAGGGACAGTGGAAGAAGGAGAAGAATATAAAGAGACAGCAATCCGTGAGGTTAAGGAAGAAGCAGGGACGAACGCTTCTATAATAAAATATATCGGGAAAAGTCAATATTCTTTCAGCACACCGCAGAATACAGTATTAAAGGATGTTCATTGGTATTTAATGATGTCTGATAGCTATTACAGCAAACCACAAAGAGAAGAATTTTTCATGGACTCCGGTTACTACAAATTTCATGAGGCCTATCATATGCTGAAATTTGCCAATGAGAAGCAAATTTTAGAGCGGGCATATAATGAGTACATTGACCTAAAAAAGAGTAATCTGTGGGGAAATAAAAAGTATTTTTAACATGAAATGAAAACAGTGGGACTGCTTCGAATGAGCAGTCCCTATTTTTTTACGGAGGATAAGATAATGCAAAGAAAAGATAACGCATGCGAGATTACATTACGTTTCGCGGCACCGGAAGAGAAGTTGATTATACATAACCTATATAGTCTGTATCTTCATGACTTGTCAGAGTTTACGGATGATATTGAACCTGATGAACAGGGACTTTTATTATGGGATAGTGAAGATCTGTACTGGGAGAAACCAAGTTTACATCCATTTTTGATATTCGCTCAGGAAAAACCAATTGGTTTTATTCTGCTATCCGAACCGCCTTATGTAAAGGAAGGCTGTAATTATTGCATTCAGGAGTTTTTTATACTCAGAAAATACCGTAATAAAGGTGTGGGCAAGAAAGCTGTCAATCAACTGCTGCAGAATTATAAGGGTATTTATTGTATCATAATTCTGGAAAGAAATACGAATGCATTAAGCTTCTGGCGTAAGCTGCATGATTATAATAACACCAAATACGAAGAGAGCATCAACAATATGGGGCAGGAGAATTGCTATTATCAGGTTTTTGGTAGCATCAATCTTTCAGTATATGAAGATTATAAATGAAGTGAATCATTTGAAATGGCCTTGTGGTATTATTACGGCTAAAAAAACAGGAGTAGTTTAAAAACTACTCCCTTTCCATGAAGATCATTATAATCGAATTATCTATTATGTAAACTAATATTATATAGCTGATGAACCACCTCTTTACTATTGAATTTACTTATGGTCGTAGGAAGTGCTCTATATATCATTCGGTATCCTTAAAATGTTTGCTACCAAAAATATAAAATATGTTAATATTTGTGCTTAAGTAGTTTTCATTAAATTAATATAGTACCAATAAGTAACCGTTAGGATAATCCGTTGAATTATAATTGGTAGCGTATCGTCTTTCGTAAGTGTTGGATTTTCGATTAACCTTTCTAACTTCTTAATATCAGTATATGACTTTTTAGAGTATTTGACACAGGTCAGAGATAAATATTGGGGTATATTCAATTATTTTTTAGTTAATACCAAGATGCTTGTTTTTGATTTACTCTGGTGGCTGAAAGGTCAAATAGAGTAATATTGGAACTGTGAGTATTTTCTGTTAGGATCAGTTGCCTTGGATGTAAAAGCCAATTTATTTGACTTAACTATAAAAATATATTTTTTAAGCAAGTGACTAAGTTGAAATTGATTTATTGCCTTGTGATATATTCGGTGATAATGATATAATCATTTGGAGACATAGGATGGTTGATCACAAAATACTGGAAGAAAAGGATATCGATTTGCGTATACATTAGGGACTTACAATAAATGCGAACGAAAGAATAACTTATTATTAGCCTGGGGGTTGTGGAGTATATCCCAATAAAAAAGTTCCTGAACCCCTTGTTTCCCAAGAGTTTCAAGAACTTTACCATTACTGCGGATGGAGGGACTCGAACCCTCACACACTCACATGTGGCAGATTTTGAGTCTGCTGCGTCTGCCATTCCGCCACATCCGCATCAGTGACGAGCTTTATTCTAACACAAATATTTTTATAATTCAAGTATGAAAATAAAAAACTAGAAGAAAATAACTTCATCTTATGAGGTATCCTATAAATGGTTCACAAAATTCCTAAAAAACAGTATAATTAGGTTAACAGAGTAGAAAGGTCTGGTGTAAAGTATGACATGCATGAAGGCTCAAAGTATGATAACACCGTTCATCAATGATAAACTGAATATCAAAGAAACTGAGGAATTTATCGACCATATTCATTCCTGCCATGAATGCAGGGAGGAGTTAGAGGTATATTATGCCCTTTTAACAGCGATGAAGCAACTGGATGAGGATAAAAATTTATCCGATGATTTTAGTATGGAATTAACAGCGAAGTTGGACCGGGAACAGGAAAAAATCATACATATAAAGTATACATACTATCGGAAAAAGGGAGTACTAATCCTTATCATTCTAGTGATTGCATTTTTCTTTGGATTACGTTATGACAATAACGGTGCAAATGAAAATATAGTGGTGGAAAGCACCTATCGGCTGAGGATTTCCTTTCATGAGGAGCAAAATAGCATTTACAAGCAATTGTTAGAATTAAAATTAGAAGAATTAAAACAAGAAGCTTTAAATAAAGAGGAATTAAAACAAGAATAGGAAAATTGTGCTATAATAAATCTTCGATAGGAACGAAAGGAGGATTTCGTGAGACGATTATTCGTATTGCGAAAAAACTAATGGAGAAAAAGATAGTTTTAATTGATGGACACAGCATTTTGAATAGGGCTTTTTACGGACTGCCGGATTTAACCACCGCAAAGGGAGAGCATACCAATGCGGTTTTAGGGTTTATCAATATTATGTTTAAGATATTAGAGGAAGAGAAACCGGATTATCTTGCGGTTGCTTTTGATACCAGCCATCCGACCTTCCGGCATGAGATGTTTACCGAATACAAGGGAACTAGAAAGGGAATGCCGGAGGAATTACGAGAGCAGGTGCCGGTAATGAAAGAGGTACTAAAGGCGATGAACATAACTGTCCTTGAAAAGCCCGGTTTTGAAGCGGATGATGTTCTTGGTACCCTGGCAACACAGGCTGAGAAATCCGGGAACAGGGTTTGTCTGGTTTCCGGTGACAGGGACATGCTGCAGCTTGCCAGCGATAAGATTATGATCCGTATCCCGAAGACGAAGCGCACAGGAACGGAGATCGAGGATTATCTGGCGAAGGATGTAATCGAGCGTTACCATGTTACTCCGAAGCAATTTATAGACTTAAAGGGTCTGATGGGAGATGCCTCCGATAACATTCCGGGGGTTCCTGGAATTGGAGAAAAGACCGCCGGTAAACTGATTGAAAGCTACCAATCCATTGAGAATATCTATGAGCATTTGGACGAAATGACACCCGGTAAAGCCACGAACGCTCTTAAAGAAAATCATGAGCTTGCTGTATTATCAAAGAAGCTTGCGACTATCTGTACGGAATGTGAACTGGAATTTCGTATCGAGGAGGCAACCCTGGATCATATTTATAATGAAGATGTTTATCTTCTGTTTAAAAGGCTGGAATTTAAAAATCTATTAGCTAAATTTCAGACCAAGGAGGTCAGCCACTCAACAGGTATTGAGGATAATTTTAAAACGGTCGAAGATCTATCCGAAGCAGACCGTGTTTTTGATATTATGAGCGAGAAAGGTGCTCATTCCGTAGGCATTCAGATGATCACAGAAGGTGATGCATTTTTCGGTGTATCCTTATGCAATGGTGATAAAAATATCTTCTTCATCCGTTGCAGCGGTATGATTACGAAGGATTATTTGTGCTATAAGTCAAGTGTGCTGGCAAAAGACGGCTACCTGATTTCTGTGATAGGATTGCGGGAACAGCTTCCCTATTTAAAGGTTACGGAAAAGAATAATGTATTTGATGCAGCCATAGCTGCCTATCTATTAAACCCACTGACCGACACCTATCATTACGATGATATTGCCAGGGACTATCTGGGAATGACAATTCCATCAAAAGAGGACCTGTTGGGTAAGGTATCCCTTAATCAGGCATCACAGGCAAATGAGAAAGGCTTTGCGTCTTATGCCTGTTATGGCGCTTATGTTGCATACCGGTCAGCGGAAAAGCTGCGGGATCTATTATATCGGGCAGGTATGCTTAACCTGTTTGAGACCATGGAATCACCTCTGATTTACACCCTATATGATATGGAGATCAGGGGCATCCGGGTAAACAAAGAAGCACTAAAGGAATACGGGGATAAACTGCAGGTTGGTATTGAATCCCTGGAGAAAAAGATATTTGAGCTGGTGGGCGAGACCTTTAACATTAATTCGCCAAAGCAGCTCGGTGTCATCCTGTTTGAGAAGCTTATGCTGCCCTTTGGTAAGAAAACAAAGACAGGATATTCAACCTCTGCTGATATTCTGGAGAAGCTGCAGGGAGAACATCCGGTGGTTGCAATGATTTTAGAATACCGGCAGTTAACTAAATTAAAATCTACCTATGCGGACGGACTTGCCGGATATATCAGAGAGGATGGTAGAATTCACGGACATTTCCTCCAGACGATTACAGCAACCGGACGGATCAGCAGCACCGATCCGAACCTTCAGAATATTCCGATCCGTATGGAGCTGGGCAGACAGATCAGAAAGGTATTTATCCCTGAGGAGGAATATGTGTTTCTTGATGCGGATTATTCGCAGATTGAACTTCGTGTTCTTGCCCATATGTCAGGGGATGAACGTTTAATTCAAGCTTATAAGGAAGCAAAGGATATTCACCGGATTACAGCTTCAGAAGTGTTTCATACACCGTTTGAAGAGGTAACAGCCGCACAGCGAAGCAGTGCTAAGGCAGTAAACTTTGGGATTGTTTACGGTATCAGCTCCTTTGGATTGGGACAGGACTTAAATATCACCAGAAAAGAAGCAGAACGTTATATCGATAAATATTTCCAGACCTATCCTAAGGTAAAAACCTATCTGGACAAGCTGGTCGCCGATGCTAAGGAGGAAGGATATTCAGCAACCCTCTTCGGACGTAGACGACCGATTCCGGAGCTGGCCTCCAGTAATTTTATGCAACGCTCCTTTGGGGAACGAGTGGCCATGAATGCTCCAATTCAAGGTACAGCAGCTGATATTATAAAGATTGCGATGGTAAAGGTAAATAAACGTTTGAAAGAGCTTAATATGCGTTCCAGACTAATTTTACAGATCCATGATGAGCTTTTAATTGAGGCACATAAGGACGAGGTAACTGAAGTATCCAAGATCATGCTGGAGGAGATGCAGAATGCCGCCGAGCTATCCATCCCTTTGGAGGTAGAAGTGAAGGAAGGAAAGAACTGGTTTGAGGCAAAATAACTAAGGATAGCCGCCTTGGCGGAGGAACGGAGACAGTAATGAAGGTGATCGGAATTACAGGAGGAATTGGCAGCGGTAAATCACTGGTAGCAAGGCTATTGCAGGAATACCATGGAGCCTATATCGTAAACACCGACTGTATCGCAAGAGAACAGATGGAGATAGGCGGAGTCAGCTATCAGCCAATTGTGGATTTCTTTGGAAACGAAATCTTGTGCATGGATAGTACTATCAACCGAACGAAACTTGCGGAGATTGTATTTAAAGATAAGGAAAAGCTCCTTAAAATAAATGAAATAACCCATCCTTTGGTTTTAGAGGAGGTAAAGGAGGTTATACGGACACTCAAAGAAGCAGGTGAGGTACCGTATCTGGTGATTGAAACAGCCCTTATGATAGAATCCGGTTACGATGTCACCTGTGATGAGGTCTGGTATGTTTTTGCACCGGAAGAGGAAAGAAGGCGAAGACTGAAGGAAGAAAGGAATTATTCCGATCAGAAGATTGATTCCATCTTCGAAAGTCAGAGTAAGGAGGAAGCCTTCCGAAGAAAATTTCATAAAATCATAGAAAATACGGGGGACATCGAAGATATAAAGAAGCAGGTTGCTATCCTCTTAATGAATTAATCGATTATTCAAATGCGAAACTCATAATTTGAAATATTGTATACACAACATATACTACTCAGGAGCAAAAGTTAACCCTTTGGAAACGCTTTAGCGAAGGAAACGCATAACGGCAACGTTTCCTTACCCCTCTGATCATGATTAATTTTCTTGACAAAACCCATGAAATGAGGGATACTCATGTAGAATAAAAAGTGAGGAAAAAAGTATGAAATTATGTAGTATAGCAAGCGGCAGCAGCGGGAACTGTGTCTATGTAGGAAGCAGCACAACGAATCTGCTGGTAGATGCCGGAATCAGTGCGAAACGAATAGAAAACGGACTTAACGGCATTGACATTACACCGGATACAATACAGGGTATCTTAATTACCCATGAACATTCGGATCATATCTCGGGTCTCGGTATTCTGGTACGTAAATATCATATACCGGTTTATGCTACTTATGAGACTGCAATAGCGATCCGTCAGATTAAGAGCATGGGCGAAATGCCGGAGGATGCCTTTCATTATATAAAACCCAACGAAGCTTTTCAGATAAATGATATTTGCGTGGAGCCATTTTCAACCTCCCATGATGCCGTAAATCCGGTATGTTACACCATGCACTCTGAGGGACAGAAGGTTGGAATCGCCACTGATTTAGGTAAATATGATGATTACATTGTAGGAAAGCTTAAGGATGCCGAGCTTCTTTTTATTGAAGCAAATCATGACGTAAATATGCTGATGGTGGGAAGATATCCTTATTACTTAAAACAGAGAATCTTAGGTGATCGTGGACATTTATCCAACGACACCTCGGCAGACTTAATCAGTAAATTAATAAACCGGAAGTTACGACATATTTTACTCGCCCACTTAAGTAAGGAAAATAATTACGAAGAGCTGGCCTATGAGACTGTATACAGCGAACTTAATTTAAGAGGAGTAAGTATTGCCGGAATCGATTTAAGTGTTGCACATAGGGAACAACCCTCGAATATGGTTTTGATCTGATTTACTTATTGATCGTAAATTTACTATAAAACAAATAGGGTAGCACCTTTTGACACTTAAATCCGAAATAGTCAATTGCGAAATGTATTTTCTAAATTAATTGCCAATTATTAAAACTAGAAAGGAACTTAACACATTATGAAAAGGACAGTCATTACGGTTGTAGGTAAGGATAGTGTTGGTATTATAGCAAAGGTCTGTACGTATCTGGCCAATAACAGAATCAATATACTGGATATATCCCAGACGATCGTGCAGGGATTTTTTAATATGATGATGATTGTGGATGCATCTGAGGCACCGAAGGACTTTGATGAAATTTCAGAGGAGCTTGAGCAGATCGGTTCAGAGATTGGTGTAATTATAAAGGCGCAGCATGAGGATATTTTTGATAAAATGCACAGAATATAGATAGGAGACAAAACATGATTAATATACATGAAGTCATCGAAACCAATAAGATGATCGAACAGGAAAATCTGGATGTCAGGACAATTACCTTAGGCATCAGTCTCTTGGACTGCGCAGGTCCTAATCTTTCTGAGGTGAACCGTAAAATCTACGAGAAGATTACAACTACAGCTAAAAATCTGGTATCTGTAGGCAATAAAATTCAACGGGAATTCGGTATTCCGATTGTCAATAAAAGAATTTCCGTTACTCCGATTGCCCTGGTGGGTGCAGCAGCCTGCAAGACAACCGAGGATTTTGTCACGATAGCTAAGACACTTGATCAGGCTGCAAAACAGGTAGGCGTTAATTTTATCGGAGGTTATTCCGCTTTGGTATCCAAAGCCATGACAACCGCTGATCAGTTGTTGATTCGATCAATTCCGATGGCTTTAAGCCAGACGGAGCGGGTATGCAGCTCCATCAATGTCGGTTCTACAAAGACCGGTATTGATATGAATGCAGTAAAGCTTCTTGGGGAAATAATATTAGAGACAGCTGAACAAACAAAGCAGAAGGATTCCATCGGCTGCGCTAAGCTTGTAATATTTTGTAATGCTCCGGATGATAATCCATTTATGGCAGGAGCTTTCCACGGTATTACGGAAGGTGATGCCGTGATTAATGTTGGCGTCAGCGGCCCGGGTGTAGTAAAAAAAGCTTTGGAAAATGTTCGAGGTGCAGATTTTGAGACTCTTTGTGAGACGATAAAGAAGACAGCCTTTAAGATAACGCGAGTGGGTCAGCTGGTGGCACAGGAGGCCTCCAAGCATTTAAATATACCGTTTGGAATTGTTGACTTGTCCCTTGCTCCAACGCCGGCTGTCGGAGACAGCGTAGCAGAAATTTTAGAGGAAATCGGTCTGGAATATGCCGGTGCTCCGGGAACAACAGCTGCACTTGCTCTCCTAAATGATCAGGTGAAAAAGGGTGGTGTTATGGCTTCCTCCTACGTAGGTGGCTTAAGTGGGGCCTTTATTCCGGTCAGCGAAGATCAGGGTATGATCAATGCGGTGGAAGCAGGTGCTTTAACCCTGGAAAAATTAGAGGCTATGACCTGTGTATGCTCCGTCGGTCTTGACATGATAGCAATCCCTGGAAATACGAAAGCTACAACCATTTCCGGTATTATCGCTGATGAGATGGCAATCGGTATGATCAACCAGAAGACAACTGCGGTCCGGATTATTCCGGTAATAGGGAAAAATGTAGGGGATCGTGTGGAATTCGGAGGATTACTCGGATATGCCCCTGTAATGCCGGTGAATAAATTCAGCTGTGATAATTTTATTAACCGAGGCGGTAGAATTCCTGCACCAATTCACAGTTTTAAGAATTAAATAATAGAAAAGAACCAATGATTATAATATGTAAATAATTTACATGAACCATAACAGAAGCAATATCGTCTAACCAGCATAAGAATAACCATGGATCAAAAAGTGGGAGTGGTGGATAAACTTACTCCATTTTGGAATCGTTGTGGATATTCTCCGGTGATCGATATGCAATTATGGTTCCTGTTCTTTTGAGGGTAAATTTGAACCGAAAATTAATAAGGAAAGGCATGTGCTATTATGAACAAGAGCTTTGATCAATTGGACAATAAGGGAATTTTTAAGTATTTTAGTGAAATATCAAAAATACCGAGAGGCTCAGGGAATGAACAGGAAATCAGTGATTACCTGGTTTCCTTTGCAAAGGAGCATAACTTGGAATATTCGCAGGATGCAGCGAAAAATGTAATTATGATCAAGAATGCTACACCTGGTTATGAAGAGGAGCCTGCCATTATCCTGCAGGGTCATATGGATATGGTTTGTGAAAAGCTTAAGGATCACACACATGATTTTCTAAAGGATGAGATTAAGCTTGCAGTTGACGGTGATTATCTTCATGCAGAAGGTACAACGTTAGGAGCGGACAACGGTATTGCTATTGCCTATATTCTTGCATTATTTTCGGATACGACTTTAAAGGCACCCAGACTGGAAGCAATCATTACCACCGATGAGGAAGTAGGAATGCATGGGGCTAAAGCGTTAGATACCTCAATGCTTCAGGGGAAATATATGATTAATTTAGACTCTGAGGAGGAAGGCTACCTTCTATGCAGCTGTGCCGGAGGTTTAACGGGAACCAGTACCTTACCATTAATTCGGGTATCAGAATTCGGTAAGAAGTTAAAGTTGAGCATCGGAGGCTTAAAGGGCGGACATTCCGGTATGGATATCGGAAATAACCGGTCCAATGCAACAAAGCTTTTGGGAAGATTGTTGTTTGATCTGCGTGAGACGGAATCCTATGGACTTATTCATATGCAGGGTGGATTTAAGGATAACGTGATACCACGGGAAGCCTATGCAGAGTTATTACTCGTTGGAACCGAAGAAGAGGAATTAAAGAAGGCATATGAGAAGATGAAGGCAAGCATTACTGAGGTCATGACAACCTATCAGAAAGAGCTTTCCGTAAGTGAACCGGAGCTCAAATTTACGGTTGAGGATCTTGACAATGATTATTTTGATACGCTACATCCGTTATCGTTTGAAAAAATGCTCTTTATGCTAATGAATATGCCATATGGAGTTCAGGTAATGAGCTCGGATATCACCGGTTTAGTGGAAAGCTCTTTAAATCTGGGTATCTTTCAGTTAGAGCATGATAAAGCCATTTTCTGTAATTCTGTTCGCAGCTCGAAAAGTAGCTATAAGCATCATTTAAGTAACCGACTGAATTATCTGGTGAATTTTTTGGGTGGAGAATATGTAATGCGCTCGGAATATCCTTCTTGGGAGTACAAAAAGGATTCCCGGTTAAGAGACCATTGTCAGAGAATTTATAAGAGCATACATGGAAAAGAGATGAAGGTGGAAGCAATTCATGCCGGATTGGAATGTGGATTAATTTATGAGAAAATGTCGGATCTGGATATTGTATCCATTGGTCCCGATGTTACCGGAGTTCATACAATTGAAGAAAAAATCAGCATTTCTTCGACAATTCGGGTTTATGAATTCCTTGAGAAGTTAATTAGTGAGAAAATAGGATAGGATAAACATATACGCATTTATACGCACATGGATAGTTTCGTATCAGGCGATTGTTATTAGGAGATGAAGAAATGGGCAAGGATAAGGATGAAGAGGCATTTGATTTAGACAGTGATTCGCAGTTCAATGATAATTTTTTAAAGAATATCGACAAGGTGTTAAATGATACCGATGTGATCGATCATGAACCAGCGAACCTGGCAGATAGAAATCAGGATGATGCAACGAAAGATAGCAGCAATTATGCAGAAAATAATATGAGTACCAGCGAGGAAAGTGAAGTTCTCCAAAGGTATCCGGAAGGGGATAACGAAGAATCTGGTTTTGAAGATGAACTTACTAATATTAGTGCTTCGCTTGCGAAACAGATTTGTGAGGAACTTAATATGAATACAGAAGATATTTCAAAAACAAAGCGTAAAAAGATGCCCCGTTGGCAGAAAATTGTTAATATTGTCAGTGTGGTTTTGCTGATACTTGTTGCAAGTGGATTATTCTTGGGTATGACAAAGCCCGGACATAAGCTGCTGCTTAAAGTTGGTGTTAATCTGGGTGGTAAGATCTGGGCTACCTGGACCAAGGATTTTGATGATGACAAGGATCTGGTGGAGGATACCGACTTTTTAGAAGAAGATGATTATGAATCGGATCATCCAGAAGCAGATTTAAGTCAGGTTATCTGGCCGGATCATCCTGGTGACGGAAGACATGAGGATGGTGTATACAATATTCTATTACTGGGAGAGGAATCGATCGGATCAGAATCCTCCAGAGGAAGAACGGATGTAATTATCATTGCTACCCTTAATGTTAATCAAAAAGCCGTAAGGCTGACTTCTCTGCTCAGGGATACTTTGGTACAAATTCCCGGATATAAAGAGAATAAATTAAATTCTGCATATGAAAAAGGTGGTCTGGAGTTATTGTATCAGACAATTTCCATGAATTTTGACATTCGTCTGGACGGTGCAGTCATGGTTAACTTTAAGAATTTTGAAAAGATCGTTGACCGTCTTGGTGGCCTGGAATTAACCTTAACTTCAGGAGAAGCCAAATATTTAAATAAAACCAATTATATCTCTGATAAGAAAAACAGAACCGTAGTAGAAGGCACACAGCATATGAATGGTAATCAGGTACTTGGTTATGCCCGTATTCGTAAAAGAGCTACTATTACCGGTAATAATAATGACTACGGAAGAACGGACCGTCACCGTATTGTATTAAATGCAATCTTTGAGAAATATAAAACAAAGAGTAAGGTGGAACTTGCAGGCTTAATGCTCGGCATTCTGCCTATGATTACTACTGATATTGACCAGAAGAATTTCGAATCTATGCTGAATACCTTTATCCAGATGGGCACTATGGAGATTGAGCAGTTACGATTACCCGCCAACGGGACCTTTACTGATAATATTGAAGTGCGCGGCATGGACGTACTGATACCGGACTATGAAGAAAATGTAGATATTCTACATAATTTTGTCTTTGGTGAAGACAAAGTGGATACAGCAGAAAACACAGAGAGCTCAGAAAATACTAATAATGTAGAAATCAAGGATAACTAAGAAAAACCAAGGAAAACCAAGGAAAACCAAGACAACTAGGACAGTAAGAAAAAATAGAAAGCAAAGAGACTAAGAGAGTTCAGAAAAAGTAGAAACCATGTAAATTCAAAATAGTCGAAAACAAAGATAACTATAAAAAACCAAGAAAAACTAAGAAAAACTAAGAAAATTCGTAAAAGCGGTGCAGATAGTGCACCGGCTAATGAATCAGTGACAAAATTATACCCAGTGAATATGAACGCATCAGGAAGTGGCTTCGTACAGAAGAACGTATCAGCTCCTGATGCGTTTATCCTGCCTTAGGAATACCTTAAGGTGATTTGTTATAATACCGTATCAAAACTCATATAATTAGGTGTCCCGGTAAGTGGAAAAGCTTATCCGGAGTCATAAAGAAATGTGGTGCTGATATGGTGAGGTATAAAAAAAGAAGATATGTCCGGATGGCTAGGTATTCCTCCGGAGGCTTGAGTTCCGGTATGAAAATAACAGCCTTGATTTATGCTTTATCGTTGTTTATAGTTTTATATATAACGGGTCATGGATTAAAGTTGTTAAATACAGAGCTATTAATTAGGAGTGTTAAGCAGAACGGCATCAATTACGATGCCTTTCGAAGCTTTGAAGTGACGGAGCAAATGCTTAAAACTTCAAAGCAGCGGATGGATCATGTTTTAAAACAAAATTCTGTATTAGATCGTAAAATGTATATGGATTCCATCGGATATTTGACCTTTTGTATCATGGCCTCCGATTATCGGTCAGAGGACTTTGGTAAATTTGATGAAGCAATCTTTTTACGAGGAATACCAAAGATAGCGGGAACACCCGGCTTTCAGGAGCTGTATAAGTATTATCTGGCAATACTTACGGATATTACCTATTTTCCGGTACCCCGTGTTGAAGCGGATTATAAGGATATTACCTATACGGATACCTGGTATGGATTGCGAAAATACGGTGGAAACCGCAGGCATGAGGGAACGGATTTGATGGATCCCAATAATATTCGGGGCTTTTTTCCCATTATCAGTATGACGGATGGTGTGGTTGAAAATATGGGCTGGCTTGATAAGGGAGGCTATCGAATCGGTATTCGGGGCAAATCTGGCGCTTATTTTTATTATGCCCATTTAAATTCCTATGCACCCGGACTTAAGGCCGGTGATGAAGTAATTGCAGGGCAGCTCCTTGGTTTTATGGGGGATAGCGGTTATGGTCCGGAGGGGACCGTCGGCATGTTTGATGTTCATTTACATATGGGAATTTATGTGTCTACCGATTCCGGTGAGATGAGTGTAAATCCGTATTGGGTTTTAAAAATGCTGGAGGATAACCGGACCAGCTATACATTTGAATAAAATACTTTATATCTTACAAGAATCTATGGTATAATTAATGGCACTTATGTGACAAGATAAGATAAAAGCTACTGAGAAACAGGTGATTAGATGGAAGTATATTTGGACAATTCAGCAACAACAAAAATTACAGACAGTGTTAGGGACCGTATGATTAAGGTGTTATATGAAGACTACGGAAACCCTTCCTCCATGCACCGGATGGGTGTTAAGGCCGAGCAATACATGAAGGAAGCAGCTGCAAGCATTGCTAAATGTATGAAGGTGGAGCCCAAGGAACTTATTTTTACTTCCGGAGGCACCGAAGCCAACAATCTGGCTGTCATTGGGGCAGCCCTGGCTAATAAGCGAAGGGGAAATCATATCATTACCACAAGAGTTGAACACCCTTCCGTTCATCAGCCTTTATTATTCCTTGAAGAAAACGGTTTTGAGGTCAGCTTTGCGCCTGTGGATGAGACAGGAAAGTTGATCCGGGAAAAACTGTATGATCTGATAAAAGAGAATACGATTTTGGTATCTGTTATGTATGTCAATAATGAAATCGGGGCAGTACAGGATATTGATGAACTTTCCTTAGAACTCAAGAAACGGAAAAAGGACATTATTTTTCATGTAGACGGTGTACAAGCCTTCGGTAAATATCGTATCTATCCAAAGCGAGAGGGCATTGATTTATTTACCTTCAGCGGTCATAAGATACACGGACCGAAAGGAATTGGCTGCTTATATGTCAATGATAAGATAAGAATAAACCCGTTGATTTTCGGCGGTGGACATCAAAGAGGACTTCGTTCCGGTACAGAAAATGTGCCTGCAATCGCCGGTTTGGGACAGGCAGTTGAAGAATTATATATGGATTTTGATACCAAGATAGCAAGGATGTACGAGTTAAAGCGTTATTTCCTGAAGGAAGTCAGCACCATCGAAGGTGTAAGTATCAATGGTTTACCGAAGGAATGTACCGGAGAATTTGAAACGGAGCAATTAAAAAAGACGGCCCCTCACATCATGAATGTTAGTTTTCAGGGGGTACGCAGCGAGGTACTTCTTCATTCACTGGAGGAGAAAGGAGTCTATGTATCCGCCGGTTCTGCCTGCAGCTCCCATCATCCGACACCAAGTGTAACATTGTCGGCCATCGGTCTGGATAAGAATTTAATGGACTCCACACTTCGCTTTTCCATGTCAGAGCTTACAACCAGGGAAGAGATTGAATATACGTTAGTACAAATTAAGGAAATAATACCAAAGCTGCGCCGTTATACAAGAAAATAAACGTTAGGAGCAAAATGAGTTCAGATTCTATAACAAAAGCAATAGAATTGTCGGCTCTTTAGAATCGGAGGATAAAAAATGTTTAAAGCCTTTTTATTAAAATACGCAGAGATCGGCTTGAAGGGCAATAACCGCTATCTGTTTGAAAATGCGCTACGCGACCGCGTGAGGGAAGCCTTAGCGCCTTTGGGTGAATTTGTTGTAAGCAAAGAGCAGGGACGAATCTTTATAGAATGTCCTGAGGTGTATGATTACGAGGAATCGGTATCAGCTCTTAAGAAAGTGTTTGGTATTTGGTCTATCTGCCCCGTCGTCGTGATTGAAAGCTCGGAATGGGACTCGTTAACCAAGGGTGTGGGCGATTATGTTGAAGCCATGTATCCGGAGCGTCATTTTACCTTTAAGGTAGAGGCTAAGCGTGCAGATAAGAATTATCCTCGTACTTCCCCCGAAATATGCATCGAAATGGGAGCTTACCTACTAAAGCGTTTTCCCGAAATGAAGGTGGATGTTCATAATCCTTCGGTACGTATTACGGTTGAGGTTCGTACCAAATCCTATGTGTACTCTATTGTCATCCCGGGCCTTGGCGGAATGCCGGTGGGAACCAACGGGAAGGCCATGCTTTTACTATCCGGCGGTATTGACAGTCCGGTAGCCGGTTATATGATATCCAAAAGAGGCGTTTCCATGGCAGCTACTTATTTTCATGCACCGCCGTATACCAGTGACCGTGCAAAGCAGAAGGTCGTGGATCTAGCCGATAAGATATCTAAGTATACCGGAAAGCTTAATTTGTATGTGGTGAATTTCACCGATATCCAGCTTTATATTTATGAACAGTGTCCTCATGAAGAGCTTACCATCATCATGAGAAGATATATGATGAAGATTGCAGAGAAGTTGGCTGAAAAAGAAAACTGCCTCGGTCTTGTTACAGGGGAAAGTATTGGACAGGTTGCCAGTCAGACAATGCATAGTCTTGCAGCAACCAATGAAGTGTGTACCCTGCCGGTTTACCGTCCTCTGATTGCTTTGGATAAACAGGAAATTGTAGAAATTGCACAACGAATTGATACTTTCGAGATTTCGATACAGCCGTTCGAGGACTGCTGTACTATTTTTGTGGCAAAGCATCCGGTGACGAAGCCAAATTTAAAGACTATTCGTCATTCCGAGATGAAGCTGCAGGATAAAATTGACGAGTTGGTGGAAACTGCCCTGAATACGGTAGAAATCATACCAATCGGCTAAAGTGGTAAATTAAGATTGGTTCGGGTGTCATATTTCTATATTAGGCAAAGTTATGAATATGGGAGCCTATATATCCATATTTATTAATTGATTTGATATATGATATCTGAACCAATTATAAACCATCGTAGGATATACCCGAATAATCTTTGAGTGCTTATATTTTGCACAGAGGCAGAGCGAATTCTGAGTTTTCCATAAATCGGATTTTCGAATAGGTTTGGACAAAAAAAGAGCTGCCACTATGGACAACCCCCTTAATAAGTAACCTTTTCAATTATTCAACAATGTAAGGCTTTAATACGGCTAGAATTTGATCCATTGTCTCATCGCTGTGGACGTTTAAATCAATATTCTTTGATAAATCAAGACTAAAGATACCCATGATGGATTTTGCATCTATAACGTATCTGCCGGAAACCAAATCAAAATCGGAATCAAATTTAGTAACGTCATTAACAAAAGCTTTTACCTTGTCAATTGAATTTAATGATATTTTAACTGTTTTCATGATACAACTCCTCCTTTATTCAGTATAGTTATATACTATATTTTAACATATTAAAAGTCAATATACAAAGTTCATAAAAAGTTTGAGGAAAAGTTGTATAGGTAATAGATTTATTTAAGTATAAAAGAAAGGATAAGTAATTGAATGAAGAAGACAGCAGCATTTTTAAGTCTTGGATGCAAAGTAAATTCCTACGAGACTGAGGCAATGCGCACAATGTTTGAAACTGCCGGCTATGATATCGTTGATTTCAAGGAGCAGGCAGATGTATATGTGGTTAATACCTGTACGGTTACCAATATCGCTGACCGTAAATCACGTCAGATGCTTCACCAGGCGAAAAAAAGAAATCCGGAAGCAGTTATCGCTGCAGTCGGTTGTTATGTACAAGCAGCTGAGGAAGCACTGATGGAGGATAGCTCCGTTGATATCGTACTGGGAAATAATAAAAAATCGGATATTGTTGCTCTGGTTGAACGTTATATGGAAAGCAGAGAAAAAGAGGAACTGATCACTGATATCGGTGAAGAGCAGGAATATGAAGCTCTAAGCGTAAGCACTACCACGGAGAAGACAAGAGCCTTTGTCAAAATACAGGATGGCTGTAACCGGTTCTGCTCCTATTGCATAATACCCTATGTCAGGGGAAGGGTCAGAAGCAGAAAAGAAGAGGATATACTGTCTGAAATAAAACAGCTTGCAGAGAAAGGATATAAAGAAATTGTTTTCACCGGAATTCATATTTCCTCCTACGGTACGGACTGGAACCTGGAGGTTGTAAAAAATCCGGATAGAATGCCGCTGGCTGATTTGATTGTTAAGGTTGCACAGATTGAAGAGATTGAACGAATACGCTTAGGTTCACTGGAACCCGGAATTATAACTGAGAAATTTGTGCAGGTGATAGCCGGAGTAAAGCAATTCTGCCCCCATTTCCATCTTTCCCTACAAAGCGGTAGCGATACCGTCTTACACCGTATGAATCGTAAATACACGTCGGATGAATTTTTTCAAAAGGTTCTTCTTATAAAAGAATATTTCGACCTGCCCAGCTTTACGACAGACGTAATCGTCGGTTTTCCGGGGGAAACCGATAAAGAATTTGAGGAGACCAAGCATTTTGTGCAAAAAATTGGATTTTCCCACATTCATGTATTTAAATATTCGAAGAGAGCAGGGACGCGAGCAGCCGATATGCCGGACCAGATACCTGAAGATATCAAGAATAACCGAAGCGATGAGTTGATCGCAGTGTCAGAAACTATGTCTCAAGAATATAAAACTTTATTTATGGGTAGAATAGAGAAAATTCTTGTGGAAGAGGAAACTGAAGTTAAGGGTAAAATTTATCAGATTGGGCATAATGAAAGATATTTAAGGTTGGCTGTCGAAGACAGCCGGGACCTAACCAATTCCGTAGTCAAGGCCAGGGTATGTAAAAGATTAACGGATGAAATTCTGCTTTGTGAAATAACTAATTGAATTTTTCTGCCAAATATATTAATATATAAATTAATAGTACATTATTACTGGTAAATTTATGTGTTATGGGTAAATATTTGAAATAGATTTTTATATTACAATGAATAAGGAAGTGATTCAATGCAGAAATTTAACAATACGCAGTATTTTAGAGTACAAAAGGAAACTGAAGTAGTAGTCCGGGATGTAATACATTCCGTTTATGAAGCTCTCACCGAGAAGGGTTATAATCCTGTTAACCAGATCGTAGGATATGTAATGTCGGGCGATCCGACCTACATAACGAGCCATAAAGGTGCTCGCAGTTTGATTATGAAGGTGGAACGTGATGAAATTATTGAAGAATTGTTGCGTTTCTACATTGATAAAAATATCAATCAGAAAAGCACCGGCTAAAACAAGGGAGAAATACAAAATATGAGAATAATGGGGCTGGATTACGGCTCTGTGACCGTAGGTGTAGCAATCAGTGATGCACTTTTATTAACGGCGCAGGGTATTGAGGTCATTCGCAGAAAACAGGAAAACAAACTTCGTCAGACCTTAGCTCGGATTGAGGCATTGATTTCGGAATATGAGGTAGATAAAATTGTAGTGGGATATCCCAAACATTTGAACAATACCATAGGAGAAAGAGCTGTAAAATCGGAGGAGTTCGCTGAAAAACTAAGACAGAGAACTAATCTTGAGGTTATTTTGTGGGATGAACGCTTAACAACGGTTGCAGCCCATCAAGTGCTTTCCCAAAGCAAACTGAATGACAGGGATAAAGCCATGGTCGTGGATAAGCTTGCTGCGGTTTTAATACTACAGGGATATCTGGATAATTTAA
The DNA here is from genome assembly GCA_029240245.1 of Herbinix sp. Classification (GTDB taxonomy): domain Bacteria; phylum Bacillota; class Clostridia; order Lachnospirales; family Lachnospiraceae; genus Mobilitalea. The sequence goes on from JARBTJ010000013.1 coordinate 90,149, forward strand.
ACCTAAAGAAAAACGGAGAAATATAAGAAAGTTAGTGATTCGGAAAGGTCTGGTACTATTTATGGATAAGAAGCCTGATGAAATAATTTTTACAACGGAAAACGGTGAACAAGAGGTTTTTCGTGTATTGGAACAGACAAGACTGGGCGGAACAGATTATCTGCTGGTCAGTACAACAAATGAAAACGAAGATGAGGAGGAAGCCCTCATTTTAAAAGATATTTCCAAGGATACCGACGAGGATGCAATTTATGATATTGTCGAGGATGAAAAAGAACTTAGTCTGGTAGCGGAAATATTTCAAGAATTATTGGATGATATAGAATTATATTAAATGCATGGATATATGAAAAGATGAAAATAGGTGATGATATGCCTGAAAATCAGGATCAATTCAAGAATTTATTAAAACAGAACGGACTTAAGGTGACTACCCAGCGCATAGCAATTCTGGAAGTGCTAAGTAACATGCCGGGCAAACATTTGACTGCGGAAGAAATCTACGATTATGTTAAAAAAAAGTATCCTGAAATAGGTCTAGCCACTGTTTACCGAACAATTCAACTGTTATCGGAACTAAATGTAATAGATAAATTGAATTTGGATGATGGATATGTTCGCTATGAAATTGGTATGAAAAACCATAAGGAAGCGAGCCACCATCACCATCATTTAATATGTCTTGATTGCGGTGATATTTACGCATTTCAGGATGATTTGTTGGAAACTTTGGAGGAACGGATTAAAGATACCTTGGGCTTTCAAGTAGTTGACCACGAGGTAAAACTATACGGTCACTGTAAAAAATGCTTGGGCAATTCAAACCATAGAATCTAAATTCATAGCATGCACTTAGTTAATGGATAGAAAATGTACATAATAAACCATTGGAGGTGCAAATTTTTTGAAGGAAAAAGAAATAAAGAATAACAGAAGAGGAAATGAAAAAGAAATTAACAAAGCAAGTATAGATTTAAAAGGTGTTAAGATTATACCGCTGGGTGGACTCGAACAAATCGGAATGAATATAACAGCAATTGAGTATGAGGACAGCATCATTGTTATTGATTGTGGTTTATCCTTTCCGGAGGATGAAATGCTGGGAATTGACTTGGTAATACCCGATGTCTCTTACCTAAAGGATAACATTGATAAGGTGAAGGGCTTTGTAATAACCCATGGTCATGAAGATCATATCGGGGCTCTGCCTTATATTTTGAAGGAAGTAAATGTGCCCGTTTACGCCACAAAGCTTACGATCGGAATTATAGATAATAAACTGAAGGAACACAATTTATTAAAGAACACTAAGAGAAAAGTAATTAAATATGGACAGTCTATTAACCTTGGGTGTTTTCGCATCGAATTTATCCGCACCAATCACAGTATGGCCGATGCAGCGGCATTGGCTATCTTTACACCAGTAGGAATATTGTTCCATACCGGAGATTTTAAGGTTGATTTCACGCCGGTATTCGGTGAACCCATAGATCTACAGCGAATAGGTGAAATAGGTAAGAAGGGTGTTTTAGCACTAATGTGCGATAGCACGAATGTGGAACGTCCTGGATACACTATGTCCGAGCGTACGGTTGGAAAAACCTTTGACAGCATATTTGCTGACAATTCGAAGAATAGAATCATTGTTGCTACCTTTGCATCAAATGTTGACCGAGTACAGCAAATTATCAATTCTGCTGTGAAGTATGGCAGGAAGGTTGTCATTGAAGGCAGAAGCATGGTAAATGTCATCACGACAGCCACAGAGCTTGGGTATATTAAAATGCCGGATAATATGCTGATTGACATCGAACAGATGAAAAATTATACGGACGACCAGCTGGTTCTGATTACAACCGGTAGTCAGGGAGAATCCATGGCAGCATTATCGCGTATGGCAGCCTCAATTCATAGAAAGGTTACCATCCAGCCGGGTGATGTGGTAATATTAAGTTCAACACCAATCCCCGGTAATGAAAAGGCAGTCTCAAAGGTAATCAATGAATTATCTATGAAGGGTGCTAAGGTGATTTATCAAGATACCCATGTATCCGGACACGCCTGCCAGGAGGAAATCAAATTGATTTATTCCCTGACAAAACCGAAATATGCTATACCGGTACACGGCGAATACCGTCACTTAATCCGCCATGCTGAGCTGGCACAGGTAATGGGAATACCAAAGGAAAATATATTCATTCTATCTTCCGGTGATGTTCTGACAATGTCGGAGGAAAAGGCAGCGATTACCGGAGAGGTACAGGCTCAGGGTATTTTAGTGGATGGCCTTGGTGTCGGAGATGTAGGTAATATCGTACTCCGTGACAGACAGCTGCTATCCGAAAACGGATTAATCATTGTCGTGGTATCCTTAGAAAAATTCAGTAATCAGGTAATGTCCGGACCCGATATCGTTTCCCGAGGCTTTGTATACGTGAGAGAGTCAGAAAATCTAATGGATGAAGCCAAGGACGTAGTAGATAAAGCGCTTAATAAATATTTGAGTAAGAATAATGCCGACTGGGGCAAGATGAAGACTGAAATAAAGGATTCCTTAAGTGATTTCATCTGGAAGAAGACAAAGAGAAATCCGATGATTCTTCCGATCATTATGGAAGTATAACAACCGGTTTCTATAATAATTACCGGTATTATCCAATACAAATCAAGCAGAATAAGTTTTATAATAATAATAGAGCTTTACATGAAGGAAAAGGTAAAGAGAGGTAAGAAATGGCGACAAAGTCTACATCAGTAAAGGTAACATTAAAAATAACGAGCTTTATCCTACGCATGCTCATGAATATCATATTCTATATATTGGTGATCATTCTGATTGTCAATGTCAGTAGGACAGCTTTTGAATTTACCTACCAGCTTTATGGGCCGCGTACTGTTGATGAGGCACCCGGAAGGGAAATTTATTTCCAGATAAAAAAGGGTGAGTCTACAATGGACATTGCAAATAAGCTGGATCTTCAGAATGCCATTGTCAATAAATATTCTTTTTATGTAAAGACAAAGCTGCAGAATGAAACTATCATGCCGGGAACCTATATCATTGATTCCTCTATGACGTATGATGAGATTCTGGCAATCATCACGGATTATTCTGCTTCTATTATTCAAGATGAACCGATAATGGAAGAAGATTCGGAAGACGGTACACAGTCCCAAACGGACCAGAATCAACAAACAGAATCCGAAACGAATCCGTAATATGCTGCCAGTAATAGAAATGATTGAAAAAAGCAGGAGGAACAGGCAGTTCTAAGTGATTTTAATCACCGGAGGCCTGACAGATTATGATTATCGACGAACGAATAACAGCCTATATCAATTCCCTGGAAAAAGAACTGACATCGGAACTTCTTTCCCTGGAAAAAGTGGCTCTAGAGAACCATGTGCCGATTATTAAGAAAGAAACACAGGGTGTCCTTCGTTTCTTACTCCGCTTACAACAACCAAAAAATATTCTAGAGGTCGGAACAGCCATTGGCTTTTCCGCCCTCTTTATGAGTGAATATACTGCGGAGAATTGCAGGATTACAACCATTGAAAAAGTTCCGATGCGTCTTGTGGAGGCAGTTAAGAATTTCTCCGATGAGACATTTCCACGTAGAGATAAGATCACCCTACGGGAGGGAGAAGCACTGGACGTCTTAAAGGAGCTGGTAAAGGAAGAAAAGCAATATGAATTTATTTTCCTGGATGCTGCAAAGGCACAATATATGAACTTTCTGCCTGAATTGATGAAGCTTTTATTACCGGGCGGAATGCTGGTTACTGATAATGTGCTTCAAGACGGGACCGTGATTAACTCTCGGTATTCCATAACCAGGCGTGACAGAACCATCCATACCAGAATGAGAGAATATCTTTATACCATTACCCATAGTGAAGAATTAGAGACGGTAATATTACCGGTAGGGGATGGTATTGCGATCAGCCATCGAAGATAATGAGAGAATGCATAGATCAGCTCTTTTTGAAAGGCTGATTTTAGATTTAGCTAAAGTGAATTATTGAAAGGAATCAATCAATTCATACCGGATTAGCGAAGATAAAATGAAACTTAATAATGATAAGAGATAATAGCATATTCCAATCCGGAGTACCTATGACGACTCGTATCTATGAAATAGAAAGTGTGATTTATATGTTAACGGAGATCAAAAAACCGGAGCTTTTAATACCCGCCGGTAATTTGGAAGTACTAAAGACAGCAGTTATCTATGGTGCCGATGCAGTTTATATCGGCGGTGATTTATACGGATTACGTGCAAAGGCAAAGAACTTTTCCATGGAGGACATGAAAGAGGGGATTGCATTCGCCCATCAATACGGTAAAAAGGTTTATGTTACTGCGAATATAACGGCTCATAATCAGGATCTTGCAGGGATAAGGACTTATTTTAAAGAGTTGAAGGCTTTCGGCAATGATCGGCCGGATGCTCTGATTATCTCTGACCCCGGAGTGTTTAGCATAGCGCTAGAAGAGGTACCGGAGATCGAACTGCACATCAGTACCCAGGCGAATAATACGAATTATGAAACCTATCGCTTCTGGCATAAGCTGGGGGCCACCAGAGTGGTTACCGCGAGAGAATTATCACTGGAGGAAATTATAGAATTGCGGGCTAAGATACCGACAGAAATGGAAATAGAGAGCTTTGTTCATGGAGCTATGTGCATCGCTTATTCCGGACGCTGTCTGCTCAGCAATTATTTTACCGGACGGGATGCCAATATGGGAGCCTGTACCCATTCCTGTCGTTGGAGATATCACATCGTGGAAGAGACGAGACCGGGAGAATATCTGCCGATTGAGGAAAATGAACGTGGTACTTATATCTTTAATTCCAAGGATTTGTGTATGATAGAATACATTCCGGAGCTTATAAAAGCCGGAATCAACAGCTTCAAAATTGAGGGAAGAATGAAAACTGCCCTTTATGTTGCCACTGTGGCAAGAACGTACCGTAAAGCGATTGATGAATTCTTTGAAGATCCTGCTATCTATGAAAGGAACAAAGCAGCTTACATGGAGGAGATCAGAAAGGGTGTGAACCGCCAGTTCACCACCGGATTTTTCTTTGGGAAACCGACCCATGAGGATCAGATATATGATTCGAATACTTACGAGAAGGAATATACGTATCTCGGGACCATTTCCGGGGAAAAGAATGGATTATACGAGCTGGAGCAGAAGAATAAGTTTTCGGTCGGAGAAGTAATTGAAGTAATAAAACCGAATGGTGCTACCCATCAAACTTTGGTAAAAAAAATTACGGATGATCAGGGCAATGATATGGAGAGTTGTCCCCATCCCAGCCAGAATATTTATATAGATCTGGGAATGGAATTAAATAATTACGATATCTTAAGGCGGAAGGAATAATCCTTCCGTTTTTTTTTGTTTTTGTCAAAATTGTAACAAATTCCGTCAAATTTAATATAATGGGTTTGGGTAGCCATACTACAGGAATTGTCCTTTTTTATATGGGAATTCAACAAAATAAGCAGTCCTACTGTCCTTTTTTTAACAGGAAAGAGAAAAAGTAAGTCCTTCTGTCCTTTTTTAAGAGGGATAGGCACTTTATGTCAATAACACACATATGATAATAACGAGACATTAAGCATTGAGGGTGCTTATCTTCGTGAAATCGTTTCCCAAGCCGTTAAACACCAAGGAAGAAGCTGACTATCTGCGACGTTGCAAGGAAGGCGATAAAGAAGCAAGAGATAAACTAATTGAACATAATTTGAGGTTAGTAGCTCACATTGTAAAGAAATACAATATGGTAGATAAAGAAACAGACGACTTAATATCGATTGGTACTATCGGATTGATTAAGGCAATCGATACCTTTGATGATGAGAAAGGGATTCGTCTGGCGACTTATGCCTCCCGCTGTATTGACAATGCAATGCAATCATAACGGCGCATTTGGACCATTATAATGTAACATCATATGAATGATTCGGTTATTCCTGACAAAGTAATTAACGGTATCATAAGGCCTGTAATGAAGTTATGGAGTAACAATTAGTCTGGCACACTGTTCACAGACGGATTTCATAAGAGCACATTTTTGCTCCACCGGGTAAGGTAAACGATTGATATAATCAAGAATGAAATCCGCGTAGATTTTAGCTGCGTTTATTTGAAGTTCCTCCTGCGCATTCTGTGATTTTGGATCATGTACAATGACTTCCATAGCATCCATTTCCTTTCTGATTTAAATTTATATTAAAGCTATTGCGAAACTCATATTCTGTATTAATTGCGCACACAACATATACCACTCCGGAGCGGAAGTTAAGTCCGCATTCCCTAAACATATCTATAGATCAGCATATGCCGACGTGAATGTCCATTATAAGGAAAATTGAAATTATTTCCTTTAATTAGATTTTACATATGCTTTACATATTGTTGTACGTAAATAGTCAGATAGTTTGATAACATAAAATGGAATAGAAGCAATTGACCCATTGCTTGATTATCATTCTATCTATTTTACGGAGGCTGACTTATGAAGAGCATAAAAACAAAACTAATATTTTCCTTCTCGATCCTAGTATTATCGGTTACCCTTATCACCGGCATTATTTCAATAGCGGCGGGATACCGGTCACTTAAGCAGGAAGCGGAATATTCTTTACAACTGCTGGCTATGCAGGGAGCGAAATTGACGGAAAGCAGAATGATATCTTTCCTATCAACATTAAACATCCTTGCACAGAAATCAGAGATCATCAATATGGGTTGGGAGGTCGATGTTACTGAGTTGAAGGAGGAGCTTGCAAAGGTAGATTTTATCGATATAGGATTTGTCCAGTCCAGTGGTTATACCTATTATTCGGACGGTACAGTAAGACTGATGAGCGACCGGCCATATATCAAAAGTGCACTGGAAGGAAACGAAGAAATATCCGATGTGATCATCAGTAGGGTGACCAGGAAACCAGAGATTGAGGCTGCTGTTCCTATATTTAATGAAGGTGAGGTTATTGGAGCATTGGTAGGCCGGATGGAGGCAGACTCACTAAGCGATATAACTAAGGATATTGGCTTTGGAACAAAGGGATATTCGTTTATGATTAATAAGGAGGGAACGATAATTGCACATCCGGATACGGACATCGTTTTAAAACGATTTAATCCGATCAAGGAAGCAATCGATCTTCCGGAACTTAAGGATCTTGCGCAGGTATATCAAAATATTATTCAAGAAGAGGCAGGAGTCACTTATCTTGAAGAAAATGAAAAAGATTTTTATGCAGGTTATGCCTCAATCGAAGGAACAGAATGGAAATTCGTGATAACAGCAGACCAGATGGAGGTTATGTCTTCCCTTCCTAAGATGGTTCAAATGATTATCATCATCATGATTGTTGTATTCGTTTGCAGCATAGGGGTTGTATATCTTTTGGATCACACATTTACCAGACCGTTAATTGAAATTACAAAGCAGTCTAAAAAGATTGGAGAACTCGATATTCGGGAGAATATAGAGCAAACATTTTTAAAACAAAAGGATGAAATCGGAACACTTGCCAAGGCATTTCAAACACTTACCACTAATCTACGGGTAATTATCACCGAAATAACCGATTCAGCAAATCAGGTTTCGAATACGGCACAGGAACTGTTTACCTCCTCCCAGCAATCCGCTTCAGTCTCGGAGGAAATATCACGAACGGTAGAGGATATCGCGCATAGTGCGATGGAACAGGCAAGTCACACCGAAGCCGGCTTATCAAAAGCAGCTTTATTAGACAATAAAATTGAGGCGAATCACGAATATGTGTCCAATTTAAACTCTACTACGACACAGGTCACGAACTTGATCAATGATGGTTTAATTGAGATCGAAACATTAACCAGGTTAACAAACGATAACGATCTGGCTACGAAAAAGTCGTGTGATCTAATGCAGAAAATGAAACAAAGCTCAGTGAAGATTGGTGACGCAAGTAAGATAATATCAGAAATGGCAAGTCAGACGAACCTTTTAGCTTTGAATGCTGCGATCGAGGCTGCAAGAGCCGGAGAAGCGGGGAAGGGGTTTGCGGTTGTAGCAGAAGAGATTAACAAGATGGCTACCCAGTCCGCCGAGTCCACTCGTCATATCAATGCCATTGTAAAAGAGCTTCAACAAAACATAGCAAGTGCATTTGACAGTATGAATCAAAGTCTGGTTACTTCACAGGAGCAACAAAAGGGCGTAGCGGATACCATACAAAAATACAAGGATATTTCGAAAGCGATGAAGTATTCAGAAACAGCCGTGGAACAATTAAATCTTTCGGAAAAGGATATGGGAATTGCTAATAATGAGATCAAATTAATGTTGCAATCCTTATCAACGATAGCTGAACAGAATGCTGCCGGTTCTCAGCAAGCGGCCTCCTCCATGGAAGAGCAGACAGCCACAGTTTTGGTGGTGGCAGATATCTGTGACCGATTAACACAATTATCAGAGAATTTAAAAAATACGATAACCAGATTTCAAATATCAGAGGAGAATCAGTAATTGATTGAGCAGAATAATATAGGGTTGTCGCTAAATTGATATAGAGTGGTCTCAAAATTGATTGGTTGGGCTGTCGCAAATTTGCTATAATAATCAACGAAAGTTGGTATTAATAATTAACGGGGAAGCAAGGATGATTTATTTGCTTCCCCGTTTGTTATTTTCTATCTTTTCTATCATGCGGCAGTTCTAAGTTATATTTATCGTGTTATACATTTATAATGTTTCACTCAAGCTCATTTCAGGATTTTAGCAAACCATTGGTAAGATTCTATATAATGTCTGCCTCTTCTTTTTCTGTGAATATAATAACTAAAGCCAATGAAAATTGATAATAATATTAATAAAATGATAAACTTTATGATCATAAGCCCCTGCTCCCTTATAAGAACTGAATTATATTGGGTTACAATAACATTTTAGCATTTGAATTATCAGAGGACTATCATGGTGCTGTTAAGTATGTGTAAATAAAAGGTAAAATTGTTTTGATGAGGTAGATTTCAATATTGATAAAAAGCATAATGAGGTGGTAAATCGTATAAGTTATAAAGAAGTAATCCTCAGGGAGTAAAATTTTGAAAAAGTCAGTCGCAATCTATTCACGTAAATCGAAGTTCACAGGTAAGGGAGAGAGTATAGAAAATCAGATTGAACTATGTAAGCAGTACATAGATAATGCCTATGATAAAGAATCGATTGAGTTGTTCATTTATGAAGATGAGGGGTTTTCAGCAAAGAATACCTTCCGACCTCAGTTTCAGACAATGCTTCAGGAGGCAAAAAAGAAGAAGTTTTCGGTTCTGGTATGCTATCGTCTGGATCGAATTAGTCGTAATGTGAGTGATTTTGCAAATTTAATCGAGGAATTGCATCAGCTTGGAGTTGATTTTGTCTCCATAAAAGAAAAGTTTGATACCAGCAATCCAATGGGCCGGGCAATGATGTACATATCCTCTGTATTCGCACAGTTAGAGCGGGAAACGATAGCTGAGAGAATCAGGGATAATATGTACGAGCTTTCGAAAACAGGCAGGTGGTTGGGTGGAACTACCCCAACCGGCTATACAAGTGAAAGCATTGAGAGGGTATCCGTTGATGGTAAACTTAAGAAAGCTTGTAAATTAAAAATAATACCGGAAGAAGCCCAGATGATCAGCCTAATATTTAAAACTTACCTAGATACAGGTTCACTGACGAAAACGGATGCCTATTTAATACAAAAGAAATATAAAACGAAGAATAAGAAATACTTTACCAGATTTGCAATCAGGAGTATCTTATCAAATCCGGTCTATATGATCGCTGATCAAGAGGCTTATCGATATGTGATTGACAAAGGTATGAATCTCTTTTCCGAGGAAAAAAGCTTCGATGGGAAACGCGGCCTGATGGTGTACAATCGGACACAGCAAAGAGATGGAAGGGCTCATAGGGTAAACTCTATGCAGGAATGGATTGTGTCCGTAGGCAAACATGAGGGCATCATCACGGGGAACGACTGGATAAAGGTTCAGGAGCTTTTAAGTATCAATCAATCAAAATCCTACCGGAAACCACGGAGCAATACCGCAATATTATCCGGGGTGTTGATTTGTGGTAACTGCGGGGACTATATGAGGCCGAAAATGTCAAAAGGTTATACCGAAAATGGAAATAGGAGCTTTTATTATTTATGTAACAGGAAGGAAAAGAGCCATGGAGATTGCTGTAATATGATAAATTTAAATGGTAATAACAGCGATGCCGCTATTTGGGAGGAGTTGTGCAAACTGTTTAAAGTTAATACATATTTTATAAGGCAGATGGAGAGTCTTTATCAATCCTTTGAAAGGAATAAGAAGGAGCATATATCTGATCTTGTACGTTTGAAAAAGCTTATGAAAGAAAATGAAAAGGAAATTTCTTTACTGGTGAATGCATTGGCGTTATCAACGGAAAGTACAGCCAACCAATATATCTTGAAGCAGATAGAAGAATATCACGAAAAGAGAGAACAGCTACAGAAGCAGCTGGAAGAGGCAGAAGCACAGAATAATAAAAATGAAGCATCCGATACGGAACTGTCTGCAATTGTAAGTTGCATGTTTGATGCGACTACTCTCTTTGACAAAGCATCGGTAGAGAGCAGACGCAGGATGATTCGTAAGTTGGTTAAAAAAGCTGTTTGGGATGGGGTGGATGTACACCTTTATTATGATAATGAGGTACAGGAAGTGTTTCCATCAAACTAAATGTATCTATGCTTTTATAAGTCCTTTAAATATATTGAGAAAATTTATTGACATCATTCAAACTAAGTAAATTTGTTTAAAAATTCAAAAAAGAAAATTTATGTTTCAAAATAAAACAAAGTAAATTTATGTTTAAATCATGTCTAAATTTCAGTCTAAATTTCAGTAATAAGAAAATTATTGACTTTTTAGATTAGTTACTGATATAATGAAGACACTTTTTTGTTCGGATTTTATTAATTGTTATAATATATCGGCCACGGGCAAACTTTTAAAAGATTGTCTTATCATAAATAGTAATAAGATAAACGGTATTACAATATGATAATTCAATTTTATGAAAAGGAGCAAATACAGTGGATATATTATAGTAATTGGTTTTATGTCAAAAGGTGTTGCGTAAATTAACAGCTATATGGATAAACAAGCAAGCTTGCATGCAATCGTAATAAATAATAGCCGGAAAGCACCGAAGGTATTTTGGCACTTTAATCATTAAATATAATAGCACATAATATTTGTGACATTTGGAAAAATTAATCCATGGTATATTGTTATATTTTTAATATTATTCAGATCAAAATTAAACATTGGAGGTATCTATTGGATAACAAAACGGAAGATATAAAAGTGAAAAAAATTAAAATTATTCCACTAGGTGGATTAGATAGAATCGGTATGAATATTACTGCTTTTGAATACGAAGATAGTATTATAGTCGTAGATTGCGGCATATCATTTCCGGATGAGGATATGTTAGGGATTGATTTAGTAATCCCGGATATCACATATTTAAAAGAAAATAAAGAGAAGGTAAAAGGCTTTATTATTACACATGGGCATGAAGACCATATTGGAGCTCTGCCATATATTTTAAAGGAATTAAATGTTCCTGTTTATGCAACGAAATTAACCATTGGTTTAATTGAATATAAACTGAAGGAACATCATCTGTTAAAGAATACAAAAAGAAAAGTCGTAAAACATGGAAATTCAATTCATTTAGGCGACTTTCGAATTGAATTTATTAAGACAAATCATAGTATTGCTGATGCATCAGCACTTGCAATTTATTCTCCTGCCGGTATTATTGTGCATACTGGGGACTTTAAGGTAGATTATACTCCTTTATTTGGTGATGCTGTAGACTTACAAAGATTCGGTGAAATCGGTAAGAAGGGTGTGCTTGCTCTTCTATGTGATAGTACAAATGCACAAAGACCCGGATTTACGATGTCAGAGACTATGGTAGCGAGAACATTTGATAATCTATTTGCTGAGAATAAAACCAACCGAATTATCGTTGCAACGTTTGCATCAAATGTTGATCGTGTCCAACTAATCATTAATACTGCGCATAAAACCGGAAGGAAGGTTATACTGCAAGGTAGGAGCATGGTTAATGTAATCGATATTGCATCGGAATTAGGTTATATTAAAATACCGGATAATACCTTAATCGATATCGAACAAATGAATAATTACCCGGATGAAAAATTGGTATTTATCACCACGGGAAGTCAAGGGGAAGCCATGGCTGCACTTTCGAGAATGGCGGATTCAACCCATAAGAAGGTTAGTATAAAGCCGGGTGATCGAATAATCTTTAGTTCTACCCCAATACCAGGTAATGAAAGGGCTGTATCGAAGGTGGTAAATGAATTATCCAGGAAGGGTGCAAAAGTAATCTTTGAAGATACTCATGTATCGGGACATGCTTGTCAAGAAGAAATTAAATTGATCTATTCCTTGATAAAACCCAAATATGCAATTCCTGTTCATGGTGAATATAAGCACCGTACGGCTCAGGCTGACTTGGTTAATAATCTAGGAATCAAAAAAGAAAATATATTTATTCTGCAGTCTGGTAATGTTTTGGAACTTTCCGAGGGAAATGGCAAAATTATAGATCAGGTTCCTGCGAAAGGGATTTTTGTTGACGGGTTAGGAGTAGGAGATGTCGGTAATGCAGTTCTTCGAGACAGACAGCAACTATCAGCAAATGGTGTGATTATAATTGTACTAAGCTTAAATAAAATCACGAATCAAATTCTGAATAAACCGGATATTATATCCCGCGGGTTTATCTATGTAAGGGAATCGGATCAATTAATGGCTGAAGTAAAAGAAGTAGTTAATAATTCGGTGGATAGATGCATAAAGCATAATTTAAAGGACTGGGGAAAAATAAAGATGGAAATCAAAAATGACCTCAGCGAATTTTTGTGGACTAAGATGAAGAGGAGTCCAATGATATTACCAGTCATCATGGAAGTATGAAAAGAATTATGAAAAGACTAGATTTTTGGAAAGAAGTCTAAATTGTATACCATCGGAGATTCATTTAGCCATAATCGAGCCGTCATGTGAGTATAGCAAATGAGCTTTTAATGATGCTCAGAAGCGGAAAACGTTTAGCGAAAGAAGTATATCTGTATGATCCAATCGGATCTGATCGGGAAGGCAACGAAATTAATCTACTGGATATCATTGAAGAAGCAGAAGTTGATATTGTAGAAAATATTGTATTAGAAGATGATATTAAAAAACTTTATTGTATTATCGGAAAAGTATTAACGGATAGAGAACGCGAAATTATTTGCTTGCGTTATGGCTTAAGTAACCGCAAAGAAGTAACTCAACGGGAAATTGCCAACAAACTCGGTATATCCAGAAGTTATGTCAGCCGGATCGAGAAAAAAGCCCTAAAGAAGTTGCGAGAATGCTTTGAACAGTAGGAAACTGATATGCAACTTCTTTGGAAGGTTGCGAGAATGCTTTGAACAACCTCCATAATACATCTGTGTCGCTAACCGAACTTTAAAAGTGTGAGCTGTGATCCTTTGTTACAATAACAAGTATCACAGCTCTATTTATTTCCTCAGAACAAAAGGAGCCTTCAACAGGGTGAGCCTTGATCCGGTTAACCTTCATCAAGCTACTTTGACGAAAACTTGCAGAATATTTGATTATAACATTTTTATTGATTCTCTTATTATTTTTATTAAAAATAGCGTAACAACAGGGAAAGATTCATGTTTTCGGATGGCAGTATATGGACAAATGTTTTTCTTCATTATAAAATAATAATAGTATGACAGAAACAAATGAAAGTAAATAAAGGAGTGCCAAAGAACGTTTGCATAGGAAGATGAAATAATTAACTTTAGAACTGGATGAATCGTCGATCGGAAAATACGGAGGTATCTTTATGTTTCACTTATATTTTGATCTTTTGAAGGAATGGTGCGATGCTCTACTTGAATTGCAGGTGAATGAAATCAAATCACCGGGGATATATGGTGGAATTATGTGCCCAGCCTGCTCCAGAATTCACGGCAGATGTGCAGATGCAGTATATCCGTTAATGTATATGGCACACACCACCGGTGATCAGAGATATCTGGAGGCAGCAGTAAAACTCCAGGAATGGTCTGAACATGTTACTTCACCGGATGGCAGCTGGGTGAACGAACCCGAAAAAACCTGGAAGGGAATCACGGTGTTTGGAGCACTTTCTTTGGCAGAAGCCCTTCGTCATCATGGTATGCTTCTTGATAAAACCATCTATGACCGTTGGCGAAAGAGATTAAGCAGCGCAGCACAATACATATATAACACTTTTACTATGGATTACGGCAATATTAATTATCCGATTACTGCATCCGCTTTGCTGACTGCAGCAGGTATGGTTCTGGATGACCAGGATTATATAAACAGAGGTCGGGAGTTCGCACACAATTCAATGAATTATTTTACAGAAAACAAATTGATTTTTGGTGAAGGTCATGGAATATCTGCAAGTGGCAAAAGAGCTGTAGATCTGGGATATAATGTGGAGGAATCGTTGCCGGCACTTGCCTTATACGGAGTGATGACCGGGGATGAGGAGGTGCTTCGCGGTGTAACTGCTTCCTTGCGGGAGCATATGGAATTTATGTTACCGGACGGAGCCTGGGATAATAGCTGGGGAACTAGAAATTACAAATGGTCCTATTGGGGTAGCAGAACGTCGGATGGCAGCCAGTCTGCATATCTTCTCCTGGCAGACCGTGATGCCAGGTTCGCCGAAGTTGCTCGGAGGAATACGTTACTGCTAAAAAACTGTACCCACGACGGGATGTTGTATGGGGGACCCCATTATTTTACTAAGGGTGAGCTGCCGTGCATACACCATACCTTTTGCAAAGCGAAAGCATTGGCGACTATTTTGGATTATAATCTTAATATGGACTTGAAGACAATACCTACTGCTTTGCCCCGGGAGGTAGCGAAGGGGGTAAGGGAATATCCCGAAATCGGTACATATTTAGTGGCACAAGGTGATTGGAGGGCTACCATAACTTCCTATGACTGGGAGTATATGAAACTGGGACATGCCAGTGGAGGTTCTTTAAGTATGCTATGGCATAAAGAACTGGGGCCGGTGTTGTCAGCCAGTCTGACGGAATACTCTATGCTTGAGAGTACTAATATGCAACGGGTGAAGGATGTTATTGATATGTCTTTGACACCTAGACTGGAACTAACTCAGGACGGGGAATTCTACCGAAATATTAATGATAATAACGCCGTAGTGAAACAGGAAACCCTTATGGATGAAATTCGGTTTCGCTCCATGGGAAGACTCGTAAATGGCGATCAGAAAGATCCATCCCAAGGAGAGGTAGCATATAACATAGAATATGTATTTAAGGACAACAGCTTTGAAATCCTTATTCAGGGTGATTATACGCCTTTGACAGGTCAATTAAGATATTATCTACCAATGATATCGGATAGAACAGAGGAGTATGTTCAAGAGGATTCTAATAGGCTTCACATAGGTAAAGGGAACAATAAATTAACAGTTACTGCCTCTTTGCCAATTATTTCGATTGCAGCTGATCATAAAAGAATATTCAATCATGTTCCTGGATTTGAGGCAATACCTTTCTATCTTAGTTTAAAAGATGCAAAGGAGTGTAAAATTATCATTGCTTTGTAATAGAGAAAGTCTAATAAAAATAGCAATTAGGATATGAATGCATAAATGTGAGGGGGAAAATTAATATGGGAGCAGCGATCGAAGTTGAAAATCTAGTGAAAAGCTATGGAAACAATACGGTTTTAAAGGGGTTAAGCTTTCGTGCAGAACAGGGGGAAATATTTGCACTGCTTGGTGCTAACGGTGCCGGAAAGACAACAACCTTGGAATGTATCGAGGGGATACGCGGATATAATGACGGTAAGATAATAGTAAATGGTAAGATTGGTGTTCAACTGCAATCCTCTTCACTTCCTGCAAATATAACCGCTTTGGAAGCATTCCGATTATTCGGAAGATGGAATAAGGCGAAGGAAGATCTTACAATACTGGACAATCTTGGGGCCGGTGAATTTAAGAATAAACAGTATAGAACCTTGTCCACCGGTCAAAAGAGAAGACTTCATCTGGCAATAGCACTACTTCACAATCCGGATATTATTTTCCTGGATGAACCGACCGCCGGACTGGATGTGGAAGGCAGGATTTCGTTACATAACGAGATACGTAAATTAAAAACTGCAGGAAAAACAATCATCATGGCTAGTCATGATATGGCAGAGGTAGAAAGCTTATGTGACCGTATTGCCATTATGAAGGAAGGAAAGCTTGCTTTTTTAGGTTCATCCCATGAACTGACCGGCGAGTATTACGGTGAAAGCAAAATCTTAATTAAGACGGAACATCAGGTACCTGAGTTCAAATTAGAGTGCAGTGTACCCTTAAGTATGGAACAAAATTATTATTGTATCACAACAAAAAACATCAGCGAGGCCTTGCTCGAAATACTGACAAAATTAAAAGAAGCGGATAATGAAGTTTTAGATATAAAAATAGAACGTGCTACATTAGAACAACGATTTATGGAAATAGCTAAGGAGGGCAAATAATATGCGTGCTTTTATTTATGGTATTGGTGTTCAGTGGAAGCTGGATTTAAGAAATAAAGGTATATTAATTACATATTATCTCGTACCGCTCGTATTCTTTGGCTTTATGGGAATGATATTTACATCAATCAATCCGGAAATGAAGGACACCCTCATTCAGACAATGACCATCTTTGCATTTTCGATGGGAGCATTTTTGGGTACACCAAGTTCGATTAGTGAAATGTATTCGGGTGATATCAAAAAAGCATTTAAAGTGGGTGGTATACCGCTTTGGGCCGGTGCGGTAAATCATTTTATTTCGGCATTTATTCATCTGTTGATAACCGGCATCATCATCTATATCATAGCTCCATTTGCCTTTGATGCGAAGCTTCCCGAAAACCCCGTGTTATATTTTATTTCCACGGCTGTTTTCCTCATGGTAAATATATCAATAGGAACGGTTCTTGGGTTATATGTAAAAAGTCCGGCAAAGCTTACCATGTTTGCACAGCTTCTATTTTTACCTTCTCTGATGCTCTCGGGAATTATGTTCCCGACAAATATGCTTCCGAAAGCGGTTGCGGTTGTCGGCTATGCATTACCAGCCACCTGGGGACTTAAGCTGATGACTGAATCGGAACTCAATATCTTAAATATAGTCATACTGCTTTTGTTTTTTACAGGAGCTGTTATAATCAGTTCTTATAAGTTGGCTAAAATAGGCATAGATTAAGATAATTGGTAGAAGGTCTGTGAATCCATTATTCTTTAAGGGTAAATTTCTTATATTAAAACTAAAATCAAAGATTATATACAAATTAATACATAATTTATACGAGAACCAATACGAAAGCTTATATTAAAGCTTATATTAAAGCTTATATAAGAACTTATATTAAAGCTTATATAAGAACTTATATTAGAGTTTATATTAGAGCTAATGTTAGAGCTAAAATTAAAGCTTATATTAAAGCCAATATAGAACATATATAAAACTAATGTGATGCATCATAACAGGAGTAGTTCAATGAAGGATAGAAGAAGTGTAAAGAGAAGCAAATTTTATATTATTGGGATTATATTTGCATTTATCATAGTGAGCAGTACCTTATTACTAACGACTGCGCAAGCGGTGAATACAGACGTGCAAAAGCAATATGGAATTATAATAGTCGATAAGAATGGCAGATATACCTTTTATGATTTTAACAGTAGTACAGACGGAGCAGCTTCGATAGAACTAACAAAGACAGGAAATATCATGATCCCTTTGAAGAAGCTATGCGAGCTGATACCGGAGCTGACCTTTTCCTACAATTCGGGGAAAAAGACCGCAACCGTAGTGAATCACGAGAATGGGAAAAAAATCGTATATACGTTAAATAACAGTTCCCTAAACTACTATTCCGGTCCCAAAGCGAAGGCATCGAAGAAAAGCATGACCTATAAAATGTATATATCTAAAAATAGCTCAGCGGTTATGGTACATATGAGTTCCTTAAAATGGGTGTTGAATTCTCCCACAGGTTATCATTATTATAAAACTGAGGAATTGCAGATGGTGGGCTTTGATACTTCACTTTACAGTGGAATAGTGGCATATAATCCATATCAGGTGATGAATGCACTACCGAAGGCAATGAATGTTAAGGGAATATCGAGTACAGTAAAGGTTACTATTCCGGAGGGCTATGCAGTCGCTCAGATCTATGAACTCCTTATGAGAAAGGGTGTAGTCCCATCAACAGAGGTGCTGTATGATGCCATGGAAAATTATGATTTCAGTTATTATCCATTGGTTAGTGAGATTACAGATGAGAATAACCGGTGTTTTCGGCTGGAAGGCTATTTATATCCCGATACTTATGAATTCTTCCGATTAAGTAAGGGTGAAGATGTCATTGGAAAATTTCTGCGAAATGCGGAAACAAGGATTACGAAAGCGGACCGTCAGAAAGCAGCAGACATGGACTTAGGTATGTATGAAATACTGACTATTGCTTCCATGATTGAGAAGGAAACAGCTGATCCTAAATTAATGCCTCTGATAGCCTCCGTTATTTTTAATCGCCTAGAGAATGGAATGAAATTGCAATTTGATTCCTCAATTTTTTATGTGGAACGTTATATAAAGCCGTACATCGAGGGTGATATTAACCGGTACAATTCCTTTTATAATACCTACAAATGTGCTGCTCTACCGGTTGGACCAATCTGTAATCCCGGTAAAACTGCAATCCAGGCAGCATTAAATCCAGCTGATACCGATTACTTCTTCTTTTATAGTGATGAAGCAGGAGAGTATCATTTCTCGGTTGAGTATGTCAATCCGAAAGCACTGACACCGACACCAACGGAAACGCCGGAAACAGATTTAACACCGATACCGACCCTAACGCCTGCTCTAGCAGTGGAACCTACACTGACAATAACACAATAAGCACATTAGAAGCCGACACCAACGGAAACGCCGGAAACAGATTTGATACGATGCAGACCGTAACGCCTGCTAAAGTGAGGGTACCTATGCGACAATAACGCAATAAACACATTAGAGGCGGCATAAGAAGCAGTTTGATTATAAAATCAACATACTTACTTCAGTGTTGAACGGAAGAATCTTATTATATCAATATTGACAAAGGAAAAGCCCCGCAATGAGTGGTACCTCATCCTGCAGTGGACTGTTATTTAACAGAACAGTCCACTGCAGAGTAGATAACATCACATTGATGGGGCAATTTTATTTCTTCGTAGTCCATTTGGAACAATCCAAGACCTTAGTTACAAGACCTTCATTAAATTCCGGTTCATGGCAGATAATAAGAATACTCCCTCTGTAGGCCTGCAATGCTCGCTTTAATTCAGCTTTAGCATCCACATCCAGGTGGTTGGTAGGCTCATCCAAAAGCAGTATGTTGGTTTCGCGGTTGATTAACTTACATAAACGAACCTTTGCCTGCTCGCCACCGCTTAATACACGCACCTGGCTTTCAATATGTTTTGTGGTCAAACCGCATTTTGCCAGTGCAGAGCGCACCTCATACTGGGTATAACCGGGGAATTCCTTCCAGATTTCCTCTAGACAGGTGCTCGTATTTCCCGGTGCCATTTCCTGTTCGAAATATCCGATATTTAAATAATCACCTAAGGTAACAGAACCACTTAAAGGATTGATGAGACCAAGAATACTCTTTAATAAGGTGGTCTTACCGATACCGTTTGCTCCGACCAGTGCAATCTTTTCTCCACGCTCCATGGATATAGTAAGCGGAGACGAAAGCGGGGAGTCATAACCAATCACCAGATCCTCTGTCTGGAAAATATATTTTCCGGCTGCTCTGGCTTCCTTAAAATTAAATTCCGGCTTCGGCTTCTCTCGGGCAAGTTCGATTACATCCATTTTGTCCAACTTTTTCTGGCGGGACATCGCCATATTACGGGTGGATACTCTGGCTTTATTACGAGCGACGAAATCCTCCAGCTCTTCAATTTCCTTTTGCTGTCTTTTGTAGGCAGCCTCTAACTGGGATTTTTTCATTTCATGTACTTCCATGAATTTATCATAGTCACCGACATATCGGTTAAGCTCCTGATTTTCCATGTGGTAAATGATATTTATTACACTGTTTAAGAAAGGAATATCATGGGAGATAAGGATAAATGCATTTTCATACTCATTTAAATAACGCTTTAACCACTCGATATGTTCCGTATCCAGATAATTAGTAGGCTCATCCAGAAGCAGGATGTCGGGCTTTTCCAGTAATAGCTTTGCAAGCAGCAATTTCGTTCTTTGACCACCGCTCAAATCAGATACATCTCTGTCCAGACCGATATCATCCAGCCCAAGTGCATGGGCGATTTCCTCTACCTTAGAATCAATAATATAGAAATCATGCATTGTGAGTAATTCCTGAATAACGCCCAGCTCCTCAATCATTTCCTCCAGAGCCTGACCTTCAGCGTCACCCATGGTATCACAGATTAGATTTAATTTCTGCTCCAATTCAAACAAATGTGCAAAGGCAGATTGTAATACACTGCGGAGTGTCATTCCTTTTTCCAGTACGGCATGCTGATCCAAATATCCTACCTGGACATGTTTCGCCCAATCAACCTTACCTTCATCGGGCATCAGCTTACCCGTTACAATATTCATAAATGTTGACTTTCCTTCTCCGTTTGCACCGATCAGGCCAATATGCTCCCCCTTCAGCAGACGGAAGGATACCTCATGAAAAATGGCACGATCTCCAAAACCATGGCTTAAATTTACGACATTTAATATACTCATATTTTATAAAACTCCTTATTTCGGTTAGTTATCAATTTGTTTTATTACGCAATATACTATAATACATGAAATCTGACAATATTTCAATTCCAATATCAAAATGGATAAAGTAACTTGTGACGAAAGGAATAAGAAGCTATCCGGTAGCCGTAAAGATTTATATACAGACATACTTTTATGTGTTTGAAATGACTTATTTGACCATATTATTTGAGATTTTATATTTGAATTGAGTATAAATTGTGTAAAATATAAGAAAAATATTTGATAATTGTCACAATTTACATAATATTAAAAATTAATGTAGACTAACCCAATATAATGAGGTATAATGTTGTCTATATGGATTTCTTTAAACTAGGTCTATAGTACTATTTTTATAAGAATTGGTACAAAAATGAATAGTATTTTGTAGCAATTATGGAAAATAATCGGATAAATTGTCGAACAATATCGTATAATAATCTGTAATTACAAATAATTTGTTGCAATTAAGATTTTTATGGATTATAATTTTTATGTAATAAAGTCAGGGGTGACGTGAAATGGAATTCTTTAATAAAAAGAAGAGACTGGGCGATTTATTAATCGACGCCGGCGTTATTACAGAAGATCAACTGGCTTCCGCCCTGGCGGAGCAGAAAACAAACGGACAAAAGCTTGGTGAGACCTTAATCGATTTGGGGTTTACTACCGAGGTCGAAATAGCAAATGCATTACATAGACAATTAGGTTATGATTATGTCATTTTATCAGAACGGCGTATCGAACAGGATATTTTAAAGCTGGTGGGTGAGGAAATATTAAGAAAACACTCCGTTATGCCTTTTGAATTTAAGCAGGGATATCCGAATGTTTTGAGACTTGCGATGTCAAATCCGCTGGATTTAATAGCTGTAGATGACATAGCGATTATTACCAATTTTCAGATTGAACCGGCAGTTGCTACCACACAGGATATTGCGGCTGCGATTGATAGATACTACGGCAACATTGAGGCCTTGAAGGTTGCTCAACGCTATACCCAGGAAAGGGACAGTCTGATTAAGACAGAGCAGGCGCAGGAACTGGGATCGGATGAGGTGGAAAATGCACCGATTGTCGTATTGGTACGCTCTATCATTGAACAGGGAATCAGACAACGTGCCAGTGACATCCATATTGAACCGCTGGATGAGGAGTTCCGTGTCCGTTATCGTATTGATGGCGTGCTATCCAAAGGACGAAGATACAATATGTCCTTAATGCCTGCGATTATTGCAAGAATTAAGATTATATCCGGTATGGATATATCTGAAAAGAGAAGACCGCAGGACGGCCGTATCACCATGACGGTCGGCAGAAATGAGTATGATATCCGTTCCTCCGTTCTTCCAACCGTATATGGAGAAAAAATTGTATTGCGTATTGCCTCCAAGAATGGTTTTACCATGGATAAAAGGGAATTAGGTTTTACCGAGGATGAACTGGAGAGCTACGATAAAATGATTTCCCAACCCCATGGAATAATATTAATTACAGGACCTACCGGAAGCGGCAAATCAACGACGCTTTATTCTATGATTACATCACTAAATCGAGAAGGTGTAAATTTAATTACGATAGAGGACCCGGTGGAAGCTCATATCATCGGTGTAAACCAGATTCAGGTGAATGAAAGGATTAATTTGACCTTTGCAAGTGCCTTACGATCCATTCTGCGACAGGACCCTGATATTATCATGATCGGTGAAATTCGTGATAAGGAAACGGCAGAGATTGCGGTTAAAGCCTCCATCACTGGCCATTTGGTTGCCAGCACAATACACACCAATTCAGCGGCCAGTACCGTAACACGTATGATGGATATGGGTGTGGAGCCCTATCTATTTTCAGAGGCCATAGCCGGAATTA
Organism: Herbinix sp.; assembly: GCA_029240245.1. Classification (GTDB taxonomy): domain Bacteria; phylum Bacillota; class Clostridia; order Lachnospirales; family Lachnospiraceae; genus Mobilitalea. The sequence continues at coordinate 113,017 of JARBTJ010000013.1, forward strand.
TAGCACAACGTCTGGTTCGTAAGCTGTGTCCCCATTGCAAAAGAAAACACGAGGCCACCGATACAGAGAAGCATATTATGGGGTATTCCGAAACGAAGCCCCTACAATTATATGAGGCCGTTGGTTGCGTGAAATGTAACGATTCCGGTTACAGTGGACGTATCGGTATTTACGAAATTCTACAAACCTCCGGTCGTATCCGGGAGGCAATTCGTAAAAAATGGCCGACGGATGCAATTGCTGAAATTGCAGAATCAGAGGGCATGAAGCCGCTTCGATTAAGGGCAATAGATTTAGTCTTTGACGGAACAACGACAGTGGAAGAATTACTTAGAATATCCATTGACGATGAATAGATGGTAAATGGCAAAAGCAAAAGATAAAAGCAAAAGATACAAGCAAAAATAAAAGCAAAAGATACAAGCAAAAGATAAAAGCAAAGGATAAAAGCAAAACATATAAGAATGTTACAGGCAGATGATGGAGGCGGGTATGTTACCTACAATCGATGAATTATTATTAGACGCACAGCAAAGAAACGCATCCGACCTGCATCTTACGGTGGGCATTTCACCCAAATGCAGAATTCACGGTGAACTGGTCGATATGGGATATAGCAATCTGTCACCAGAGGATGCGAAAGAGATTATTATGCCGATTGTACCGGAACGCTTAAAGGAGGTTCTGGCTGAAAAGGGTGAAATCGACTTTGCTTATTCCATTCCCCAGGTGGGAAGATATCGTGTCAATATATTTAAGCAGCGAGGGGCATTGGCGTTGGTAATCAGAATTATCAATACCATCATACCAAAACCGGAGGTGTTAGGTCTTCCACCCGCTGTCATTAAACTTACGAAGAAAAAAAGAGGGCTGGTATTAGTGACCGGACCGACCGGAAGCGGCAAATCAACAACTCTGGCTTCCTTATTAGATATCATAAACACTTATCAGAATGGACACATCATTACACTGGAGGACCCGATTGAATATTTACATAAGCATAACAAGTCCATTGTAAACCAAAGAGAAGTCGGATTAGATACCATGTCTTTTGCCAGTGCACTCCGCGTAGCACTGCGTGAAGATCCGGATGTCATTTTGGTAGGTGAAATGAGAGATTTTGAAACAATTGAGATTGCAATCACAGCAGCAGAGACAGGGCATCTGGTATTTTCCACTCTGCACACAGTTGGAGCAGTCAGTACAATAGACCGTATCATCGATGTGTTCCCGCCTCATCAGCAGCAACAGATCAGAGTGCAGTTGGCGTCTGTATTAGAAGGAGTCATATCACAGCAGTTAATTCCTACCGCAAATGGAAGTGGAAGAACAGCAGCCTTTGAGGTGATGCTGCCGAATCCGGCGATTCGTAGCCTGATCAGAGAGGGTAAGAACCATCAAATCGCCTCCTTTATACAAACGAATAAAAAGTTAGGAATGCAAACAATGGATGATGCCATATTCGAATTATTCTTTAAAGGCATCATCGGTAGAGAACATGCGATGGCATTTGCTCAGGATTCACAGATGATGGAACGGAGACTGATGTAAAAGTGCTTATTACTAAAGAAATTGCGATTAGGAGGATGGTTACTTGGCCGGATATGCTTATATTGCTATAGATGCAAATGGAAAAGAGAAAAAAGGGAAAATGGAAGCGCCGGATCAGGATAGAGTATTCCATACCCTAAAAGCAGAGGGTTATTTTCCGGTATCCATCAAAGAACTTGGCTTTTTAAACCGGGATCTTCAGATAAATCTTACAAATCCTGTGAAACCAAGGGATTTAAGTGTATTTACCAGGCAGTTTCATAGCATTCTGGCAGCAGGAGTACCAATCATCAGAGCCTTACAGATGCTGGTGGAACAGACGCAAAATAAAAGCTTAAAGAAAGCCATCCAAGATACTCAATTGATGGTGGAAAAGGGCGAACGGCTGGCAGACGCCATGCGTAACCAGGGGAAGATATTCCCGCCTATTTTAATCAACATGGTGGAAGCCGGTGAGACCTCGGGAAGTCTGGAAATCGCCTTTGAGCGAATGGCAATTCATTTTGAAAAGGAAGCAAAGCTTAAGGCTTTAGTCAAAAAGGCAATGATTTATCCCATGATGTTAGGCTTCATATCCTTTGCGGTAGTCATCCTGATGCTTGCCTTCGTAATACCTAGCTTTATGGAAATGTTTAAAGATTTGGACATGGAAATGCCGGCGATTACACTCACAGTTATGTCCATGAGTAACTTTGTTATCACGAAGTGGTATATTCTGGTGGGAATCGTTGCGGTGATCGGATTTGGCTTTACCGCTTTTAAAAAGACCGTTGCTGGTGAGACCTTTCTTGCCAAATTGGCACTGAAATTACCGATTTTCGGCACGTTGAACATAAAAACGGCCAGCGCTAGATTTACAAGAACCTTAAGCACCTTAATCGCTGCCGGTATTCCATTGATGGAGGCCATTGAAATCACCGCAAGGACCATGGATAACGTTGTTGTGAAAAAGATTTTAATGGAATCGAAGGAAGAAGTAGCACGAGGAATTCCCTTATCCATTCCCTTAATGGCATCCGGTATCTTTCCTCCGATGGTATATCATATGGTGAAAATCGGTGAGGAAACCGGTAATTTGGAAAGTATGCTGACAACCATCGCAAATTATTACGATGAAGAGGTGGAAGTGGCAACCCAGTCCCTGGCTGCTGCCATGGACCCGTTAATTATCATCGTCCTGGCGGTCGTAGTCGGAGGCCTTGTTATGGCAATCATGCAGCCCATGTTCTCAATGTATGATCAATTAGATACGATGATGATGGACAACAATCTGCCGGAATAATAAAAGGTCAGATAATATTTATTGTTAAAGGAAAGCGAAACGGTAAAAATACGTCCCCAAGACATAATGCAAGCCCGTTTTGACTATAAAATTAAAACAAATGAATAGGAGAGAAAGAAATGATGAAAAAAGGTAAGAACAACAAAGGTTTTTCACTTGTTGAGTTAATCGTAGTTATGGCTATTATGGCTATACTTGCGGTTACCTTGGCACCAAGATTAAGTGAGTATGTAGAAAAGGCAAAAGTGGCAAGTGATAGGGAGGTTATCAATTCCATTTATACAGCTGTAAAATATGGCATATTGGATGAGACAACATTGTCAGATGCACAAACATTAACTGGTACAGAAGGATATGAACTTAATGATAAAGAAACTGACGATACAGATGGTGATGAATCACATGAGAGTTTATATGAAGTTAATGGAAGAGCATGGACTATTGATACTAATTGCGATTATATATCTAACAAATTGATTAATGAAATCAATAAGGTGGTTGGTAATTTTAAATTAAAATCAAATAAAGCTGTAAGTGCTACGCAAATTATAATTACTATAACTGGTACTGATCATATCGTATCAGTAACATTAGATTATGATGGGAATTATTTAAATGGTACAGATTATACATTAAGTGATGATACTGTGAGATAAAAAAGTTATTCCTCTCCGTCAGCCTCAGGACTCTCTGCGGCTGACGGATTAACCAAACTGAAAGCAGGAAAGATATATGATTGATGCTATGATATATGCCATTATATTAATATACGGTCTTCTAATCGGTAGCTTTCTGAATGTATGTATCTATCGCATCCCGGAGGAATCCAGCATTGTTGTTGGACGCTCCCATTGTATGAATTGTAATTCACAGCTTCGATGGTATGATTTAATACCGGTATTTAGCTATATCTTCCTATTGGGCCGATGCAGGAAATGTAAAACGAAGATATCCATCCAATATCCTATTATTGAAGCACTGAACGGGTTGTTATATGTGCTTGTTTTTTATTTATATGGATGGAATTCCATCCCGAGTATTTTCATCAGTATTACTTATTGCCTTTTAATATCGGCACTAATTGTACTAAGTGTAATTGATTTTCGAACGAATATTATACCGATTGGTATTAACATATTTATTTTAATTTTGGGACTTATAACGGTGGCTGTGAAATATATAGGGAACGGTCACTCGTTAGAGCTTGTAATGAATCACGGGATTGGCTTTTTCGCTGTGAGTGCATTTCTACTAATCATATTTTGTGCAACTCACGGAAAAGGAATCGGCGGAGGAGATATCAAACTGATGGCAGTGGCAGGACTGCTTTTGGGCTGGGAACTAATTATACTTTCCTTCTTTATCGGGTGCGTCCTGGCAGCGATCATACATCCGATCCGTATGAAAATAAATCATTTAAACAGGATTTTAGCTTTTGGACCCTACCTATCGGTGGGGATCACCGTCGCATTATTATTTGGCAACGAAATGATCACATGGTATCTGAAGCAATTATAAACAGATAATGTTACGATAAATTTATTACCGCTAATGGGGGAATTGTATGGCGAAAAAAGTACTTAGTATTGTAATCGGAACAGAATATACCAAGGTATGTGAAGTTTCCTACAAAAGAAATTATAAAAACAAGGGTATTAAGGTTTATCGGAGTATTTCCTTCCCCACTCCGCCGAATTCCATAGAAGACGGCTATATTAAGGATAAGAATGCCTTTGGAGAAGAGCTACATATTCAGTTGAAGGCTGCAAAAATCAAATCCGATAAAGTAATCTTTTCCGTGGCCTCCAGTAAAATAGCCAATCGTGAGGTTATGATTCCACCGGTCAATGAAAGAAGAATAATGGATATCATTAAAACCGGTGCGTCTGAATACTTTCCCATCGATTTAAAGGAGTATATCCTATCCTATTTGGTATTGGAGAAAAAGACTTCACTTCATAAGGAAAAGGCGATTCAGAAGAAGTTATTAAAGCGGGAAGCAAAACAGGCAAAAAAGCTGGCTAAGAAAAATAAGAAGGCCTTTCATAAGAGAAGTAAGACGGATATCATCTCTGACAGCTTGGAATTGATGGATAACAACAATCAGGAGTCTAACGACCAAAATGCGAATGCAACAAATGCAGCCAATAAAAGCCTTGGAAAAAGGCATATGCGTTTATCGGTATTTGCAGTACCCTCCACTCTGGTCAAAAATTATTACAACTTTGCCAGTGCTATGCATTTCGATATAGTATCCATTGACTATTCCGGCAACAGCAGCTATCAAATGATTAAGCGTCAGGCAAACCGGGGTACCAATGTATTTATACAATTGAATGAACAGGATACCCTAATCAGCATCGTGCGGGATGATGTATTAATACTTCAGAGAACCGTCGGATACGGTATTTCAACTTTATTGGATACCGTAATGGAACAAAGGATTTTTGAGGTAAACCAGCCGGGAGAGGCAATTAAACTGTTATATATGAAAAATCTACTTACCTTTGAGCCGGATTATAAGGAAAAGCTTCAGCTTGATTCCTCATGGACAAAGGGTGAGGCAGCCGCTGCCAGTGAAATTGTCAATGCGATGAATGCCACAAAGAGTAGCCCGCCGCAGGAGGAACTTGAGGCAAGAAGAAATGTCAGGGAGTCACTTCATTTTTTAACCAGCAGTATCGCTCGAATGCTTGATTATTACAAGTCAAATCATAAAGAAACTAATTTTGATATGGTATATTTAAGCGGTGCCGGTACCAAAATTCAGGGTATTGAGGATTTCTTCTTATCAGAAATTGGTATTAACCATAAGAAGATGGACAGGCTCTGGACCGTAAGTGCAAAGAAAAAAGCTGCGGCTTATCGTACTAACCCGAGTGAATTCATCACCTGCATCGGCGCGGTTATTAAGCCGATTGATTTTGTACCCATTGAATTTATAGAGAGAAAGCAAAAAAGAAGCGCTTTGATTGCTACGATTTTTTTTGCTCTGACATGTATTGCCGGTTCCGCCGGGACGATTTATGTAGCTTATACCGACTATCAAATTGCTCAGGAAGAGCTGGACAAAATACTGATAGAGAAGGAAGCGGTACCTCCCTTAAGCGGTGCGCATGACGAATACAACCGTGCACTTGCAGAGCGCGATAACCTATATGAAATGGTAGAGGAAACACAGAGCAATAATGATAATATACATGATGTGATCAATGAGTTGGAACGAAAGCTTCCCGCTGGAGCGAGTATTAATTCCATGCAATTCTCGGATAATGGCGTGACTATGAATGTTACTGCAAATGTAATCGGAACGGATTCCTACTCTATCATAACTATATTAATTAAGCAGTTAAAAACGATAGAATTTTTCGGTAATGTGAATCCACCCTCCGATGTTTTGGAAGCTACGGATGAAGGAGTACCAAGCGTAACCTTTACCATTACCTGTTCTTACAATTAAATGAATGAAACCGCTTTTGCTCCGGTTATTTCATGGTAAAGCGGCATACACCTTGCATCAATGCCTGATCATATCATCGTTGTGTAATAGGATGAAATTGTCCCTGCCAGAATCGGGCGGATAGGAGTTAGGAATGAAAAAGAAGAAAAGTTTAACAGGACAGCAGATAAAGTTAATCGTTAATTTATTCAGTCTGGCGATATTTGCTTTTTCCTATCTGTATGTATATAGCGGTTTTGTTGGAAAGACAGAAGCCGCCTATGATGAGGTGAAAGCTACTAAGAATTTTATCGAAGAGCAGAAGCTGAAACTCAGTGAGGAAGATACTGTACGCAAGGATACGGAGGAAGTGAAGGCTGAAATTCAGGAAATCATTGACAGTTATCCGGTAAATATTGCGAAAGAGGATAATTTTATATTTATTGAGGAGATGCAGTCAGCCTTAAATATTAAATTTACTGATATCAACATTTCGGATAGTGCAGAATTTTTCAAAACTATCTTGCCCGTGCGTAACCAAGAGGGTACAACGCTAGAGGAGGAGTCATCCGTTGATGTTCAGAATACAGTGAATTCCAATGCATCCGACGATTTAAATCAGACGGAAGATGCTTCTTCTGAGGAAGATCCGACGGAGGATTCTGACATGAAAACCATGTTGGGTATGGAAACTACCATTAGTATGAATTTTACCACCTCTTATCAGGGGTTTAAGGAACTGATGGATTATATTACGAATTATCCCAAACAGACCATTGTAGATAGTGTAGCAGTCAGCTATGATAATGCAACCCATAATCTGACCGGAAGTTTGGTGCTGAAGCGTTTTGCCCTAAATGGTACCGGTAAAGTATATGAAAATCCGGATATTGAGGATATCGATATTGGGACAGATAATATATTTGGTTCAGGTACGGTAGATACTACAGAGCCGGATCAATCCACAGAGAGTGGACTGTTAAATGAACCGGAGCAACCGGAAGAATAAAACCGCGTTCACTAATCATAATAATGTACCCAGATAGGAAGAGGTAACCCTATGACAAAGTCACCAAGGAAATTAAATAACAGCGGATTTTCCTTAGTGGAGCTGATTATCAGTATAGCTATTCTCGCCATCATTATGATTCCGCTGATGAGTAATTTCATTCGTTCCAAACAGTTAAATCATAAGGCGGAGGAAATACAAATTCAAAGTAATATAGCTGCAAATGTAATGGAAGGCTTAAAGACCTTATCGGTGAAGGAGATAGTGCAGCAGTTTCATGGACCGGAGGGTAATTTTGATATTATTGAACAGTCGTTTGAGGAGATAACGCGTCTCAATAAGATATCCGGTGGGTATGAAGCGATTACCTCCACAGCAGAGCAGGCAACTTACTATTTTGCCATTCATGGCATGATAGAAGGGGGTACTGCTTATGATGCGTTAATCACCTTGGATTCGGTTCCGTATCGGAAAACTGCTCCCGGTGATCCGTTAAAGGATATTTTGAATGATTTTGCGATGCCGGATATTGCCAATTTGGATGTTACCGCGAATGCAATTCTATTATCCACAGGAAAGACGTCTACGGATGCGATGGACGAGGAGGCATATGAAACCTTTATAAACAGAGGAGAGGCCTATGCGATAGAAGTTTATGAACAGTCTACAGAATATCAAGACTATCTGGAGCGACACGACCGCTGGGAGGATGAATGCGAGGAATATGCCATGGGAGGACCGGAACCCTCCGAAGAACCGGCAGAACCACCCTTTGAAGCTTCCGATGCAAGGTACTGGCAGTATTTGGATACGGAGCGAATTAAAGAACTGACAACCAAGACATTACTGATAACTGTTAAGGATGATACCATCGTTTATCAAATCAATTATGAATGTGCATGGACCTCGGACGTGATCAATAATAGGTTTGATAACAAGATATCCAAAGTCCAATATTCAAAAAATATGGAAAATATATATCTGCTGTATGTACCATCCAAGTTTAGTAGTTTATCAAATCCGGATATCCTTCAGATAGATAATCTGGAGTCGGAACATCCGGTTAATCTATTTATTGCAGAACAGGTGAGTACGACTACTCAACAGCCCTATATAACGGTCAGAAGGGATTCTGCAGAGGATAATATTAAGGTATATACAAAATTATCCGAGGACATCGCTCCCACGGATTACGAGGATTATATCGACTGTGTATTCCGGATATCACCCGATTCCATGCCCGGTATCATATCGGATATTGTAAAATTGGAAAAAAAGGACAGGATTTATGAGGTTACCATTCAAATATGTGAATATGTAAACAGTGGTAATCTGCTCGATAAATATAAGAATGTTCTTTATACGCTTAACTCAACAAAGGAAGAGTAACGAGGGGTAAGATCAATCTGGAGTAACGATGGAAGTTGACAAAGGACTAAGTAAGGATAACCAAGACAGGATAACCAAATCAGGATAACCAAATAAAGACTACATAATCAGGATAAGTAAAAAAGATAACAAAGTAAGGATAAGCAAATAAAGATAAGCAAAAAAAGATAACGAGGTAAGGATAAGCAGGTAAAGATAGGCAAATAAAGATGTGCAAAAAAGATAAGCAAAGATAACAAAGTAAGGATATAAGCAGGTAAAGATAAGCAAAAAAAGATAACAAAGTAAGGATAAGCAAGAAAGGCTAGGCAAATAAGCATAACCAAATAAGGATAAGCAAATAACAAAAACTAAGGAATATAACAAAAGGAGGCTGGCAGTATGGGTAAAGGATTTAAAAAACTAAATAATCAAGGCTCCACACTGCTAACCATAATCATTTGTATCGCTTTAATCGGTATCCTGGGTTCGATGATGCTTTCAGCCACTATGACGAATCTTCAGATGAAGATTGTAGAGAGCAATTCGAAAAAGAATTTCTATACCTGTGAGATGGCCATGGAGGAAATCCGCACCGGAATTCAAGAGCTAACCGCACAGGTGATGAAAAAGGTTTATGAAGAAGAGGTTTTGCCCGAGTATGCCTCTTATTTAATCTTATCCGAGGGACAGAAAAACTTAAAAATTCATAATCTGGTCGCGCAGGAGTTGGGTCGGGTACTTGGTACTGGGATTGTTGCTCCGGATGAAATATTTACCAGGTCGGATATCGTGGTGAATCATGAGGTTTTAAACACGTATCTGTCAAAGCCGAACCATCCTGATCCGGACCATCCGGAACGAGGTTATACCGATTTGTATCCATCCTACCTATCAGCTGTAAAATCAACCTATATCGACAATGATGGTGATGGAAACCCTGATTTTTCAGGAGCATCGATTGTGTTGACGGAACTAAAGGTGGAATATACAGAGGGAGATTATCAGACCTCCATTACCTCTGATATCAGGGTGACATTACCAAAATTTACTTTTACAAGTGCGTCGGAGTCCGTACATTTCAACATGGTTCAACCGTTTCAGGATTATGTTCTGGTGGCGGATAACAGTATCAGCGCGAATAACACCTATGGCAAAGATACCATTTCCGGTAATGTATATGCCGGAGAAAACGGTATTGATATAAAAAACAATCTTAAAAATGGTAATTATGAAGTTAATATGAGTGGTGATCACATTGTTACTAGAGGAAATATCAAAGTTTCCGATACGGCCAAGCTGATCATCGGTAATCTCGATGGGAGTATTGATTCGCACAATAAACCCATGGTTTGGGCGAATAACCTGGTGACGCAAACCACCGGAAATTCCTATCCCAGCCACCCGACCATCTTGCAAATCAGTGGAATCAGCATCATAAAGGATGACCTTGTATTAGATGGAATTAACAGCCAGGTTACGATGAACGGGGCTTATATCGGATATACCGGACTGCATTCGGAAAAAGGAAGTGCAGTTATGATTAACGGTACCGGCTCCAGTTTGCTGCTATCCGGCCTTTCACCACTTGTTTTAGCCGGACGTGCCCACATAAACGTAGAGGACGGGGAGTTAAACAAGGATTCGGATATCCTGACCGGCGAATCGGTTGCATTGAAAAGTAACCAGAGAGCCTACTTAATCCCGGGTAAATTTATCGAGGGAATTGAGCATAATCCGGTAACGGAAGCCGATATCATGTCTTCTGGTGTTTTAGTAAATCCGGTGGTTACCATAGAAAATGATACTGATATCAACTATCTTGATTTTGTTGCAGGAGCTGTTTCTCCATTTCAAATTGCGGTAAAGCAGTCAAGAACCTCCTCCGGCAGCAGCCTTCTGCGTTATTATTATCTTAATTTTGGCAGTGGCAAACAGGCAGATGATTATATGATGCATTTTTATGGTCGGTTCCCGGAGCTACTGGATCAAATGGCTCCGTTTACCCTGGGAAATGTAACAGTTCCAACGGCAGAGAATTATAGTGTCGGGAATGTCATGTCATATCCGGATACTACGGATGGTTCGGATAAGACCGTTGTTCTGGCATCCGGACTTAGTGAAACCTTAAAGGCTTCCTACCCGGATGACGCTTCTCTGGATGCTTACATTGCAAATATTAGCTTAAATGCACCAATTTTTGAAGGAACACTATTAGACGGGAATTCGGTACGTCAGCTGGGCGGATTATATAAAAGAATGAGCAATCTGTTAACCTTAGGAGAGACTGCTACCGCATATCAAGAGGATCATAAAGTAGTAGCGTCCGGAATGGTACGTGGCGGTATCCGGTATTTTATTGATCATGTTGATACCCTAGAGGATGATAATTTTGATTATATTAAGAAAGATATGGATTACACCTTCTATACCACCGGTTCACCAAAACAGACTTTTGCAGTCGTGGACGGTGATGTCATTATTGATGAAAATGCCTTCTTATACGGTATTTTAATCGCCTCCGGAAATATAACCATTGAAGATGGTGCAACCATCCACGGAATGGTGATTTCGACCGGTGAGACTAATGTTGGAAATATTATTGCAGGCAATCACATTACAGTGAAGGGCCGCCTGGCTGCCACGAACCAAATCATACTCGGTACGGAAAGCAGCTTTGAAATCAATGAGACCATTGAGAATAATTATATCGCTCCTATATTTCAAAGCAAGGGAGATTTACTCAGCAATCTTTTTCATAATGCGGATACGACTGTTAATTTTACAGCCCTAGAACCGGTGTCGAGTCTGGTGGATATTTCGATGTCCGGTCTAATATCCTATGAAAATTGGAGAAAAAATGAGTAAAAAGTGAACGAATATGTTGTGTGCGCAATTATTACAGAATATGAGTTGCGCAATTGCCTTGTTATATTTATGGGATGGAAGGAGACAGATGAAGGATAACCGTGGATTTACTTTAATTGAATTAATCATTATTATGGTTATTATGGGTATAGTTGCGGTAGGGTCAGTCGTCGGCTATAATATATTAAACACGGGCAGTGCCAAGAGTACAACAGTTCGAATTAGTACCATGCTTGATTATATCCAGCTACAAAATATGACGAAGAGTAAAACCTATTATCTGGTCATTTACCCGGATAGTACAGGGAAATATTTTATGAGAGTGGATTCAGTAACGGCCGGAGGTGTAACTGAGACCGAACTGCAGGAGGAGCCACTTGAACTGCGCATCGGTGGAGAGATTACGACTGAGTACAGTGGAGATGTGACGGATTATCTTCTGCATGATGGGTTAGTACCCGGGAGAAATGTAAAGGACAAGCTGGAGATCTGTTTTTATAAAGAAACCGGAGCGTTCAAGCCAAACAGGGAGGGGCAGCTGGTAACCAAAATAGGAATTTCGGCGTCCGGAAGATCCTACACCCTGCGATTGGTAGAGTTAACCGGAAAGCATTATATGGATTGATGAGGTGAACTGAGTTTGTGCTTACGAAGGAATGAAAAAGGGATGTCCTTGATTGAGTTGATAATCTCCATGGCGATTTCGGGGATTGTATTATCCATGATCATTATAATTATCAGCAATGCCTCCCATGGCTTTCGCCGAACGAATGATGAGGTAAATCTTCAACTGGAAGCTCAGACAGCCACCAACCAATTAACTAATCTGATCATGGAGGCAAGCCAAATTGATCCATCCTCAAATCTTTTATCATCACCGTTGGATAAAAAATATGTTGTAACCTACAACGCATCAAAAAATTATGCCATTCTTTTTGTTAAGGATAAAAACAGTTTATTCTTAATTGATACGACAGGCAACGCAGATGCTGTTCCATATTCCGAAGAAATATTTAAAAAGCAGTACCTGATGGCAGAATTTGTTGAGGATTTTACTATCAGCGGATATTCAACGAACAAGGTAACCATCGATATCTCCTTTGCGTTGGGGGAGGATACCTATTCGGTTAGTAAATCAATTAAACTCCGTAATGCAAAATAGATTAGTAAGGAGGTGTTGTCATGATAAAGCTATTTAAGGGAAGCTTGTTAATCGGTCTTATTGTAGCGATTTCCTTTTTAATGCCCGGACTCATAGACAACATGCGTCATACGGTTGAAGCCAATGATGCTGGTTGGTCGGAGGATGGTGAAGATCCCAGTCAGGTGTATGATTTTACCATTGTTGAAATAGTTCCTCATAAGGCACTCGGAGAAATCAATTACCTGGTTGACGGTGAGGAGCACCTTGACCGGGATCTGCATAATGAGTTGAATTATAACTCGGCAGAAGGAAGCCTAAACATCTTTGGCGATGCATTTACCATATTTAATTCCTATACGGAGAGACCTACCGCTACCTCAGGAAGTGACTGGAGACCTGCTAAAACGATTATCACTCAGAACGGATACTTTATACCGGACAATGACGGTATTTATAAAAAAACCTCCGGTGAGCATTTTGTGAGGGCAATCGATAATGACGGTGATTACCGTGTAGAATTAAAGCCAGGAGCGGACATGGAAACCCAGGTGTATTCTGACTGGAATGCAACACATAAAAAGAATGTGAAAGCATATTTTGTTTATGGGTATCCAACCGGTGTGGATTTATATAATTCCTCCAATGGTTATGAACCCTTTAGTGTCAATGAAATTCCGGACCGAACCGGAGACTATGATTATGACCTTGGGACACGTAAATTTAAACTAAACAAAGGGCATGGCAGATATGATGTGCTGTTTAAGCCTGGGTCCAAAAATACCACGAATACCTACCACATGACAGCCGATTATGAGATTATGGAGGATGCAACAGGGCCGTATTCCTTCCCAGTGCAATATGTTTTGGATGCTAATGGGGCCTATGAGAGGGAAACGGGAACCCGGTTTGATTTCAACGAATGGAACGGTGATTATACCTGGGTTCAGGACGCGGCAGCTCTACAGAAGACCAGCACGAGGAATTATGTTTCCGAGGGTAATAAAATATGGGTCAGAGGACAGAAAATAATGAGCTTCTACCAATATAAAACCAAAACAGAGTTTATCAATAATGAATGGTTTAAACGTCTGGCTTTAAATATACCAGCCTCACAGGTGGAAAACTTCAAGGTTCGGGTAATAACCATAACACCGGAGGAATTAAATAAACCGGAGAACCAGCATTACATTGATGAAGCAGGAATGTTCTACATTAATTCCTTAGTTCACAATTCGGCTCAGATATCCTTATATGAAACCTATAGTTATGAAGGAACAGGCCCACAGAACAATCCAAAATACTATTCATCGAATCCTACATTTTTGGCGCATGATTTAAGTTGGACAAGCGTTATTAAATTATTCCGTCGTGCAGCCGGTATCGGCTGTCACAAGGCCGGAATGGTTTTTGACCACACTACCTGGAGTGAGAATACCATCTGCAATGTGTCGAAATTGTTTTTAATGGTTAATCAGAGAAATATGGTGGATTTTTATAATTCCTTCTTAAATCCGGATACGACCGACTATCTGATTACGGAGGTCAATACCTCTGCCAATACAACCGGTTCTACCGGAAGCTTTATCCGACCGGATAGTACAAACCCATCTCCTAGCGCTTACGCAGCATTGTATTGGAATGAGAATACCTTTCTACCGTATGGACTGAATGAAAATGGCGAAATGGTAAGGTTTACCGAAGCAGATTATATAGCAAAAGGTATTTTTAATTATGATTTTATGGCAGAAACCACGGATTTAACTTATAATATACTTGTTACCAACGGACAGGAAATTTTTAATAAGAATTTTGCAGCAGACTCCTTACATAAGCTGCCGGATGCGTCCAGTAAAGATGCGAAGGAGCACTTGGCCTACGTTAACCCGGATGGTACAGTTACAACACCGAGTAGATATACAATTGCTGATATTGTGCATGTAATCACCAACGGGGGAGCCGGTTATGAAAATGTAGGTGGAATATCCTACCCGGACGGAAGCTATGTAGAGGGTGTGGGCGGAGGCTCAGGACCGATTCCACCGGATGATGGTTCCGGGGACACGGATGTCCGCTATTATAAGCGTATATTGAATATCCAGCCAACCGCTGATTTTACAGAATCGGAAGCAAAAATCCGGTTGATGATGACAGGCTATCCCATTCAGATTGTCAATATGACCAGTATTCAATTTAATGGAAGTATTGAAGATATCAATTCCCGATATGATATGATATTGATCGGCAGCGGTGCAGGTAGATTCTATGATGACGGAACCAAGACGGCTTTTAATAATACTACGATGAATGGGATGATTTATTTTAGCCAGGGAGACTATGTTACGATCAATGATGGAGTTCAAGCGAGGGTAAATTATCCGGGAAATGATATTTCATTGCAGAGGAAGGAGGATTTAATCTCCTTTTTAAAGGCTGGTTATCCCATAGTTTTGGATAAATATATGTATGAATGTGATACTAATCCTAGTTTATCAAAAAAGGTACAAAGCGGAACCAACATCAGAGCTTTTGTGACACTGGCAAAAGCATATACCGCAAATTGCCTGAACCTTGACAGTTTTTTGAGTTCCTCTGATACTGCGATTTATACCTTTTATATTCGGTTACAATTCGCATTAAATATTAATCGGCCGAATATTAGATTGGAAGCTCCGATCATTACGACAACCGAGCAATATAGATATGCAGATTCGGATACCAAGCTGTATACAATTCGTTTTAAAATTCCTCCAAAGGGCTTGTTACCAAGTATTTATACTTATAATGCATATCTCTATATCGATAAAGATGGGGATGGTATCTTTGACCCGGAGGAGAAGGTGAATGTAAGGTCCGATGACGGCTCAGCCTGGGAGGGCCTGCGTGAGAGTAATTACCGCACCTACACGTATAAGTATGACATGTCGAATTTGAACGGCGTTTACCAATGGAAGGTAGTAATCGAACGTCAGGGTAAGAAGGAAATACGTCAGAGTTTAACCGGTTATGCCTCAAATACAGAGAATGAAAAGATATATGTTCTCCAGCTGATGGAAAATGACGGTACCGGACATAATTTGCAGACAAAGGTGGATTATTTTCCAAGTCAGTATCATGAATATGCCCGACAGGGGCTTCTAATGGATTATGATATTATCTTTGAAACAAAAACCGTTCTGAATTTTGTGAATTTATATACGACTCAGCCTTATACGTCAGGAACAGCGGAGGAAAGCAATCAGTTATCCAAATACCATTTGATTATATTGGATAATCCTGTTACTATAATACCGGAAACAAACGGTGCTGCAGCAAATATCCGGGATGAGATCGACAATCATCTGGGGGTTATCTTTACTAAGAATGCACTGGGTTTTGCAAGGCAGGATGCTTATTACAATCAAAGTACAAGCCATAGCTTTACGGAGCAGTTAACGTATAATCGAATTCATCGTTATGTAAATGAATGGGAGGGCTCATTGTTACAAAAATACATGTTCCGCAATTTGGGAACCTATGCAGAGCTTAGTCAGGATAGTGCCTATCAGACAAACTTCCTTACAAAAACCAATGAAGGACCTGTAACCAGATATCCCTACCAGATTGATGAAGCTATTCTAATCGCTCATAATTCTTATTCCAACAATACGACGCTTGATTTTCATCTGCAGAATAAGCGGTTGATTGGCTGGTATAGTTTATCGGATACCAAAAGTCCGGTTATCCGGAGAGCTGGGCTTACGCCGGATGGAGCGGTAAGTGATTTGTATCAAGGCGTATACAGCTCTTCGCCGAATGATGTGAAAAATAATTACTATCTGTTCAGTAATGGTTCTACCTATTATTCAGGAATTAATTTAGCAGCAGCAGATCAACCGGAATACAGAAAAGAAGTGCAATTATTTGTAAATACGATTATTGCAGCCTTTCAATCCACCGGTAGAGTGATAAAAATCCCTCCCCGCCTGGAATTTTTCCGGCCGGTTTCGGTAGAGGATGAGATACATGGTAAGGTTCTGCATTTTACACAAGAGGACAGAATAGCTTCTGATTTCATCTTAATCTTTACGTTGAATGATAGCTTGACCGATATGGAACTTGAAATTTTCCTTAACGGTCTGAATCCTACCGGTAGCTGGAATGAGACGATTTATGCAGTATCAGATGCGGGTGTGATATCAAATACACCGATTCCCCTTGGCAGTGAGACGGTTGCAACCGGAACCTATGCCATTAAAATACCGGAATCGGTATTAGTAGATAATGATCAGCCAAGGCTACGCATTACAGCAGAGAATGAAGATTCTGATTCCGACATGATTGAAGCAACCCTCCTATTTGCCCAGGACCCTGTAGTAACAATTACAGATTCAAAACTGATCACGAATGGAGTGAATCAGGTCATTTATGTAGATTTTGATTATAATGCGGTGGATTCCTCCGACTATAATTCAGAGGAGGAATTACGGATTGCATTTACAGTGGAGCAGGAGTATTCCAATATTTCCTTACAATTTACCTCAACAGAGGAAGGATTGACTGAGGAACTGACGGATATGGTGCGGGTTTGTCGGATTCGAGCGGATGGTACGGAGCAGACGATTGATCCTCATAGTGCCTTTGAGGATGGCGAATTTGTTATGTATGTTCCGAATGAGTTGATGCAGGGAAAAAGTAGTAGAGACATTACCATTACAGCGACCGATGAAACACATAATACAGGTGAAGTTACCGTTACCTTATTAAGACGAAGCCTGTTCCCGTTAGATTAAATGAAGAGTGAAACGGAAGGACCTTAGGGAAAATGAAAAACGAAGCATGGAAAACGAAATTAACAGATTTATCGAAAATGGTCGTGAACAGAGAAACCATATCTTATGGAATCGCCGGTGTACTTACCACAATTGTGAATTTTGCCAGTTATGAAAGCTTGTTTCGCCTTGGAGTACCCAATCTGACTGCCAATGCATTGGCATGGGTGATAGCAGTTACATTTGCCTATCTGGTCAATAAAATTAAGGTATTTGCATCAAAAAGTAAAACCGTAAAGGATGAAGCTGTTAAAATTACTATGTTTTACGGTGCAAGAGTCATAACCTTAGGTGTGGAGCAGCTGGGAATGTATGTTTTTACGGAGCGGCTTAATTTCGCCCGTCTTCCGGTGAAGGCAGGTTTAGCAGTGATTGTAATCATTTTAAATTATATTTTTAGTAAAAGTTACATCTTTAAAAAGAGGCAGGAGAATTAAGCTGCTGATTCCGCTAGTGTAAATAGACAGTTATTTAATTCATTCATAGGTCGGGGAAGTAGTTCTTTCTTCAAGATGAGGTATTTATGTTATGCATATGCATACATTGGAACGTTTGGCAGCTGCAGTAATAATCAGCATGGATTTTGCTAAAACGGGAAAGCTCATTGTGGAGATAGAATTACTTCCCCATTATTCATGGGAAAAGTTCGCTCCTTTAGAAGTAGCTATAAACGAAAAGGATAAAGTAACCGGAATAGCATATAATCGTAGAATTATCTTTATCTCCCATGGAGCGATCGTGAAAGTGCATAGTTGATTATAAAAGTGCTTAGCCAATTACATAAGTGCTTAACCAATTATGAAAGTGCATAGCCGATTACAAAAGTGAAAAAACAGGATTGTATTATTTGAGAAATATGTTATAAATATATAAAAGCAAATTATGAAATGCAATTTTATATACATGGTTAAAGTGTCGAAAGGTGCTATGCACTTTTTATGCTACAATATATTTTACGGAAGCAAGCTTGCATATCAATATTTTGTAGCACGAAAGCGCTGAAGGTACTTTTGACACTTAAACCATACATTAAAATATGCAAGAAAATATGTATGAAAATATGCAAGAAAATATGCAAGTAAACATGAATGAAAATATGCAAGAAATTATGTAAGTAAACAGGCATGAAAATATGCAAGTAAACATGTATGAAAACATACAAGAAAACATGCAAGTAAACAGGCATGAAAATATGCAAGTAAACATGCATGAAAACATACAAGAAAACATGCAAGTAAATTTGCAAGAAAATATGTAAGTAAACATGCATTAAAACATACAAGAAAACATGCAAGTAAATTTGCAAGAAAATATGTAAGTATACATGCATTAAAGCATGAAAGAAAATATATAAGTAAACATGCAAGAAAATATGTAAATAAACATGCATGAAAACATGAAAGTAAACATGTAAATAATCTGAAGTTAATATAGAAATAAAACGACTTATAAATTGGAGGAAGCTATATATGAGTGATACAAAAGCAGTAGTTACAATAAAAAAGGGTGAAGGAAGAGCCTTAAAAGGCGGTGGGCTTTGGATATACGATAATGAGATCGATAAAATTTCTGGAGACTTTACAAATGGTGATCTGGTCCATGTGCACGATTTTGATGATTATTATCTTGGCTGCGGCTTTATTAATACTAATTCGAAAATTACAATTCGGTTGATGTCTAGAATAAAGGGTCAGGAGGTTGACGATGAATTTTTAACGATGAGAGTCAAAGCGGCATGGGAATATCGTAAAATAACGGTTGATACAAGCAGCTGCAGACTCATTTTTGGGGAAGCGGATTTTCTGCCAGGTCTGGTAATCGATAAATTTCATGATGTATTGGTAGTACAGTCCTTGGCACTTGGAATTGATCGGATGAAGCTTGAAATTATCCGCATATTAAAGGAGTTATTGAGTAAAGACGGAATTACAATCCGCGGAATTTACGAACGAAGCGATGCAAAGGTACGCAGTAATGAGGGTATGGATCGTGTGAAGGGATTTATTGGTGAGCCCTTTGATACTAAGGTTGAAATAACCGAAAATGGTGTGAAATATTTGGTTGATGTGGCGGAAGGACAGAAGACGGGCTTCTTCCTGGATCAGAAGTACAACAGGGCTGCCGTAGGAAGGCTATGTAAGGAGGCCAGGGTTTTGGACTGCTTTACCCATACCGGTTCCTTCGCTTTAAATGCAGGCGCCTGTGGTGCCAGGGAGGTAATCGGTGTAGATGCCTCCGAACTTGGTGTTGCCCAGGCTACCGAGAATGCGGCCCTAAACGGTCTATCAGGAACCGTCAAATTCATCTGTGCAGATGTATTTGATCTGTTGCCGGAATACGAAGCGAAGAATGAAAAGTTTGATGTGGTTATACTTGACCCACCTGCATTTACAAAATCACGTAATTCGGTAAAGAATGCAATTAAGGGCTACCGGGAGATTAATCTGCGTGCGATGAAGCTGGTGAAGGATGGAGGATTTCTTGCGACCTGTTCCTGTTCCCATTTCATGACACCGGACCTATTTGCAGAAACCATCGGTCAGGCAGCAAAGAATGTAAAGAAGAGAATTCGGCAGGTAGAATATCGTACCCAATCTCCTGATCATCCAATCCTATGGGCAGCAGATGAATCTTATTATTTGAAATTTTTTATTTTCCAGGTAATGAATGAAAAATAAGTTGCCAGATTTTTATCCGGACCGTTAATAAGTAAAAGCATCAGAAGTGAATCCTTTTTGATGAACGATAGTGCTTAAGGAATATATGATTGGAGTAATCAATATGACATATGAGGAAGCCAGGGAATTTATAAAACAGTCAAACCGATACGGTATTAAGCCGGGACTTGAGACAATTTGTGAATTGTTGGCGCGGCTTGGGAATCCGCAGGAACATTTAAAAGTCATTCATATAGCAGGTACGAACGGTAAGGGTTCCACCTCTGCTTTTATTACCACAGTTCTGGGTGCCGCAGGCTATCGTGTCGGACGGTTTCTTTCACCCGCTGTGTTTTCCTACCGGGAAGGTATACAGATAGCACAGAGACGTAAGGGAGAACAAGAGGGAAATAATGGAAACAAGAACAACGCATATATCAATAATAATCATTCTATAAATGAAGAATCATTAGATAAAGAAGCAGATGATTGCTTCGATTTTGATTATCCTGATAAAGATTCGATAGGAATAGAATATATTAGCGAGTCGGGTGTTTGTGAAGCAATGGAACGAATACAGCCGATTTGCGAAGCAATGTTAAAGGAGGGTCTTTCGCATCCTACCTCCTTTGAGATTGAGACGGCGATGGCTATGTTGTATTTCATTCAAAAGCAGGTGGACTTTGTGGTGTTGGAGGTCGGACTCGGCGGCAGGCTGGATGCTACGAATATAGTTAAGCAACCGGTTTTAAGTATAATTACCTCCATTAGTATGGATCACATGCAATATCTTGGTGACACCTTGGATAAAATTGCCTATGAAAAGGCGGGTATCATTAAACATAATGTACCAGCTGTCACCTGCCAGCAGGAGGCTACGGTGTTAAATATACTGGAGGAAGTCTGCAGGGAAAAAGAAACACAGTTATCCATCTCGGAATTTGATAGGGTGACACAAGTATCATATACTTCCGAGGAGACTATCTTCACCTTTCGTGAAGCCGAGGGCCATGAGAGGTATAAAATCAAGCTGCTTGGGGATTACCAGGTCAGTAATGCTGTACTGGCAATACAAGCAATTAAGATACTCCGTAGTAAAGGGTACTATATTAGTGAAGCTGCTCTAAAATGGGGGCTTTATGAGACAAGGTGGAGCGGCCGGTTTGAGATTATTGCGAAAAACCCCTATCTCGTAATTGATGGTGCTCATAATGAAGAAGCAGCCAATGTCCTTCGAAGATCGATTGATTTATACTTTACAAATCGAAGGATAATATATATGATAGGGGTATTGGCGGATAAGGACTATAAAAGTATACTAAGAATAACTGCTCCCTTGGCAGATATGATGATTACATTGACTCCGAATAACCCAAGAGCTTTAGCCTCGTCAGAACTGGCGAAGGAAGCCCTTGCATTAGGAAAAAGGGTAATCGATGCCGGAAATACGAGAGAAGCCCTTCGGTTTGCGTTTCAAGAAGCGGGCGTGGAGGATGTGATTATAGCCTTTGGATCATTATCATTTCTGGGGGAATTGGTAAATCTCTTAGGAGTACGAAAGGATGACGAGACATATGATAGATGAAGCAAAACTAAAGCAGGCGGTGCGCTTACTCTTAGAAGCTGTTGGTGAGGACTGTGACAGAGAAGGTCTGGCAGACACTCCAAAGAGAATCAGCGAAATGTGTAAGGAAATATTCGGTGGAATTGGTAAAGATGCCTCGGAGCATTTGATGGTGACCTTTCATGCGGAAGGGAATGAAATGGTGATTGAAAAAGACATCCAATTCTATTCTGTTTGTGAACATCATTTAGTTCCGTTTTTCGGAAAAGCACATATTGCTTATATACCGGATGGTAAGGTAGTCGGCCTCAGCAAATTAGCAAGAACCGTGGAAACCTATGCAAAACGGCCGCAGATTCAAGAACAACTCACAGCACAGATTGCAGAGGATATCATGAAGTACTTAAATCCAAAGGGTGTTATGGTTATGCTGGAGGCAGAGCATCTTTGTATGTCCATGCGTGGTGTGAATAAACCAGGCACCAAGACAGTTACCTATATCTGTCGCGGAGAATTTGAGAGGGATCAGAGCTTACAGAATACATTTTTTCAATTGATCAAATAAATTAATCGGTTGCCATAAGTCTTTTTAAGGTGTTGTTATGATTATAGGCGTAAACATTCTCATTTTTCATTCATTGACTTGTGAATCTGTATTATGTTTTTAGATTACTATTAATTTAACGGGAGGAATCATATGCTTCAGAATATGCGGATTGGGAGCCGGGATTTTGCAATCGGTGGGAAAACTTATATTATGGGTATTCTTAATGTAACCCCTGATTCATTTTCTGATGGCGGCAAGCATAACCGGTTGGAGGAAGCTGTGATGCATGTCGGCCGTATGATAGAAGAGGGTGCCGATATCATCGATGTGGGTGGGGAGTCTACCCGGCCTAATTATACGATGATTTCGGAGGAGGAAGAGATCGAGCGGGTTGTTCCGGTTATTGAGGCCATACGTAAACACTGGGACATCCCCATATCCATAGATACTTACAAGAGTAAGGTGGCTCGTGCAGCCTGTCGGGCAGGCGCTGACCTGATCAATGATATCTGGGGTTTAAAATATGATCTGGAAATGGCTAATACGGTTAAGGAAATGAATACGGCTATATGCCTTATGCATAACCGAAAGACCGCGTATTACCAGTATTTCTGGGGTGATTTTAAGACGGACATGCACGAAAGTATAGATATTGCCCTTAGAGCAGGAATCGCTAAGGATAAAATTATGGTTGATCCGGGAATAGGATTCGCGAAAACCTATGAGATGAATTTATCTCTAATCCACCAAATAGATAAAATGCATGAGTTTGGATATCCGGTGCTTTTGGGTGCATCACGTAAATCGGTGGTGGGTCTTACCTTAAAGGAACCCGTAGAAAATCGTCTGGAAGGAACGCTTGCTACGACTGTGGTCGCCGTCATGCAGGGATGCCATTTTATCCGCGTGCATGATGTAATGGAAAACAAGCGAGCCATTTTGATGGCAGAAGCAATCCGAAACAGCGAAGAATTAATTCCGAGTTGTCTTGCCTGTAAGCAGTTTCCGACTTATTAGAGGCCGAATAGAAGCATTGCGATTACAAGCTTGCTTGCATTCAATACATTATATCTGAAAACGTGCGTAGCATAGCAATGACACTTTAATCAAAATTATTTATATAAAATAACGAATGAAACAGCTTAGTAGAAGGTCAGGTGGACAATGGATCGTATTACGATAACGAATTTGGAAGTATTTGCTTATCACGGCGTTTTGAAGGAAGAAAATGCTCTGGGACAAAAATTTCTTGTTAGTGCTGAATTGGGTACGGATATAACAGCAGCAGCGAAGACGGATGATATCGAGAAATCCATTAACTATGCCTCGGTATGTAAATCCATTGATTTATTTTTAAAGGAAAACACCTATCATTTAATCGAGACAACTACGGAGCGGTTAGCAATGCATTTATTAAAAACCTATGACCGCATTGAAACGATTAAGGTTGAAATCAAAAAACCCTGGGCACCGATTCTTATGACACTGGATACGGTTTCGGTAATAGCAGAACGTGGTTGGCATAAGGCTTATCTTGGGATTGGCTCCAATCTGGGGGATAAAGAAGCGAACCTAAGGGAAGCAATCCGCCTTTTGAATGAAGATGATGACTGCAGGGTTGAACGTATTTCTACCTTCCTGATCACCGAACCGGTTGGCGGTGTTGAGCAGGATGACTTTTTAAATGGTGCTCTTCTGGTTAAGACATTAAAATCTCCAGCCGAGCTGCTTATACTGATAGGGGAAATTGAGAAAACATTAAAACGGGAGAGAATCATCCATTGGGGGCCGAGAACCATTGATTTAGACATCTTATTCTATGATGATGAGGTAATTCAAACCAAGGATTTGACCATTCCGCATCCGGAGCTTGCGAATCGGGCATTTGTACTGGAGCCATTAGCGGAAATTGCACCGTGGGTGAAGCATCCAATATACGGAGAGACTGTTTTACAGTTAAGAAGCAAATTGAAATCAATATAATCTGTAATGGTTGAAATGAAGGCCATTATTTCTGTGATTATATTTAAAATACTAAGCAAAGCAGGAACCTGCCAACGGATATTTCATATTCCATTGATAGGTTCCTGTTCTATAAGTCTATATACTTTTGGTAAATGCGGAACATTATAGTTTTTGCTATGGACTATGTCTTATATAGCTATAATAATACATCATTCCAGTTTGATGTATATTTAATTTCCGGGGTTGAAGGTTCCGAGTTTGGAACTTCCGTCAGAGGATACGACGTAGGTTTCTGTATTGTCAAAGTCTTTAAAGAAAACATATTGTTCCGTAACATGGATTTGTTTATAATTACCGTCAATCAGGGTTTCTTCTTCCAGGGTTTCTAAATTCATACGGCAAATCCGGCTTTTCTCCTGATGATCGACTTGGTAGTACAGGTATTTACCGCTGTTCGTTATATTATATGTGGAGCAGCGCTCATCCACCAGCAGGGTGGGTTCAGAACCGTCTCTATTCATCCGGTAAAGCTTATATTTATCCTCCAAACTAATATAATAAATATAATTCCCGTGAAATATGGGATATGCCATATTACCCTCAAGTAAGGTGCTTGAATTAAAACTGGATAAATTTAATTGATTGATATTGTGATTATCGGAATAACCTGCATAATACAAGTAATTACCCTCCACCGCGGCAGGGATTACGGAATCTTTTATAAGTAGACGTTCCTTGGTGCCATCGATCTGATATTGATGCAAATATAACCCTACGCCCACATCATAACGTTGGAAATAAAGAAAGTTACCCTTTAAAGTAAGGAAACTTCCCGGATTGGTGGTGATTGCTTTCAAATTACCGCCGGCTTGGGTAATTCGGTAAATACCGGTATTATTAAACATTAGCAGGCTTCCTGAATTGTTTTCTCTGGTATTATTGGCACGGAGATAATAGATATAATTCTCATCTACATTGATATAAACCGCCTTATCCTTGTGAATTTTCTTCACGTTGGAACAATCAGAATTCATGACATAAAGGCAGCCGTCATCAAAATCATTACTAAAATAGATTTTACCGTCCTGTTCACAAAACAGACCTCCGTTATAGATATTGCCGGAAGTATTGCCGACCTCGTCTTCTTCGTTGAAAAAAGTACGATTATTCGTATATAGCAGGATGGCGACAGTACCGATTATGGTTAGGATGATTAAAAATATAAGTACTCTTTTAGCTGTTTTCAACATGATGACCTCCGGTTATTTGAATTTCCGTTTTATTCATTATATATCGACGGGAAAAAATATGCAAGAAGCAGGAGTTCTGCTATAATAATGATTATTACCCAGGTTGCATCCTAAAGATTATAATAGTATAATGAGTCAAACAATTGCCATAAAGCATGGATATTATAAACAAATTTCATTAACTTTAATAGTACGTATTTATGTATAAACTAAAGAAGACTTAGAAAATAACAATAACGAAAGAAAAGTTTGGATTTTAATGGAGGATAACACATGATTGATTTGCAGGAAAGCAGGAAAAAAATTGACGAGGTAGACCGTAAGCTGGTGGAACTATTTGAATACCGTATGCAGATTGCTATCGATGTAGCGGAGTATAAGCGCAGTGTTGGTAAACCGATCTATGATCCGGCAAGAGAAGAAGAGAAATTAGATGCGCTCCGGCAGATTACCCAAAATGAATTTAATAAGAAGGCAGTCAGTGACTTGTTTTCCCAGATTATGTCCATGAGCAGAAGACTGCAATATATGATGTTCGATAATGACCAAGGTCTTGGTTTTGTACGAATTGATGGAATTGCTTCGGACAAAGATACCAAGGTGGTATTTTTCGGCGAGAAGGGTTCCTATACGGAGCAGGCCATGCTGGAATATTTTAATGCTCCGGTTCATGGTATACCAAAGGAAACCTTTGCAGGAGTAATGCAAGCAATTAAGGATCAAGAAGCGGATTATGGGGTTTTGCCGATTGAAAATTCCGTGACCGGAACCTTATCGGATATTTTTGATCTCTTAGCGGAATATGATAATTATATTATTGGTGAACATGTGATTAAAATTGAACATAATTTATGGGGCCTTCCGGGATCAACTATGTCCGATATCACAAAGGTTTACTCCCACAGACAGGGACTTTTACAGTGTTCCCAGTTCCTAAAGCAGCTTACAGATATGAAACAAATCGATGGGGGAAGTACAGCCGGCAGTGCAAGAAGAATTTTAGAGGATCAGGATATCACGCAGGCAGCAATCGCCAGTAAAAGAGCCGGTGAATACTATGGTTTACAGCTCCTCAAATCCTCCATCCATAACGAAGATCATAATTCCACGAAATTTATTATCATTTCTAATAAAAGAATTTATGCTAGTGATGCAAAACGCATCAGTATCTGCTTCGTGCTCCCACATAAAAGCGGATCGCTTTATCATACCTTATCTCATTTTATTTATAATAACATTAATATGACGAGAATCGAATCAAGACCAATTACCGGTAAAGCATTTGAATACCGCTTTTTCGTAGATATCGAAGGGAATTTAGATATGCCCTCCATTAAAAATGCCCTTCATTGTATTAGTGAAGAGGCGATAGAAATGAAAATACTGGGCAGCTTTGCACCGGCTATTGCAAAATAAAGAAGGATGTTCTTCATATATTTTTCAAAATCTTATCACAAAGTGAACATAATTATTTGTTAAGCTATCACTATCAAATGAAGTTGACAGGCACCGCCTGATACAATAATATGGTCACTTTGAAAGGAGAAGTTTTATATGAACAGCGAGAACAATAAGGAATATAATAATAATTACTCCGGAGAATTAAACGATGCGAACCAACCCAGTAATAACAGTAATCCGATTGCTGATCAAGATCAGTATATGAGCCCGGCTACAAATTCGAATACCAATTTGATTCAAACGAATAACGGATACACAAATACGAACAGTTATCCATCAAATGGGAATTATAGTTATTATACGAATAACTATCCTACTTATCAAAATATGGATCAGGAAAACAACAATCAGAATATACCCGATCCGGATTCATCCGTAGCTGATACCAAAAACGGGAAAGGTAAAACGAAGAAGAGCGGTTTCAAAAACTTCTTGGCTACGACAGCAGCAGCAATTCTATTTGGTTTGGTGGCAGGTGGTGTTTTCCAGGGTTATAATGCTTTAGTAACACCGAAATCTGAAAAGAATAATGAGGCTGAGGTGAATATTGAGATCGATACTACTGAGGTAACAGATAAAACCTCTGATGATACCGGCATTGTACCTACAAGTAATATTCCCGATGGTATCATAACCGATGTATCCGATGTTGTTGAAAAAGTAATGCCTTCCATTGTGGCTATTAATTCAATAGGTACTTCAGTCAATTATGATTTCTTCGGAAGACAATATGATGAACCGGTTGCAGGAAGTGGCTCAGGTATTATCATCGGTCAAAATGAGACGGAATTATTGATTGTTACCAACAATCATGTCATTCAGGGAGCGACAAAAGTTGAAATTGATTTTATTGATGAGACAACTGCGAAAGCTACCGTAAAAGGTGCCGATTCCAGTGCAGATTTAGCGGTATTATCCGTATCCATGAAGGAGCTTTCCAAGGATACTGCTTCTAAAATCAGAGTGGCTGCTCTTGGCAATTCCGATGAGGTCAAAGCAGGCGAGATGGTAATTGCCATCGGTAATGCACTTGGCTACGGTCAGTCAGTAACCGTTGGTTATATCAGTGCTGTGAACAGGGAAGTAACCATTGATAATCAGACACTGACACTTTTACAGACCGATGCAGCTATTAATCCGGGCAACAGCGGCGGTGCTCTTATGAATACCAATGGCGAAGTTATCGGTATCAATACCCTGAAAAGTGTTTCAACTTCTCAGGTTGAGGTAGAGGGTATGGGTTACGCAATACCGATTTCCAGTGCTATTCCAATGATGAATGAGCTTATGAACAGGGAAGAAATTGCGACATCCGAGCAGGGCTTCTTAGGAATTTATCTTGACTCAGCCCAAAATGTAACTGAAATCTACGCACAGCGGTTTAATATGCCGGTCGGAGTTTATATTAATAAAGTAGTAGAGAATTCTCCGGCAGCTGCAGCAGGAATAAAGCAAGGCTACATTATTACCAAGCTAAATGAAAAGCAGATTAAAACCGTAGATGAATTAGTAGAAGCCCTTTCCTATCACAGAGCAGGTGAAGCCATCACCTTAACCGTGAGCGCACTGGAAAATGGTGATTATGTGGAGAAGGATCTTTCCATAACCTTAGGTGAGAAATAACATACAAACATTGAGCTTAATAGCTGGGTACAATACAGCTGTTAAGCTCTTTTTATGATTCTTGGCATGATACAAGCACAAACCGGATTAACTCAGATATATTATAGTTGTAAAGCTATTTTCTGGGAGGATTCAATGAAAAAGAGACTGATCTGTGTACTTGCAGTATTCACCATGGTTGCGTCCCTGCTTGCCGGTTGTAAGAGTGAAAAGGGAGTAACAGAAATTACGCTAAATGAGGTTGCTCATTCCATCTTCTATGCACCGATGTACGTAGCCTTTGAAAAAGACTACTTCAAGGATGAGGGCCTGAAGGTTAATTTGGTTAATGGTTTAGGTGCAGATAAAACTATGACAGCAGTATTATCAGGCGATTGTGAAATCGGTTTTATGGGAGCGGAAGCCAGCGTTTATGTGTACAATGAAGGTGCGGAGGACTATGTTGTGAACTTTGCACAGCTGACACAAAGAGCGGGTAATTTCTTGGTATCCAGAGACAAAAACGAAGATTTCAAATGGGCGAACTTAAAAGGAAAAACTGTCATCGGCGGTAGACCCGGTGGTTGACAAAAGATTATGTAAAAAATGATTGTAAGCAATTGCGAAACTCATGTTCTAAATTAATTGCACCTACAACATATTACATTACAATATATTTTTTTGTTCAAAATTTATAGAAAACCTAAATAAATACGGAATAAAACCAAAAGTCTGTACAAGTCATCTGTTCTAGGTCATAATTATGAATCTGAGGATTAGTTAAAAAATACTAAATAAATAGTTAAAAATAGGACACGAAATAGTAAAAATTACAGTGTTTAAATAATTAATAAAAAGATACAATTAATGTAAAAACTAGTAATATGGGAGGTACTATGGAAAATAACAGAAGTCGTGTTGAAAAAGCAGCGATAGCATTATTATCAATGCAGCGGCATTCCTGGGAACAGGGAGTGGCGATGCAGGCCTTTTTGGAAAGAGGTGATATGGAAACTGTAATAGCAATGGCGAAGGAAGCAGTATACCGTAGTATGCCTGACGGAAGAGCTGCAACGATCGGAGTGACCGATGCAATCACAGATCCCTGTGCAACCGGTGAAGGTTTACTGGCTGCCTGCAGTTTAACTAAGGATCCGTATTTGGAAGGCGGTAAAGAAAAACTGTTAAATTGGGCACTTCATCTGGCACCAAGAAGCAGGGAGGGTGTCTTATATCACCTGGTAACCAGCAATCAATTCTGGGTTGATTCTATGTACATGCTACCACCATTTTTAGCAGTGGCCGGACATTATAAAGAAGCTCTCATCAATTTGTACGGATACTGGGAAGCCTTATATGATAAGGAGAAACATTTAATGTGCCATATGTGGGATGACGAAGGCAAAAGGTTCATTCGTGATGCACATTGGGGTACCGGCAATGGTTGGGCTTTGGCGGCATTATCCCGAATGATCAGGCTTTTGCCGGCAGATAAATTCCAGGCGGATATCCGAAAGATACAATCCATGGCGGTGGAATTATTAGATAACGTTTTATTGTATATGCGTAAGGACGGGTTATTTCATGATGTCATAGATGATAACACCACCTTTATTGAAACAAATACTTCCCAAATGACAGCATATACCATCTACGAAGGTATTCGTCAGGGATGGCTGCCAAAATCCTATGCGGAACAAGCCCATAAGCTTAGAGAAGCTGCGAACGGATTAGTAGATAATTATGGATTTGTTCATGGTGTCTGCGGCGCACCAAACTTTGATAAACCGGGATTGTCACCGGAAGGCCAGGCGTTTTACCTGTTAATGGAAAATGCTTATGTAAAATATGAGGAAGCAAAACAATGAAAACAGTGGTAATCACAGGTGCAGACCGAGGATTAGGCTACAGCTTATGTGAAGAATTTATAAAGCTAGGTTACATGGTTTTTGCCGGACAGTTTATGCCCGAATGGACGCAGCTCGAACAGCTTAAGGAAAGTTATCAGGAGCAACTACAAATCATTCCTTTGAATGTATCGGATTTTCAGTCTGTGAAGGCGGCAATGGATGAAATAACTAAGTGTACTGACTGTGTGGATTGCTTTATCAGTAATGCAGGCATCGTTTCCCGGGAAAAAGATATACGGGAAGAAGTGAATACGGAAGGAAACTTAAGCACCTTTCAAGTGAACAGTCTGGGTGCTCTACTGATGACAAAAGCTCTTTTACCGCTGATGGAAAAAGGAGACAAGCGTCTCTGTTATGTATCTTCGGAGGCCGGAAGTATCTCAGTTGCTCACCGTGATGGGATGTATGGCTATTGCATGTCAAAAACAGCTTTGAATATGATAATACGTTTATTGCATAATGAGCTGTTTCCACAAGGCTATACCTTCCGGATATATCATCCGGGATGGTTGAAGTCCTATATGACCGGTGCTAAAAATGAGAAGGCAATGCTTGAGCCGGAGGAATCTGCAAGAATGGCCGCCCTTCAGTTTGTAGGGAACAGGGCAAATGAAGAGGTTCTAAAGGTTACGGATGTGGAGGGTAAAATATGGCCGTTTTAGCGGATAAATATAACATGAAAAAACGAGCTGCATTTGTTTTTGGCTCTGAATCCACGGTGTGTAGACAAATTATTCAAGAGTTAACTAACTGGGGATGGTATGTATATGAAGAGAAACTTCAGGGTTGTACGCAGGAAAGTATCCTTCAGGCAGCCCAGAAGGTGAAAAATGACCTTTCTGTTCTGTGCGAAAGCCAAGAGAACCTGCTTCAGTCAGGCTTGGATGAATGCGGTCACACTCATGATCCGGAAAAAGTCGAAAAGCAGGTTGCTATGGGTCTGGATCTGCTGATATTAGGAAACGATGATGAATTGCCGTCCATTCATATTTTAGAGAATGAAGCTGCCTGGAATAAGGCAGTGGAAAAATATGAGCAGATTATTAACAAGGAGCTTCTTGTAATACATCATATGCTGCCATTACTGGATGCAGGCAGCATGAAGCGGATCTGCTATGTCAACACAGCGGATGCCAGTATAAACCGGTGCTATGATACCAAACGTCATTTAAGCCATATCATCGGTGCCGCAAGGAATATGCAGGCAACCATACTGATGAACCGACTCCAGCCGGAGGGGTATACCTTCCGGATTTACGCTTGCCGGGAGGAAAAAAGGGAGCTGGCAGGTTGTTATGCGGCAGAATATTTTATCGAAGACCGGAGCTTAGAGCCGGATAACTTAAAACATTCCGATGAATGTCGATTGATTATGCGGGATGAAGAAGGGAGAGAAATACCATGGTAGAAAGTAATAAAAATGAAATGGAGCAGTTGAAGAAGATTTTCTTCTTAGGGACTGTAAACGCACAATATCATCCTATGGAGGGAATTGATGAACGTCTGACAGAATTACTGACAGATTTTAAGGTAACGGCATTTCGTGATTCCAAGGTGCTGGAACCTTCAAAACTGAAGGATTGCACAGTGTTTATATTATACCGGGAATTTAATTTACCGGCATTAACCGAGGACGAAACCGCAGCTCTGTTAACCTATGTTGCAGAGGGTGGAGCATTATTCGTGCTTCATAACGGCATCTCCGTACAGGGAAAAAGTGAACTGAGTCAGTTAATCGGAGCTAAGTTCACAGGACATCCTCCGTATGATACACTGCCTGAGATTTTTTATCATAGGGAACAGCCGTCACATCCTATTTTTACCGGTGTTTCGGATTTTAAGATGTATGATGAGGCTTATCAGTTTGAGATGGATTCCTTCGCAGATAAGGAAATTCTGCTCAGCTATGATTTTGAAGGAAGCAGAGTGCCGGCGGGTTGGGTAAGAGGATATGGTAAAGGCCGGATGCTTTATCTTTGCTGCGGACACAATAAAGAATGTTTTTTTAATACAGAGTTCAGCCGTATA